>NZ_BOMI01000007.1 GCF_016862115.1 Paractinoplanes deccanensis
GCGCCCCGGCACAGAAGGCCGAGAGCGCCCCGGCACAGAAGGCCGAGAGCGCCCCGGCACAGAAGGCCGAGAGCGCCCTGGCGCAGAAGAAGGCCAGAAAGCGGCCCGCTCGCGGCGCGGCGTGATGCCGCGCCGGGCGGCGGAGTGGCGGCAGGCCAGGCCGGCCACCGGCAGGTCAGGCCGGCTGGTGGCAGGTCAGGCCGGCTGGTGGCTCGTCGGGGTCGGGGTGGCCAGCTCGACAGCCTCCACGTCGTCGGTGATCGGGCCGCCGGGGACGGGCCGGGCGATCGTCGCCACGTCGAGGGCCGCGGTGTCGAAGGCGACCAGGAACGCCGGCCGCCCCTGGCTGGCCGCGTAGATGCGGCCGATGTACTCGCCGAGCAGGCCCACACAGACCAGCTGGATGCCGCCCAGCAGCAGCACCGCCAGGTAGAGCGACGTCCAGCCGGGCACCGTCTCGCCGGCCAGCCACCGGATCAGCGCGACCGCGATCAGCACGACGCAGGCGAAGAAGCTGAACAGGCCGAGCCAGGTCGCCGCCTTCAGCGGGGCCGCGGAGAAGCTCGTCACGCTGTCGATGGTCAGCTTGATCATCTTGGAGAGCGGGTACTTCGTCTCGCCCGCGACACGCTCGGCGCGCACGTAGGGCACCTCGGCGCTGGCGAAGCCCAGCGACGGCACGATGAGGCGGTAGACCGGGCGCGGCTCGGGCAGCTCGTTGAGCACGTCGACGACCGCGCGGCTCATCAGGCGGAAGTCGCCGGCCTGGTCGGAGACCCATGGGCCGACGAGCCGGCGCATCATCCGGTAGTAGAGCCCGGCGGTCTGGCGCTTGAACGCCGTGTCGGTGCTGCGGTCGCTGCGGACGCCGTAGACCACGTCGACCTTTTCGCGGCGGGCCGCCTCGAGCATCTCGCCGATCACCTCGGGCGGGTCCTGCAGGTCGGCGTCGATGCTCACCACGTACCCGCCCCGGGAGGCCCGCAGGCCGGCGCGCAGGGCGGTCTGGTGGCCGACGTTGCGGCGCAGGGCCACCACGCGCAGCTGCGGCCAGTCGGCGCGCAGCTGCATGAGCCGCGAGACGGTCGCGTCGCTGCTGCCGTCGTCGACCGCGACG
Organism: Paractinoplanes deccanensis; assembly: GCF_016862115.1. Lineage (GTDB taxonomy): Bacteria > Actinomycetota > Actinomycetes > Mycobacteriales > Micromonosporaceae > Actinoplanes > Actinoplanes deccanensis. The sequence continues at coordinate 1,118 of NZ_BOMI01000007.1, forward strand.
ACCTCGTACGGCTCGTCGAGGGCGTCGAGGACGGGCCGCAGGCGCGCGACGAAGTGGTCGACGGCCTCGCGTTCGTTGAACATCGGCGTGACCACGGAGAGTGTCACCGGCGACAAAAGCATGAAGTGACCTCTTCCTGCTAGGGCTCGAGACGATCGGCGTCGGCCGGAAGATTAGCCGCTGCACCGCCCCGACGCGTGCCCAGGTCGGCAGCTTGCCCGCTGCGAACCAATTCCTCGACCACGTAGCGCAGGCCGCTCTCCGAAGTCTGCCAGTCCGAGCTGGACGTGACGACCCATCCGTCACCCAAGTCGGGGGCGTACGTGTCGCCGTCCACCGCCAGGTCGACCCGGGTGCGCAGGATGTGGTCCGCCACCGGGAGGAAAGCCTCGTACACGGCCTGACCGCCGATCACCCACACGTCGCCGGAGAGATCCACATCACTCACCGAGTGCACCACCTCGGCACCCTCGGCCGACCACGCAGGGTCACGCGTCAGCACCACGTTGTGGCGCCCCGGCAGCGGGCGAAACCGGGCCGGCAGCGAGTCCCACGTGGCGCGCCCCATCACCACGGTGGCGCCGGTGGTGCGCTCCCGGAAGGTGCGCTGATCCTCCGGCAGCCGCCACGGGATGGTGCCCTTCACGCCGACGACGCGGCCGTGCGCCTCGGCCCAGATCATGTGGACCGTCATACGGCGACGGGCGCCTTGAGCGCGGGGTGGTGCTCGTAGCCCACGACCTTGAAATCCTCGTACTTGTAGTCGAAGAGCGACGGCGCCGGCGCGATCTCGAGCGTGGGGAAGGAGTAGGCCTCGCGGGACAGCTGCTCGCGCACCTGCTCGACGTGGTTGCTGTAGATGTGGCAGTCGCCGCCGACCCAGATGAAGTCGCCCGGCGCCAGCCCCACCTGGTCGGCCACCATGCGGGTGAGCAGCGCGTAGCTCGCGATGTTGAACGGCACGCCCAGGAACAGGTCGGCGCTGCGCTGGTAGAGCTGGCAGGAGAGCTTGCCGTCGGCGACGTAGAACTGGAACATCGCGTGGCACGGCGCCAGCGCCATCTCGGGCAGGTCGCCCACGTTCCACGCCGAGACGATCATGCGGCGCGAGTCGGGGTCGCGGCGCAGCGTGTCGAGCACGCCGCTGATCTGGTCGACGTGGCCGCCGTCGGGCGTGGGCCACGAGCGCCACTGCACGCCGTAGACCGGCCCGAGCTCACCGGAGGCGTCGGCCCACTCGTCCCAGATGGTCACGCCGTTGTCGCGCAGCCAGGAGACGTTGCTCTCGCCGCGGAGGAACCACAGCAGCTCGACCGCGACGGACTTGAAGTGCACCCGCTTGGTGGTGATCAACGGGAAGCCGGCCGACAGGTCGTAGCGCAGGCGCTCGCCGAACAGGCTCACCGTGCCGGTGCCGGTGCGGTCGCTCTTCGGGGTGCCGGTGGTCAGGACCCGGCGCAGCAGGTCCTCGTACTGGGTGTCGACGGGCATGGCAGCCAACCTACCCGCCGGGAGGCACCGCACGGATGTACGGCCTCCCGGCGGGTCCCGGTCGCGGCCGGCGGCCGGGTTTCACCCCGGTGGCTGGGGTGGTCAGCTGGCCCAGGTGTCCGACATCTGCGGAAGGTGCTCGTTGAGCGCCTGCAGGTCCCGCTGGGGCCGGCTCTGGTCGGGCGGCGGCGACTGGTTGGCGACGAAGCCGAGGTCGGCGCCGAGCTGCTGCCACCGCTCGTAGAGGATCTGGTCCTGCAGGACGGCGCGGACATCCTGGTGCGCCGCCCGCAACTCTTCCAGGGCGGCCTCGTACCGGGCGACCCGGGTGTGCAGGTCGACGGTCTCGTACGTGGTCATGGTGTCAGATTAGCGGCGAACGCGACTTTTATTCGCTTTTCAGCCGACCGCCGACCGACACGATCCGCTGCGCCAGGTGATCGAGGGCGTTCAGCTGCGCGTCCTCCAGCGGCGCGTCGTTGCTTCCGCCGGTGACGTGCGAGACGCCGTACGGGTTGCCGTCGGCGAACTTGAGCGGGTCGGTGTAGCCGGGCGCCACGACGATGCCGCCGAAGTGGTAGATCGTGTTGTAGAGCGCCAGCAGCGTCGACTCCTGCCCGCCGTGCGCGGTCATCGAGGCGGTGAAGCCCGCGTACGCCTTGTTGGCCAGCAGCCCCTGGCTCCACTGCGGGCCGAGCGTGTCGATGAACTGCTTGAGCTGGCTGGCCACGTTGCCGTACCGGGTGGGCGAGCCGAACAGGACGGCGTCGGCCCAGACCACGTCGTCCGCCGTGGCCTTCGGCTCGTCCTTCGTCCGGTCGAAGTGCTGGCTCCACGCCGCGTTCGAGGCGATCGCCTCCGCGGGCGCCAGCTCGGGCACCTGACGCAGGCGCACCTCCGCGCCGGCCTTCTCCCCCGCCGCGGCGAGGCGCTCGGCCATCTTGTGGATGGTGCCGGTGGACGAGTAGTAGATGACGGCGAGCCGCGTTCCGGCCATGGTCTCCTCCTCAGGATCTGCTTGCCAAGTCAAGCGAATCCCCGGAGGTACCGGGCCGAAACCGCGAAACGGGCTACACGCGCAATTCGCCGCCGAGCTCGTCGTCGAACCAGACGCCGCCGGTGGCGAGGTAGCGGAACTGGTAGTGGCCGGGCCCGACCGTCACGCTGACCGTGCGGGTGCCGTCGCGGCGCGGCTTGAGCTCGTGCCGGCCCGGCTCCCAGCCGTTGAACGTGCCGACCACGCTGACCTGCCCGTCGACCGCCTTGTCGGGCAGGCAGAAGGTCACCCGGGTCTTGTTGCCGAAGAGCTTGCTTCGCTTGATCATGAAGGCCTCCACACCTCGGGCTTCCATCCGTACAACGGACGGCCGCGATACGGGTGACGCCGCGCCGCATAGGCTCGCAGTCATGCATCCGGAGCCTCGCGACGAAGTCAGGACCGCGTCCTTCCGCGACCTCGACACCACGACCCTCTACGCCATCCTCAAGCTGCGCGCCGACGTCTTCGTGGCCGAGCAGGAGTGCGCCTACGCCGACCCCGACGGCCGCGACACCGAGCCCGGCACGCGGCATGTGTGGGTGTCCCACGACGGCGAGGTCAGGGCCTACCTGCGCATCCTGGACGACGGCGACGTCCAGCGCATCGGCCGCGTGGTCACCGCCAAGAGCGCCCGCGGCGCCGGGCTGGCCGGCCGGCTGATGGCCGAGGCGCTCACGGTCATCGGCAACCGCCCGAGCGTCCTGCACGCCCAGGCGTACGCCAGCGGTTTCTACGCCAAGTTCGGCTACCGGCAGACCGGCCCGGAGTTCCTCGAGGACGGCATTCCGCACGTCCCCATGCGGCGCGAAGCGCCCTAGGGCAGGGCGGCCACGATCTCGCTGACCGAGCGGCGGCGGCCCGTGTAGAACGGGACCTCCTCGCGCACGTGCCGCCGCGCCTCGGAGGCCCGCAGGTCACGCATGAGGTCGACGATGCGGTAGAGCTCGTCGGCCTCGAAGGCCAGCATCCACTCGTAGTCGCCGAGCGCGAACGACGCCACCGTGTTGGCCCGCACGTCCGGGTAGCCGCGCGCCATCTTGCCGTGCTCGGCGAGCATCTTGCGGCGCTCGTCGTCGGGCAGCAGGTACCACTCGTACGACCGCACGAACGGGTAGACGCAGAGGTAGGGCCGCGCCTCCTCGCCCGCCAGGAAGGCGGGGATGTGGCTCTTGTTGAACTCGGCGGGCCGGTGCAGGGCCATCTGCGACCAGACCGGCGCCAGGTGCCGGCCGAGCCCGGTGCGGCGGAAGAGCGAATAGGCCTCCTGGAGCGCGTCGGACGACTCCGAGTGCCACCAGATCATGACGTCCGCGTCGGCGCGCAGGCCGGACACGTCGTAGGTGCCGCGGATCGTCACGTCCTTGGCGGCGAGCTGCTCGAAGAGGCCGTCGACCTCGCCCGCCAGCTCGTCGCGGAGCGCCGGCAGCGGCGCCTGCGCCCGGAAGACCGACCACATCGTGTACCGGATCGTCGCGTTCAGCTCGTTGAGCCGCGCCGCGTTGGTCTGCTCGCTCATTTCCTCAGCCCTCCCATGCCTTGCTCACGTCTTCGGCGGCTCGCTCGCCGCTCGCGATGCACACCGGGATGCCGATGCCGTCGAAGGCCGCTCCGGCGAGCGCGAGGCCCGGCGGCAGGGCGGCCCGGGCCGCGGCGAGGCGGTCGAGATGTCCCGGCGCGTATTGCGGCAGGCCGCCGCCCCAGCGCTGCACCCACGAGGCCACCGGCGGCGGCAGCTCGCCGCCGAGCAGGGCACCCAGGTCGGACATGGCCCGCTCGAGCAGCACCGCGTCGTCGAACTGCAGCCGCTCCTGTTCGCCGGCGCGCCCCAGCGACGCCCGCACGATCACCGGCCCGTCGCCCGGCAGCGACCACTTCGTGGTGACGAACGTGGCCGCCTTGACGAGGGTCCCTTCGCTCGGCGGCACCAGAAATCCGGAGAGATCCGGAAGCGGCGTCCCGGGCGGCAGCGCCAGGCCCACCAGAGCCACGCTCGCGTAGTCGAGAGCGCCCAAGGCCGCGGCAGCGGCGGGAGCCACACCGGACAAAAGCCGCGCGGCAGGAGAAGCCGGCACGGCCAGCACCACCGCGTCCACGTCGTCGGTCTGCGGCGCCGGCACCGGTCCGAGCAGCAACCGCCACCCGTGCGCGGTGCGGGCGATCTCGCGGACCGGAAGTCCCAGGCTGATCCGGGCGCTACTGGCCGCGGCGGCCGCGCCCACCAGGCGGCTCATGCCACCCTCGACCGCGCCGAAGATCGGCTTGCCGGGCACTCGCCGGCCGGCCCGCTGCGCCGCTCGCACCGCGTCGCGCAACGTGTGCTCGACCCGGGCCGTGCGCGCCAGCTGCGGCATCGTCACCTGGAGCGACAGCCCGTCGGCCCGCCCCGCGTAGACGCCGCCCAGCATCGGATCGACGAGCCGGTCGACGACCTCGTCGCCGTACCGCTCGCGGACCAGCGCGCCGACCGCCACGTCCTCGCCCTCGGCGAGCAGCGGCCGGCCCGCGTCGTGGTCGCGCTCCGCGTCGGCGTGCGCCACGTCGCCGAGCTGCGCCAGATCACCCGGCACACCGACCAGCGTGCCCCCGGGCATCGGCGCGAGCCGGCCGCCGAACGCCAGCGCCGCCGGGACCCGGGCCGGATGCCTGATGGCGTCGCCGAGGCCGAGCCGCTTCACCAGAGCGACGGCGGCCGACTCGGCACCGTCGGCGCCGGTCATCAGGAACGACTCGGCGCCGCGCTCGACGGTGACCCCGCCGAGCTCGCCGGTGCGCAGCTTGCCGCCGAGGGCGCCGCTCTGCTCGTACACGATGATCTCGGTGTCCGGCGGCGTCAGGTCCCGCAGGCGCACGGCGGCCGCGAGGCCGGCGATGCCGCCTCCGATGACCGCAACCCGCTTCCGCACGTTTCCCACCCTCCCAGGTCGCGCCCCCGGGCCCTCGGCGGGGGTTCGCGAATGTGACCTAGTGTGCCGACGTCTCGTGGACGAAGGCGACCAGCCTGGTCAGCGCGTCCGGATCGGTCTCGGGCAGCACGCCGTGGCCGAGGTTGAACACGTGCCCGGGCGCCGACCGGCCCTGCTCGAGCACCCGGCGGGCCTCGCGCTCGACGACCTCGCGGCCGGCGAAGAGCACGGCCGGGTCCAGGTTGCCCTGCACCGACTTCGCCGGGCCGATCAGCTGCGTCGCCCGATCGAGGGGCGTGCGCCAGTCGACGCCGACCACGTCTGCGCCCGCCTCGCCCATCGCCCGCAGCAGCACCGCGGTGCCCACGCCGAAGTGGATGCGCGGCACGCCCGCGCCGGCCAGGCCGGTGAGCACCCGCGACGAGTGCGGCAGGACGTATTCGCGGTAGTCGGCCTCGCTGAGCGCGCCGGCCCACGAGTCGAAGAGCTGGACCGCGCTGACACCGGCGTCGATCTGGGTGCGCAGGAACGCGAGCGTGATGTCGGCGAGGCGGGACAGCAGCGCGTGCCAGAGCTGCGGCTCCGCGTACATCATGGCCTTGGTCTTGAGGTACGTCCGGGACGGGCCGCCCTCGATCAGGTAGCTCGCCAGCGTGAACGGCGCGCCCGCGAAGCCGATCAGCGGTGTGGCGCCCAGCTCCTTGACCAGCAGCCGCACCGACTCGGCGACGAAGCCGACGTCGTCGGAGGTGATCCGGCGCAGCCGCTCGACGTCCGCCGGGGTGCGCACCGGCTCGGCCACCACCGGGCCCGTCCCGGCGACGATGTCGAGGTCGATGCCGGCCGCCGCGATCGGCACGACGATGTCGCTGAACAGGATCGCCGCGTCGACGTTGTGCCGGCGCACCGGCTGGAGCGTGATCTCGGTGACCAGGTCGGGACGCCGGCACGACTCCAGCATCCCGATGCCCTCCCGGATCTTGCGGTACTCGGGCAGCGAGCGCCCGGCCTGCCGCATGAACCAGACCGGGGTGTGCGGCACGTCGAGGCCGCGGCAGGCGCGCACAAAGGGCGAATCGTTCAAGACTGAGGTCACCGCGCCATCGTGCCACGACACGCGGGGAGCGCCGATCGGCTACGGACACGCGGCGGCGGCATAGTCTTCCCCCATGGCGTCCCCCTCCGCTGAACCTCCGGCGTTCGCCCGCGCGGTCGCCGGCCTGCGGGTGCCGGCGCCACGGTCCGAGATCCTCCTCGAGGAGATCGCGGCTCCGCAGCGGCTCGCCCCGTGGTCGTTCGCGCTGAGCGCGACCGTCCTGCGCTCCGGCGACGAGGTCGCCGGCGGCCGGCTGATCCTGCTGCACGACCCGGCCGGCCACGAGGCGTGGCACGGCGACATCCGGCTGGTCACGCTGGTCACCGCCGAGCTCGAGGAAGACCTGGCCGACGATCCGCTGCTGCCCGAGGTGGCGTGGACGTGGCTGACCGACGGCCTCGACCAGCACGCGGCGGCCTACACGGCGATCGGCGGCACGATCACCCAGACCACGTCGACCCGCTTCGGCGAGCTGGCCGGCCCGGCGCCCACCGCCGACCTGGAGGTCCGCGCCTCGTGGACGCCGACCGCCGACGACTTCACCGCCCACCTGCTGGGCTGGTGCGCCATGCTCGCCTCCACCGCCGGCCTGCCGCCGCCGGGTGTGGCGCTGCTGGGTCAGAACAGCCGCTCTAACACACCGTGAAGGTCTCGCAGGCCGTCTTGATCGGGATGGCCAGGCCGATGCCCTCGGCGTCCTTGGCCTTGGCCGTGGCCAGCCCGACGACCTGGTTGGCCGCGTTCACGACCGGCCCGCCCGAGTTGCCCGGGTTGATCGGCGCGTCGAACTGGATCGTCGGCCCGTCCGGGTCGTCCGGCCGATAGGCGCTGATCACGCCGGTGGTCACGGAGTCGTCCAGGCCGAGCGGCGCGCCGACCACGACCACCTGCTGGCCCGGCTTGACCGTGGCGGTCGCCGTCGCCAGCCCCGCGATCTTGGTGTCGGCGTGCAGCAGCGCCAGGTCCTTGCCCTTGTCGACGTCGACGATGGTGGCGGTGATGCGGGTGCTGCCGCGCTCGAGCGACACCCGGCGCCCGCCGTCGGTCCACACCTCGGCCACCACGTGGTAGTTCGTCATCAGGTTCGACTCGTTGCCCTTGGCCTTCCTGCCGACCGAGAACGCGGTGCCGGTGAAGCTGCCGGCGCGCACCCGGAAGACGCTGGGCAGTGCCGCCGACGAGACCGCCTCGGGGTCGAAGACGCCCGCCAGCTGCTTCTCCAGCCGGTCGGTCCGGTCCTTCTCGGCCGCGAGCACCGTCGCCAGGTCCTGGTTGTGGTCGCTCATTCCCTCGATGCGGTACGCCTGCCAGCCCGCGACCAGGAGCAGCAGCACCACCACGCCGACCACCACCGGCTTGAAGCGCCCGCCCGCCGCGGCCCGCCGTGGCACCGGCTCGGGCTCGGGGCTCGCCACCTCGCCGGGCCGCCCCTGCTGGTGCTGCTGCGGCGGCGGCACCTGCCATTGCGGGTCCTCGATCCACTGCTGCTGGGCCGGTTGTCCCCAGGGGTCGCTCGCCGGATCGTTCCACCGCGGCGCCGGCTCCTCCCAGCGCGGCGCCTCGTCCCACGCCGGGGCGCCCGTGCGCTCCTCGGCCCTCCGCCGCCCGTCGTATCGGCGCTGCTCCGTGGAGCCCGCGGGCGTGAACGGTTCGAAGGTCATGGTCATCCGGCGCGGCCTCCCGGGTATCGGCGCTGCGGGAGGTAATACGGAGCGGAGCGCCGTTCGGATCAGCCCGGTTGTGGATCAGGAAACGGCGCGCCGGGACCCGGCTGCGCACGGGCAGGGGGGCGCCCCCGTACGGTTACGGAGTGACCGACGATGCATCTCTGATCCGTCGGGACACACCGGAGCCCGCAAGGGACGGACGACCGCAGGCCGAGCCGCCCGACCCGACGTCTGGTGGTCCCGACGCCGCGCCCGCTACTTCCGTCCCCCTGACCGCGCCGCGCGAGGGCACGCCGCGTCCCGTGGAGACCGCCGCCGAGCTGGCCGACGTGGTCGCCCGCATGGCGTCCGGCAGCGGCCCGGTGGCCGTGGACGCCGAGCGCGCTTCCGGCTACCGCTACACCCAGCGCGCCTACCTGGTGCAGTTGCGCCGGGCCGGCGCCGGCACCGTCCTGATCGACCCGCTCCCCCTGGACGACCTGCGCACCCTCGACGACGCGCTGGCCGACAGCGAGTGGGTGCTGCACGCCGCCTCCCAGGACCTGGCGTGCCTGGCCGAGATCGGCATGAAGCCCCGCCGCCTCTTCGACACCGAGCTGGCCGCCCGCCTGGCCGGCTTCGAGCGCGTCGGGCTGGCCGCCCTCACCGAGCAGCTGCTCGGCTACTCGCTGGAGAAGCACCACTCGGCGGCCGACTGGTCGACCCGCCCGCTCCCCGAGTCCTGGCTCACCTACGCGGCCCTGGACGTCGAGCTCCTGACCGACCTGCGCGACCACTTGGCCGCCGAGCTGGACCGCCAGGGCAAGTCCGCCTGGGCCGCCGAGGAGTTCGCCGCCCTGGTGGCCAGCGCCGACCGCCCGCCCAGGGTCCGCCCCGACCCGTGGCGCCGCACGTCGGGCATCCATCGCGTACGAGGCGCGCGAGCACAGTCCCGCGTCCGCGCCCTGTGGTACGCCCGCGACAGCGTCGCCGCCCGCCGAGACTCGGCCCCGGGCCGCGTCCTCCCCGACTCGGCCATAGTCGCCGCCGCCGAACAGGACCCGAAGGACGAGCGAACCCTGCTGGCCATCCCCGGCTTCGGCGGCCGCTCGGTCCGCCGCCTGGCCCGGGTCTGGCTGGACGCCCTCGACGAGGCAAGGTCCCTGCCGGACGACGCGCTCCCGGTGAACCAGCCGGTGGACGGCCCACCCCCACCCCACCGCTGGGCGGAACGTGACCCGGTGGCCGCCGCCCGCCTGACCAGATGCCGCGCGGTGGTCATAGCCACGGCCGAGGAACACACCCTCCCCCCGGAAAACCTGATCAGCCCCGACTACATCCGCCGCCTGGCCTGGTCACCCCCAGAGGACATAACGGCACAAACAGTGGCCGACACGCTAAGAGGCTTCGGCGCCAGAAACTGGCAAACAGAACTCTTGGCCACGCGACTAGCAGAGGCCCTGCCAGACCCCACGGCCTAGGGGTTTGGGTGGTCCCGTTGCGACGGCACAAGGGACCACCCAAACCCCGCCACCCACCAACCGCAAGCTCCTAACCTGGGTCCCAGCAGCGATGGCCGGGGTCTGGGGCAGAGCCCCAGGGTTTTGTTGCTGTGACGTTTCCACACGCCGCTGGCCCCGATTAGTTACTGGCGAGTAGCATTCACCGCACACCCGCCCGCAAGGAGGCTTGCTGTGCCCCGTGAGATACGCGAGGTCGTCTTCGTAGACGGCGTCCGCACCCCCTTCGGCAAAGCGGGCGGCATGTACGCCGAGACCCGCGCCGACGACCTGGTCATCCGCTGCATCCGCGAGCTCATGCGCCGCAACCCGCAGCTTCCGCCGGACCGCGTCGACGAGGTTGCGATCGCCGCCACCACCCAGATCGGCGACCAGGGCCTGACGATCGGCCGCACCGCCGCCCTGCTCTCCGGCCTCCCCAAGACCGTTCCCGGCTACGCGATCGACCGCATGTGCGCCGGCGCGATGACCGCCGTGACGAACGTGGCCGGCGGCATCGCCATGGGCGCGTACGACGTGGCGATCGCCGGCGGTGTCGAGCACATGGGCCGCCACCCGATGGGCGAGGGCGTCGACCCCAACCCGCGCATCCTGGCCGAGAAGCTGGTCGACCCGAGCGCCCTGGTCATGGGCTCGACGGCGGAGAACCTGCACGACCGCCTTCCGAACATCACCAAGGAGCGCACCGACCGTTACGGGCTCAACTCGCAGCTCAAGACGGCCAAGGCGTACGCGGACGGCAAGCTCCAGCCCGACATGGTCCCGGTGGCGATCCGCAGCGCCGAACAGGGCTGGGGGCTCGCGACCGTCGACGAGGCGCCGCGTGAGACCTCGATGGAGAAGCTCGCCACCCTCAAGACCCCGTTCCGCCCGCACGGCCGGGTCACCGCGGGCAACGCGGCCGGCCTCAACGACGGCGCCACCGCCGCGCTGCTGGCCAGTGAGGACACGGCCCGCGAGTTGGGCCTGCCGGTCGCGATGCGGATGGTGTCCTACGGCTTCGTCGGCGTCGAGCCGGAGATCATGGGCTACGGCCCGATCCCGTCGACCGAGAAGGCGCTGAAGAAGGCCGGCCTGACGATCGACGACATCGGCCTGTTCGAGCTGAACGAGGCGTTCGCGATCCAGGTGCTCGCCTTCCTCGACCACTACGGCATCGCCGACGACGACCCGCGGGTCAACCCGTGGGGCGGCGCGATCGCCATCGGCCACCCGCTGGCCTCCTCCGGCGTCCGCCTGATGACGCAGCTCGCGCGCCACTTCGCCGAGCACCCCGAGGTCCGGTACGGCCTCACCGCCATGTGCATCGGCATCGGCATGGGCGGCACGGTTATCTGGGAGAACCCGAACTGGGAGGGCTTCGCCAAGTGATCTCGCACCCGCAGGAAGTCGTCACCAAGGCCCTGCTCCGCCTCGTGGCCGTGCCCGGCCTCGAACGCCCGGCCGCGTTGATCACTCTCGACAACGGCCTCGACTACAAGAAGCCGAACAGCTTCGGCCCGGGCGGCCTCGCCTCCCTCGACGAGGCGATCACCAAGGCCACCGAGGCCGAGCCGGCGTTCATCGCGCTGACCGGCAAGCCGTACATCTTCTGCGTCGGCGCGGACATCACCGGCATCCCGTACATCACGTCGCGGGAGCAGGCCGTCGAGCTGGGCGAGCTGGGCCACCGTGCCTTCGCCCGCCTGCGCGATTCGCGCATTCCGACCTTCGCCTTCATCAACGGCGCGGCGCTGGGCGGCGGCCTCGAGGTCGCCCTGCACTGCCACTACCGCACGGTCTCCGGCGGCGCGGCGGCGCTCGGCCTGCCCGAGGTCGCGATCGGCCTGGTGCCCGGCTGGGGCGGCAGCCAGCTGCTGCCCAACCTGATCGGCGTGCCCGGCGCGGCCCAGGTCATCCTGCAGAACCCGCTCACCCAGAAGACGCTGCGCCCCAAGCAGGCGGCCGAGCTCGGCGTCGCCGACCAGCTGTTCGAGCCGGCCGACTTCCTGGAGCGCTCGCTCGAATGGGCGGCCGGGGTCGTCAAGGGCGACGTCACCGTCGAGCGGCCCGAGGTCGACAAGGACATGTGGGAGGGCGTGCTCTTCTTCGCCAAGCAGCAGCTCGACGAGAAGCTGCACGGCGCGGTCCCGTCCGCCAACAAGGCCCTCGAGCTGCTCGCGCTGGCCAAGGACGCGTCCTTCGCCGACGGCACGGCCGCCGAGACCCAGGCGCTCGCCGACCTGATCATGGGTGACGAGGCGCGGGCCAGCCTGTACGGCTTCGACCTGGTGCAGCGCCGGGCCAAGCGGCCGGTCGGCGTGCCCGACAAGTCGCTCGCCCGCAAGGTCACCAAGGTGGGCGTGATCGGCGCCGGCCTGATGGCCTCGCAGCTCGCGCTGCTCTTCGTCCGCCGCCTCCAGGTGCCGGTGGTGCTCACCGACCTCGACCAGGAGCGGGTCGACAAGGGCGTGCGCTACGTGATCGACCAGATCGACAAGCTGGTCGCCAAGCGCCGCCTCGACGAGGGTACGGCCGCGAAGCTGCGCGGCCTGGTGAGCGGCTCGGTCGACAAGTCCGTCTTCGCGGACGCCGACTTCGTGATCGAGGCCGTCTTCGAGAACCTGGAGCTCAAGAAGCAGATCTGGGCCGAGATCGAGAAGATCGTCTCGCCCGAGGCGATCCTCGCGACCAACACCAGCTCGCTGTCGGTGAGCGCGCAGGCCGCCGACCTGGAGCACCCGGAGCGGGTCGTCGGCTTCCACTTCTTCAACCCGGTCGCGGTGCTGCCGCTCCTCGAGATCATCCGGGGCGAGCAGACCGACGACGCGACGCTGGCCACGGCGTTCGCGGTCGGCAAGGAGCTGAAGAAGTCGTCGGTGCTGGTCAAGGACGCCCCGGCGTTCGTGGTCAACCGCCTGCTCACCCGGGTCACCAGCGAGATCTTCCAGGCGATCGACGCGGGCACCCCGCTCGACGTGGTGAACGTGGCGATGGACCCGCTCGGCCTGCCGATGCGCCCGATCGCGCTGCTCCAGCTCGTCGGCCCCGCGGTGGCGTACCACGTCGGCGAGACCCTGCACCGGGCGTTCCCGGACCGCTTCGCCGACTCGCCCAACCTCAAGCGGATCGTCGACGCCGGCCTGCCGGTCATGGTGGACGACGAGATCAACCCCGAGGTCGTCAAGCTGATCGAGGGCGGTTCCGCGCCGCTGACCGCCGACGAGGTACGCCAGAAGGCGATGGACGCGCTCGCCGAGGAGATCCGGATCATGCTCGACGAGGGCGTGGTCGCGGAGCCGCAGGACATCGACCTGTGCATGATCCTGGGCGCGGGCTACCCGCTGCACCTGGGCGGCGTGACGGCCTATCTGGACCGCAGCGGCACCTCGGAGCGGGTCACCGGCAAGCGGTTCCTGCCGAAGGGCGTGGCCTCGCTGCCCGCCTGATCGCCTCGCCCGATCTCCCTCGGACGCCCGTTTCGTGATGCCCCGTGCCGTTTGCCGGCGCGGGGCATCGCCGTACGGCTCCGCCGGGCGCCGCCTGTGGCGTTTCCCCTAGTCCTGGGTGGCTGCGCCATTGCCGCAGGCCGATAGGCTCCCGGGGTACCCGATTGTTGGAGCGCTCGATGTCGCAGCCCCCGTACCCCGGCCAGCCCTCTCCGGGCGAGCCCTCCGGCCAGCCCGATCCGACTCAGCCCTATCAGGGCCAGCCGCCCTACCAGCCTTACCCGGGGCAGCAGCCGCCGGACGCGCCGGGGTCGGTGCCGCCCGCGCCGCCCGGATACCCGCCGACCACCGCCTACCCGGCGCCCGGCTCTGGCCCTGGTCAGCCCTACGGCCAGCCGCAGTACGGCGCGCCGCAGGATCCCACCCAGCCGCAGTGGGGCCCGCCGCCGTCGGACCCCGGCCAGCCCCAGTGGGGCGGGGTGCCGTCCGATCCCACCCAGCCGCAGTACGGCGGGGTGCCCTCGGATCCGACCCAGCCGCAGTACGCGGCCTCGCCGTACGGCCAGCCGCCCTACGGCCAGCCACTCTACGGTCAGCCCGGCTACCCGCAGGCGCCGAAGCAGAAGAGCAAGGTGCTGCCGATCGTGCTGACCGCCGTCGCGATCGTGCTGGTGCTCTGCGTCGGCGGTTCGGTAGCGCTCTACCTGATCGGCAAGAACGCCGACTCCGACACGACGACCACGGGCGGCAGCACCGACCCGACGCCGACGGCCACCTCGACGGCGGAGCCGACCGACGCGGCACCGACCACCCAGCCCACCAAGCCGGCGGCGCCCGTCATCAAGATCGTCGAGCCGGCGAAGCTGGGCGGCCGCCCCAAGCTGACCAACCAGCAGTTCGCGCCACAGACCGAGCGCCTGGAGTCGAGCCTCAAGGGCATGCCAGGCGTCACCAAGGCCATCGGCGCCCTGTACGGCACGGTCGGCGAGCAGGACATCGTCGTCCTCGCCGCCGCCGCGGTCCCGCTCACCAACCCCAAGACGGAGCTCGACTCCACCTTCTACGGCGCCGGCCTCGGCGGCCTGAAGATCGACAACATCGTCACCGCGCCCACCGGCGCCCTGGGCGGCTACGCCAAGTGCGGCTCCGGCGACGCCTCCGGCACCGACTTCACCCTCTGCGCCTGGGCCGACGAGGGCAGCTACGGCATGATCATCAGCTACTTCAAGTCCGTCTCCGCCGCCAAGGCCGAGTTCCCGAAGTTGCGTGCCCAGGTAGAGAGCAAGAGCTGACCGCGAGTCAACCCGACACGCCGCTCAACACGATCACATAGTCGCGTCGCCTCCGGCACGGACCGGTCACGGTTCCCCGCCGGAGGCGCACGCGTAATGTCGACCGGTCACGATGGCCGGGTCGTCGATCGGTTGAGGAGAGTTGCGGTGGTCCTGGAGCACCTGCGCCGCGTCCGCTGGGCGGTACGAGCCACACTCCTGCTGGGCGTGGCCGCGTCGGTGGTCGCCAACGTCCTGCACGCCCTGGACAACCCCATCAGCCAGGCCATCGCCGCCTGGCCGCCGCTGGCCCTGCTGCTGACCGTGGAGCTCATCTCCCGAGTCCCGGTCCACCGCAAGCTGCTGGCCGCCGCCCGCTTCGTCGCCACCGCCACCATCGCCGGCATCGCCGCGTGGGTCTCCTACTGGCACATGGCCGGCGTGGCAGCCCGCTACGGCGAGACCGGCGCCTCCCCCTACTTGCTCCCGCTCTCCGTCGACGGCCTCATCGTCGTGGCAAGCATCTGCCTGGTCGAGCTCGGCGGCCGTATCTCCACCCTGGAACGAGCCGCCACTCCCGACCTGGCCGCGCCCACCCCCGCCGGCACGCCATCCGCCCACAGCCCCGCAGCCCCGGCCGGCACCGCCACTCCGGCCGCCGGCTTCCCCACCAATGGCACCCCCACGCCGACGGCCACCACGACCACGACCGGCATCCCCACAGCGGCCCCAAGCCTCGCCACGACCGGTGTCTCCACGACGGCCCCGGGCCTCACGGCGACCGGCGTCCCCACGCCCGCGGGCCCCACCACCAGCACTCCTTCCTCAACCGTCGCTCCGAGCCCGGCCACCCTCGCCGCCCCTCCCGTGGCCCACATAACCGAAATTTCCGACATGCGCAGCATGTCGGAACAGGCCGAGCCTTCCGAGGTCGCCACCGCTTATCCGGGCCTCATCCCGGCCCCCACCGCACAGACCGCTTCCGGCCACCTGGCCGCCTCAAGCGCGACCACAGCACACAGGGCCGGTGGGCACGTGTCCGCCGCGCAGCCCCGCTCTCGCAACGCCGGCACCGGCACACGGGCGACGACCGCCGCCGCGCTCGCGGAAGCCGCCACCGCCCTCCCCCGCGCCTCGGACACCGCGGCCTTCACGCCCGCCATGACCCGCCAGGGCCGCCCAGCCGGCAACGCTCCCCGCCCGGCCACCGGCGCCCCACGCCCGACCGCCGGCGCGGCCGCCACGTCTCGCCCGACCGGCTCCGCGCGGGCCGTCCCCGCCCAGCGGACCACGCGCCCGGACACGACCACCGCCCGCGCCGAGAAGCCGGCCAAGCCGCGCCGCAGCCCCGCCGAGACGGTCGCCCTCGCCCACCGCATCAAGGCCGACCGCCCCCACCTCACCGAGGCCGAGCTCGCCGCCGAGCTGGGCATCAGCCTGTCGCGCTGGCGCACCATCCGCCGCGAGGCCGAGAACGTCGCCGCCTGACGCACCCTGACGCGAGGCCGGTGAGAACGTCGCCGCCCGGCGCGCCCTGCCGCGAGGGCGGTGAGAACGTCGCCGCCCGGCGGCACGCCGCCGCGAGGCACCCGCCGGGCTGCGCGGCCAAATCACTGCCAGGCCGCTATTGCGACGGCGCCACGCCCAAACCTTTCGCGCGCTTCACCGTTGCCGAGGCCGCCACCACCGGGGTCGCGTCGGCCGTCGGGAGCTTCACCGTCACTTCGAGGCCGCCGCCCTCCTGGGCCACCGCCGACACCGTGCCTCCGTGGGCGTCGCAGACCGCTCGGACGATCGACAGGCCCAAACCCGAGCCTCGGGAGCCGGTGCGTTCCCAGCCTCCCCGGCGGAAGGGCTCGAACAGGCCCGGCACGTCCCCCGGCTCCACCTCGTATCCGGTGTTTCCCACTACCAGCACCGCCTGGCCGTCCACCGTCGATGTTCGAAGCCAGAGGCGGCCCAGCAGGTGGTTGTAGCGGATCGCGTTCTCGATCAGGTTGCCGGCCAGGCGGTCGAGCAGGGACGGGTCGCCGACCACTGTGGCCGGGCGCAGGTCCGTCGTCACGTCGAGCTTCAGGCGCTCGGCCTCGGCACGGACCGCCGACAGGGCGTTCGTCACGCTGGTCGCCAGGTCGGCGGGGACCTTGCGGACCAGGCGCCGGCCCGACTGGGCCTCGGAGCGGGCCAGCACCAGCAGCGCGTCGACCAGGCCGTTCGCTCGCTCGGAGGCGTTGCGCACCACCTTGGCCATGCGGCGGTATTCGGCCACGTCGGCCTCGTCGTCGCTGAGCGTCACGTCGATCTCGGTGCGCATGACCGCGAGCGGGGTGCGGAGCTCGTGGGAGGCGTTCGCCACGAAGCGTTTCTGGGACTCGAACGCGCCGGCCAGCCGGTCGAGCATCGCGTCGAACGTGCGGGCCAGCTCGGCGACCTCGTCGTCCGCCCCGGAGTAGCGGATGCGCTGGTCGAGGGTCTCCTCGCCGAGGCGCCGGGCCGTCTGGGTCACCGCGTGCAGCGGGCGCAGCGCCCGCCCGGCCACCGCGTAGGCACCCGCCGTGCCGATGATGCCGATCGCGAACAGTGCGACCAGGCCCTTGACCAGCACTTCCTGGGAGGCCTGGGACACCAGCGTGCTCTGCCAGGCCACCGCGTCGCGGGTCTCGCCGTTCTCGAGGATCACCGTGGTGCCGGGGCGCAGGCCCTCGCCGGAGCTCATCACGTCGCTGACCAGCAGCCACGCGAGCAGCACCAGGATGGCGCCGGCGCCGACCAGCAGGATGCCGTTGAGCAGGGTGAGCCGGAGCCGCAGGGTGGGGCGCAGGCTGAGCCGCAGGCTGCGGTGGGTGCTGCCGGAGTAGACCGTCATGAGAGGACGACCGGTTCCGGCACCCGGTAGCCGGCGCCGACCACGGTCTCGATCAGCGGTGGGTCGCCGACCTTCTTACGCAGCGTCATCACTGTCACCCGCACTGTCGTGGTGAACGGGTCGGTGTTGGCGTCCCAGACCCGTTCCAGCAGCTCTTCGCTCGACACCACTCCCCCTCGGGCCTTGAGCAGCTCCTCGAGGACGCCGAACTCCTTGTTGGTCAGCTCGATCGGGGTGCCTCCGCGGGTGACGACCCGGCGGGTCTGGTCGAGCACGAGGTTGCCGACGGTGAGCACGGGCGGGGCGGCCGGGGTGGCCCGCCGGCCCAGTGCCTGCACGCGGGCGACCAGCTCGTCGAAGGCGAACGGCTTGGGCAGGTAGTCGTCGGCGCCGAGCTGGAGGCCCTCGACGCGGTCGGCGACCGTACCGCTCGCGGTCAGCATCAGCACCCGGGTGAGCGTGCCGCTCTCGACCAGCGCCGCGCAGATCTCGTCGCCGTGCATGCCGGGCAGGTCGCGGTCGAGGACGACCACGTCGTACCGGGTGACATAGGCCATCTCGTGGCCCTGCAATCCGTCGTACGCCACGTCGACCGCCATGCCCTTGCGTCGCAGCCCTCGGGCGATGGCGTCGCAGAGGTTCCGCTCGTCTTCCACTACCAGCACACGCACCGCAGACCTCCGTCACCGACCGGGTACAGCCTCGTCGACGGGGTGTGAAGAGGCCGTAAGAGGAAGGCTACCGAAGCGGCCACAGGGCGACCGAGGCGTCGATCAGCCGGCAGATCAGCATGCCGGCGCCGGCACGGCAGCTCCCGGCGACGCCGGTGGCCGTGCCGGTGACGCGGACGCGCCGGGTCGCGGGGTCGAGCACGCCGTAGTGCGTGACGTACCGGCCATGAATGTCGATCTTGCCGTAGAGCAGGCCGTCGCCGGCCGGGCCGAGGCTCTCCCAGCGGCCGAAGTTGCCGATCGTCGCCCCGGTGGCCGGGTCGAGCAGCCACACCGCGGGCTCGAACGTGCGCCGGTCGAGGCGGGTGGCGGCGAGGTAGGAGCCGGCCGGAGCGGCGTACGCCCAGAGCTCCGACGACCAGAGGGCCCGGCCGGTACGCCGGTCGAGCGCCACGATGCCGGTCTGCTGGCGGAAGGTGCAGATCAGCGACCCGCAGTCGGCCTGCATCCAGCTCTGCGACAGGTCGGCGGCGGTGTGCCAGCGGTACGCGAGGTCGGGCAGGCGGTAGGCGCTGAACCCGTCCCGCGTGCCGACCGTGACCAGGTCGCCGACGGGCCAGACGTTCCCGGATCCCGCCGGCACGGAACGGGTGGCGAGGAGCCGCCCGGTCAGCGCGTCGTAGGTCCGCAGGCGCCCGTCCCCGGACTGGACCACCAGCCACCGCGGGTAGGCGGGCGCGCCGGACTCGGCGATGGTGCCGCCCGGCGGGCGCGGCACCGACCAGCGCACCGTGCCGGTGGCGGCGTCGACGGCGAGCGCTGCCTCGTCCGTCGCGAGCAGCACCTGGCCGCCGGCCGTGGCGCCCAGCAGCCGGGCGGGGCGCCGCCACAGCGTGCGGTCCGTGCCGGCGGCGACCGCCACGACGGCCGAGTCGCCGTTCACTTCCAGCTGGTACGACGCCACGACGGTGTCACCGGCTCGCAGCACCTGATCGACCGCGCCCGCGACGGTGACCATGGTGCTGTCGACGAGGCGCGCGGCGGGCAGCTCGTACGTGTCGACGCCGCGCACCCGCACACCCGGCCCCACGACCGTCGAGCCGCCGGCCACGAAGAGCAGACCGCCGGCGACGAAGACGGAGTCGCCCAGGCGGGCCGGGATGACGATCGGCCGCTCCGGGCGGGGCAGCGGCGCGGCGGCCGCGAGCAACCCCACCAGCACGAACGCCAGCAGGCCGAACAGTGCCCGCAGCGGCGGCGGTGGCGGCGGCGAGGCGGGCGGCGGGACGTCGCCGCGCGGCGCCTCGCCGAGGTCGATCAGGACGTTGGTCATGCCGCCCTCCCCGACGACATTGTGCGCCGCGCGCGGCCGGGGCGCCACGAGGCGTCAGAGGCGGTACGCCCAGGCGCGCAGCCCGTTCTCCGTACGGCACAGGACATGCCGCGAGTCGGACGTGCAGTCGCTGACCACCCCGCCGGTCACGCCGAGCGGCTGCACCTCGTCGCGCCCCGCGTCGACCACCCCGAAGGCGCTGGATCCGCCGTCGAGCCCGCGCCGCAGCACGATCGGCTCCTCGGCGGCGCCTGCCACGTCGGACGGCCACCCGGACAGGTCGACGCGTGTCTGCCCGGTCGCCGCGTCGACGAGGCGTACGGGCTCGCCGCTCTTGCTCCCCGTCTCGAGCACGTAGCCGCCGTGCCGGGTCAGGTCGACCCCGGCGGGCGCACGCCAGCTCGGCCGGCCGGTCGCCGGGTCGAGCACGTCGAGCGCCGCCTGACTCTCCGAGCACAGCAGGCCCGCGCAGACCGCCCGCTGCACCAGGACCTCCGGTACGGGCCGCGTCCACCGGCGGGCCAGGGTGTCCGGCGCGTAGGCGACCTCGTCCGTCACGTACCCGTGGGGGTTGTAGTAATAGATCATCATGACGTCGCCGATGAGCTCGCCGCTCTGCGGGGCGCGCCCGTCGAGCCGGGGCAGCGCGATCCGGCGTACCACCTTGCCGGTCCTGCCGTCGAGGCGCTGCATGCCGGCCGACGAGAGCAGCAGGACCGCGGGACCGTCGCCCGGCGCGGCGTCGGCGATGACCGAGCCGGCGACGCTGACGGTCCAGACGGTCACACCCGTGTAGAGGTCCACGGCGCGGATGTCGGTGCGGGTCGGCGGTTCGACGTGCGGCTCGCCGCCGGCGGTGAAGTAGAGCGTGCCCGGTTCGCCGGAGTCCTGGTCGTAGACGGTGCCCGGACGGAACCGCGGCTCCTGGACCAGCCCGAGGCGGCCGCCGGTCATCGGGACGACCGGCATCGGCGCCGACCAGCGGGTGACGCCGCTGTGCGCGTCGAGCACGGTGGTCGCCGGTCCGTCGGAGACCAGCAGCACGTCGCCGGTCTGCCGGGCGTCGGTGCCGCCGTAGCCGACGGCGTCCGGGTCCTCCGCGGGCAGCTCGTACCGGGTGCGCCAGACCTGGCGCGGCGGCTCGGTGAGGGTCCACGAGGTCACCTCGCGGGCCGTGCCGGTGGCCGTCATCGTGTAGGCGCGGCCGCCGGTGAGCTGGAACCGCAGCTCGGGGTCCGGCGCGGCGGGCACGACGCCGAGGTAGCGCCAGAGCGTCGGCATGGCCGGCGCGCCGCCGCCGGCGACGAGCACGAGCACGGCGGCGACCAGCAGGCCGGGGATCCGGTAGCGGTGGGCGGGTGGTGGCGAGCTGAGCGCCGGGTCGGGCTGGTCGGTCAGGTCCAGCTCGATCAGCGCCAACGCCTACCCCTTCAGGCCGTACGCCCAGACGACGAGCTGGCCGTACATCGTGCGGCACACCAGCCGGCTCGGCACCGCCTGGCAGTCGCCGGTGCCCGAGGGCAGGTCGGCCAGGAGCCGCGGACGCCGCTCGCCCGGCCGGGCGACGGCGACCATGGTACGGCTTCCCGGTTCGAGCGAGCGCGTCACCAGCAGCCGGCCGTCGGTGCCGCTGCCGCTGACGGGCCGCCAGCCGGTGAGGTCCACCTCGAGCGCGCCCCGGTCGGGGTCGATCAGGCCCAGCGTGGTGGTGTGCTCGGGCGAGCCGTACGCCACGTAGGCCGCCCCGAACTGCGCCAGCCCGCGCCACGACGGCTGCCGCCAGCGCACGTCCCCGGTGAGCGGGTCGATCGCGCGCATCCCCTCCGGGCCGCTCAGGCAGGCGAGCAGGCCGCACGCCTGGATCTCGTACGCCCCGTCGGCCGGCATGGTCCAGATGTTGCGCAGCGTCTCGGGGTCGTACGCGGAGATCTCCATGCCCGGGTTGCCGGGGTGGCGCAGCAGGATCAGCCCGCCGACGATCGAGGGGTTGGCGGGGTCGTAGTCGGCCGGCGGCACCAGGCGCGCGGCGAGCAGCCGGCCGGTGACCAGGTCACGGACCTCCATCCGCCGGTCGTCGTGCACCAGCAGCATCCGGGTGCCGGAGTCGCCGGGGCCGGGGAGCCCGGTCAGCACCGCGCTGGCCGGCACCGGAACGGACCAGCGGGTCTCACCGGTCCGCGGGTCGACCGCCTGGATCGGGCCTTCGACCCGCCGGCCCACGCCCGCCTGGCTGCGGCGCGGCGTGACGGCGAGCAGGGTGGGCGACCCGGCCAGCGTGATCACCTGACCGGCCCGGGTCCACCGCGACACCCCGTCGTCGACCGAGACCGCGGTGGTGCCCGGGTCGCGCATGCCCACGTTCCAGGGGCGCATCAGCACCAGGCCGCCGCCCAGGCGCAGGCGGTAGGCCGGTGTGGACTGCCCGGCCTCCCACAGCGTCCGGCCGGACTCCAGGTCGTACGAGCTGAGCAGCCCGAACGTCTGCGCCAGCAGCCGGCCGTTGTCGGTGAGCGCGTACGCGTCGGCGGGCCCGATCTGGAGGCTGAACACCTCGCGGAGCGGCGACTTCGCCGGCTGGGCCGACGCCGACGCGGTGAAGAGCACGAGAACGGCCAGAAGAGCCGCGGGAAACCAGCCGGGGAAGGCCGAGCGCCCCGGCCTGTCGTACGTCTCCGGCTCGCCCCGTTCGAGACCGAGGTCGATGACCACCGTGTCGCTCATTCCCCAAAGGTAACGAGCAGATAACGGCGCCGCCTCGCCCCGGTCCCGTTCCGCGGCTTTTCAGCGTTTATTCAGGGGTGTCAGACCTGGGCGGCGGGTGCCGTGGCGTCCGCTTCGACGCGCGAGACCCAGCCGGTGACGTCGCGGGCGATGTCCTGCGCGGTCAGGCCCAGCGACGTGAGGATCTCGGCGCGGGTGCCGTGCGGGTGCCAGCCCGACGGGATGCCGAAGTCGCGCAGCGGCACGTCGACGTCGGCGTCGCGCAGCGCGGCGGCCACCGCGTCACCGACGCCGCCGGCCCGGATGCCGTCCTCGAGCGTCACCACGCGCCGGTGCTGGGCGGCCAGGCCGGTCAGCTCGATCGGCACCGGGCGCACCCAGCGCGGGTCCACCACCGTGACGCCGTAGCCCTGCTCGGCGAGCCGCTCGGCGACGTCCAGGCCCAGGCCCGCGAACGAGCCGACCGCGATCAGCAGCACGTCCTTGCGGTCGTCCTCGCGCAGCACGTCGACCTGGCCGACACGGCGCACGGCCGGCAGGCCGGCGGGGACCGAGCCGGTCGGGAAGCGCACGATCGTCGGGCCGTCGTCGACAGCGACCGCCTCGCGCAGCTCCTCGCGCAGCGTGGCGGCGTCGCGCGGCGCGGCGATCCGCATGCCGGGCACCGCGCCGAAGACGCTCATGTCCCAGATGCCGTAGTGGCTCGGGCCGTCCGGGCCGGTGATGCCGGCGCGGTCGAGCACGAAGGTCACCGGCAGCTCGTGCATCGCGACGTCGAGCAGCACCTGGTCGAACGCCCGGTTGAGGAAGGTCGCGTAGACGGCGACGACCGGGTGCAGCCCGCCCATCGCGAGGCCGGCGGCCGAGGTGGCCGCGTGCTGCTCGGCGATGCCGACGTCGTACACCCGGTCGGGGTGCTTGCGGGCCAGCTCGGCGATGCCCGTCGGCTCGCCCATGGCGGCGGTGATGCCCACGACGTCCAGGCGCTCGTCGGCGATCTTGATGAGCTCCTCGGAGAAGACGTGCGTCCACTTCACCGACGGCTTCGCGGTCAGCGCGCCGGTCTGCGGGTCGAACGCGCCCGGGCTGTGCAGGCAGTCGGCCTCGTCCTGCTCGGCGGGACGGTAGCCGTAGCCCTTGCGGGTCACCGCGTGCACGATCACCGGGGCGTTGAAGCCCTTGGCCCGGCGCAGCGCCGACTCCATGGCCTGCACGTCGTGCCCGTCGACCGGGCCGAGGTACTTGATGCCGAGGTCCTCGAACATCGGCTGCGGGCTCACCGCGTCCTTGATGCCGCGCTTGACCGCGTGCAGCACCTCGTAGACCGGCTTGCCGACCACCGGCGTGTTGCCGAGCGCGTCCTTGACGAGGTCGAGCACCCGCTCGTAGCCCGGGTTGAGCCGCAGCGTGGAGAGGTGGTCGGCGAGGCCGCCGATGGTCGGCGCGTACGACCGGCCGTTGTCGTTCACGACGATCACCAGGCGCTTCTTGGCCGTGGCGATGTTGTTGAGCGCCTCCCAGCACATGCCGCCGGTCAGGGCGCCGTCGCCGACCACAGCGACCACGTGACGGTCCTCGCCGCGCAGCGCGAACGCCTTGGACAGACCGTCCGCGTACGACAGAGCGGTCGACGCGTGCGAGTTCTCGATCAGGTCGTGCTCGCTCTCGGCCCGGCTCGGGTACCCGGACAGGCCGCCGCGCTGGCGCAGCAGGTCGAAGCCGCCCTGCCGGCCGGTCACGATCTTGTGAACGTACGCCTGGTGGCCGGTGTCGAACAGCACCCGATCGCGCGGCGAGTCGAAGACCCGGTGCAGCGCGAGGGTGGTCTCGACCACACCCAGGCTGGGACCGAGGTGGCCGCCGGTGCGCGAGACCTTGGCCACCATGAAGTCCCGGATCTCCGCCGCCAGCAGGGTCAGCTGCTCGGGGCTGAGGCGCTTGAGGTCACCCGGTGAGGTGACGGACGCCAGGAGGCCGTCGGGGGCGGGGAGGGATTCGCTCATGAGCGCAAAGTCTATCGGCGTGGCGCACTGGCGCATCCGCCGAGCGGTCGCCGGGCGCCGTCCTACACACAACCGTCACATCCGTTCGGTCTGGCATGCTTGTCCCCGAACGCGACTGGCGGCACAGAGGATGGGTCAACCATCGGGGAGCTCGTCACGGGGGTCGACCGCCTGGGCGCCCGTGCTCGCGGAGGCCTGCCATGACTTCAGCCCGACTCCTGCCCGGCAAGCCCGTCGCCGAGGCCGTCCTCGCCGACGTCGCCGAGCGCGTGACCCGCCTGCGCGAGCGCGGCGTCACCCCGAGCCTCGCCACCATCCTGGTCGGCGACGACGACGCCAGCGCCGGCTACATCCGCATCAAGCAGAAGCAGGCGGCCGAGCTCGGCTTCGAGTCCCCGCACGTCCACCTGGGCAGCGACGCCACCCAGAAGGACCTCGAGGCGGTCATCGCCGACTTCAACGCCGACCCCGGGGTGCACGGCGTCCTGATCCAGTACCCGATCCCCGGCCACCTCGACTACGACGCGGCGCTGCAGACCCTCGACCCCGACATGGACGTCGACGGCATGCACCCGCTCAACATGGGCCGCCTCGCGCTGGGCATGCCCGGCCCGCTGCCCTGCACGCCGGCCGGCATCGAGGCGCTGCTCGCCCACTACGAGATCCCGGTCGCCGGCCGCGAGGTGGTCATCCTCGGCCGCGGCGCCACGCTCGGCCGCCCCCTGGCCATGCTGCTGGCCCAGAAGCGCCCGACCGCGAACGCCGCGGTCACCGTCGTGCACACCGGCGTGAAGGACTGGCCGCGCTACACCCAGCGCGCCGAGATCCTGGTGGCGGCCGCCGGCGTGCCCGGCATCATCCAGCCCGAGCACGTCAAGCCGGGCGCCACGGTCATCGGCGCCGGCGTCCGCTACGAGGGCCGCCGCCTGCTGCCGGACGTCGACGAGTCGTGCGCCGAGGTGGCCGGCGCCATCACGCCCCGCGTGGGCGGTGTGGGCCCGACCACCGTGGCGATGCTCTTCCGCAACGCCGTGCAGGCCGCCGAGCGCGCCACTACTCGGTCAATCTGACGACCATCTTTCCGGTGTTCTCGCCGCGCAGGAGACCGAGGAACGCGCCGGGCGCCTTCTCGATGCCCCCGTCCACCACGGTCTCCTGCCAGGCGATCTTCCCCTCGCGCAGCCACCCGGCCATGTCCGCGGCGAACGCCGGCATGCGGTGGCCGTGGTTGTTGACGATGTAGCCGCGCAGGTTCAGCTCCTTGCCGATGGCGACCGCGAGGTTGCGCGGCGCCGCGGGCGGCTCGGTGTCGTTGTACTGCGCGATCATCCCGCAGAGCGCCACCCGGCCGTACTTGTTCAGCGACCCGATAGCCGCCTCCAGGTGGTCGCCGCCCACGTTGTCGAAGTAGACGTCGATCCCGTCCGGCGCGGCCGCCCGCAACTGCTTGCGCACCGGCGCGTCCCGGTAGTTGAAGGCCGCGTCGAACCCCAGGTCACCGGTCAGATGCGCGACCTTCTCGGCCGACCCCGCGCTGCCGATGACCCGCTTGGCACCGCGCAGCCGCGCGATCTGCCCCGCGATGCTGCCGACCGCGCCCGCCGCCCCCGACACGAAGACGGTGTCACCCTCCTTGAACTGGGCGATGTCGAGCAGCCCCACGTACGCGGTCAGCCCCGTCATCCCAAGCACGCCGAGGTACGCGGACAGCGTCGGCGCCGCCTTCGGGTCGACGACACGCACCTTGGCACCGTCGAGCACCGCGAACTCCCGCCATCCGAGCCCGTGCAGCACGGTCGCTCCCACCGGCACAGCCTCCGCGGCCGAGGCCACCACCTCACCGACCGCCGACCCGTCGAGCGCCGCCCCCACCGCGAACGGCGGCATGTAGGACTTCACGTCGTCCATCCGCCCCCGCATATACGGATCGACCGACATGAACAGGTTACGCACAACCACCTGCCCCGGCGCGGGATCCCCCACGGTGACCTCGGCAATCTCGAACGTCTCCGCCGTAGGCCATCCCTGCGGCCGGGCGGCAAGCCGAACCTCACGACCGGTGAACGTGCTCATGCGAACTCCCTGAGGTGGTTACTCGACAGTAAGTTCGCTCAGCCTAGGGGCGGTTCGCGCTTTTCCCCAGGGCCGCGCCGCCCTTGTCGCCGCCGGCCACGGGTGCCCACGCCGCCCTTGCCACGCCGCCACCGGCGCCCTCAGTCCACGCCGTCCCTGTCACACCGCCGCCGAAGCCCACGCCGCCCTTGTCTCGCCGTCACCGACGTCCCAGCCCGCGCCGCCCGCGTCTCCTCGCCGCCGACGACGCCCACAGCCGACGCCGCCGTCCGCCTGCCACAGACGCCCACAGTCCACGGCACCCGCGTCCACCACCGACGCCTACAGCCCGCTCCGCCCGTGTTCCCCACCACCGACGCCCACAGCCCGCGCCGCCCGCGCCACCCGCGTCCCCCACTCCCGACGCCCAGGCCCGCGCCCATCCACAACCCGCGTTGTCCACAGCCCACGTCATCCACAGTCCGCGTTGTCCACAGGGCCGCCTCCCAAGATCGGGCTTCTCCGTCAGACTGGTGCAGGACGGGGGCCCCCAAGGGAGGGCGGGGGCTGCGTTTCGGGCTGCTGCCTGGACGCCGGTCTACTGCTCGACAGCCGGCACCAGCAAGGCCACGCACTCCACATGCTGAGTCATCGGAAAGCAGTCGAACGCCCGCAAATCAGCCAACTCCCACCCAAGCGACCGAAAGGTCCCGATGTCCCGAGCCAGCGAAGCCGGATCGCAAGCGACATAGGCGACCGCCCGCGGCCCCGCGGCAGCCACCGCACGCACCACTTTTGCCCCGGCCCCCGCCCGGGGCGGGTCCAGCACCACCAGGTCGACCGGTCCTGTCACCCGGCGACGGCTCAGCGCGTGGTCGACCCGGGCCTCCACGACCTCGGCGCCCGGCAGGTCGGCCAGGTTCTCGCGGGCGGCGGCCACGCCGGTCGAGGAGGCTTCGACGACCGTGGTGCGGCCGCCGGTGCGGGTGGCGAGCGCGGCCGCGAAGAGCCCGGCACCGCCGTAGAGGTCCCACGAGATCTCGCCCGGGGCGGGCCGCAGCATCTCGACGACCGTGGACACGAGCGTTTCGGTGGCCGCCGGGTGGACCTGCCAGAAGCCTTCCGGCGGGATCCGCCACGAGCGGCCGTCGGCGAGCTCGGTGACCTCGGCGGGGCCGCGGAGCCGGGTGCGGAAGCCGGCGGGCGCCTCGGTCGGGTCGTCGACGGGGACGCTGCCGCGCCGGGCCAGGACGGCGATGTCGCCGCCGGTGGTGGCCACGGCTTCCAGGGCGTCGGCGTCGGGCCACTCGATCCGGAGCAGGTCGAGCTCTTGGATGGCGGGGTGGGCGATGCGGCACCGGTCGATCGGCACGACCTCGTGCGAGCGGTGCTTCAGCAGGCCCGGGCGGCCCAGCGCGTCCACGGCGTAGCGGACCCGGCTGCGCCAGCCGAGCAGCGCCGCCGGATCGCCTCCAGCCGCCGGGAGCGGCTCCACCCGTACGGAATGGGTGATCCCCGCCAGGCGACTGAGCTGTTCGCGCACGACGGCCGTCTTCCAGCGGAGCTGGGCGTCGCCCGTCGCGTGCTGGAGGTCGCAGCCGCCGCACCCGCCGGGATGGGCGTAGGGGCACGGCGGGGTGACCCGGTCGGGCGAGGCGACGTGGATCTTCACCGCGTCGGCGCGGAGGAAGCCCTTGTGCAGTTCGGTGATCTCCGCGGTGACCTCTTCGCCGGGGAGGGCGTGGCGGACGAAGACGACGCGGCCGTGCGGGCCGCCGAGGCGGGCCACGCAGTGGCCGCCGTGTGCCGGGGCGCCGACGGTGAGCTCCACCAGGTCGCCCTCTACGAGGTCGGTCATCGGCTGTCCGCGGGGGTGTCGGCGGGCGGTGTGGGTTCCGGTTCGGCCGCCCGGGTGCGGGGGCCGCGGGCGGGGGTGCGGCTCAGGCCGCGGTCCATCCGGTCGAGGTCGCGGTCCTGGCTGGAGCGCAGCTGCCACGGCACGCTGGTGACCATGACGCCGGGCTCGAAGAGCAGCCGGCCCTTGATGCGCAGGGCGCTCTGGTTGTGCAGCAGGTTCTCCCACCAGCGGCCGACCACGTATTCGGGCACGAAGACGGTGACCACGTCGCGCGGGGAGCCGCGCCGGATGCCCTTCACGAAGTCGATGATCGGGCGGGTGATCTCGCGGTACGGGGAGTCGACGACGGTGAGTGGCACCGGGATCTGGCGGCGCTCCCACTCCTCCTGGATGGCGCGGGTGTCCTTGTCGTCGACGTTGACCGTGACCGCGGTGAGCGAGTCGGGCCGGGTGGCCTGCGCATAGGCGACCGCGCGCAGGGTCGGCTGGTGAACCTTGCTGACCAGGACGACCGCGTGGTTGCGGGACGGGAGGATCGGGCGCTCGTCGGTGGGCTCCAGCTCCTGAGCCACCCGGTTGTAGTGCCGGCGGATGGCCAGCATCAGGGCGTAGATGACCACCATCGCGGCGATCGCGATCCATGCGCCGAGCAGGAACTTCGTGACCAGCACGATGATCAGGACCGCGCCGGTGAGGCACATGCCGAACGTGTTGATCGCGCGCGAGCGGATCATGCGGCGGCGGCGCTCGGGGTCGCGCTGGGTGCGCAGCAGGCGGTTCCAGTGCCTGATCATGCCGCCCTGCGACAGCGTGAACGAGACGAAGACGCCGACGATGTAGAGCTGGATCAGCCGGGTCACCTCGGCCTGGAACGCCACCACCAGCACCATCGCGGCGATGGCCAGGAAGACGATGCCGTTGGAGAAGGCCAGCCGGTCGCCGCGGGTGTGGAACTGGCGGGGCAGGTAGCGGTCCTGGGCGAGGATCGAGCCGAGCACCGGGAAGCCGTTGAAGGCGGTGTTCGCGGCCAGGAAGAGGATCAGGGCGGTGACCGCGCCCACCACGTACAGCAGGAAGCCCTGGCCGAAGACCGTCTCGGCGAGCTGGGTGGTGACCGTCTTCTGCACGTAGCCGTCGGGTGCCGAGACGATCTGGAGGTCCGGGTCCTCCACGAACTGGAGGTTGGTGACGCGGGCGAGCAGCACGATGCCGACCAGCATGACGATCGCGATGCCGCCGAGCAGCATCAGCGTGGTCGCCGCGTTCTTGCTCTTCGGCGGCTTGAAGGCGGGCACGCCGTTGGAGATGGCCTCGACACCGGTGAGCGCCGCGCAGCCCGACGAGAAGGTCCGCAACAGCAGGTAGGCGAAGCCGAAGCTGGTGAGATGGTCCTCCTCGGCCGCGATCGTCAGGCCGGCGCTGGGCGCCTGGAGGTCCTGGCCGAGCACGAAGACCCGGAACAGCCCGGTGAGGATCATGCCGACGATCACGATGATGAACAGGTACGTCGGGATGGCGAACGCGGTGCCGGACTCGCGCAGGCCGCGCAGGTTGAGCGCGGTGAGGATCGCGATCGCGCCGATGGCGCAGGCGACCTTGTGCTCGGCGACGAAGGGCACCACCGAGCCCAGGTTGCTCACGCCGGAGGCGGTCGACACGGCCACGGTGAGGATGTAGTCGACCAGCAGGGCGCTGCCAACGCCGAGCCCGGCGCGCGGGCCGAGGTTGACCGTCGCCACCTCGTAGTCGCCGCCGCCGGAGGGGTAGGCGTGGACGTTCTGCCGGTAGCTGGCGACGACGGTGACCATCACGACCGCGACGGCGAGCGTGATCCAGGGCGAGATGTAGAAGGCGCCGGCACCGGCGATGGACAGGGTCAGCAGGATCTCGTCGGGGGCGTAGGCCACGCTCGACAGCGCGTCGCTGGCGAAGACGGGCAGGGCGATCCGCTTGGGCAGCAGCGTGTGCTGCAGCTTGTCGGAGCGGAACGGCCGGCCCAGCAGCAGCCGCTTGGCGAGAGAGGTCGTACTTGCCACGAGTGCCAAGCGTACGTACCCCGCCCCGCCCGCCGCCTCGGGGAGGCGCATGCGACCCTCATCGGATGCACGTGGTCATCATGGGATGTGGGCGGCTCGGCTCGACGCTCGCCCAGAACCTCGAAGCCCGCGGTCACTCGGTGGCGGTGATCGACCAGAACTCCGACGCGTTCCGCCGCCTCGGCGCCGACTTCGGCGGCATCACGGTGACCGGCATCGGCTTCGACCGGGACGTGATGCGCGAGGCCGGCATCGAGCGCGCCGACGCGTTCGCCGCGGTCTCCAGCGGCGACAACTCCAACATCATCTCGGCTCGGCTGGCCCGCGAGACGTTCGGCGTGACCCGGGTGGTGGCCCGCATCTACGACGCGCGCCGCGCCCAGGTGTACGAGCGGCTCGGCATCCCCACGGTCGCGACGATCCGCTGGGCCGCCGACCGGATGATGCGCCACCTGGTGCCCGAGGGCACGATCGAGGTGTTCCGCGACCCGACCAGCGTGGTGTCGATCGTCGAGGCGCCGCTGCACCGCGACTGGGTGGGCCGCACGCTGCGGTCGCTCGAGGAGCGCACGGGCGCCCGGGTGGCCTACCTGATGCGCTTCGGCATGGGCACGCTGGGCACGCCGTCGACCGTGATCCAGGACGGCGACCAGGTCTTCATGCTGGTCACCGACGAGACCGTGGCCGCGGTGCTCGACATCGCCTCCGGATCCGAGAAGGAAGGGCTCTGACCATGCGGATCGCCATCGCGGGCGCCGGCAACGTCGGCCGGTCGATCGCGCAGGAGCTGATCGGCAACGGCCACCGGGTCATGCTGATCGAGCGGCAGCCCCGTCAGCTGCGCCCCGAGCGGGTGCCGGAGGCCGACTGGGTGCTCGCCGACGCGTGCGAGCTGAGCAGCCTCGAGGAGGCCGACGTGGCCTCCTGCGACGTCGTGGTGGCCGCGACCGGCGACGACAAGGCCAACCTGGTGGTGTCGCTGCTGGCCAAGACCGAGTTCGCGGTGCCGCGGGTGGTGGCCCGGGTCAACCGCGCCGAGAACGAGTGGCTGTTCACCGAGCAGTGGGGCGTGGACGTGGCGGTGAGCAAGCCGCGCCTGATGGCCGCCCTGGTCGAGGAGGCGGTGACCGTCGGCGACCTGGTCCGGCTCATGACGTTCCGGCAGGGCGAGGCCAACCTCGTCGAGATCACGCTGCCGCGCAACGCGCCGTACGAGGGTCAGCCGGTGCGCTCCGTGCCGCTCCCCCGCGACTCGGCGCTCGTGGCGATCCTGCGCGGCAAGCGCGTGATGGTGCCGACCGGCGACGACCCGCTGGAGGCCGGCGACGAGCTGATCTTCGTCTGCACCGCCGAGGTCGAGGAGCAGATCCGCGCGGTCGTGCTGGGGGCTAGCTCGGCTGAGTGAGGCGCGACGTGACGCGGTGGATCGCCCACGCCGAGAAGGCGAAGGTGGCCGCGTAGATCGGCCAGCTGATCAGGATGCGGACGATGCCGAGGGCGTTCGCCTCGCCCTGCGCCCACAGGTAGTACTGGATGCCGGCGCGGACGGAGAGCGACACCACCCACACGAGCGTCAGCCACTGGAACGTCCGGAAGAGCTGCGGCTTGTCGAACCAGTCCTGCCGGCCCTTGTTGGCCATGATGCCCCAGGCATAACCGATCAAGGGCTTGCGTACGGCGACCGACAGCAGCAGCACGGCCGCCTGCCCGAAGGTGAGCAGGATGCCGGGCAGGTAGAAGTTCTCCGCCTTGCCCGTGCGCCACGCCAGGAACGCGCCGATCGCGATGCCGAACAGGCCGTTGACGGCGTGGCGCACCGGCTCCTTGCGGATCAGGCGGTAGGCGCCGATGCCCAGCGCCGACAGGACCGCGCCGCCGATGGCCCAGGCGAGCGCCGTGCGCTTCTCGAGCCCGGCCACGGAGTCGCCGAGGACCACGTTGAGGATCACGAAGGCGAAGACCGGGAGGCTCGACTCGATCAGGCCGCGCACACCGCCGAGCTGCTCGGCGATCTGCTCGCTCATCGAGGGATAGGGCTCTTCCTCCGGCTCCTTCACCGGGTGGAGGTCGAGTTCCTCGACGACCTCCTCGGCGAGCCGTTCCTCCACGGTTTCGTGCGCGGCGTGACGCGGCTCGCTGCCGGGTGTCACCGGGGCGCCTCCAGCTCGTAGTACGGGTTGTAGATCACCTTACGGTCGTCGCGGATCGCGATGCGCCCGCGCGCGGTGAGCTGGCGGCCCGGCTCGATGCCCGCGATCGACCGGCGGCCCAGGAAGACCAGGGTGACCACGTCGCTGCCGTCCCAGAGGTCGGCCTCCAGCGTCGGCAGGTTGGTGCGAGGAGTGTACGCGACGGTGCGCAACCGGCCGTTCACCGAGACGACCTGACCCCGGCTGCACTGGCCGGCCGGCATCGCGCCGCACTTGGCGACCTCGCGCTGGAGGTCGCGCGCGTCGAGCTCGGAGTCGGTGGCCGTCAGCCGGTCGAGGAACTTGCGCAGACCCGTGCGCTCGTCCGTACTGCTCATGAAATACACCGTACGCCTCTGGTGATCCCGGTCACGACCCCTACTGCGCCTGGTGGCCGTTCGCCTGAGCCTCCTGTGCCGCGGCGGCCTGCTCGGTCATCTCCTTGGGCAAGCGCAGCGGCAACGCCTCGCGCACCGGGCGGGCCTCCTGGTCACGGACGACCACCAGACCGGTGAGCACCTCGCCGAGCCGGCCCTCGCGGGACGGGTCGGCCGCGGCCGCGCCCTGGTAGAGCGCCCGGACCATCCAGCGGGGACCGTCCACGCCGACGAACCGGACGTCCGCCGGGCCCTCCGGAGTGTTCACCCGGGCGGCCAGCTCGGTGCCGTACGGCCCGGCGATCTCGCGGGGCGACACGCCGTCGGCGGTCATCGCCTGCGCGATCTCCTCGCGGACCTCGTCCCAGATGCCTTCGGTACGCGGCGCCGCGAACACGCCGAGCTGCAGCGCGCTCTCGCCGTCGACCAGCACGATCTGCTCGACCGCGCCGTCCGGGTTGGCCTGCACGCGCACCTCGACGCCGTCGACCGCCGGGATCAGCAGGCTGCCGAGGTCGAGGCGCTGCACCCCCTCGGGGGCGTGCTTTTGGTCCCAGGGACCGCGCTCGGGCGCCGGCGGCTCGTCGTCCGCGGCGAGGCTCTGCGCGAGCGCTGCCGAGGGCGGCGCGTCGGTCGCACGCACGTGCTTGGGGCCGCCGCGCTTACGGGAGAACATCACTGCCACCTTCCGTCTTCAAAGCTGAGTGCCCACCGGTCGAGCCGTGCCCGCCGGCACCGCGAGCGGTGTCGTCGAGCTCGTCGACCTCGTGGAACGCGGCTCGCTCGACCCGCTGGACCACCAGCTGGGCGATGCGGTCGCCGCGAGAGATCTTGACCGGGTTGGACCGGTCGTGGTTCACCAGGATCACCAGAACTTCGCCGCGGTAGCCGGCGTCGACCGTACCGGGCGCGTTCAGCACGGTCACACCGAGGCGCGCGGCCAGGCCCGAGCGGGGATGGACCAGGCCCACGTAGCCGTCCGGGATGGCCACCGCGATGCCGGTGCGGACTGCCTTGCGGGCGCCCGGGGCGAGCTCGGCGTCCTCGGCGGCGACCAGGTCGGCCCCGGCGTCGCCGGGATGCGCGTACGCCGGCAGCGGCAGGTCGGGGTCGATCCGGCGGATCCGGATGACTACATCGGTCAAGGCAGAGGTTCCTCACTCGTGCGGCGGCGGGCGGCTGCGTCGGGCAAGCGCCACCCTGCCATCCTGCCGTGCCCGGTCGCGGAGGCGCGCCGTACCCTTCCAGGGTGACACCGGAGTCTCCCGCCCGCACCACCGCGCCCACCAGTTACCGCGAGCGCCTCACGCTCAAGTGGTGGATGTGGCCGGTCGCGCTGCTGGTCGTGGTGATCCTCGGGGTGGAGATCACTCTCGGGTTCGCGTCGCTGCCCATCTGGGTTCCCTTCGCCGCGCTGACGCCGGCCACCGTCGCCGTCATGATCTGGATAGGCCGGATCACGATCGAGGTCTCCGGCGGCGAGCTCCGGGTGGACGACGCGCGGCTGCCCGTGGAGTTCATCGCCGACGTCGTCGCGCTCGACGCCGAGGGCAAGAAGGAGGCGCTGGGCATCGGGGCGCACCCGCTCGCCTTCGTGATCCAGCGCCCGTGGATCGGCCCGGCCGTGCAGGTGCTGCTCAACGACCCGGACGACCCCACGCCCTACTGGGTGATCAGCACCCGCCGCCCCGTCGAGCTGGCCACCGCGCTGCTCGAGGCGCGCCGCTAGGCCGCGTCGATCACCTTGTGCCGCTTCTTCTGAAGATCCTTCTGTACGCGCTCGCCCACGGTCCTGGTCGCCCGGCGGTTCAGGTACCCGGCCACCGCCGCGCCGGTGAGGAACGGGCCGAACATGGTCAGGTGGCGGCCGAAGCGCTTGAGCAGGCTCTGCTGGAGCTCGCGGCGCGCGGCCGTGCCGAGCACGGTGGCCACGCCGACACCGGGCACCAGCGGATTCACGCCACGCTGGTCGGTCCAGCCCTGCACGAGCGCCACGGCCTTCTGCCCGAACGAGCCCGGGATCGGCTGCCCGTACACCTCGTGCAGCTCGCCGATCAGCTTCATCTCGATCGCCACCACGGCGACCGTCTCGGCGGCCAGCAGCACCGGGGCCGAGAGCAGGGTCGGGGTGGCGACCCACTCCACCGTCGCGACGCCTCCGCCGGCCGCACCCACGCCCGCCGTCGCGCGCGCGGCGTTACGGATCAGGCGGTCGGCCAGGTCGTCGTCGCTCAGCCCGGGATAGTGCCGGCGCAGGGTCGCCAGGTCGCGCACGGGCACGTGCGGGGCGACGTCGGCGACCACGTCCGCCATCCAGCGGATCGCCGCCTTGGGCCGGAACACCTGGCCCAGTCCCCGCCGCCGCACGTCGCCGACGAGCCTGCCGAGGAGTTGCCTCCGCCCCTCGGGCTCCAGATCGTCGGCGGTCAGTGCGGCGACTGTCTTGCTCAACTCGACATCGGCTGCCGTCTGCGCCGGATTCTCGGCGGGATCGTTCGCTATGTCCTGCGCTACGTCCGGAACGGACTGCTCGGAGCTCATCGTCGTCCTCCCGCCGTCGGCCGAGGCTGCTGATGTCATCGTGATGCCCGGTGTCGACCCCCCGTCAAACCGGGCAACGGCCTCAATCCCGACCGCCTCCGTGCGGCCGGGTGTGACGCGCTGCGCGCGAGTGCCGGGTCAGGCACACTCGCGGCAGATCAGTTCCCCGTTGCGCTCCGTCGCCAGCTGGCTGCGGTGGTGCACGAGGAAGCAGCGAGCACAGCGGAACTCGTCGGTCTGCATCGGCAGAACCTTGACGGTGAGCTCCTCGTCGGCAAGGTCGGCGCCGGGAAGCTCGAAGCTCTCCGCCACCTCGACCTCGTCGACGTCCACTGCGCCCGACTGCGAGTCGGCGCGGCGGGACTTCAGCTCCTCGAGGCTGTCCTCGCCGAGGTCGACCTCATCGCGACGCGGGGCGTCGTAGTCGGTGGCCATCGGTTTTCACTCTCCTGTATCGATGTGTCACTTGGCGTTAGTAACGTCAAGGACGTTGTTTCGGTTCCCGGTTCCGCCGGACGATTTCTGACACTGCCCCCAACACTTGAAACCTGCCCCGGCGAGCGCGGAACCATACCGCTGATGCGGCAGTGTTGTACGCGCACGGGCACGCCATTGTTCCCGATGTGACCGAGGCGACATCAAGGTAGGGGTACAAGCGTCTCGATCATCGTCGGCGCGCCGGAAGTATTCCCTGTTTCCGCATGCCTGGCGCACAGACGCTAACCTTCCGACAGGTCCCGCTCCTACCCCGGCGGGCGCGACACCCCGGATCTCTGGAGCCAGCCCCATGAGTTTTGCGCGCGTACGAGCGCTCGTCGTCGTCGGCGTCCTCGCCGTGGCCGCGGTCGTCTTCGTCATCGTGGCGCTCGTCCAGGACTCCCAGGGGGGAGCCACGAGCGGGGCGGGTTGCCCGGAGGGCGCCCCCATGGTCGACACGCGGCTCCCCGACGACCCGGCCGAGGTCACTGTCAAGGTCTTCAACGGGACCAACACGACGGGCCTGGCCGACAGCGTGACCACGGAGTTCAAGAACAGGCGCTTCACGGTGCAGAAGCCGGCCGAGAGCAAGACGAAGTACAAGGGCGTGGCCGAGATCCGGTACGGTCCGGACGCCGTCGGCAAGGCGCAGCTGCTCCGCGCGTACTTCCTCGCCCAGTCCAAGATGTCGTACAACGCCAAGCGCAAGGGCGCGGTGATCGACATCGTGATCGGCAACGAGTTCCGTCAGCTCGCCACCACGACCGAGGTCAACCAGTCCCTGGTCGAGGTGGGCGAGCCCACGGTGCCGCCGGGCGCCTGCCTCAAGAAGTCCGACGACGACTCCTGATCTCTTCCTCGGCGGCCGCTCCCTTTCTCAGGGGCCGCCGGCCGCGTCCAGCTCCACCAGCGCGTCGTGCAGGGGCTGGAAGATGGCCGGCGGGGCCGCGACGACCATGTCGAGGCCGGGCGGCGCGCCGTCCAGGCCGGCCACGATCACGCCGGCCTCCCGGGCGATCAGGCCGCCCGCGGCGTGGTCCCACGGGTTGAGGCCCTTCTCGAAGTACGCGTCGAGGGTGCCCTCGGCGACCGCGCACAGGTCGAGCGCCGCCGCGCCGAACCGGCGGATGTCCCGCACCCGGGTGATCAACCCGGCCAGCACGCGGCCCTGATGGGCCCGCCGCCGGGCGTCGTAGCCGAAGCCGGTGCCGACCAGGGTCTGGCTCAGCTCGACGGGCCCGGTCACCTTCCGCAGGCGCCGCTCGCCCCGGTAGGCCCCGCCGCCCAGGTACGCGGTCCACTCGTCCCCGGTGGCCGCGTTGATCACCACACCGGCGACCACCTCGCCGCCGGCCTCGGCCGCCAAGGAGACCGCGTACTGCGGCAGCCCGTACAAGTAATTGACCGTGCCGTCGATCGGGTCGAGGATCCAGCGGACCGCGCCGCCGCCGGCCGCCGCGCCATGCTCCTCGCCCGCCGCGCCGCCGTGCTTCTCGCCGGCCGCGCTGCCGGAGGTCTCGCCGGCCGCCTCCCCGTACTCCTCGCCGAGCACGCCGTCGCCCGGGCGCAGGCGCCGCAGGGCCTCGATGACCTGGCGTTCCACCGCCTTGTCGGCCGCCGTCACCACGTCCGTCGCGGTGCTCTTGGTCTCGACGTCGGCGATCGCCTCGGCCCGGAGCCGGCGCGCCGTGGCCGCCGCCTCACGGGCCAGGCCGACCGCGATCTCCAGCAGAGCGCCGGGCGTCGATGCCCCCGCTGCCGTCTCCCCCGCCGCCCCGTCCGCGGCCTCGCCCGCCGCCTCATCCGCCGCCGAAGTCGCCCGAAACTCGCTCACCTTTTCGCCCTTTCCGCCGATACCATTCTCGCGCCGAGGGTCTTCGGCGAGGTCGGCGGCCCCTGGCGGCGTGCTGCAACGGGAGGATCTCGCAGGACGGCGCTACAATTCACGCCTACCCACCGCTTCGCGGACACCAAGACCATCGAGGTGCCGCGTCCCGGGGGTCCCCACACCAACACCGGCCAGCCTCCTCGCCGTGCGCTGTGCTGGGCTCATGGCCGTGCTCAACCTCATCGCCTCCGGAAGGTCTTTCGTGACAGAAGCCCACCAGAACGGTGCCGACGTTCGCTCCCTCACCGAGGCCCTGATCGCTCATGCCCAGGGCGCGGGCGGGCAAATCACGTCGGCCGAGGTCGCGCGAACGCTCGAGTCCGCCGGGGTGAATCCGGCCCAGGCCAAGAAGATTCTTCGCGGTCTCGTCGACGCCGCCGTCACGGTCGTCGTCGACGGCTCCGCGACCACCCGTCGCAAGGTCGCCGCGGCCCGCGCCGCCACCCCGGCCTCCAAGGCCACCACCGCCAAGGCCGCTCCCGCCCGCAAGGCGCCCGCGGCCCCGAAGCAGGCGGCCGCCGCCGCCTCCCCCGCCGCCGGCGCCCCGGCCGCGGCGGAGGGTGCCGCGCCCGCCAAGAAGGCCGCGGCCAAGAAGGCGGCGCCCGCCAAGGCCGCCCCCGGCAAGAAGGCCGCTCCCGCCAAGGCCGCCGCCCCCGGGCAGGACGGCCCCGGCGACGGCGAGGAGATCGATCCCGAGGAGCTCGCCGCCGAGATCGAGGACGTGGTCGTCGACGAGCCGGCCGCCATGGTCGAGGCCGCCGCCACCGACGCCGCCAGCTCGGCCACCGACGGCGACTTCGAGTGGGACGACGAGGAGTCCGAGGCGCTCAAGCAGGCGCGCCGCGACGCCGAGCTCACCGCGTCGGCCGACTCGGTCCGCGCCTACCTCAAGCAGATCGGCAAGGTCCCGCTGCTCAACGCCGAGCAGGAGGTCGAGCTCGCCAAGCGGATCGAGGCCGGCCTCTACGCCGCCGAGCGCCTGCGGGCCTGCGAGGAGGGCGAGGAGAAGCTCGAGCGCAACATGGAGCGCGACCTCCGCTGGATCGGCCGTGACGGCGAGCGCGCCAAGAACCACCTGCTGGAGGCCAACCTCCGCCTCGTGGTCTCGCTGGCCAAGCGCTACACGGGCCGGGGCATGGCGTTCCTCGACCTGATCCAGGAGGGCAACCTGGGTCTGATCCGCGCGGTCGAGAAGTTCGACTACACCAAGGGCTACAAGTTCTCGACGTACGCCACCTGGTGGATCCGGCAGGCGATCACCCGCGCGATGGCCGACCAGGCCCGCACCATCCGCATCCCGGTGCACATGGTCGAGGTCATCAACAAGCTCGGCCGCATCCAGCGCGAGCTGCTCCAGGACCTGGGCCGCGAGCCCACCCCGGAGGAGCTGGCCAAGGAGATGGACATCACGCCCGAAAAGGTGCTGGAGATCCAGCAGTACGCTCGGGAGCCCATCTCGCTGGACCAGACGATCGGCGACGAGGGCGACAGCCAGCTCGGCGACTTCATCGAGGACTCCGAGGCGGTCGTCGCGGTCGACGCGGTCTCGTTCTCGCTCCTGCAGGACCAGCTCCAGCAGGTGCTCCAGACGCTCTCCGAGCGCGAGGCGGGTGTCGTGCGGCTGCGGTTCGGCCTCACCGACGGCCAGCCCCGCACGCTCGACGAGATCGGCCAGGTGTACGGGGTCACCCGTGAGCGGATTCGTCAGATCGAGTCCAAGACGATGTCGAAATTGCGACACCCGTCCCGCTCTCAGGTACTCCGCGACTACCTGGACTAAGGCGCGAAGTCAACAGCGCGTGCCCGAATGATCACCACCCGTACATCAACGGGTGGTGATCAGACCGTTGTGTCGAAGTGATCG
Source organism: Paractinoplanes deccanensis (assembly GCF_016862115.1). Classification (GTDB taxonomy): domain Bacteria; phylum Actinomycetota; class Actinomycetes; order Mycobacteriales; family Micromonosporaceae; genus Actinoplanes; species Actinoplanes deccanensis. The sequence continues at coordinate 40,388 of NZ_BOMI01000007.1, forward strand.
TTGACGTGGCACCCTTGGATCACGGCACACTTAGCCCAGCACGTGTGACCTCGGTCCCCCCGGGGCACAGTGGGAAGGCTGCAACGGTGCAGGGTGTTGCACGATGGTGAGCAGTAGCCGAGGAACGTGTTCATCGGTTCGAACAGAGGAGGAAGGCGATGACCCCGACTCTCACGCCGCCGGCGGATAGTGTGGCCGGCACCGCAGCCGATGAACGGTGCGACCGCTGCAATGCAGCCGGAAAGCTCCGTTTGACCCTGGCTGGTGGCGGTGAGCTGGTGTTCTGCGGACACCACGCCAACCGGTACGCCGAAGACCTGGTGAAGATCGCAGTGCAGTACGCGGCGGATCCGGAGTTCACGTGGCGCGGCGCGGACATGATGTCTAACTCCAACTAAAGATCCGATTCCCCCCGAACGGACTTGAAAGGGGCGCCCACGGTGTGGGGCGCCCCTTCCCGTGCTTCCAGCCGACCGGGCAGGCACCACGCGCCGCTGGCCCCCGCCACGCGCAGAGGCCGACGCGCACGCACACGCCGCTAGCCCAAGCTGCAAGCCCCACGCCCACGCCCACGCCCTCTGGCGGCCTCAGCGCCCTCTGGCGCGCCGAGGTCAGGCCGGGGCCGGTGGGGGAACGTCGTCGCCCCAGAGGCGCTCCACGGACGTGTTGAGGGCCTTGGCGACCTTCAGCGCGAGGTAGACCGACGGGGCGTAGTCGCCCGTCTCCATGGCGATGATGGTCTGGCGGCTCACCTGGACGGCCGCCGAGAGCCCCTGCTGGGTCAGGCCGGCCTCCTTGCGCGCGGCCCGGATGCGCATGCCCGCGGCGCCACCCGCCTCCGGAGCACGCACCGGGCCCGCCGGCGCCATCAGTCGTCGTCCCCGGCCAGCGCCAGGGCGGCCTCACGGCGCCGCCGGCGACGGGTCTCCACCACCTGTGCCACCAGGCCCGCGAGAGCGCCGAAGACGCCACCGAACGCCGCACCGCGCCACGTGGCCCCCTGCGGGTCGTAGACGTAGAGCGAGCCGATCAGGAACACCGCCGCCGGCGTGCCGCTCGCGAGGGTGAGGAACACCCGCTTGGCGTTCCAGGAGCGCGGAGCGGTGTCGACCCGGCGACGGCGCACGTAGACCGTGCTGAGGAGCGTCGGGACGTAGAGCAGCACCAAGACCACGGCGAGCGGCAGCACCGCCGGCTTGCCCAGCGGCCACACCATGATCGCCGCGGCCCACGGGATCGCCAGCCACTGCAGCGAGGCGGCCGTGGCAATGCCCTCATACCACCGGTAGCGCTCACGCTCGTCGCCATAGAGATCGCCATCGAGATCAAGATTCCACCGCACGACCCTGTCGAGAACCATGCGTCCATTCTCGTGTTAAGTCCTCTTGACGTCAAGAGGACTTAACACGATGACGCCGGCTTGGGTCAGAGCGTCTGGATCGTGGCGATCCGCTCCTCCAACTGCTCGATCGTGGCCTGGGCGCTCGGCGGGCCGCCGCAGAGGCGGCGCAACTCGGCGTGGATCTTGCCGTGCGGCAGGTTGGTGCGGTGGTGGTGCGCCGCCACCAGGGTGTTCAGCTGCCGCCGGAGGCTGTTGCGCCGCTCCCCGGCCGTCATCGGCGGTGGCGGCGCCTCGCGCTGGGCCGGCACCTGGTCGGCGGCTTTCTGCTTGTCGAGCCTCTGCTGGGCCGCCATCTGCTCCTGCTGCCTCTTCGTCAGCAGCAGCGACACCTCGTCGGGCGTCAGCAGGCCCGGCAGGCCCAGGTAGTCCGCTTCCTCGGCCGTGCCCGTGCGGGCACCCATGCCGAAGGACGTGCCGTCGTAGATGACCTGGTCGAGCTCCGCCGTCGCGCCCAGCGCCTCGAACTGCTTCTCCAGCTCGCCCTCGGCGCTCTCCTCGCGCTGGGCCCGCTCGAGCAGGTCGTCGTCGAGGCCGTCCTTCTCCTTCTTCGCCCCCAGGATGTGGTCGCGCTGGGCCTCCATCTCGCTGGCCAGCCCGAGCAGGTGGGGCACGCTCGGCAGGAACACCGTCGCCGTCTCGCCCTCACGCCGGGCGCGCACGAAGCGGCCGATGGCCTGGGCGAAGTAGAGCGGCGTGGAGGCGCTCGTCGCGTACACCCCCACGGCGAGGCGCGGGATGTCGACGCCCTCCGACACCATGCGGACCGCGACCAGCCATCGCTGCTGGGAGGCCGCGAACGACGCGATGCGGCCCGAGGCGCCCTCGTCGTCGGAGAGCACGACAGTGGCCTGCTCACCGCTGATCTCGCCGATGAGCTTCGCGTACGCCCGGGCGGTCTGCTGGTCGCTCGCGATGATCAGGCCGCCGGCGTCGGTCATGCCGTGCTCGCGGAGCTTTGTCAGGCGGGCGTCGGCGGCGCGCAGCACCTGGGGCATCCAGTCGCCCCGGTGGTCGAGCGCCGTGCGCCACGCCTGGGCGATCAGGTCCTTGGTCATCGGCTCGCCGAGGCGGGCGGCCAGCTCGTCGCCCGCGTTCGTGCGCCACCGGGTCTCGCCCGAGTAGGCCATGAAGAGCACCGGCCGCACGACCCGGTCGCGCAGGGCGTCGGCGTAGCCGTACACCGAGTCGGCCCGGGACCGCTGGAGACCGTCCTCGCCGCGCTCGTACTGCACGAAGGGGATCGGATTCTCGTCGGAGCGGAAGGGCGTTCCGGTGAGCATGAGGCGCCGTACCGCCGGCTCGAAGGCGGCCTTGACGCCGTCGCCCCAGCTGCGCGAGTCGCCGGCGTGGTGGATCTCGTCGAGGATCACCAGGGTGCGCCGGGTCATCGTGCGCCGGCGGTGCACGGCCGGGGCCATACCGACCTGGGCGTACGTGAGGACCGCCCCGTGGAAGTCGGCCGACGAGTGGATCTCGGAGTTGCGGAAGCGGTGGTCGAGCTGGATGCCGACCCGGCCCGCCGCGGCCGCCCACTGGGCCTTCAGGTGCTCGGTGGGGCAGACGACGGTGACCGCCTCGACCGTGCGGTCGGCGAGCAGCTCGGCCGCGATCCGCAGGGCGAAGGTGGTCTTGCCGGCGCCCGGCGTGGCCACCGCCATGAAGTCCTCGCTGCGGCGGCGCAGGTAGGTCACCAGGGCCTTGCGCTGCCAGTCACGCAGGGAAGGGAAGGTTTCCAGGCTCGGCAGTGGCGGGCTCAAAGCTCGAACGGTCCCCTCATACAAACAACGAACCCCCGGTCACGAGAGCCGGAGGCGCCAATCAGCATAGCCGCGGAAGGCCCTAGGGCGCCGCTACCGGAGCCGACCAGCGCCGATACAGCGCGACGAGCCGGACACCCGTGATGAACAGGGCCGCGGCGGCCAGCCACCAGAACGAGGCGTGCCCCAGGCCCCGCAGAATCGTGACAATAATCGCGCCGGCCAGGGCCACGACGGCGTAGATCTCCCGCCGGAGGACTACCGGGATCTCCCCGGTGAGCAGGTCGCGGGCGAGCCCGCCGCCGATGGCGGTGAGCATGCCGATCAGGCAGGAGCCCACCGCCGGCACGCCGGCGTCGAGCGCCTTGAGCGTGCCGGTGACGGTGAACAGGCCGAGCCCGGCCGCGTCCAGCACGAGGACGGGCCGGCGCAGCCGGGAGAGCTGGGGGTGGAACCAGAACACGCCGAGGGAGGCCGCCACCGCGGTCACGGCGTATCGCCAGTCGGCGAACGCGAGCGGCGGCACGGCGCCGATCACGAGGTCGCGCACGATGCCACCGCCGAGGGCGGCGAGGAAGCCGACGAACGCGACGCCGAAGAGGTCGAGGCGCTTCAGCACTCCGGCCGAGGCGCCCGACGCGGCGAAGACGGCGACACCGACCAGGTCGGCGGCGAGCATGCCCTCGTTCAGTGAGTCATCGCTTCGTAGATCTCCTTGCACTGCGGGCACACCGGCGAGCCGGGCTTCGGCGACTTGGTCACCGGGAACTTCTCGCCGCACAGCGCGACCACGAAGGTGCCCATCACGGCACTCTCGGCGATCTTCTCTTTGCGTACGTAGTGGAACATCTCCGGCCCGGTGTCGGCGTCCTTGGTCTCCGGACGCTCCAGGATCTGGGTGCTCACGTGAATCTGCCCTTCGGTTCGTGGTCGCCGCCGGTGCCCCCCGACCTGCGGTGGCGAGAACAAAGCTCCAACCCGCAAGTGTGACAGCAACCTCGGGACGGGTCCAACGATCAAAGCCGTACGGTAGGTGCGTGACTGACTTCGCGATTCGATACGGCGAGCACGTGACCCGTGCCCGCCGGGACGGCCGGCCGGTGGTCGCGCTGGAGAGCACCATCATCTCGCACGGGCTGCCGCACCCGGACAACCTCCGCGTGGCCCGCGAGATCGAGCAGACCGTGCGTGACCAGGGCGCCGTGCCCGCCACCATCGGCATGATCGGCGGCGAGCTGATCGTCGGCCTCGACGACGCCCAGATCGAGCAGCTGGCGCTGGCGCAGGGCGTCGCCAAGCTGTCGGTGCGCGACCTGGCGGTGGCCGCGGCCCGCCGTGCCGACGGCGCCACCACGGTCGCCGCGACCAGCGCGGTCGCCGCGGCCGCTGGCATCGGCGTCTTCGCCACGGGCGGGCTGGGCGGCGTGCACCGTGAGGCGAATGTCACCTTCGACGAGTCGGCCGACCTGACCACGCTGTCGAACACCCCGATCGTCGTGGTCTGCGCCGGCGTGAAGTCGATCCTCGACGTGGGCGCCACGCTGGAACGCCTGGAGACCCTGGGCGTCGCCGTGGCCGGCTACCGCACCAAGCGCTTTCCGGGCTTCTTCATCACCGACGGCGGCTTCGACATCGACTGGGAGCTCGACTCCCCCGAGCAGGTCGCCGACGTCATCCGGGCCCGGGCCGACCAGAACGTCGGCGCCGGCGCGCTGATCCTGGCCAACCCGCTGCCCACCGACGAGCAGCTCGACCCGGAGCTGCACGACCGCACCCTGGCCGAGGGCCTCGAGCTGCTGGCCCGCGACCACATCACTGGCAAGGCGGTCACCCCGTTCCTGCTGGGACACTTCCACGAGAGCACTCAGGGCCAGAGCCTGGCGGTGAACGTGCGCATCATCCTGCGCAACGCCGAGCTGGCCGCGAAGATCGCCGTCGCGACCGCCGGGTCGCCGGCCCCGCTCGGATTCGCCGTCCAAGCGTGATCGTCGTCGTCGGCGATCTGGTCACCGACGTCCTGGTGGTGCACACCGGCCCGATCGCGATCGGCTCGGACACCGGCGCGTCGATCACCGTGAGCGGGGGTGGCCAGGCCGCGAACACGGCGGCCTGGCTGGCCCGCGCCGGCCGTGACGTCACCCTGGTCGCCGCGGTCGGCGACGATCCCGCGGGACGCGAGCGGGTGGCCGAGCTGACCGCGGCCGGGGTGCGGTGCGCTGTGCGTACCCAGGAAGGGGCCTCGACCGGGAGCGTCGTGGTGCTGGCCGGTCCACAGGAGCGCACGATGATCACGGACCGGGGCGCCGCGCTGCTGCTCGGCGCCGACGACGTGCGCGCCGCGCTCGAGACTCCGGCCGCGCACCTGCATCTGTCGGGCTATCCGCTGCTGCACGCGGAGTCGCGGCCGGCGGGCCTCGCGGCCCTGCGTACAGCCGCCGGGTCGGGCCTGACGACGAGCGTCGACGCGGCCTCGGCGGCGCCGTTGCGGTCGGTGGGTGCCGGCGCTTTCCTGGCTTGGGTACGGGACACCGACGTGCTGCTGTGCAACGCCGACGAGGCCGACGTGCTCGCCGGTCCGGGCACGGCGGAGGAGCAGGCGCGCCGGCTCACGGAGCACGCGCGCAACGCCGTCGTGAAGCGGGGCGCGGCCGGGGCGACCTGGGCGTCCCGCGACGGCCGGCTGTGGTCGGTCGCGCCCGAGCAGGTGCGCGAGATGAAGGATCCGACGGGAGCGGGCGACGCCTTCGCGGCCGGCCTGCTAGCGGCCTGGTGCGCCGGAGCGGACCCGGAGGCGGCGCTGCGGGCCGGGTCGCAGCTCGGCGCCGAGGCGGTGGGGCAGGTCGGTGCCCGTCCGCGTCATCCCTTCTCGGGCTGACGGGGCTCGGCCGGCACCCAGCGCGCGCCGTCGCCGGTGGGTTCGACGTCGATGGTCAGGTATTCGACGTCGTCGGCGCTGTGCTGCGGCAGGGTCGCCTGCGGTTTCGCGGCCTGCGCCGCGGCGGCGGCGCGCTCGGCCTTGGTCTTGGCGGGGCGGTCGTTGGCGATGAGCACGGCCGCCCAGGGCAGGAAGACCATGCCGGCCGCGCACAGCACCAGCCAGAGGGCCAGCAGTGGGGGGCGGACGCTGACCAGGATCGCGCCGAGGACGAGGCACGCGGCGCGGAGCGACATCATGGTCACGTAGCGGACCTGGCGACTGCGGTATTGGTCGTCCTGGCTGCGGGCGGCGTCGGTGATCAGAACCGGCTGCTTCTTCACGATGGGGTCTCCGATCGACCCCCCATCATGGCACCGATGGCCGCCCTCCGCCCAGGGACCCGGCGCAAAGACGCAAGTCGATCTCTACTTCGCCTTGGCGGCGGCCTTCATCTCTTTCTTGTACGCGCGGACCTTGCCCAGGGATTCGGCGTCGACGATGTCGGCGACCGACTTGTGCGAGCCCTCGGCACCGTAGGCACCGGCGGCCTCACGCCACCCGGCCGGCTGGACGCCGTACTGCTTGCCCAGCAGCGCGACGAAGATCTGGGACTTCTGCTTGCCGAAGCCGGGCAGCGACGCGACCCGCTTGACCAGCTCGGCGCCACTGTCGACGCCGGCCCAGAGGTTGGCGGCGTCGCCGTCGTAGCGGTCGACGAGCGCCCGGCAGACCTCCTGCACCCGGCCGGCCATCGCCTTGGGGAAACGGTGCAGCGCCGGCGGCTCGGCGAAGATCGCGATGAGCGCGTCGGGATCGTAGTCGGCGAGCTCCTCGGCCGTGTAGGCGTGACCGAGCCGCTGAGCCAGCACCCACGGCGACGTGAACGCCTTCTCCAGCGGGATCTGCTGGTCGAGCGTCATGCCGATGAGCAGGGCCAGCGGGTTGGTGGAGAGCAGCTTGTTGGCCTCGGCGTCGATCGGCAGCGAAATCGTCATGACGCTCATCTTCGCAGGCGCGCCCGGCCCCGCGCCCGAACCGGTCTTCGCGGACGCGCCCGGCCCCGCGCCGGGACCGGGCGATGGCTGATGGTCAGCCGGCGTAGGCCTCGAGGCGGGAGGAGCGCTCGGGGTCGCGCAGCTTGAGCATGGTGACCTTTTCGATCTGGCGGATGCGCTCGCGGCTCAGGCCGAACTCGCGGCCGACCTCGTCGAGGGTGCGCTGGCGGCCGTCGTCGAGGCCGAAGCGCAGGCGGATCACGGCGGACTCGCGCTCCGAGAGCGTGGCGAGCACGATCTCGACCTCGCTGCGCAGCTCGCCCTGGCCGTGGCCGACGCCGGGCTGGTGCTCGACGGCGGCGACGAAGTCACCGAGGGCGCTCTCGCCGTCCTCGCCCACGGCCTGGTCGAGGCTGACCGGCTCGCGGTCGTAGGAGATGAGCTCGATGACCTGGAACTCCTGGACGCCCATGGCCGTGGCGATCTCGCCGATGCTCGGCTCGCGGCCCAGCGTGGCGGCGAGGTCACGGCGGCAGCGGACCATGCGGTTGACCTGCTCGACCATGTGCACCGGGATGCGGATGGTGCGGGCCTGGTCGGCCATCGCGCGGGTGATCGCCTGCCGGATCCACCAGGTGGCGTACGTCGAGAACTTGTAGCCCTTGGTGTAGTCGAACTTCTCGACCGCGCGGATCAGACCCAGGTTGCCCTCCTGGATCAGGTCGAGGAACGCCATGCCCCGGCCCGTGTAGCGCTTCGCGATGCTCACCACGAGCCGCAGGTTGGCCTCGAGCAGGTGGTTCTTGGCCGCCTTGCCCTCGGCGACGATGATGTGGAGCAGCGGCGCCAGGTCCTCGCCGGCGCTTGGCAGCTTCTCCTCGGCGTAGAGGCCCGCCTCGATGCGCTTGGAGAGCTCGACCTCCTCGACGGCGGTGAGGAGACGGGTCCGGCCGATGCCGTTGAGGTAGGCCCGGACCAGGTCTGCGGAGACGCCACGCTCGTCCGTCGCGTCCAGGTCGGTGAGGAGCTCGACACCGTCCGTCATGCTGTTGTCGGTCGCCTTCATCTGCAGGACCACCTTTCAGTCCCCTCCCCGCTGATAAACCGTCTCGAGCTGTCCAGCCACATGCGTGCCGGTGATCGATAGCTTGGCCCGGGACGCGTTAAGCCGAGGTGAGGCAAGCGTCCAGGTGGCATGAATCAGGGAGAACCCTGACGTCGCCAAGCCGACATGTGCCCGAAATGCCGGTACCGGTCGGTTGCTGTGCGTCGATACTGTTCCCCACACGCTCTCGACGAGGAGATGGTTCAGTGGTCTTCAAAAAGATGTTGCAGGCGCTCGGCGTTGGCGGCCCCTCGGTGGAGACCGTGCTGGCCAACCCCCATTGCCGGCCCGGCGGATTCCTCGAGGGCCAGGTGCACGTCGTGGGCGGCGATCACGCGGTCGACGTGGAATATCTCGCGGTCGGCCTGGTGACGAGGGTCGAGGTCGAGAGCGGTGACAGCGAGTACAACACCGATCAGGAGTTCCACCGTCAGCGGCTGACCGGTTCGTTCCGCCTGGAGCCGGGCGCGAAATACGACGTACCGTTCCGTTTCGACGTGCCGTGGGAAACCCCGATCACCGAGGTGTACGGGCAGCACCTGCACGGCATGACGATGGGGCTGGCCACCGAGCTCGAGGTCGCCCGCGCCGTCGACAAGTCCGATCTGGACACGGTGGCGGTGCACCCGCTCCCCGCCCAGGAGCGCATCCTCGACGCGCTGCTGCGGCTGGGCTTCCGCTTCAGCCGCGCCGACGTCGAGCGCGGCCGGGTGTACGGCGCTCAGCAGAGCCTGCCGTTCTACCAGGAGATCGAGTTCTACCCGCCGTCCGCCTACGCGAGCGGGGTCAACCAGCTCGAGCTGACGTTCCTCCCGACGCCGCAGAAGCTCCAGGTCATCCTCGAGATCGACAAGCGGGGCGGGCTCTTCACCGAGGGGCACGACGCGTTCGGCCGCTTCGACGTCGACTACGCGTCGGCCGAGCGGACCGATTGGGCGGCGCAGCTCGACAACTGGCTGCGGCAGTCGGCGCAGCGCCGAGGGCTGTTCTTCTAAATTGCGCTGTCAAATCTCGAGCCAGACCGAGCGTGGACCCACGTTGACGCTCTCGACCAGCATGTGCGCCCGGAAGCGGCCGGTCTCCACGGTCGCTCCCCGGGCGCGCAGCGCCTCCACGTAGCGGGTGATCAGAGGTTCCGCCCGCTCGGCGGGGGCGGCGGCGGTCCAGCTGGGACGGCGGCCCTTGCGGGCGTCGCCGTAGAGCGTGAACTGGCTGACCACGAGAAGCGGCGCCCGGATGTCGGCGGCCGACTTCTCCTCGTCCAGGATGCGCAGCTCGTACGTCTTGCGCGCCAACTGCTCCGCCTTCTCGGGTGTGTCGTCGTGCGTGACGCCGACGAGCACGAGCAACCCGTCCTCGATCTTGCCGACCACCTCGTCGCCGACGGTGACGCTGGCCCGGCTCACGGTCTGCACAAGAGCCCGCACCTACTTCACTCCTCGCACCCGGGCAACGGCCACGGGCAGTTGCTCGACCTCTTCCCGCGACAGCGTCGGCTGCGCCGCCTTGATCGCCACAGCCTCGTCCAGCATCCGCACGGGATCACCGGGCGCCCGCTCCAGGAAAAGATCGAGAAGCTCCCCCGCGCGGCTGCCCATCTCGTGCTCGATGGCGCCGACGGCCACCTGCCCGAGAATCAGCGCGGCCATCGCGGTGTCGAGATCGGCGAGCCCGTCACCGGCGTTCCGCCAGTCGATGAGCACGGGGCCGCGCCGGCTGAGGACGACGTTCTCCGGGTGAGCGTCGAGGTGGACGACGGTGGTCCCGTTTCCGCTCATCGGGGGCAGGTCGTGCAGGGCGCGCAACAGATCGGCGAGGATCGTGGCGCCGCGTTCCAGCGACACGTCCCCCGCGACCAGAGCCTCCGCCAGGGTCGGCCCGTCGAGCCGTTCCATGACGAGGTCGGTGCCGCGGGCCTCGTACACGTGGGGCACGGGAAAACCCCACTTGCCCGCGTACGCCATGACGGCCGCCTCGGGCTCGGCGTCACCGCCGTGGCGGTAGCGCCGCAGCACCCGGCCGTCGCCCAGCGCATAGACGTCGGCTTCCCGCCCGAAGGCGAACGGCAGCCCCAGCGATTCCCGTCCCGCCGTTTCCGGCTTCGTCGATTCGCGCTCCGTCACGCCCGTGACCGTAGCCGAACTCGGCTCCACTGCCACACCGCCGCACGGAACACCCGTCCCGCGGTTGCTCGCCGGCACGCCGCGACCTGTGCCCGCGGCGGCCCCACCACCGCCGCGCTCGGCCCCGCCGGCCCGGAGCCGTGAGCGGGCGCGGCGCCCAGAGCCGTGAGCTGGGGGCGCCCGGAGCCGTGAGCTGGGGGCGCCCGGAGCCGTGAGCTGGGGGCGCCCGGAGCCGTGAGCGGGCGCGGCGCCCAGAGCCGTGAGCGGGCGCGGCGCCCAGAGCCGTGAGCGGGCGCGGCGGCCGTCAGTCGACCGCGTTGCTGCTGGCGTCGCTGGTGTAGCTGTCCACCGGGGTCTCCATCGCGCCGGTGGTGGCGTCGCCGGTCGTCGTGTTGGCCACGCCCGGGCCGGAACGCGGATGCGTGCGGAAGCTGTTCGGCCCCGCCGTGCCACCCGTGGTGGTCATGACCCCGTGCTCCGGGTGCGGCCCGCCGTCCTGAAGCTGGTCGGTGTCGGTGCCCGCCGCGAGCGTGCTGGACAGGCCGGCGTCGTCGTCGCCCTTCTCCGGACGGTACGTGCTGGGCTCGTCGAAGACCCCGGGACCGTAGTCGCCCCCGGCGATCTCCCGCTCGATGCTCTCCTGCGAGTCGCTCATCTCGTTCATCCTTCCGAAGGTCAGCCGCTGCATCGTGCCCGACCGGCCGCCCGGTAAACCCTCGCTGTGGCAGCCATCATGCTCGCGGGCACATATCCGCCGCCCCTGACCCGATCTGAGCACCATCTGACTCACACGGTGCCCCCTTCGGCGGTCCGCGTCCTGCCCGCCCACCCGCTCACGGCCACCGACGTCGACAGCGCATGCCGGCGCGCAGCCTGCCGCCCAAGCACGCCCTGTCTGGTTACCCGCGAGGCGCCTCGGCACCCCAACACATGACGCCGACATCGCACGCCGACGCACAACCTCGCCATCCCCCCACGCCGCCAAGCACGTCAAGCACGTCAAGCACGTCAAGCACGTCAAGCACGCCAAGCACGCCAAGCACGCCAAGCACGCCAAGCACGCCAAGCACGCCAAGTTTGGTCACCCGCGAGGCATTTCGGCAGCCCAACACCACTCCGGGCCCGACCCGCCCACCGGAGCACCCACCACAGCAGCCCAAGCCAGGCCCACCCCGCGGACCGAGGTCGCGACAACCGGCCACCCCCGTCACAGAGTGCGCAAACGTCGCAGACCAGCGTCCGGACGACGGGCCACGCTGGTCACACAACGCGCAAACGCCGCAAAGCAGCGTCCGGACGACCGGCCACGCTGGTCACACAACGCGCAAACGCCACAGAGCAGCGTCCGGACGACGGGCCACGCTGGTCACACAACGCGCAAACGCCGCAGAGCAGCGTCCGGACGACCGGCCATGCTTTTCACAGAGGCATGAACGCCGCGGGCCGACGCTAAGGCGACCGGCACCCTCGTCACGGTGTGCGCAGGCGGCGTGGGCCCGTGTCGGGGCGGCGGGCTGGGTCGCCTATCTCGGCGGTGAGGTGCAGAACCGAGTAGCCGTCGGGGCGGGCCAGCACCGGGTTGAGCGAGAGGCTGCGCAGGCGGGGATGCTCGTCCGCCAGGCGGCCGACCCTGAGGAGGAGGTCGATCAGGGCGGCCCGGTCGACCGGGGCCGAGCCCCGGTAGCCGTGCAGAAGGGGGGCCGCCCGGGGCTCGTCGACCAGGGCCTCGGCGGCTCGGTCGGTGAGGGGGGCGGCGCGCCAGGCCAGGTCGCCCAGCAACTCGCTGGCCACGCCGCCCAGGCCGAAGCCGACGACGGGGCCGAAGGCCGGGTCCTCCATCACCTCGATGCGGCACGCCACGCCCGCGGGGACCATCGTCTGGACCAGCACGTCGGGGCCGAAGGCGCCGGCCAGCTCGGCGTACGCGGCTCGGACGTCGTCCTCGTCGGCCAGGGCCAGGCGCACGGCGCCCAGGTCGATACGGTGGCGCAGGGCGCCGCCGGCCGCCTTGAGGGCGACGGGATAGCCGAGGGCCGAGGCCGCGGCGACCGCCTCGCCGGCCGAGGCGGCCAGGGTGGACGGGACCACGTCGATGCCGTAGGCGGCCAGCAGCGCGGACGGTGGGCCGTCGATCTCGGCGGCGTCGGCGGCGATGCCGGCGAGCACGGGCAGGACGCCGGGCGGGCGGCGGAGCCAGTCGGCGTAGTAGGCGACCCGGGCCAGCGCGCGCACCGCCTCCTCGACCGACGGGTAGGACGGCACGCCGGCGGGCAGGCTGCCGAGCAGGAACGTCGCGACGGTGGGCTTCTCGCCCGCCAGCGCGACGCTGGCGAGGGCCGCGGCGAAGTCGGCGTCCTCGTCGGTGAGCTGGCCGGGCAGCGGCGGGGCGAAGACGACGACGAGCGCGTCGGCCCGGGTGTCGACGGCGGCGTCGGCCAGGGCGTCGGCGAAGTCGTGGGCGCCCGCCATCGGGCTGATGTCGACCGGGTAGCCCTCGGCGAGGGTGAGGCCGTTGGCGCGGCAGGCGGCCACCGCCAGCTCGGAGAGCGCCGAGGAGTTGCCGACCACGGCGACGCGGCGGCCGCCGGGCAGCGGCTGGTGGGCGAGCAGGAGGCCGACGTCGAAGAGCTCGCGCACCGTGTCGACGCGGATGACGCCGGAACGGGCGAACAGGGCAGTCACCGCATAGGGGTCGGGGCCGGGCCCGTCGCCGGCGAGCCCGGCCGGGCGGGTCGCGGAGGCCACCGCCACCACGGGTTTGACGCGGCTCATGCGGCGGGCGAGACGGGCGAACTTGCGCGGGTTGCCGAACGTCTCCAGATAGAGCAGAACGACGTCGGTGCCGGGGTCGTCCTGCCAGTACTGGAGGAGGTCGTTGCCGGAGACGTCGGCACGGTTGCCGGCGGAGACGAAGCTCGACAGGCCCAGGCCGCGACGATCGGCCTCGGCGAGCAGGGCGACACCGAGCGCGCCGCTCTGGCTGAAGAAGCCGACCCGGCCCGCGGCGGGCAGGCGCGGCGCGAGCGTGGCGTTGAGGCGTACGGCAGGGTCGGTGTTGGCCACCCCCATGCTGTTGGGGCCCACGACGCGCAACCCCGCGGCATGCGCGCTCTCGATCAGCTCACGCTGGGCGGCGGCGCCCTCGGCGCCGGTCTCGGCGAAGCCGGCGGAGACCACCACCAGGCCACCCGCGCCGCTTGCGGCAGCGTCGGCGAGAGCATCGGCGACACCATCCGGCGGTACGGCGATGAGCGCCAAGTCGACGGCGGCGCCCGCGTCGGCGGCCGAGCGATAGGCCCGGAGCCCCGCCACCCGATCGGCGCTGCGGTGCACCGGGACGATCGTGCCGGTGTATCCACCGTCGCGCAGGTGGCCGAGCATGGCGGCGCCGATGCCCTGGCCGCTCGCGCTGGCGCCGTAGACCGCCACCCCGCGCGGGGCCAGCAACCGGGCGATCGACCGCGCCTCGGTGAGCTGCTCGCGCGACTCCTGCACCTCGCGCGACTTCTCGGTGGGGGCGATCGGGAAGCTGAGGTGGACCACGCCGTCGGCGTATTTGCGCTGGATCTGGTAGCCGAAGTCGCTGAAGACGCGCAGCATGCCGGAGTTTTCGGGAAGAACCTCGGCGACGAAGCGGGTGATGCCGTTGGCACGCGCGGCCTCGGCGAGGTGCTCCAGCAGGACGGACCCGATGCCACGGCCCTGGTGGGCGTCCTCGACGACGAACGCGACCTCGGCGTCGGGCGCGTCGGGGCCGAGCCGCTCGTATCGCCCGACGGCCATGATGCGCGGGCCGCTGACGATGACGAACGCCTCGCGGTCGCGGTGGTCGACGTTGACGAAGCGCTCCAGGTCGCGCTCCGGAATGCGCGGATAGGGCGAGAAGTAGCGCAAGTAGCGCGTCCGGTCGCTCATGCGGGAGTGGAACTCCACGATGGCCGGCGCGTCGCTCGGCCGGATCTGTCTCAGGTGGACGGCTGTGCCGTCGGAGAGCAGCACGTCCGCGCTCGTGTCCACGCCGCCGCTCCTCTCGCGCGCTCGGTGAAGGAAAGTGATGGGGTGACGGGTCAGTCGCGGGGGTCGTGGGGGTCGAGGCCGTGCAGGGGGAAGACCTCCATGCGGCTGGCCAGGATCGCGCGGTCGACGGCGTCGGGGGTGGTGCCGGGCTGCCAGCGCTCGGCCGGGAGCTCGGCGCCGTCGGTCATCGAGCCGGGGATCTCGGAGCGCGGGCAGCGCTCGGCGGCCAGCTTGCGCCAGGGGGCCGGCGTCGGGGTGTGCGGGTCGAGGGGGTCGCCGGTCGCCACGGCCAGCAGGTGGGACCACGCGCGGGGCACGACCTCGACCAGGGCGTAACCGCCGCCGCCCGTGGCGACCCAGCGGCCGTCGCAGAGCTCGTCGGCCAGGTCGCGCATCGCCACGTAGGCCGCGCGCTGGCCGTCGACCGACAGGCGCAGGTCGGCGAGGGGGTCGAGCCGGTGGGCGTCGGCGCCGCACTGGCTGAAGATGATCTCGGGAGCCCAGGCGCGCAAAATCGACGGGACGATCGCGTGGAAGGCGCGCAGCCAGCCGCCGTCGCCCGTGCCCGGTGGCAGCGGGATGTTGACCGCGGTGCCCTCGGCGCCGGGGCCGCCCGTCTCGTCGGCGAAGCCGGTGCCGGGGAAGAGCGTCAGCGGGGTCTCGTGGAGGCTGATCGTCAGCACGCGGGGGTCGTGGTAGAAGGCCGCCTGCACGCCGTCGCCGTGATGGACGTCGACGTCCACGTAGGCCACTCGCTGGGCGCCGAGATCGAGGAGCTTGGCGATGGCGACCGCGGGATCGTTGTAGACGCAGAAGCCGGACGCGCGGGCGGCCAGCGCGTGATGAAGGCCACCCGCCACGTTGACGGCCCGGGTGGCCGCGCCGTGCCAGACCGCCTCGGCCGCCGCGATGCTGGCGCCGCAGATGCGCGCGGAGGCCTCGTGCATGCCGTCGAAGACGGGGTTGTCGGGGGTGTTGAGGCCCCAGCCCGAGAAGAACGGGTCGATCGGGGCCATGCGGACGGCGTCGAGGTAGTCGGCCCGGTGGACCCGGGTGAGCTCGGCCTCGGTGGCCGGGACCGGTGTGATCATGTGCACCCCGGGGCGGTCCAGGATGCCCAGCTCACGGGCGAGCGCCATGGTCAGCTCGACGCGCACGGGGTTGAGGGGATGATCACCCATGTCGTAGTCGAGGAGCGCTCGGTCCCACACCACCGCGGTCGTCCGGTCCACCATGCCCGTCATGCTCCCACGCACCCCCGACAACTTCCGGCCCGTGTTGACGTGAGCGGCGAGCCGCCCGCGTCGGGTAGGGTCTGACCCACCCAGCTCGGGGCGCCTGTCAACCCCATGTAACGAGGTAATATCGCTGCTGGGAGGGCCACACCGTGAATGATCTCGTCGACACCCGGTGCAGGCCGGCTGTTGGCCGCAAGCGCTGGGAGGTCGAGGCATGAAGGCGTCACTACACAAACACGACCTCGTCGACACTACCGAGATGTATTTGCGCACCATCCTCGAACTCGAGGAAGAGGGTGTGCCGCCGCTGCGGGCGCGGATCGCCGAGCGGCTGCACCAGAGCGGTCCCACGGTGAGCCAGACCGTCGCGCGCATGGAGCGTGACGGCCTGCTGACCGTCGAGAACGACCGCCACCTCGTCCTGACCGACGAGGGCCGCACCACGGCCGTCTCGGTCATGCGCAAGCACCGGCTGGCCGAGCTTCTGCTGGTCAACGTCATCGGCATGCCCTACGAGGAGGCCCACGAGGAGGCCTGCCGCTGGGAGCACGTGATGAGCGACTCGGTCGAGAAGAAGGTCTACGAGCTGCTCAACAAGCCGACCCGCTCGCCGTACGGCAACCCGATCCCGGGTCTCGAGGCGCTCGGCATCCCCGACGAGCCCGAGCCGCTCGACAGCGCGGCTCAGGTCAGCGCCGGCGAGCGCAACCTGGCGTTCCCGGGCCTGACCGGCAGCGTCGTGGTGCAGCGCATCTGCGAGAGCGTGCAGACCAACGCCGACGTGCTGCGCCAGCTGCACGCGGCGGGCATCGACCCGGGCACGACGGTGACCGTCGCCCAGGAGCGCGACGGCGTGACCATCGACCGCTCCGGCGACAAGATCCGCCTGCCGCGGGAGGTCGCGTCGCGGGTGTTCGTGGCGGCGCACTGAGCCGCCGGCGAGGCGGCTAGCTCTTCGGCGCGTCCATCGCCTTGGCGAGGGTGAACAGTTGCCTGTTCATCTGCGTCACGGCGGTGGACGCGGCGCTTTTGGGGAAGGTGAAGCGCAGTGTCTGGATCTGCTTCGCCGCGTTGAGCCAGCCGATCTCGACGGCCGGCCCGTGCGCCCCGCTCGCCGGAGACTTGAGCAGATAGGCGGCCTTGCCCAGGCCCTTGAGCTTGATGCCCTTCGCGGGCATCAGGTCGTCGAGGAACTGATCGGCGGTCGCCGCCGTGCTGCCGATGACCGCGAGCGTCAGGTCGGGCCAGGTGGCGTCCACGGTCTGGAGCACGCACGACGAGACGCCCTCGGCCTGGTTGGCCGCGGCCACGGTGAACCGCACGCCGATCGCCTTCTTGACGTACTCGTAGTTCAAGCGCGTGCAGGCGCCACCGGCCGCCGCCGCAGGCTGTTCGACCGACGGTGGCGGTGGCGGCAGGGTCGCCGCGGCTCGCTCCGCCGGCTTGTTGTCGCAGGCTCCGGCCGCGAGCAGCGTGAGGGCGAGCACGGCGAGACGCGAACGCACGGGCGATCCTTCCGGTGAGATTCGGGGCACACCGTACTGGCCCGCCTGGCGGAGCGGAAGCCCACATCGGACACCGTCAATGCACGGAGCGTTACTTGACACCCGGCGTCAAGTGCCGGGAGGATGGCCGCGTGGCCGATGACGAGTTGGTTGAGCAGATCGTCCGGGCGCTCGACGTACGCCTGCTCGATCCCCTCGACGTGCTCCTCGAGGGCGACGACGCGGTGGCGGCGCTGCGCTCACTGGTGCGCGCCCGCTCCCGGCGATGGGCCGCCACGCTGCGCGGTGACGACGAGACGGCGGCCGTGATGATGACGGCCCGGCTGATCGCGACCCTGCACCCGGGCGACGGGCCCTTCGATCCGCCGGCCGACTGGTGGGGCACGCCGCTCGGCCAGGTGGTGGCGCGGCGGGCCGGGCACATGGGGGCCGAGTCGGTGTCGTACGCCACGGCCGGGGCCATGCTCGGCATCACCCGGCAGGGAGTGCACGACCTCGTACGACGCGGGCGCCTCCCCCGCCATCCCGACGGTGGCGTGCCGTCGGCCGCCATCCGAGACCGGCTACGCGGCGAGCCGCCGCGAGGAGGAGACCAATGATCAACGACCGCCTCATCGACGCCGGCGACCTGCCGCTCGCGGTCCGTGACTTCGGCGGCGACCAGCCACCCCTGCTCCTGCTGCACGGCGCGGGCGGCAACCTGGCGCAGATGACCACCCTCGCTCGCGCGCTGCGCCCGCACCACCGGGTGATCAGCGTCGACCTGCGCGGCCACGGCCGGTCCGGCGAGGGCACGTGGACGTGGGACGCGGCGCTCGGCGATCTCGCCGCTGTGTGCGTACAGATGGAGCTCGAAAGACCGGCGGTCGTGGGGCATTCGCTCGGCGGCATGCTGGCCGCGCTCTGGGGTCAGCGCCACCCCGAGGCGCCGGGCGTGGTGAGCCTCGACGGCAACCCGCCGCCCACCCGCCCCGAGCACCTGCCCGGCATGGACCCGGGCAAGGCCGCCGTCGAGCTGGCCCGGCTTCACGCGATCTTCGACCAGTTCGAGTCCCGGGCCGGCCAGGTGATCGAGGCCGACCAGCTGCCCGACGTCGTCGAACGCCAGCGCATGGCGGCCCGCGACATGGGCGCCAACGAGAAGGTCTGGATCGAGGGCTTCCGCCGCAACCTGGTCCACGAGAACGGCGAGACCTCGACCCGCCCGTCCGCGGCCGTGACGTCGCAGCTGCGCACGCTGATGAACGAGCTCGACCTGGGCCCGGTCTACGCGAGCACGACCTGCCCCGAGCTGCTGGTGCTGCCGACCCGCGACCTGCCGGAGCAGGAGCCGTTCGCGGAGCTCTACGCGGCGCACCGCCGGTTCGTCGTCGAGCAGGCGCGGGCCGCCGGGCACCCGCGCTACATCTCGCTGGAGGACGCCTCGCACGCGATGGTGATCGAGCAGCCCGCGGTGCTGGCGGGACTGATCAGCGACTTCCTGCGTACGGCGTGAGGCGGGCGAGGCAGCTCGCCCAGCCCGCCTCGTACATCCTGGCCGTCTCGTCGTCCAGCTCGCTGTGCACGACCACGACGTCGGTGCCCGCGCCGGCCGGGGTCAGCTCGATGGTCACCCGGCTGTCGCGGTCGTCCCCGGCCCACCGCCACGACTGCACGATCCGCCGCGGCGGGTCGAGCTCCAGGTAGCGGCCGGAGAAGCCCATGCCGTCGGCCTCGATGCCGAAGCCGCCACCGACGGTGGGGTCGGAGGTGGCCCGCGGGTGCAGCTCCGCCGGCCAATACCAGGCGGCGAGCTCGCCGGCGTCCGTCAAGGCGGCCCAGACCCGCTCGGGCGAAGCGTCCACATGCGACTCGATCACAGCGTCCGTCATCTCTCGACAGTAAGCGGCGTCCGTCACCCTCGGCAGCGAGCCGCGCCCGTCACCCTCGGCAGCGAGTCGCGCCCGTCACCGCTCGGCCGGGAGCCGCGGTCGTTACCTTTCGGCCGGGATCGGGCGCGCGGCTCCCGAGGCGGCCAGGCCGATGGCGAGAGCGCCGAAGACGCAGAGGATCGCCCGGAGTACGCCGAAGTGGTCGGCGAGCAGCCCGATGAGCGGCGGCCCGGCGAGGAAGGCGCCGTAGCCGATCGAGCCGGCGACCGAGACGCGGATGGCGGCACGGGCGGGATCGTCGGCGGCGGCGCTCATGCCGATCGGGAAGCCCAGCGAGGAGCCGGCACCCCAGAGCAGCGCGCCGAGCATGGCCAGCGGCACGGTCACCTGCGAGACGACCAGCAGCAGCCCGAGCGCGGCCGAGGCGGCGGTGACCCGAAGCGTACGGACGCGGCCCCAGCGCTCGATCGCGTATCCGCCGAAGAGCCGGCCGAGGGTCATCGCCGTGACGAAGCTGCCGAAGGCGACGGCGCCGACCGTCTCGCTCGCCCGGTAGCCGTCGACGAGCCCGATGGCGAGCCAGTCGTTCGCGGTGCCCTCGGTGAAGCCGAAGCCGAGCATGATGAAGCCGATCAGCACGGTACGGGGCTCGCGCCACACCTGCCGCACGCTCGTGGCCGGAGCCTGGCCGGCGGGCAAGCCCTCGTGGGGCAGGAACCGCCGTACCGTCGGGGTCGTGACCACGGCCGTGAGCGCGGCAGTGAGATAGAGCTGCGCCCAGACGGGCAGGCCGGAGGCCGCGGCGACGGCGCTGAAGCCCGCGCCGAGCACGGTGCCGAGGCTGAAACCGGCATGAAAACGAGGCATGACGGTACGCCCGAGCCGGCGCTCGACGTCGGCCGCCTCGACATTCATCGCGACGTCCCACGTGCTGTTGCCCATGCCGGCGAGCACCAGCCCGAAACCGGCGAGCGCAACGGAGCCGAGGAGAACGCCGCTCGCGAGCCCGGTCAGCCCGAGAACCATCGACGTGCTGCCGATCAGGACGGCGCGCGCGGGCCCGACCCGCTGCACGAGCGGCCCGGCCAGCGGGATCGCCGAGATCGCCGCCGCGGAGAGACAGAGCAGCAACAACCCGAACCCGGCCGGCGAGAGCCCGAGACCGTCACGCACGGCCGGGGCACGGGCAAGCCATCCCGCGTACGGCAAACCGTTGGTGGCGAAGGTGAGGCCGACCGCGACCTTGGCCCGGTCGAGGTTCGCACGATCGAGCTCGACGCCGGTCACGGCTCGAACTTACACGTTAAAGGGATGGCATAGCGTGACCCGATGGATCAGGAACGGCGACCGCGGCTGACGGAGGCGCCCGAGGCTGTTCGGGCGGCCGTGGAGCGGCTACTGGGCGAGCCGGTGCACGAGGAACGAGCGGCCGCGGCCGGATTCACGGCGTCGGTGGCCTCCACAGTGGTCGGCATCGGAGGGAGGCGGCTGTTCGTCAAGGCGGCGCCCGTGGGCGGCGGGCTGGGCGAGGCCGTGGAGGCGGGGGCGGTGCTGGCCGAGGCGGTCGGCGATCTGGGGCCGCGGCCGGCCGGGTTTGCGGCGGTCGGCGCATGGCGCGTGGCGGCGTACGAGGCGATCGAGGGCGAAGCCGTGACCCGGTGGACGGCCGCCGACGAGCCGGAGCTGCTGAGCGTGATGAAGCGCATGCGGACCGTCATGGAGCCGAGCCCGGTGGGCGGCACATCGCCGTACGCCGAGGCGTTCGTGCCGTTGCTCGGCACCTGGCAGCTGCTGAGCGGCGACGGTGGGCCCCGAGTGGATCACCTGCGCGGCAAGCCGTTGCCCGTGGAGGTGCCGGTTCGCATGCTCGCGGAGCTGGAAAGTCGCTGGCTGCCGGCCCTGGCCGCCGGCACGGCCCTGCATCACGGAGATCTGCGCCGCGACAACGTGATGCGCCAACCCGACGGGCGGCTGCGCGTCGTGGACTGGACGCACCTGTGGACGGCCCCGGGATGGATGGATCTGGTGCGGCTCGGGCCGGACGTGGCGGCGTGCGGGCTCGACCCGGAGAAGCTGCTGCGCAAGTCGCCCTGGGCGGACGCACCGGCCGGCGACGTCAACACGGCACTCGCGGGCCTGGCGGGGCGCGCGTGGCGCGAAGGCCTGCTGCCGGGACCGGCACGGCTGCGCCACATGCAGCGCGAGCAGGCGCTGCACCTGCTCAGGTGGCTCGAGGCGCGGCTGAACCACCGGAAGGGAACATGCACGCCCGGGGAGAAATCACTTCGATCAGGCGGCCATTACGACGCCCACAAGGATGCGTCGGGCCATCCCCAGCGGCGGTCCGACTCGCCCAAGGGCCGGTAACGCTCGACGCCCCGCAGGCTTCCGGCATCATCGAAGCCTCGGAACTCGGCCACATCGTCGGGCGAGCGGACCAGGCCGGGGAGGGTCACCAGGCCGCTGGCCGGGACGCGGACGGAGATCTCCTCGTTGCCGTATCGCACCTCGATGGTGGTGACGGCTCGGCTCGCCATCACGGTCAGTTCCGCCAGCCAGCAGCCGCCGACGTTCGCCATCTGGGCACCCAGGTTCACAAGGTGGCCGTCGCGCGTGCCCGGGAGGTGCCCATCAGGACGATCAAGCACCCATTCCGGCATGCCGGAGCCTGAGGAACCGTCCGGAGCCGGCCACTGACCGTCCGACGAGCGTTCCAGCAGGTAGACGTCGTCGAGCAGCGCATTGTCCTCCTCCCAGTCACGCCGGAGCACGACGACCGAGCCATAGCGGCCCCAGGTGCCAGCCGCCGCGACGACTACGTCGCGTGGCGGCAACACCGGCGGGAGATCCCGAGCGCCGTGCTGCAAGGCGGCGAACAGCCGAGCGGGCTCCAGGAGACCGGGCTCGTCGTGAGGCTCATGCACGGATCTCACCGTAATGCCGTCGTTGACCTTGATGGTGCGCGGACCCGGGTCGTATCCGCGTCCCGAGCAACGGAAAGTCCCCCGGACAGTAGCGTCCGGGGGACATTCCTCTGGTCATGCTCGCCGATGACTCTTAGATCTCAACGCGCCCCTGAAGGGGACGTCCTAAGAACGGTCATTTTCAGCTGTTCCTGGGAAGTCGGCGGCTGTCTCCCACCGCGGCTGCCTCCGCAGCGTCGCCGGATTGACCGGTCCTCCTCCCAAGGAGTGGGATGACTCCCCGGCTGCGACCACCGATCAGCGCAACTCGACCTCGATCTGATCCTCGGCAAGCCATTGAAGGATCTGGTCGAACTTGGCAGTCAAATGGCTATGAGCCACCTCGGCGTGGTGCCAGGTCAGGCGGAACGGCCACTCGGCGCCCCACCCGCCCGTCACACAGTCGTGGAGCGCGTCACCGTTCCAGCCGAAATAGCCGCCAGGACCGTTGATGGCCTCGCCGATGGCGCAGTAGAAGCCTTCGATGTCGGTGACGTGGCGCCCGTCGAGCTGGTAGGTGCTGTCGGCTGGCTTGTCAGGCGCCTCGGCCCGATGGTGAGCCAAGGCCGCTCCAGACCAGAGATGCCGAAGCTCCCGGCCGTAGCCTGCCCAAAGGTTCGGTTCGGTCGGGCCACCGGCGTGCCACAGGTTCCAGATGGGTCGCGCCGAACTCGGCATCGGCTCAGAGATCGCGCTGTCCAAGTCGACATCGACGAGGTTAGCGGCCAGGACTGAGGGACGAACTTCGGTCACTGATGCTCGCAGATGGGAGCCGATCACGCGGTTGACTACACCGTTCTGGTCCACGCTGTAGAGGGTCGCGTCGATCGACCGACGATGCAGAGCACCGCCTGGGTTGCCCGCCCCCTTGGCCAGCGCGTCCAGAGCACGGCGCAGCGGCGGGTGGGGCATGCACCCGAGAAGCGTCGTCCCGCGCACCGTGGACGGCAAATCGACGAATAGCCCTTCGATATCAGCGCACGCCGCGATCACGGCGTCTGCTTCTCCCATGGCGGATTCATCGATCAACAGCCAGCGAAGCGGTACGTCTTCGTCCCAGTGCCATCGCTTGTCCTGCGGACTCGTCTCTTCACCGGGCACGTGGATCCCTCGCCAGCATGAGAGAGGCGGAGCCGAGATCGAGTGGGTTGATGCCGGCATCGAGATGGATGTGGGCACCCTTCGGCGCTCGCACGTCCGACAACGCGAGCAGCATCCGAGCGAGATCGCGGAGGCCGGCAGGATCACCGAAGATCTCAACTGAACCATCGACAATCTCGACGGTGACCGATCCACCTTCGGCGGGAGCCACAACGCCGACCGCCGGGTCGTACGGCGGGACCGAAAGTGAGATCTCGTTCATGATCTGAGTGTGCCGCATCCCGCCGACTACCTCGGGTCGTCGGTGTCCCAGGGGTGGCGAAACTGTCCAGGCGGAAGGTCCCAGACCTGGAGGATGGCAGCGAGTTCCGCCTCGCCTGTGACGGTCGCGGCACGGACGAGTGCCGCACCGACGTCGTAATCGAAGCCGTCCAACTGGTCGGCGTCGTAATCCCAGTGCTTCACCTTGAAGGTGCGATCGTGGTCGGACCGAACCCAGCCCTCTCGGCTGGCGACATGATCGGCATCAGCTCGAAGGGGGCGGATGTCGACGAAGGCCCTTCTTCCCTGCCCGGAGGGAGAGACCTCGGTCACCAGCCGACGGCCAAGGCGGAGAGCGCTCAGCTTGTCGGTTTGCCACTGCGTCGGGTCGTCCGCGTTGATCATTCGTCAGCCTCCACCGCGTCGGGAAGAGGCCTGAGGTAGCGGACCTTCTCCTGCTTCTCGCGGGCTATCGCCTCGAACTCCGGGCGCAACCGTTCGTGCAGGTCGCGGGGGTAGGCGAGAGCGGTGTTGCGTTCCTGGCGGGCGGCCTTGAGCTCGGCACGGAGTTCGCGGATGGTCTCGTCCCGCTCGTGAACCTGGTCGAACAGCTCTGCGGCGCTCGGTGTCTCGCCGAGGACGGCGAGTTGCGCCCGGACGAGAACTGGAATGTTCTCCCGGATACTCGCCATCGCCTCCTTGTGGTTGTTGTAGGTGGATCCGTGGGACACACCTGCGACCTGGCAGACGTTGACGATGGAGACAGGCTTGTCGGCAGCAGCGAGAACCGCAGCAGCCAGCATCAGCCTCGCAGGAACTGGGATGTTGCCCAGATGCATGCTCAACTCCGCGGAAGCTTCGCTGTCGCGCTGCGCTTCTGCGTAGGCGGCGGACGCCAGGTGCAGGGCCTCCAGGCTGTCGACGTCGCTCATGCCGCCAGCCCAACGCCTCGGCGACGTACTCGTCGAGTTCAGTGGCGATGATTCGAGCAAGCTCGTCGGGCATCGCTTGGGCGATCTTCCGGGCGCTGCGGTGCAGCGCCGGGTGCATGCGGAGTTCCAGGCGGCGGCGCAGCTCGATGCGGGCGCGCTGACCGGGAGTCATGGCCGAGTTGCGGCATTCGAAGGGCCGGCAGAGCCGGAAATCAGCGGCGCCCTCGCCTCCGCAAAGCGCACCGTCGGCGGAGTAGATGCAGATGGTGTAGGGCCCGACCGCGACGTTGCTGTTCTTCTTGCCGGTGGCTTTGAGCCGGGCGGCGCTGAGCGGCGCGGGGTTCGACAGCGCGGGGCCTTGCCTCTCGACCGCTTGCCGCATGCGGGTAACCCCCTTGCCGCGAAGGTCATCAGGCTTCAGGGCAACTCGGCGCATCACACGGCCGATGTGCTCGTGCTGGAGTTCGAGGGCGTCCACGGGATCAGCCAAGTGAATGATCTTGTAGACGTCGGCGTGGTAGCCCATGGCGACTGACTGATGGTTCCACTGCCCGAACTGGGCGGCGAGCGCGTTGCCGCTCCCCTCGTACGCCTAAATGCAGATGCCTCCCACCCGCAATCGGGTGGGAGGCATCTGTCGTAGGCCTTCACCAGGATTTATGTCAACCAGCGATTCCTCTTAGGAGTTACTCACAGGAGACATGGCTAAACTTCCCGGTTTCAGCTGCAGCCGGAGGTGGAGCCGCAGCCCTCGCAGACGTAGCAGGAGCCGGCGCGGCGCATCTTGGTGCCGCAGGTGAAGCAGAGCGGGGCGTCGGCCGACTGGCCCATGACGATCTCGAGGAGCTCGGTGGAGGAGCCGACGGAGGCGGGGGCCGCCTTCTCGGGGTCGGTGGTGGGCTCGGTGACGGTGGCCTTCGGTTCCGCGACGACCTCCGCTGCCGGGGCGACGGGGGCGGAGGCGGCCATGCCGGCCAGGTCGACCGGGGCCGCGGCGGCTTCGGCGGCTGCCTCGGCCTGGACCTGGGCGGCGCGCTCCTTGGCGGTGAAGATGCCGAGGTCGGCGCGGGTCTCGTACGGCAGGAAGTCGAGTGCCAGGCGACGGAAGATGTAGTCCATCACCGAGGAGGCCATGCGGACGTCCGGGTCGTCGGTCATGCCGGCCGGCTCGAAGCGCATGTTGGTGAACTTGCTGACGTACGTCTCGAGCGGGACGCCGTACTGGAGCCCTATCGAGATCGCGACCGAGAAGGCGTCCATGACGCCGGCCAGGGTCGAGCCCTGCTTCGACATCTTGAGGAAGACCTCGCCGAGGCCGTCGTCCGGGTAGGACGACGCGGTGAGGTAGCCCTCGGCGCCGCCGACCGAGAAGGAGACCGTCTCCGACGGGCGCTTCTTGGGGAGGCGCTTGCGGACCGGGCGGTACTCGACGACCTTCTCCACGACCTTCTCGACCTCGGTGGAGGCGGCGGGCGCCTCCTCCGTGGCCTTGTTGGTCTTGGCGACCGAGAGCGGCTGTCCGACCTTGCAGTTGTCGCGGTAGATCGCGAGCGCCTTCAGGCCGAGCTTCCAGCCCTGGTAGTGGATGTTCTCGATCTCTTCGACGGTGGCCGACTCGGGCATGTTGACCGTCTTGGAGATGGCGCCCGAGATGAACGGCTGCACCGCGGCCATCATGCGCACGTGGCCCATCGGGGCGATCGCGCGCTCGCCCATGGCGCAGTCGAAGACCGCGTAGTGCTCCGGCTTGAGGCCGGGGGCGTCGACGACGTTGCCGTGGTCGGAGATGTGCTCGACGATCGCCTCGACCTGCTCCTCGGGGTAGCCGAGGCTGCGCAGCGCGCGCGGCACGGTCTGGTTGACGATCTGCATGGAGCCGCCGCCGACCAGCTTCTTGAACTTGACCAGCGCCAGGTCGGGCTCGATGCCGGTGGTGTCGCAGTCCATCATCAGGCCGATGGTGCCGGTGGGGGCGAGAACCGACGCCTGCGCGTTGCGCCAGCCGTTCTTGTCACCGATCTTGTTGCCGGCCTGCCACTGCTTGGTGGCCTCCTTGACGATCGCGGTCGCGACGGCGTTGGCCGGGCGGATCGCGTCGTTCGCGGCGGCGTGCTTGCGCATGACGCGCTTGTGGGCCTCGGCGTTGCGGGCGTAGCCGTCGTACGCGCCGACGACACCGGCCAGCTCGGCGGAGCGGCGGTACGCCGTGCCGGTCATCAGCGAGGTGATCGCGGCGGCGACGCTGCGGCCGGCCTCCGAGTCGTACGGCAGGCCGGACGCCATCAGCAGCGCGCCGATGTTGGCGTACCCGATGCCCAGCTGGCGGTAGGCCCGCGTGGTGACGCCGATCTTCTCGGTCGGGAAGTCGGCGAAGCAGATCGAGATGTCCATCGCGGTGATGATGAACTCGACGCTCTTGACGAACTTCTCGACCTCGAAGCCGCCGGACGGGGTCAGGAACTTCATCAGGTTGAGCGAGGCCAGGTTGCAGGACGAGTCGTCCAGCGACATGTACTCCGAGCAGGGGTTGGACGCGGTGATGCGGCCGGTCTCGGGGTTGGTGTGCCAGTCGTTGATGGTGTCGTCGTACTGCAGGCCGGGGTCGGCGCACTCCCAGGCGGCCTGGGCGATGTCGCGGAACAGCTTCTTGGCGTCGACCCGCTCGATCTCCTCGCCGTGCAGGCGGCCGCGCAGGGCGAAGTCGGTGCCCTCCTCGTACGCCCGCATGAACTCGTCGGAGACGCGGACCGAGTTGTTGGCGTTCTGGTACTGCACCGAGACGATGTCGGCGCCGCCCAGGTCCATGTCGAAGCCGGCGTCGCGCAGGGCGCGGATCTTGTCTTCCTCGCGCGCCTTGGTCTGGACGAACTCCTCGATGTCCGGGTGGTCGACGTCGAGGATGACCATCTTGGCCGCCCGGCGGGTGGCGCCGCCGGACTTGATCGTGCCCGCGCTGGCGTCGGCGCCGCGCATGAAGCTGACCGGGCCGCTGGCCGTGCCGCCGGAGGAGAGGAGCTCCTTGGACGAGCGGATCCGGGAGAGGTTGACGCCGGAGCCGGAGCCGCCCTTGAAGATCAGCCCCTCCTCCTTGTACCAGTCGAGGATGGAGTCCATCGAGTCGTCGACCGAGAGGATGAAGCAGGCGCTGACCTGCTGCGGCGACGACGTGCCGACGTTGAACCAGACCGGCGAGTTGAAGCTGAACACCTGGTGCAGCAGCATCCAGGTCAGCTCGTGGTCGAAGATCTCGGCGTCCTGCTTGGTGGCGAAGTAACCGAAGTCCTCGCCGGCCTTGCGGTACGTCGACACGACCCGGTCGATGAGCTCGCGGAGCGACTGCTCGCGCTGCGGGGTGCCGACGGCGCCCCGGAAGTACTTCGTGGTGACGATGTTGGCCGCGTTGACGCTCCAGTCCTTCGGGAACTCAACACCGCGCTGCTCGAAGTTGACCGAGCCGTCGCGCCAGTTCGTCATGACGACGTCGCGGCGTTCCCACTCGACCTCGTCGTACGGGTGGACGCCCTCGGTCGTCCAGACCCGCTCGACCCGCAGCCCCCCGCTGCCGGCCGGCGCGCCGTTGCCGTTCGCCCGGCTGCGCTGCCTGCCTGCTGTTACGCCGTCCCCGGCCATACTGCTCCCCCTCGTAACTACTACGTCTGCCACTCGAAGCCTGCTCTAGCTGTTGATCTTGGGTGCGCGGCCGCCGGATCGCGGCGCCACGGCGTGCCGCACCGCGGCCTCCCGGGCGACCGCCGCCTCGCGGAGGGCGGTGATCTCCTTTTCGAACTCGTCGAGCGAGTCGAAGGACTTGTACACACTCGCGAACCGGAGGTAAGCCACCTGGTCGAGATCACGCAGCGGGGCGAGGATCGCCAGGCCCACCTCGTGACTGGGGATCTCGGCCGCGCCCTTGGCCCGGACGGTCTCCTCGACCTTTTGCGCGAGCAGCGCGATCGAGTCCTCGTCGACGGGCCGGCCCTGGCAGGCCTTGCGGACGCCGCTCATGATCTTTGTCCGGCTGAACGGCTCGGTGACCCCGCTGCGCTTCACGACGGCGAGGACGGCCTCCTCGACCGTGGTGAACCGCTTGCCGCACTCGGGGCACGAGCGGCGGCGACGGATCAGCTGACCGTCGTCGGCCTCACGTGAGTCGACGACGCGCGAGTCGGCGTGACGACAGTACGGGCAGCGCACCGTGATCTCCCTCCGGCACCTGCGGCCACCGGTGCCCGGGCACGCCGAAGCGCAGCGTCGCGCTGGTGGACACCAGCTCGCCGCTGTGGACGGCCTGTGGATAACCGGTGGGAGGTAACCCCAACCTGTGGATGACTTACACCCTTGTAACTACTAGATGTTGGGGTAGACGCTATGCCCCGGCGGACGCGGGCGCAAGTTCAGCGGCGTGCCGACGCGCCGTATTTTCCGACTCAACACGAGCGGTTGATCTTTCGTTACGGATCGAGTCGATCAAGACCCGTACGGCAAGATCAAAACATCGCCCGGGTGTACGCCGTAGCCACTGATGCCATTGAGCCGGCGCAGCTCGTCGACGCCCGCCTGACCATGGCGGCCAGGCATTTCGCGCGCCGCGATGTCCCAGAGCGTGTCACCCGACCGGACGACGATCGTAGGCGGCGGGCCGGCGGGCAGCTGCTCGGCCCGTGAAGCCGTGGTGAACAACACGGCACTCGCCAATGACGCGACGAGAACAAGAAGACCGAGAACCACGGCGCGACCGCGCCGAGTGAGCCGCAACGGCGGCTGTGCCTGCCTCACGCTGTGCATCGCCATCAGTCTCGCCACCCCGCTCGACCTCGGAAAATGATCACGGGAAAGAGTGATCATCGTACGGGCGTTCGATCGAACGCCCGTACGACGGTCTATCAGAACAGGCGTACGGAAGTCGAGCACTTCCGAGCGACACGCCGGAAGAATGTCGTACAGATGTTTGAATATGTCGTACCGCGCCATTACGGTTCTCCCTCAAGAGGGGTCAGCCGGGCAGGCGCCATCCCCACGGCGTCACAGTCCGGCTCCGCGAGAGCACCACGTGCCGACGAGGCACTGGCCGACAGGGAGGGCGGACGTGTCGACCGACGACCGGACGAGCCGGCAAGATCAGAGCAAGCCCGACAAGGGGGCGACCACCACAGCCGCTCTGCGGCGCCGCTCGCCGAGCCGGGGCCGCGCCGCCGACGCCCCGCAGCTGCGCGCCGTCACGCCGGTGGTCAGCCAGTTCCCCGACCCCGTCACGAGCGAGCTGACCGCCCGGCAGCGCAAGATCCTGGAGTTCATCCGCGGCTGGGTCGAGCGGTACGGCTATCCGCCCAGCGTGCGTGAGATCGGCGAGGCGGTCGGGCTGGTGTCCCCGTCGAGCGTCGCCTACCAGCTCAAGGCGCTCGAGACCAAGGGCTTCCTGCGCCGCGACCCCAACCGGCCGCGCGCCGTCGACGTGCGCTCCCCCAACGAGATCGTCGACGACGAGACGCTGCGCACGGCGCGGCCCCAGCCGGCCTACGTGCCGCTGGTCGGCCGGATCGCCGCCGGTGGGCCGATCCTGGCCGAGCAGGCCGTCGAGGAGTTCTTCCCGCTGCCGCGCGAGCTGGTCGGCGAGGGCGACGTCTTCATGCTCGAGGTCAAGGGCGACTCGATGATCGACGCGGCGATCTGCAACGGCGACTGGGTCGTCGTGCGCCAGCAGCCCACGGCGAACGCGGGCGACATCGTGGCCGCGATGATCGACGGCGAGGCGACGGTGAAGAGCTACCGCCAGCGCGACGGGCACGTCTGGCTGATGCCGGCCAACCCGGCCTTCGACCCGATCCCCGGCGACGACGCGACCATCATGGGCCGCGTCGTGGCCGTGCTGCGCCGGGTCTGACGCGGCAGAGTCCGGCACGACAGGGTTCGGCGCGGCTGGGTTCGACGCGGCTGGGTTCGACGCGGCTGGGTTCGACGCGGCTGGGTTCGACGCGGCTGGGTTCGACGCGGCTGGGTTCGACGCCGCAGGGTTGGCCGCGGCAGAGGTTCGACGCGGCAGGGTCCTGCGCGGCAGAGGTTCGACGCGGCAGGATCCGGCGCGGCTGGGGTTGGCCGCGGCAGGGTTGGCCGCGGCAGAGGTTCGACGCGGCAGGGTCCGCCGCAGGGTCCTGCGCGGCAGGCGCGCCACGGCGGCGATAGGCGCCGCTGGGTCAGCGAGGCCCGTAACCGGGTCCGTACCCCTGCGGATTGTCGAACCGGCCCTCGGGGCGGCGGTGGAAGTCGGCGTAGTCGTTGCGCTGCCGCCCCGGCTCCGGCTTGCCCTGCTGCTGGCCGCCGTAGACGCCACCGCCCTGGCCGCCGCGCGGCGGCTGGCCCTGCGCGCCGCGGGGCGGCTGTCCGCCACGAGGCGGCTGCTGGCCACCGCGGGGCGGCTGACCCTGCGGAGCGCGCGGCGGCTGGCCCTGAGGGCTGCGCTGAGGCTGGCCCGACCCGCCGTAGACGCCGCCGCCCTGCTGCCCGCCGCGAGACGGCTGACCGCCGCGGGGCGGCTGACCCTGCGGAGCGCGCGGCGGCTGGCCCTGGGGACCGCGCGGCGGCTGCTGCCCGCCACGGGCAGGCTGACCTTGCGGCCCACGCGGCGGCTGCCCCTGGGGACCGCGCGGCGGCTGCCCCTGAGGAGCGCGGGCGGGCTGACCCTGCGGCGACCGGGCCGGCTGACCCTGAGGACCACGCGCCGGCTGACCCTGCGGCGACCGAGCCGGCTGACCCTGGGGACCGCGTGGCGGCTGACCCTGCGGCGACCGAGCCGGCTGACCCTGCGGACCACGCGCCGGCTGACCCTGCGGCGACCGAGCCGGCTGACCCTGAGGACCACGCGCC
>NZ_BOMI01000008.1 GCF_016862115.1 Paractinoplanes deccanensis
GCCCTGAGGACCACGCGCCGGCTGACCCTGGGCGCCACGACCAGCGCCGGCGCCACCCGGCGCAGCCGGGCGACCGTACGGCTGGCCCTGCGGACCGCCACCACCCTTGGCACCGCCGTAGACGCCGGCCCCGGCACCCGCGCCGGCTCCGGCAGCGGCACCGGCGGCCGCGGGCACCCCGGCCGCGGCGGCCTTCTTGTTGGCGCCGTAGACGGGACCCGAAGCCGCCCCGTTCGTCGTCGAGGGCCGTGCTCCCCCGCCGTAGACCCCGGCCCGCTGCGGCGTGCCGCCGACCCCGATCAGCTCGGTCTCGGGCTCACCGTCGAGCGGGTTCTTGAAGTCCTCGACCGGCTCGTCCGGCTCGGTGGCGACCCGCTTGCGGAAGCGCACGATGCCGAACACGCCGACGCCGACCAGGATCAGGCCGAGCACGCCGACGCCCGCCACCGCGTACGTGATGTCGCTCAGCTCGAGGTCCGCGTACCACTTCTTGTCGTCGCCCTCGGCGCCACCCGACGCCGCCTTGGCCACCGTCGTGGCCGGCGTGTAGCGCAGGATGTAGTTGGCCGCGGTGGTGTCGCCGCTCATGTCCGACGTCGTGTAGAAGTACTTGCCGTCGGGGCTGTAGGTGATCGCCTCGCCGAGCGTCTCGTTCGGCAGGCCGGTGGTGCGCGGCTTGCCCTTGAAGGCGCCGAGCACGTCGCCGTTCGTCACGTCCCACTCGACCGCGTCGGTGTAGGTGCGCAGGACGACCTTGCCGCCGCCGGGGGCGATCGCGCCGCCGTCGATGGTCTTGTTGCCGATGCGGGCGAAGGGGTTGCCGGCCGTCTGCGTGCCGGAGACCGTGATTTCCGCGACTCGCTTCATCGGCACGCCGGTCTTGCCCGTTTTGAGCGCCGCGGTGGGCTGGTAGACGCCGGCCGGCGCGCCGATCTCCTTGGTGATGATCAGCGGCGTCCCGTTGCCGTTCAGCAGCAGCGCCTCGGCGTCGTGGTAGTCGCCAGCGGGGTAGGTGAGGCGGTAGAGCACCGGCTCGGTGGCCCCGGTGACCGGCATCTTCCAGAGGCCGATCGACTCGCGGCGCTTCGCGTCGTCGTCGAACGAGTTGTCACCGATGTCGGCGATCCACAGCGTCTTTTGGTCCGCCGAGAGGATCATGTCCTCGGTGTCGTTCGGGCCCTTGCCGCTGTAGGGGACCGCCTTGGTGACCGCGCACTTCGTGTTGAGGAAGAAGATCTGCTTCTTCTCGGCGGAGTTGGCGCTGTCGTTGATGGCGATGTAGCCGGTCTTGGTGGCGACGAGCCCGGAGATCTCGTCGAGCCGCTTGTCCGCGATCTTGCACATCTTCTTGCCCGCGACCGAGGGGGCGCTGACCACAGGTGCCGGATCGTCGGCAAACGCACTGGACGGACCGACCATCACCAGCCCGGAGGCCACGATGACCGGAAAGACGAGACGCCGCATCCGATCAGTGTCGCATGCGGCGTCTCATGCCGGTGTTACGCGTGGATCACCTCATCGGTGATGCGGCACGCTCAGTTGCGGTACGACTCCAGTTCGCCAGCGAGTCGTTCGTCGACCCGAATCC
This sequence comes from Paractinoplanes deccanensis, assembly GCF_016862115.1. Classification (GTDB taxonomy): domain Bacteria; phylum Actinomycetota; class Actinomycetes; order Mycobacteriales; family Micromonosporaceae; genus Actinoplanes; species Actinoplanes deccanensis. The sequence goes on from NZ_BOMI01000008.1 coordinate 1,589, forward strand.
GGAGCTCGGTCCCGTCGTCCAAATGGCGGGTTTGCAACACCTGACCGGATCGATGAATTCGGGCGACCAGATCGCCTCGGTCATAGGGCAGCAGAACGCGCAACTCGACCGCCGGCTTGGGCAGCCGCTCGGCGATGGCCGTGTGCAGCTCCGGGATGCCCTGGCCGGAGCGGGCCGACACGAAGACCGCGTCGGGCCACGTCCGCTTCAGCCGCAGAATCGTCTCCTCGTCCGCGGCGTCCATCTTGTTGATGACCAGAAGCTCGGGGATGGTGTCGGCGTTGACCTCGGCCAGCACCTCGCGGACCGCGCTCACCTGACCCTCGGGGTCGGGGTGCGAGCCGTCGACGACGTGCACGACCAGGTCGGAATATGACACCTCCTCGAGCGTGGAGCGGAACGCCTCCACGATCTGGTGCGGCAGGTGACGCACGAAGCCGACGGTGTCGGACAGCGTGTAGACGCGGCCGTCCTCCGCCGCCGTGCGCCGGGTGGTCGGGTCGAGCGTGGCGAACAGCGCGTTCTCGACCAGCACGCCCGCCTGGGTCAGCCGGTTGAGGATGCTGGACTTGCCCGCGTTGGTGTAGCCGGCGATCGCCACCGACGGCACCCCGCTGCTCTGGCGACGGGAGCGCTTGGTCTGACGTACCGTCCGCATGGCCTTGATCTCGCGGCGCAGCTTGGCGATGCGCTGGTTGATGCGCCTGCGGTCGGTCTCGAGCTTGGTCTCACCGGGGCCACGGGTGCCGACGCCGCCGCCGCCCGATCCGCCACCGGCGCCACCGCCCTGCCGGGACAGCGACTCACCCCAGCCGCGCAGACGCGGCAGGAAGTATTGAAGCTGGGCCAGCTCGACCTGCGCCTTACCCTCTTTGCTCTTCGCGTGCTGGGCGAAGATGTCCAGGATCAGGGCGGTACGGTCGACCACCTTGACCTTGGTCTGCTGCTCGAGGTTGCGCAGCTGGGACGGGGACAGCTCGCCGTCGCAGATGACGGTGTCGGCTCCGGTCGCCACGACCGCGTCCCGCAGCTCCTGCACCTTGCCGCGGCCGATGAAGGTGGCCGTGTCGGGGCGGGAACGCCGCTGGATCAGGCCCTCGAGGACCTGGGAGCCTGCGGTCTCGGCGAGCGCGGCCAGCTCGGTGAGCGAGTTCTCCGCGTCTTCGACGGATCCCTCGGTCCACACGCCGACCAGGACGACCCGCTCGAGCCTCAGCTGACGGTACTCGACCTCGGTGATGTCGGTGAGCTCGGTGGAAAGGCCGGCGACCCGCCGAAGCGAATGCCGCTCCTCGAGCTCGAGCTCGCCGGTCGTGGGATCCGGCTCGTCCAGTTCGAGTACGGGTGCCTGGTAAGTGTTTCGCAAAAGGTGACCTCCTCGGCCCGATCGTGGCACGTCACGGAGCCGCGCGCATCCACATAACGAGGCCGGGCGTTTTCGATGGAGTGAAGGGCATTGGCATAACGACCCGGTGGGAAGCCGATATTCCGCGGGGGCAAGATTACGGTGAAGCACCCGCCAACGTCGGAGGGAACACCGTGGTGACGACCCGCCTGCCCAGCGCAGGATTCTCGATCACGATCCGGATAGCCGTGACCGCGGACGCCTCGTCCATCGGCCGGCTCACCACCTGTGTCGGCGAGGCCGGCGCGATCGTGACCGCTCTCGACGTGGTCGATTCCGACCCCAGCCGCGTCCTGGTCGACCTCACCTGCGACACCGCCGACTCGAGCCACGCCGACCAGGTCGTCAAGACGCTCGAGGAGCAGGACGGCGTCGACGTCCGCAAGGTGTCCGACCGCACCTTCCTGTTGCACCTCGGCGGCAAGATCGAAGTCAGTTCCAAGGTCGCGCTGCGCAACCGCGACGAGCTCTCCCGGGCGTACACCCCGGGTGTGGCCAGGGTCTGCATGGCCATCGCGGAAAATCCGGCCGACGCGCGCCGGCTGACCATCAAGCGCAACACGGTCGCCGTGGTCAGCGACGGGTCGGCCGTGCTGGGCCTCGGCAACATCGGCCCCGCCGCGGCGATGCCGGTGATGGAGGGCAAGGCCGCGCTGTTCAAGCGCTTCGGCGGCGTGGACGCCTGGCCCGTGGTCCTCGACACGCAGGACACCGACGAGATCGTCCGGATCGTCAAGGCCATCGCCCCGGCCTACGGCGGCATCAACCTCGAGGACATCGCCGCGCCGCGCTGCTTCGAGATCGAGGCGCGCCTGCGCGAGCAGCTCGACATCCCGGTCTTCCACGACGACCAGCACGGCACGGCGATCTGCGTGCTGGCCGCGCTCACCAACGCGCTGCGCGTGGTCGGCAAGCGTCTCGAGGACGTCCGCGTGGTGGTCTCGGGCGCCGGCGCCGCCGGGACGGCGATCATGAAGCTGCTGCTCCGGCAGGGCGTGGGCGACATCATCGCGTACGACCGGCAGGGCGCCCTGCACCGCGGCATGCCCGACATGTCGGAGACGTGGCAGTGGCTGGCCGACCACACCAACAAGACGAATTACGAAGGTGACCTGCCCGGCGCCATCGTGGGAGCCGACGTCTTCATCGGCGTGAGCGCGCCCAACCTGCTCACCGGCGACGACATCGCCAAGATGGCCGACAAGGCGATCGTCTTCGCCCTGGCCAACCCCGACCCCGAGGTCGACCCGCGCGCGGCCCGCCGGCACGCGGCGGTGGTCGCGACCGGCCGCTCCGACCAGCCCAACCAGATCAACAACGTGCTGGCCTTCCCCGGCGTCTTCCGCGGCATGCTCGACGTGAGCGCCGAGGAGTTCACCGAGGAGATGGCGCTGGCGGCGGCCCGCGCGATCGCCGATGTCGTGGGCGAGGACAAGCTCAACCCCACGGTCATCATCCCCAGCGTCTTCGACCCGCGCGTGACCCCGGCCGTGGCCGCCGCGATCCGCGCCGCCGTCCGAGGCCCCGCCCAGCACAACGCGGCGGCGCTCCCCGAGGTCGAGCTGGAGTCGGCCCCGGAAGAGACTTTCTGAGTACGGGTTCCGGACACCACCCGCCGCAGCGCACAGCTGGGTGGGTGGTGCGGGCCGTTGCGGGCTTCCGGGCTGTCCTGCAACGAAAGCTCAGACCTCTATGGCGGTCAGCGTGAGCCCGAGCCGCCCTTGGCCCGAACGGGAACGGGCGCGGGGCTACGTCGAGGCCGTCCTCGAGCAGCGCGCCCTCGCCTCAGGAAGACCAGCCGGTCAGCTCGGCCACGTGGTCGGTGATCAGGCCGGCCGCCCCGGCGGCGAGCAGGGCCGGCCACTCGGTCCGGTCGTTCGCCGTCCAGGGCATCACGGCGACGCCGCGACCGGCCAACTCGGCGACCGTGGCGGGATCGCCGAGGACGTCGGCCGTGGACGGGTTGCAGCAGACGACGTCCAGTTCCTCGGTCAACGGGATCGTGTCGGCCTCGAAGCGGAGCCGCAGCAGGCCCCGCCGCACCGAGGGGGCGGCCTCGCGGACCAGGCGGAGCACCTCGGGGTCGAAGCTCTGCACGATCGTGCGGTCGTGCAGGCCGGCGGCGGTCACCATCTCCACGATCGTCTTGATCTCGGGGAGGGCGGACGGGGGCTTGATCTCCAGGAGGAGCTGCGGGCCGGGCGGTGCCAGCAGGGCCAGCGTCTCGGCCAAGGTCGGGATCCGCACGCCCGCGTAGGCCGGGGAGAACCACGAGCCCGCGTCGAGCATGGCGAGCGACGCCAGTGTCAGGTCCCAGACGTGGCCGGTGCCGGTCGTGGTGCGGTCCACGGTCCGGTCGTGGATGACCACCGGGACGTCGTCGGCGGTGGTGCGCACGTCGAACTCGACGAAGGTGGCGCCGCCGCGCACAGCCGCCGCGAAGGCGGGCAGCGTGTTCTCGGGCGCGACGGCCGAATAGCCGCGGTGGGCGATCCGGTGCGGGCCCGGCTCGCCGATCTTGTCGGGAGAGGGCGGGGACGAGAGCGGGGCCGCGGCGGCGCCGGGCGCCGTCATCGGGTCAGGGCGTCCAGGTCGGCCTCGCCGGTTGCCACCAGGACCGCGGGGCCGGCCAGCCACCAGCTGTCGCTCTCGTCGTGGGTGACGGTCAGGCGGCCGCCGGGCAGGTCCACCGCGACGACACCCCGGGACAGGCCCGCGTCGCGCAGGGCGACCGCGCCCACGGCCAGGGCGCCCGAGCCGCAGGCCAGGGTCTCGCCGGAGCCGCGCTCGTAGACGCGCATGTCCACGTGCAGGTCGGCGTCCTCGATCGGGGACGCCGGTGTCACGAACTCGACATTCACCCCGGCGGGGAAGAGGGCCGGGTCGAAGCCGGGCGCGGCGGACAGGTCCAGCGACGGCAGCTGGAGGCCGTCGTGCAGGGCGCAGACCAGGTGGGGGTTGCCGCAGTCGACGGCCACGCCGGGGAAGGTCAGGGGTCCCGTGGTCGCGGTGCTCGCCGCGTACACCCGGGGGGTTGCCATGCGCACCTTGATGAGGTCGCCCTCGAAGAGCGCGACCACGACGCCGGCTCGCGTGGCGATCGGAAGGCCGGCCGGGCCCGGCGTGGCGAGCCCGTGCGTCACCAGGTAGCGGGCGAAGACACGGGTGCCGTTGCCGCACATCTCGGCGATCGAGCCGTCGGCGTTGCGGTAGTCCATGAACCACTCGGCCTCGCCGGTGAAGCCCGCGCCGGCCGGGTCCTTGGCGCTGCGCACGACGCGCAGGACGCCGTCGGCGCCGATGCCGAAGCGGCGGTCGCAGAGGGCGGCGACCTGGGCGGGCGTCAGATCGAGCGCGCCGTCGGGGTCGGGGACGATGACGAAGTCGTTGCCGGCGCCGTGGCCCTTGGTGAACAACACGCCGTCCATCATCGCGTAAGCGCCAGCGCGTCCGCCACGAGCGTGTCCGACGCCCCGTCCAGCCAGTGGATCGCCGGGTCGCGGCGGAACCACGACCGCTGCCTGCGTACGAAGCGGCGCGTGCCCCGCACCGTGTCGTCCTTGGCCTCGGCGGTGGACATCGAGCCGTCGATCTCGGCGATCGCCTGCTGGTAGCCGAGCGCGCGGCTCGCCGTACGGCCGTCTCGCAAACCCAGCGGAAGCAGGCGCCGAACCTCGTCGACCAGCCCGGCCCGCCACATCAGGTCGACCCGCAGCGCGATGCGCTCGTCGAGCTCGCCGACCGCACGGTCGACGCCGATCTGCACGGACGGGTAATAAGGCACCGGGGAAGGCAGCGAGGCGGTGAACGGCTGACCGGTCAGCTCGATGACCTCCAGCGCCCGGACGATCCGCCGCCCGTTCGACGGCAGGATCGACGCGGCGGCCGCGGGGTCGAGCGACCGCAGCCGCTCGTAGAGCGGCGGGATGCCCACGACCGCGAGCTCGTCCTCGAGGCGGGCGCGCACCGCCGGGTCGGTGCCGGGGAACGAGAACTCCTCGAGCACCGCGCGCACGTAGAGCCCCGAGCCGCCCACCAGCAGCGGCACCCGGCCCCGCGCCATGATGTCGTCGATCGCCGCCCGGGCCAGCGCCTGGTACTCCGCGACGGCCGCCGGCTCGGTCACGTCCCAGATGTCCAGCAGGTGGTGCGGGACGCCCTCGCGCTCGGCCACGCTCAGTTTCGCCGTCCCGATGTCCATCCCCCGGTAGAGCTGCATCGAGTCCGCGTTGACGACCTCGCCGTCCAGTTCGTGTGCGAGGGCGATACTCAGGGCGGATTTGCCCGCCGCGGTCGGGCCGACGACGGCGACCACGCGTGCGGGGGGTGGGAACGGCACGGAGCAACGGTAGGACAAGGTTTGGCCACGGTCATCGTCGGGCGCTTCCCCGTAACCCGGTTGGACCTGTGACAATGCGCGAGAAAGAATGCCATGGAGAAGCTTGGCGTTCGACTGTGCTGTGGCGGTGGTCACCGGTTCGTCAGAGACCGGCGACGCCGGGAAGACGAGGATGGGTCATGAACGACTGGACGGCCTTCGGGCGCGTGGATGCCGACGGCACCGTGTACGTGAAGACCGCTGATGGCGACCGCGTGGTCGGCTCCTGGCAGGCGGGCACCCCGGAGGAGGGACTGGCCCATTTCGCCCGGCGCTTCGCGGACCTGGTGACCGAGGTCGACCTCGTCGAGGCGCGGCTGAAGTCCGGGGCGGCCGACGCCGCACACTCGCTGAGCAGCGTCAAGCGCCTGCGCACGGAGCTCTCCGAGGCGCACGTGGTCGGCGACATCGACGGGCTCGCCACGCGGCTCGACGGGCTCGCCACGCTCGCCGAGGAAAAGGCGGGCGAGGCCCGGGCGGCTCGCGAGGTGGCCCGCACCGAGGCGCTGGCCCGCAAGACGGCCCTCGTCGAGGAGGCCGAGAAGATCGCCGCCGAGGCCACCGGCTGGAAGAGCGCCGGCGACCGGCTCAAGGAGATCCTCGACGAGTGGAAGACGATCCGCGGCGTCGACAAGAAGACCGACGGCGAGCTGTGGAAGCGTTTCGCGACCGCGCGTGACGGCTTCACCCGCCGCCGCGGCGCACACTTCGCCACCCTCGACGGCCAGCGCAAGCAGGCGCAGGCGGCCAAGGAGGAGCTGGTCAAGGAGGCCGAGAGCCTGTCCGAGTCGACCGAGTGGTCGGCGACCGCCAACCGGCTCAAGGAGCTGATGGCGGAGTGGAAGGCGGCCCCGCGCGCGGCCAAGGAGGCCGAGCAGCGCCTCTGGGAGAGGTTCCGCGCCGCGCAGGACGCGTTCTTCACCCGCCGTTCCGAGGTGTTCTCCGCCCGCGACGCCGAATACAAGGGCAACCTCGACCGCAAGCAGGCCATCCTCGCCGAGGTCGAGGCGATCGACGTCGACGCCGACCCGCGCGGCGCGCAGAACAAGCTGCGTGACGCCCAGGCCGCGTGGCACGACGCCGGCCGGGTGCCGCGCGAGGCCGCCGCGTCGCTCGACCGCCGCTGGCGGGCCGCCGAGGAGCGCATCCGCGTCGCGATGGACTCGGCCTGGCGCAAGACCTCCCCCCAGGACAACCCGCTGCTCCAGCAGATGCGCGAGCAGGTCGCCGAGGCGGAGGAGAAGCTGGCCCGCGCCCAGGCCGCCGGCGACGCCCGCCGCATCAAGGAGGCCGAGCAGGCGCTCAACTCCAAGAAGCAGTTCCTGGCCCTCGCCGAGCAGGCCAACTAGCCGCCCGCTTCAGGCGCACCGTCGCGGGATGGCCCCGCGACGGTGCGCCTTTTGCTCGACGCATTGAGTCGCCGGGCAAGGTGCGCGATCGTTGAGCGGTGAGGATCCAGCCGCGGCAACATCTTCTGGACATCTGGAAGGCGACAGTCCGCTCCTCGTGGCGGGACGGGGCTTGGCAGTGGGGTGGCCGCGACGGGTCGAACTCCATCTCGGACGCCGAACAGCTGCTCTGCATCCTGCTGCCGGCGACCACGCTGCGCTCGTTCGCCCTCGACCGCCCCGACGCGACGGCGGACACGATGGCCAGGGCCCTGGCGCCGCTGGGCACCGAACTGACCATCCCCCGCAACCTCGCCCGGATCCTCGCGGACTACTTCGAGCGGTACACCGCCGACGGCCGGCCGGTCTTCGCGGGTGGCAGCTACGTCACGCCCGCCCAGCAGGACCGCGGCGGTCGCGGTCGTGAGCACGACCTGGTCGAGTCGTTCGCGGTCTCCGTGACGCTCTCGCTGGCCGCGATCAGCTTCGTGCGGGTCTTCCGCCATTCCGTCGCCCGCGACAGCCTGCGCCGCGAGCTGCGCTCCGTGGAGCGCAGGGCCAGCGCCCGGCTCACCGCGGCGATGGTGGGCCTCCTGCGCAGCTTCTCCACCCACGTGTTCGACGCGGACGACACGCCGGGACGCGCGCTGATCGCGGCGCTCGACCAGGACGGGCTCCCCGCCCGCCGGGTCGTGGCCCAGCTGCGCGCCGAGCTGCGCGAGACCATCGCGTCGTTCGCCGAGGTGGTGAGCGGATCGGGCCAGACAACGGAGCTCGAGGGCGACCACCGCCTCTTCGAGTGCGGCTGGTCGTGGGGCATCGTCGCCGACGCGCCGCGGGTCGAGCTGGTCAAGGCGGAGGAGGCGCGTGAACCCGAGGACGCGGCGGCCGACGTCGGCGACTTCATCGGCGAGCAGCCCGCGGGCGTCGCGGAGAACCGGCCGTCCCTCTACTTCACGGCCATCGCGCTGGACGCCATCGAGGACCTGTTCTCGGAGCGGACCCGGGTGCTCGGCCTGCTCAACGAGGAGCAGCAACGGCTCGCCCGCGCGCTGCAGCTGCGCTGGGACCTCACGGTGTCCTACTGGTCCACGGTGGCCACGTTCGGCGGCACGGCGTGGCCGCTCGAGAACGTGCCGTGGCGGACCACTGACGGTCAGGTCAGCGACCACCACACGCTGCTGGTCGCCTCGATCGTGGTCAAGGATCTGGTCCGCCGGCGCGGCTCGGACTCGAGCCTGGCCCAGGTCGGCTCGGTGTACGACAAGCTGGCCAACCGCTCCGGCGTGCTGCGCCGGTTCCAGCCGGAGGACTCGCGCGGGCTGCTGCACCCGTCCGGGCTGGTCGTGCCGCTGGTCGAGGGCGGCGAGCATGCAGCGGCGGTCCCGGCGTCCTGGGCCGTCCGCGACTTCACCACCTTCCTGCTACGGCGCAGCGTGGTGGTGGCCGGCCTGATGTACGACGTCGAGGCCCGCACGAGGCTGCTCCACCTGGTCGACCGCCTCTGGGAGCACCTGGAGAGCCGGCGGCTGGGCCCCGGCACGGTGATCGGGCCGCAGCCGTCCTGGTACCACACCGTGCGGCTGGTGCAGTGCATGGTCGTGCTGGGCGAGCTGCTGAGCCGGGAGCCGATCGTCAACGACCGGCTGGTCGAACGGGCCCGGGATCTGCTCACCGAGGCCGAGCAGCTGTACGACCGGGAGCTCATGGTCGGCACCGCCGAGACCAGCGGCGCGGTGCACGACCTGCTGACCGGGATCCGGCTGCGGCTGGAGAGGGCCCGCTCGATGCTCCCGAGCCGGCCCGGCACCGCGGTGTCCCTGGTCGCCTCGGTCCTGCACGAGCTGGACAGCCTGGACGCGGTGCGCGGCGACGACGGCGCCCCGGCCTCGTGATCGTCTTCACGGCGTCCGCCCGGGACGGCGTCGGCCGGTCGGTGACCTGCGCCAATCTGCTCTACCGCAGTGCCCTGCAGGGCAACGACGTCTGCCACGCCGACTTCGACCTCGGCGGACGGGCCATCGGGGCGCTCTACGGGCTGGAGGATGCCGAGAACGGCACGATGTCCGGCCGCGGCCTCCACCGGTATCTGCGGCACGAGGCGGCGGCGCCGGAACGCGTCGACGTCTGGGAGCGGACCTCGCAGAGCGCGCTCCGGCGCCGGCCGGCCGACGCGGGCCGGCTGGTGCTGGTGCCGGGGGACGAGGGCGGCGCCGCCTTCACGCCGGAAAGCCCGCCGGATCCGCGCCGATGCGCTGACCTCTTCCGCGCCCTCGATGCCGAGTTCGGCCTCTGCCTCGTCGGCCTCGGTTCCGGCCGCGGCCCGGCCGTGGAAAGCATTCTGCGTGCCACCGCCGGCCCGGAGATGGCCGATGTGCCGGCCCGGTGGCTGGTGTTCCACCGGTGGACCCCACAGCAGGTCATCGCCGCGAGCGCGCTCGTGTACGGCGCCGACGGCCTGCTCGCGTCGGCCCGGCGCCACGGTCACGACGAGGAGGAGTTCGCGCGGCGGCTGGGCTTCGTCCGGACCGCCGTGATGGATCCCGCCGCACCGGCGCAGAGCGGGCTTCAGGTGAAACAGAGCGTGTGGCTGAGTCACCTGGACAGCCGCCTGCGCACGCTGGCCGCCGCCCGCGGGATCCGGCGCGACCGGGTGCTCGGCAGCGTGCCGCTGGAGCCGGCGCTGCACTGGCAGGAGCGGATCCTCACCGACGACGACGTGGCCCAGGGCATCGCCGGCCGCGAGACCCGGGACGCCTTCGACGCGCTGGCGAAGTCCGTCGGCGACGAGGCGTCCTGGGAGATGCTCTGAGCCCCGTCACCGGGAAGGGGCGCAGCCTCCGGTCGAGGCGGGCAGCGGGGCCGGGACGCCGATCGTGGGCAGGCCGAGCGACACGCCCGCGAGCTTGGGGGTGCGGCCGGCCTCGAAGGCGTCGCCGGCGCGGGTGCGGCGGTGGGACAGGGGGGCGCCGTCCGCGTTCAGGTGATGCGGGGCCGCGTACGTGACGACGGTCTCGACGACGTCGCCGGGGCGGGGCGCGAGGTCGCCGGTGGCGAAGTGGACCAGGCGGCCGTCGCGGGCACGGCCGCTCAGGCGGCCGGTGCGCTCGTCCTTGCGGCCCTCGCCGACGGCGACCAGGACCTCGACCTTTTCGCCGACGAGCTTCTTGTTCTCGGCCCAGGTGATCTCTTCGAGCAAGGCGACCAGGCGCTCGTAACGCTCCTGCACCACGGCCTTGGGGAGCTGCTCGTCCATCACGGCGGCGGGGGTGCCGGGGCGCTTGGAGTACTGGAACGTGAACGCGCTGGAGAAGCGCGCCTCGCGCACGACCTGGAGGGTCTGCTCGAAGTCCTCCTCGGTCTCGCCGGGGAAGCCCACGATGATGTCGGTGGTGATCGCGGCATCGGGCATCGCGGCGCGGACCTTGTCGATGATGCCCAGGTATTTCTCCTGGCGGTAGCTGCGGCGCATGGCCTTGAGCACCCGGTCGGAGCCCGACTGGAGCGGCATGTGCAGCGAGTGGCAGACGTTCGGCGTCTCGGCCATCGCGGCGATCACGTCGTCGGTGAAGTCCTTGGGGTGCGGGCTGGTGAAGCGGACCCGCTCCAGGCCCTCGATGCCGCCGGTGGCGCGCAGCAGCTTGCCGAAGGCGAGCCGGTCGCCGAACTCGACGCCGTAGGAGTTCACATTTTGCCCCAGCAGGGTGACCTCGAGGACACCCTCGGCGACCAGCGCCTCGACCTCGGCGAGGATCTCGCCCGGACGGCGGTCCTTCTCCTTGCCGCGCAGCGACGGCACGATGCAGAAGGTGCACGTGTTGTTGCAGCCCACCGAGATCGAGACCCATCCCGCGTACGTGGACTCGCGCTTGGTGGGCAGCGTCGACGGGAACACCTCGAGCGCCTCGAGGATCTCGACCTCGGCCTCCTGGTTGTGCCGGGCGCGCTCGAGCAGCGCGGGCAGGGAGCCGATGTTGTGGGTGCCGAAGACCACATCGACCCAGGGGGCCTTCTTGACGATGTCGCCGCGGTCCTTCTGCGCCAGGCAGCCGCCGACCGCGATCTGCATGTCGGGCTTCTTGAGCTTGGTGGGGCGCAGGTGGCCGAGGTTGCCGTAGAGGCGGTTGTCGGCGTTTTCCCGCACCGCGCACGTGTTGAAGACCACCACGTCCGCCGACTCGGGGTCGGAGGCGCGCACATAGCCCGCGTCCTCCATCAGACCGGAGATGCGCTCGCTGTCGTGCACGTTCATCTGGCAGCCGTAGGTGCGCACGTCGTACGTGCGGGGGGCGCCTTCGAGTTCGGTAGTCATGGCAATTGACCAGGGTACTGCTTACGGCGAGGGCATGGCTCGCGGGCGCACGTTGCGCCGCTCCGGGCCGTCGTCGGTCTCGATCTCGTCGACGCAGACCGGGGTGAGGCTGCCGTCCGGCGTCGCCAGCACGTACCGCGAAGGGTCGAGGGAGTCGTCCGGGAGCAGGACCGCGGCACCGAGCCGGACCGAGACGGCGCTCGCGGCCGTCGCCTCGTCGACGCGCGACGGCGCCAGGTAGACGTCGACGAGCGTCGGGAAATCGCCACCCACTTCGTAGACGTCGCAAAGAACGTCCCCGGCGATCCCCAAAGGGACGACCGACCGCTCCAGCGCGCCGGCCAGGGCGCCGCGAACACGATCCGGGTCGACGGGGCGCGCGACCGCCCAGTTCCAGAGGCCACCTGTCGGATCGGTGCCAGCCATACCGAACATGGTGGACAATGATGGCCTATTGCACGGGCTGAGTTACCAGTCCGTGACCATTCTCGGCGTGAACCGATACAAGCACCCACATAGAGTGTGCCCATCCGGGTGAACCCCAATGACGGGACGGTGGTCCAGCAGTGTCCGACGAGGCTCTCATCGTCCTCGACAAGGTGAACAAGTACTTCGGCCCGCTCCACGTGCTCCAGGACGTGGATCTCTCGGTTACGCGGGGTGAGGTCGTCGTCGTGATCGGACCGTCGGGATCCGGCAAGTCCACGCTCTGTCGCGCCATCAACCGGCTGGAGCCGATCAACTCGGGGACCATCACCTTCGACGGCAGGCCGCTGCCGGCCGAGGGCCGCTCGCTGGCCAGGCTGCGCAGCGAAGTGGGGATGGTCTTCCAGTCCTTCAACCTCTTCGCCCACAAGACGATCCTGCAGAACGTGATGCTGGGGCCGGTCAAGGTGCGCAAGGAGAAGCCGGCCGTGGTCCGCGAGCGGGCGATGTCGCTGCTCGAGCGGGTCGGCATCGCCAACCAGGCCGAGAAATATCCGGCGCAGCTCTCCGGCGGCCAGCAGCAGCGCGTGGCGATCGCCCGCGCCCTCGCCATGCAGCCCAAGGCCATGCTCTTCGACGAGCCGACCAGCGCCCTCGACCCCGAAATGGTGGGCGAGGTGCTCGACGTGATGACGTCGCTGGCCCGCGAGGGAATGACGATGGTGGTCGTCACCCACGAGATGGGATTCGCGCGGCACGCCGCCAATCGGGTCGTATTCATGGCCGACGGCCAACTGGTCGAATCGGCGCCGCCCGCGGAGTTCTTCGCCAATCCGAAGAGCGATCGCGCCAAGGACTTCCTTTCCAAAATCCTCACGCACTGATCCGTTGTCCATCTAGGAATATTCGAGGAGCCCAATCATGCGCATCACCCGTTTGGTAGCCGCGGTCGGCGCGGTTGCGATGGCGCTGACCGTGGCCGCGTGCGGCGGGGACGACGACGCGGGCGGCAGCGGCAGCGGCGCCACCGGCATCGTCGGCAAGGCGGAGAGCGGCAAGCTGGTCATCGGCGTCAAGGCCGACCAGCCCGGCCTCGGCCTCCAGACCGGCGGCACCTACGCCGGCTTCGACGTCGAGATCGGCAAGATCATCGCCAAGGGCCTGGGCGTTGCCGACAGCGGCATCGAGTGGAAGACCACGGTCTCCGCCAACCGCGAGCCGTACATCCAGCAGGGCCAGGTCGACCTCGTCGTCGCCACCTACACGATCAACGACGAGCGCAAGAAGGTCGTCAACTTCGGCGGCCCCTACTACGTCGCCGGTCAGGACCTGCTGGTGCCGACCAACTCGACGATCACCGGGCCGGAGTCGCTGGCCGGCAAGAAGGTCTGCTCGGTGAGCGGCTCGACCCCGGCCAAGCGGATCCAGACCGACTACAAGGACGCCAAGCTCCAGCAGTTCGACTCGTACTCCAAGTGCGTGACGGCGCTCGCCGGCGGCCAGGTCGACGCGGTCACCACCGACGACATCATCCTCGCCGGCTACGCCGCTCAGGAGCAGTACGCGGGCAAGTTCAAGGTGGTCGGCAAGCCGTTCAGCGAGGAGCCGTACGGCATCGGCCTCAAGAAGGACGACACCGCCGGCTGCAACAAGATCAACGACATCCTGAAGGCGGCCGCCGCCGACGGGTCGTACAAGAAGGCCTGGGACGACACCCTCGGCAAGAGCGGCAAGCCCGCTCCCGAGCTCGACGCCGCCAAGCTGACCAACTGCTCCTGATCTCTACAAGGACGGCGGGGCCGGGTGACCGGCCCCGCTTTTCAGCGCGAAGGTGCCGATGGACGTCTTCTCCGATCCCCTCAACCGCGAGGTGTACCTCACCGGGTTCCTCTGGATCCTGAAGCTCACCCTCGCCGGCGGCGTGGGCGCGCTCGTGCTCGGCGTTCTGCTCGCCGCCATGCGGGTCTCGCCCGTCCCGGTGCTGCGCGCCTTCGGCACGGCCTGGGTGAACATTTTCCGCAACACCCCGCTCACCCTGATCATCTTCTTCTGCTATTTCGGCCTGTTCTCGACGCTCGGGGTCTCGTTCTCCGACGACATCGACCTGAACAACTTCTGGCTCGGTGTGACGGGTCTGTCGGTCTACACGGCGGCCTTCGTCTGCGAGGCGATCCGCTCCGGCATCAACACGGTGCCGGCCGGTCAGGCCGAGGCGGCCCGCGCGATCGGCATGACGTTCCGCCAGACCCTGACGATGATCATCCTGCCGCAGGCCGGCCGCGCCGTGATCGCGCCGCTGGGCAGCATCATCATCGCGCTTTGCAAGAACGCCACGATCGTCGGCACGATCGGCCTCATGGAGTCGTCGAACGCGATGAAGGAGCTGATCAACGCGAACGGCGACGCCGTCGTCCCGATCTTCCTGGTCTTCGCCGGAACGTTCGCGATCGTCCTGATCCCCACCGGCTACGCCTTCGGCTGGCTGGCCAACCGCCTGGCGGTGAAGCGGTGACCACAGACGCTGTGCTCTACGACCACCCGGGTCCCCGCGCCAAGGCGCGCAACCGGATCCTCACGGTCGCCTTCGGCGTCCTCCTGCTGGCGCTGCTCTACTGGATCTACCGCAAGTTCGACGAGAAGGGCCAGTGGGCGGGCGCCCTCTGGGAGCCCTTCACCGAGTCGAGCACGTGGACCGACTACATCCTGCCCGGCCTGTGGCACACCCTTGAGGCGGCCGCCGTCGGTGCGGTCCTGTCGCTGGTGTTCGGCGTGATCTTCGCGGTCGGGCGGCTCTCCGACCACTGGTGGATCCGGTGGCCCGCCGGTGCGGTCGTCGAGTTCTTCCGCGCCGTACCGCTGCTGCTGATGATGTTCTTCATCTTCTTCGGCGTGCCCTACCTGACCGAAGAGCCCATGTCGATCTTCTGGGCGGTGGTCATCGGCCTGACCCTCTACAACGGGTCGGTGCTGGCCGAGGCGTTCCGGGCCGGCGTGCGGGCGGTGCCGGCGGGGCAGAGCGAGGCGGCGTACGCGATCGGCATGCGCAAGGGCCAGGTGATGGGGCACATCCTCATCCCGCAGGCGGCCCGCGCGATGCTTCCCGTGATCGTCAGCCAGCTCGTCGTGCTGGTCAAGGACACCGCGCTCGGCTACATCATCTCGTACAACGAGCTGCTCCAGCTCGGCGTCAACAACGTCGCGGCGAACTTCGGCAACGTGGTCCAGGCCGCGATCGTGGCCGCCGTGATCTACATCATCGTCAACTCGATCCTCACCGCGTTCGCGGGATGGCTCAGCCGTCGCACCCGGCGCAGCGGCAAGGCGCCGCGGGCGACCGGCAGGGGTGTCGTGATGGGCGCCACCGACCCGGGCATGGGCGGTGGGGGCGGAGCCACCACGACCCTCTGAGATGCTGACCGCATGATTTCCGCCGACGAAGCCATCGACCAGCCCGAGAAGATCCAGTTCGAGGCGTTCCTCGACGAGCACCGCAAGGCGCTCCACGATTGCCTCGACGGCCTCACCGAAGAACAGGTGCGGCGCTCGCTGGTGCCGTCGCGCACCACGCTTCTCGGGCTGGTCAAGCACGCGACAGTGGTGGAGAAGGTCTGGTTCGACGAGGCGGTCACCGGCCGTTCCCGCACGGAGATCGGCATCCCGGACACCCCGGACGAGTCGTTCATCCTGGACGACGACGACACCATCGCCTCGATCCGCGCCGCCCACGTGGCGGCCTGCGAGGCGTCCCGGCGGGCCGTCGCCGGCCTGAGCCTCGACGACAAGCTGCCGGGCAACCGGCGCGGGCCGCTCCCGCTGCGCTGGGTCTACCTGCACATGCTGCGCGAGCTGGCCCAGCACTGCGGTCACGCGGACATCCTCCGCGAGCAGCTCGGCCTAACGAGCGAGCTCGGTGACGCGTGACTCGCGCACCACGGTGACCCGGATCTGACCCGGATAGGTCAGCTCCTCCTCGATCTGCTTGGCAACATCCCTGGCCAGGACGGCGGCGCCGATGTCGTCGACGTCGTCCGGCCGCACCATGACGCGGATCTCGCGGCCGGCCTGCATGGCGAAGACCTTCTCCACGCCACCCTTGCCCGCGGCGATCTCCTCGATCCGCTCGAGACGCTTGACGTACGCCTCCAGGCTCTCCCGCCGAGCGCCGGGCCGCCCGCCGGAGCACGCGTCCGCCGCCTGCGTCAGCACGGCCTCGATCGTCTGCGGCGGCACCTCGTTGTGGTGCGCCTCGATCGCGTGCACGACATCTTCCGACTCGCCGTACTTGCGGGCCAGGTCGGCGCCGATCAGCGCGTGGCTGCCCTCGACCTCGTGGGTGAGCGCCTTGCCGATGTCGTGCAGGAACGCGGCCCGCTTCATCGACGGCACGTCCAGGCCCAGCTCGGCGGCCATGATGCCGGCGATGTGCGCGGTCTCCACCAGGTGCTTGAGCACGTTCTGGCCGTAGCTGGTGCGGTAGCGCAGCCGGCCCAGCAGCTTCTTGAGCTCGGGGTGCAGGTCGGTGATGCCGACGTCGACCAGCGCGTCCTCGGCCGCCCGGTCGCAGAGGACCTCGACCTCATTCTTGGCGCTGTCGTAGACCTCCTCGATGCGGTGCGGGTGGATGCGGCCGTCCAGCACCAGCTTCTCGAGGGTCAGGCGGCCGACCTCACGGCGTACCGGGTCGAAGCAGGAGAGCAGCACCGCCTCGGGCGTGTCATCGATGATCAGGTTGACGCCGGTGACCGACTCGAACGCCCGGATGTTGCGGCCCTCGCGGCCGATGATCCGGCCCTTCATCTCGTCGCTCGGCAGGTGCAGGACGCTGACCACGCTTTCCGCGGTCTGCTCGCTGGCGATCCGCTGGATGGCGTCGACCACGATGTGCCGGGCGCGGGTGTCGGCGGTGCTCTTCGCCTCGGCCTCGACGTCCCGCACGATGATCGCGGCCTCGCGCTTCGCCTGCGCCTCAATGCTCTCGACCAGCTCGGCGCGGGCGGCCTCGGCGGTCAGGCCGGCGACGCGCTCCAGCTCGCGCCGGCGCTCCTCCTCGGCGCCGGCCAGCTCGGCCTCCTTGACCGAGAGGGCGGCCTCGCGGGCGGAAAGGTCGGCGTCCATGCCAGCGAGGCGGCGCTCCCGCTCGACGAGGCGCTCGACCTCCTCGGCGTGCAGCCGTTCCCGCTCGTCGATGCGGGCGGCGCGGCGCTCGACCTCGGCGGCCTGCTCCTTGGCGGTGGCGTTGAGCAGGGCGACCTCACGCTCGCCGGAGCGACGGGCGGCGGAGCGGACCTGCTCGGCGTCGGCCTCGGCCTGGCGGTGGGCGCGCTCCAGGATCGTGTCGGCCTCGCTGTGCGCGTCCTCGAGGACCCGGCGGGCCTCGGCGCGGGCGGCGTTGGCCTCGGCCTTGGCGGCGGCGGCCTCGGCTCGTACGGAAGCGGCTTTGGCATTGGCGTCGTCGACCTTGGCGAGCGCGTCGTCGACCGCCTGGCCCTGGCCCCTCGCCTCGACACGGGTGTCGCGGATCTGGCGCAGCGCCCGGGCGCCGAGCACCATGCCGCCCACCACCACGGCGGCGAGGACGACGATCGCCACCACCAGCACCCAGTCCAGGGCGGTCGTCATCTCGCCGCGTCTCCCTTCGCCGCCCGGCGCGACTTACGCGCGCGGGCTGTCTGCGGGATGCCCGACCATGGCCGCACGACCGCAGGGGAGATCAGGCCCCTTGTCTGGCGTGGGTACGCCGGGGCCGACCGCCTTATGTCAGGCCCTCAGCGCCACGTGTGCCGCGGTCTGGCGCTGCGGGCGGCATCCCCTCGCTTCCGCCGCGGCGCCCCTTCGGCTCGGGACCTGCCGGCCCCGCGCCCTCGGCTTCGCCGCTCGCGTCGGAAGTGATGCCGTAATGTAATGCGATCTATGTTGTGCGTGTTGCATGCGATGGTCGAACAAACCTTGTGTAACGCGAGGCTAGGTCGCAAGTGCCACTTCGGTCAAGGATCCATGATTCAGCCCTGCTTACCCCCAGGTCACCGCAATTCAGGCGTACCTGGACCAGAGATCGCGCATCGGCTCCCACTTCTCACCGAGCCCCTCCTTCCAGTAGGCGAGCAGGAAGCCCGCCACGGGCGTCTGAGCGTCGTCCCACCAGATGCCGTTGACGGTACGGGTGGTTCCGCCCTCGGTGAGACGGTACGCGTATTCCACGTAGTTTCCGGTGGTACGACCCGAAGGGGTGGGGCCTTCGGTCGGCTGACCCACCCCAGGAGTGAGCGTGCGGGCGTCGACCGCCTGGCCGAGAGCCTTGACGCGTGCCTTGTCCCGCTCGGCGACCGAGTTGTACTCGACGAAGATGGCGCTCATCCCGTCGAGGGTGCAGCGGACCCGGGCCTTCTCGCCGGGGCTCAGCCTGGGCCCGGCCGGGGTGCCGCTGCGGGCGCAGGTGGACAGGTAGGGAAGCCAGCCCTGGGAGAGCGTGACGAGGCCGGTGCCGGCGAAGTCAGGAGTGTTGACGGCGACCTGGCTCTGCTCGAAGGCACCCTGCTGCGCCGGGGTCGTGGCGGGGGCGGCCGTCTGCGGGGCTGCCTCGCCGGGGGCGGTGGCGCGGCCGGCGAAGAAACCGCCGGCGCCGAAGACCAGAAGGCCGGCGACGAGGCCGCCGAGAAGCCCGATGACGAAGCGGCCGCGGTCCGGCGGCGGGGTGGGCTCGATGCGCCGGCCGGCGGGTGAGGAGAAGCCGTACGGGGTGGTGTCCACCGCGGGCTGCTGGTATGGGTCGCCGTGGAACGGGCCGTACGAGGCGCCGCCGCTCGTCGGGTAGGGCGGGGCCGACGGGGTGCCGGGGTAGGGGGTGCCGCTCGTGGGATCGGGCGCACCACTGCTCGGGGCCGGGTGGCCGCTGACGGGCGCCGTCGGCTCGGCGCCGTCCTGGAAGGGACCGTAGCCCGGCATACGGCTCTGATCGGTCACAACGTCGCAGATTACCAGGCAGCGGCCACTGCCGATGTCCCACCAAGATCATGGAACCGGCCGCGGCCCTCGTGAGGGACCGCGGCCGGAGGACGCTCGTCGATCAGGCCCGCGACTCGGCCTTGCGCCGGCGGGTCATCACCATGAGGACCATGCCGCCGACCGCGATCGCCACGCCGGCGCCGGCCATGCCGGCCGTGTTGGCGCCGGTCAGCGCGAGGACCGGGCTGGTGTTGTCGTCGTTGTCGTCGTTGGTGAAGCCACCGGTGCCGCCCGTGGCGTCGTTCTGACCATTGGTGGCGCCGTTCTGGTCGCCGTCGTCCTGGCCGCCGCCGCCCGTGTTGGGCTGCTCGGTGGGGTCGTCGGTGGGCTCCTCGGTCGGCGGGGTGTCGCCGCCGCCATCGCCGGGCGGGGTGTCGCCGCCACCGTCGCCGCCATTGCCGCCGCCATTGCCGCCGCCGCCGTTGCCTCCGCCGTTGCCGGGCGGGGTGGTGCCGCCGTCGCCGCCGCCGTTGCCGGGCGGGGTGCTGCCGCCGTCGCCGCCGTTGCCGGGCGGGGTGCTGCCGCCGTCGCCGCCGCCGTTGCCCGGCGGGGTGCTGCCGCCGTCGCCGCCGTTGCCGGGCGGGGTGCTGCCGCCGTTGCCGGGCGGGGTCGTGCCGCCGTCACCGCCACCGTTGCCGGGCGGGGTACTGCCGCCACCGTCGCCGTCACCGGGCGGGGTGTCACCGCCACCGTCGCCGTCACCGGGCGGGGTGTCGCCACCGCCGTCGCCGGGCGGGGTGTCGCCGCCACCGTCGCCGTCACCGGGCGGGGTGTCGCCACCGCCGTCACCGGGTGGCGGGGTGTCGCCCGGGTCGTCGTCGCCGGCCGCCTCCTCGCCCGCGGTGGCGGTGGGGCCGGCCTCGTCGGCGGTGGTCGCCGCGCCGGTCTCGGTGGTCGTGGTGGTCGCGGCCTCGGCCGGATCCTCGGTGACGATCACGACGCCGCGGGTGGCGGCGTTCGTGGTGGCACCGGCCGCGTGAGCTCCCGTGAGCGCGGCGACGCCGACCGCCCCGACGAGCACGCCGAGCCGCGCGACCGCGCGCACTCCGCGGTGCCGGGCAAGCTGATTGATCCGCATGTCCCTCCCCGTTGTCGCATGCGGGCGACCACCCATTACAGAGATCCCCCGCGATCCGCCGAGCAACCTAACCGAGCCCGCCCCACCCGCGCCATCCACGCACGACAATATGGAGGTTTCTGAATACGGATTGTTACCTATCCCACAACTTTCCGCCGCTCCGCCGAACAATCCAAAGTCGACGACGCAATTCGCCCGATGCCGTGAGCTGCTCGCCCGCGGGCCGAATCGCATCCGTGCCGCGCTTTTCGGCTTCTTCCGGGCCGATCCGGTCGCGCGTTCCATCCGTCCTGTGCGGGTCCTCAAGCGACGCCGCGGTCCGTTCCGGCACCGCTCATTGCGCCATAGCTCATCGCGCCATCGCCATCACGCGTGGCGCCCCCGATCATCGGCGGGTGGCGAATGCCAACGGCAGAAGATCGCTCTGCCCGCTCCACGATCCGCGCAGGGAGACGCCGTCGCGGGTCGCGCTCGCACCGAGCCGGCGGATCACGGCGAGCTCGACCGTGTCCGTCACGATCAGGGTCGGCTCCCCCGGCACCGTGCGCTCGATGCGCCCGACGGCGGGAACCCCGCCTCCGTCCGGCCCGCCGGCGACGATTGTCATGCTGAGCGGCCGGGGCTCGCGCACGCCGTCGACCTCGAAGAACTCCTCCGCCTGACCCTCGCCGCCGAGGATCGCCCGAGTCAGCGCCGCCGCGTAGACCGGGTCGCCGGTCGCGTCGTACACCCAGCGCTGCCCGAGCACCGAGTGCTCGCAGGTGCCGACGAGCCACGCCTCGGCGCCGTCCAGCGGCGCGCCCCGATAGGTGAGCGGCACCTGGAACACCGGCCCGTCGCCCACCCGGACCAGCAGCGTCTCGATCCCGACCTCACCGTCGGGGTCGTCGAACCGGTAGGCCGCGACCCGTTCGAGCCCGGCGCCGCTCTCGCCGCCGAACCATTCCCGCGCCGGAAGCCACGCTTCGAGCAGCTCCAATTTGGTGGGACTGATCTGAGCACGATGAATCAACGCCATGCGCGGAATCGTAGAACGCACGCGACATGGCCCGGGAGTGGGCGGTCAGGACGGGTCGGTGCTTTCGTCGGCCAGCGCGTCGGCGTCTATCGCCTCGGCGAACTCGGCGGCCTCGGCGTCACGGGCCGCCAAGGCGTCCTTGACCGCGCGGATGGCCACGCCCGCCGGGTATCCCTTGCGGGCCAGCATGGCGACCAGGCGGCGGAAGACCGCCTCGGGCGAGCCCGAGGCCGTGCGCAGCTTGCGGTCGACCAGGGCGCGGGCGGTGGCCGCCTCGTCCTCCTCGTCGAGCGTCTCGAGGGCCTCGCTCGCCACCTCGGCGTCGACGCCCCGCTGGCGAAGCTCGTTGGCCAGGGCACGGCGGGCCAGGCCCCGGCCGTGGTGACGGCTCGACACCCACGCCCGGGCGAAGGCGGCGTCGTCGATGATGCCCACCTCGTCGTAGCGGTCGAGCACCTCGGCGATCACCTCGTCGGAGATCTCCTTGCGAGCCAGCACCTTCGCCAGCTCGGCCCGCGTGCGCGGCCGCACCGCGAGCTGGCGCAGGCAGATCTCCCGGGCCCGCTCCCCCTCGCTCTGCTCGGGCTGCGCCCGCCCGGAACGGCCCCGCCGCGACTCGCCCCTGCCACCCGCCGACAGCGCGCCGTCACGGCCACCCGCCGACAGCGCGCCGTTGCGGTCGGCGGCCGAGAGAGCGTCGCCACGGCCGGCGGCCGACCAGGGCAGGCCGTCGCGGCGTGCCGACGGTGCGCCGTCGCGGTCGGCGGCCGACCAAGGCAGGCCGTCGCGGGCGGGGTTGGGGGTTCCGCCCGGCGAGCCCCTGCGGCGACGGGGCGGAACGTTGCCGCGTTCCGTTTCGTCGCCGGGGGAATCGCCGGGCGGATGCTCATCGGAGGTGCGGGGGCGGCGGGGCGGGATGGCATCCCATCCGCGCCCGGCCCGCGCGCCGCGTCGTCCGGCCATGTGGTGGAGGTCCTACCTCGATCAGAAGTCGACCGGGGGCAGCTCGGGGCCGCCGGCGGCGTCGCCGGTGGTCTGGCCCACGCCGAGCTTCTCCAGGATCTTCTTCTCGATCTCGGCCGCGACGTCGGGGTTCTCCTTGAGGAACTCCCGCGCCTTCTCCTTGCCCTGGCCCAGCTGGTCGCCGTCGTACGTGTACCACGCGCCGGACTTGCGGATGATGCTCTGCTCGACGCCGACGTCGATCAGCGAGCCCTCCCGCGAGATGCCCTTGCCGTACATGATGTCGAACTCGGCCTGCTTGAACGGCGCCGCGACCTTGTTCTTCACCACCTTGACGCGGGTGCGGTTGCCGACCACGTCGGTGCCGTCCTTGAGGCTCTCGATGCGGCGCACGTCGAGGCGGACCGAGGCGTAGAACTTCAGCGCGCGGCCACCGGTCGTCGTCTCGGGCGAGCCGAACATGACGCCGATCTTTTCGCGGAGCTGGTTGATGAAGATCGCGGTCGTGCCCGAGTTGTTGAGCACACCGGTGATCTTGCGGAGCGCCTGGCTCATCAGGCGCGCCTGGAGGCCGACGTGGCTGTCGCCCATCTCACCCTCGATCTCGGCACGGGGCACGAGGGCGGCCACCGAGTCGATGACGATGATGTCGAGGGCGCCGGAGCGGATCAGCATGTCGGCGATCTCGAGCGCCTGCTCACCCGTGTCGGGCTGGGAGACGAGCAGCGCGTCGGTGTCGACGCCGAGGGCCTTCGCGTACTCCGGGTCGAGGGCGTGCTCGGCGTCGATGAACGCCGCGATGCCGCCGTTGCGCTGCGCGTTGGCCACCGCGTGCAGGGCGACCGTCGTCTTACCGGAGGACTCCGGGCCGTACACCTCGATGACGCGGCCGCGCGGCAGGCCGCCGACGCCGAGCGCCACGTCGAGGGCGATGGAGCCGGTGGGGATGATGGCGGTCTGCACGACCGGCCGCTCCCCCAGCCGCATCACCGAGCCCTTGCCGAACTGCTTGTCAATCTGTGCCAATGCCAGATCGAGCGCCTTGTCCCGGTCAGGTCCGTTCGCCATGTCCGCCACCCCTGTACTCGATTTCGCTGGCGTCTTCGCCGATGAGCTTCTGTTCACCACGCGCACCAAGGTAGGGGGTGGGTATGACAAAAATCCGCCGCCCTGTCCTCGGCTGTGGATAACCACGCCGCTGTGGACAATAGCCGAACACGTGTACGACGATCGAGTGACACGCCAGAACAAGCGTACGAAAACCGCGTTACCGCAGGCTGGAAGGCACCCGATCGGGGTACGCGCCCACCACCGCTCGCCAGATGGTAGCCGTGTCGACACCGTCCGCAATCGCCTGATCGATGGTCCGGTCGCCGAGCGCCGCGAAAGAGTGGTCCGCCGCGATGCTGCGCGCATAGGCCGAGCCGAAGGACCGCTCGAGCCGTTCCCAGAAATCCGTCAACCGCACCCCACGAGCGTACTCAGCCCCGCGGACGGCCCGGAAAGAACCGAAAGGGGTGGGGGATGCGTCGATGACCCTTGTTCGGGTAGAACGTGTGGCATGCCTAGGACCGAAGCTCCGGTCGGCGCGCAGGAGTGGGTGCCGCCCCAGCCGTGGAGCATCGAGAAGCTCAAGTCGGCGGCGGGCGACTGCCAGGGCTGCGAGCTGTACGCGGACGCCACCCAGACGGTCTTCGGCCGCGGCGCGCCGAACGCCAAGGTCGTGCTGGTCGGCGAGCAGCCGGGCGACGTCGAGGACCAGAAGGGCCTGCCGTTCGTGGGTCCCGCCGGGCGGCTGCTGCGCGAGGCGGTCGACGACGCCGGCCTCGACGCGGGTGACGTCTACATCACCAACGCCGTGAAGCACTTCCGCTTCGAGCTGCGCGGCAAGCGGCGCATCCACCAAAATCCGGGGCCGGCGCACATCACCGCCTGCCGCCCGTGGCTGGTGGCCGAGTTCTCGCTGCTCCAGCCGGAGCTCGTGGTGATCCTCGGCGCCACGGCCGGCAAGGCGCTGCTGGGCCCGTCGTTCCGGGTCACCCAGCAGCGCGGCAAGCTCATGCCGTGGCCGGCCTCGGCCCAGCACCCCGAGGACTTCCCGGTCGCCGAGATCCAGGCGCTGGCGACGTTCCACCCGTCGGCCGTGTTGCGCGCCGACGACCGCGAAACGGCGTACCGGACCCTGGTCGACGATCTGAAGGTCGCGGCAGGCGCGGTGAGCTGACGCCCGGCTCGCGTCAGCGGTCGAGCAGGACCTCGATCCCGTCGAGGATGCGGTCGAGCCCGAAGCGGAACGACCGCGCCGGGTCGCCGATGGCGTTGTACTCCTGCCCGGCGGCCGTGCCGACGCGCCCCGAGATCGGATAGGCGCCGGGCGGCATGACGCGTTCGAGCACCGGCGCGTTGATCTCCCACCACTCCAGATCCGACATTCCGGATTGTTCGGCCGTACGGCTCGCGGCGACCGAGGCGCGGGCGGCTCCCGAGGTGAAGCCGCCGAGCAGCGTGATCACCTGATCCATCTCGAGATCGGTGAAGCCGGCACCCTCGATCGCGGCCAGCTGCCACTCCCAGCGATCGGAGCCGTTCGGGCCGATCCACGGGCGGCTCTCCTCCACCTGCAGCAGCCACGGATGCCGGTGGAACTCGTCCCACATCTGCACGGCGACGGTGGTGAGCCGCTCGCGCAGCGTGCCCTCGTGCGGCGGCAGCTCCTGCTCGCCCATCACCTCGTCGACCATGAGGCCGATCAACTCGGAGCGTCCCGGCACGTACGTGTAGATCGACATCAGCTTGAGCCCGAGCCGGTCGGCGACCTTGCGCATCGAGAACGCGGGCAGGCCCTCCTCGTCGGCCACCTTGATCGCGGCGCGCACCACCTCATCGACGCTCACCCGCTGCTTGGGGCCGCGTGAGCCCTGCGGCGTGCCGAGCGTGCGCCGCCACAGCAGGCCGAGCGTGCGGTCGACGTTCTGACTTTCCATGTGCGGAGATTACCCCGTGGGGTGTACGGTGTACCGCGCATCAATTTCCGTAAGGCATACGGAGTTAGGAGCGATGTGAACTCGCTGACGGCTGACGGACTACGGAAGACGTACGGGAAGACCGCCGCCCTCGACGGTTTCGACCTGGCGGTGCCCTCGGGGGTGATCCACGGCCTCCTCGGCCCGAACGGCGCGGGCAAGACCACGGCGGTCAAGGCCCTGGCCACCCTTATCGACGTCGACGGCGGCACGGCCCAGGTCGCCGGTTATGACGTACGCGGGCAAGCCGCGCAGGTCAGGCGCAGGATCGGCCTGATCGGCCAGCACGCCGCCGTCGACGAGATCCTCGGCGGCCGGCAGAACCTGGTGATGTTCGGCCGGCTCTTCGGGCTGCGCAAGGCCGAGGCGCAACGGCGGGCCGAGGAGCTGCTCGGCGTCTTCGGCCTCACCGAGGCGGCGGAACGGCCGGTCTCGGCCTACAGCGGCGGCATGCGCCGCCGGCTCGACATCGCCGCGGGCCTGATCATGACGCCGGCGGTCCTCTTCCTGGACGAGCCGACCACCGGGCTCGATCCCCGGGCCCGCAACGAGGTGTGGGAGAGCGTCCGGGAGATCGCCGCACGCGGGACGACGGTGCTGCTGACCACGCAGTACCTGGACGAGGCGGACCAACTCGCCTCGCGGATCTCGGTGATGAACCACGGCAGGGTGATCGCGGAAGGCACACCCGACGAACTGAAACGCCAGGTGGGCGGCGACCGGGTGACGGTGACGCTGCCGCCACGATCGCTTGTCCCGGAGATCGCGGAGAAGTTGTCGGCGGCGGTCGGCGCGCCCGCCGTGGTGGACGACGAGGCGCGCAGCCTGACCTTCGAGGTGGGCGCGGGAGTGGGCGCGCTCGCCGACATCGTCCGCGGCCTGGACAAGGTGGGGGTGGCGCCGGAGGACCTGGTGCTGCGCCGGCCCACGCTCGACGAGGCGTTCCTGGCCTTGACCGCCGGGTCCCCCTCGCCGGCACCGCCCTCGCCGGCCCCGTCCTCTTCGGCCCCGTCCTCTTCGGCCCCGTCCTCGCTCGCGCCCCCATCGCCGGCGCCGCCCTCGCCGGTGCCGCCCTCGCCGGTGCCGCCCTCACCGGCGGCGCCCCGATCCGCGTCGTCCTCGCCCGCGTCCACTGAGGAGACCTCACGATGATGACCCTGCGCGCCGGCTGGATCATGACGCAGCGGGAGCTGGCCCACTGGGTGCGGCAACCCTGGTCGCCGATCTTCGGCCTGCTCTTCTCGATCATGTTGCTCCTCGTCTTCGGGTTCCTCTTCGGCGGAGCGATCACCGTCCCGGGCGGCGGGGACTACATCACCTTCCTGCTGCCCGGCATGTTGGCGCTGAGCATGATGTTCGGAGTCGAGACGACCGCCACGGCGATGGCGAACGACGCCCGCAAGGGCATCACCGACCGGCTCCGCTCGATGCCGATCGGCAGCGCGTCGGTGGCGCTGGGCCGGGTCGGCGCCGACATGGCCAATTCGGCGGTCGAGCTCTTCGTGCTGATCCTCGGCGGGCTCCTGATCGGATGGCGGATCACCTCGGACCCGGCCTCGATCGCCCTGGCCGTGGTGCTCCTGCTCCTGCTGCGGTTCGCGATGCTCTGGATCGGGATCTTCGTGGGCCTCTCCTTCCGCGGCGAGGGCGCGACGATGGCCGTGCAGGTGCTGGTCTGGCCGATCGGTTTCCTGTCGACCGCGATCGTCTCGGCCGAGACGATGCCCGGCTGGCTGGGCGCGATCGCCGCATGGAACCCGCTGTCGGCCACCGCGTCGGCGGCCCGCGAGCTCTTCGGCAACCCGACCGGCATAACCGAGGGCCCACTGGCGGACTGGGCGGTATGGCTGGCCCTGGCCTGGCCCCTGTTGCTCACGGCGATCTTCCTGCCGCTGTCGGCACGCGCCTATCGCCGCCTGCGGGCGTAGGCCACGCCCGCCGCAACCGGCATGGGCGCCACCCATCGCCGGCGGGCGCAAACCTGTCCACCGCCGGGCCGACCCGATGGCCCGGCGGTGGGCTCCCCCGCTCACCCCACACCGCACCACCCTCGTCGCCCGGCAGCCGGCCCGGGTCTCTGGCGGCCGAGTGCAGGGCGAAATGGCACCAACTGCCGCCGCTCATGCCCGAGGCCCATCGGGTTGAGGTGACCGCCGCAGCCACGGGTGAGGATCCTCTTCCCGACGGACCGAACCCGTCGCCACCGAGACTCATCGGGCCGAAGCGGAGAAGGCAGCAGGCGGACTGCGTCGGCCAAGGCGGGGATCCCCTCGCCGAGAGGCCGAACGTGTCGTGGCCGCGGCTCATCGGGCTGGGGTGGAGTAGGTGGTGGGGTGGACCGCCGCGGCCACGGCGTCGGCCACGGTGGGGATCTCGTGCTCGTCGAGGGGACCGATCGTGATGCGGATGCCGGGTGGGGTGGACGTGCGGAACAGGGAGCCGGGCGCCACCGCCCAGCCGGCGTCGCGCAGGAGGCCGACTGCCCGGGTCTCGTCGGGGACACGTACCCAGACGTTGATGCCCGTCTCGCCCTCGGCCGTGAGCCCTCGCTGCCGGAGGGAGTCTCGCAGGGCTCGGCGCCGCCGGCCGTAGCTGTCGGCGGCCCGTGCGATCAACGCGGTCGCCTCGGGATCGTGCCACAGGTGGAGAAGCAGACGCTGGAGGACTGTGGACACCCAGCCCGAGCTGATCCGTGTGCGGCCGGCGACGCGGGAGATCGTGGTCTGGTCGCCGGCCAGCAGGTTGATGCGCAGGTCGGGGCCGAAGGGCTTGGACGCCGAGCGGGTGAAGGCCCAGGCGCCCGTGACCGGGCCTATGCAATAGGGCGGCGCCTCGGCGAGCTCGGCGGCGTGATCGTCCTCGATGACCAGGACGCCGGGGCGAGCGCCCAGGATGATGCGCAGCTCCTCGGCGCGGAGGGCGCTGACCGCGGCGCCGGTCGGGTTTTGCGCGCGCACGGTGATGACGACCGCTCGGGCGCCCGCGTGAAGCGCCGACGCGACCGAGGCCGGGTCGGGGCCCTCGCGATCGAGCGTGAAAGGCAGCGGCCGCAGACCGAGGGCGGCCAGCAGGTCGAGCAGGTTGGACCAGCCCGGATCTTCGACCGCTACGGCGTCACCCGGTTTCAGGTGGGTCGTGAGCAGCCGCTCGATCGCGTCAAGCGTGCCGGACGTGACGGTGATGTCCGCGTCGTCGACCGGGATGCCGTCGCCCAGCAGGCGGGGGCGCGCGGCCTCGACGAGCTCCGGCATCGCGGCCGCGGACTCGTACCCCTGGGGTGAGGAATTGGTCTTGGCGACGGCTTGGAGCGCGGGGCCCAGCGGCGGAAGCAGCCGGAGGTCGGGCTCACCGGCGGAGAGGTCGCGGACACCCGGCGGAACGGGTAGCCGCAGCGCTGAGCGCGGGCCCGCGACCGCCGGACGGGAACGGACCCGGGTGCCGCGACGGCCGTCGGCCTCGACGACGCCGCGCTGGCGCAGGTCCTGATAGGCCTTGGCGACCGTCGCGGGGCTCACCCGCAGGTAGTCGGCGAGCACACGGATGGGCGGGAGGGCGGCACCCCACTTGTAGTCGCCCTTGGAAACGCCCGCCTCGATGCTGGCGGAAATCGAGGCGGCGCTGTCGCCGGTCACCTGATATTGTTCTGCCACACGACAGATTCTGTACTAGTACAAGCCATGAGGCAAGCGGCAGCACGAGGAGGCCCGATGTCCGACCTCTATCCGCGGACGGAGCGCACGACCGCCACCCGGACGCGGGAGCGCATGCACTACGACCGCGCCCTGGCACACGCCATTCTCGACGAGGCGTACGACTGTTCCGTCGCGTTCGTCGTCGACGGCTCGCCCCGCGCGCTGCCCACCCTGCACGTCCGCGTCGGCGAGACGCTTTATCTGCACGGCTCCTCGGGCGGGCGGCTCGGCCTCTCGGCGCGGGACTCCGATGTGGAGGTGTGCGTCAGCGTCACGCTGCTCGACGGCCTGGTGTACGGCCGCTCCCAGTTCCACCACAGCGCCAACTACCGCTCGGTGGTCGCCTACGGCGCCGCCCGGCTGGTCACCGACCCCGCCGAGAAGCAGGCCGCGATGAACGCGCTGGTCGACAAGGTCGGCGTGGGCCGGGTGGCCGACAGCCGCCCGCCGACCAAGCAGGAGATGGCCCAGACCAGCGTGCTGGCGCTGCGGCTGGAGGAGGTGTCGGCCCGGGCCCGCAGCGGCGGGGTGCGCGACGCCGAGGAGGACCTGGGGCTGCCGCACTGGGCCGGTGTGCTGCCCATCCGGCGCGAGTTCGGGCCGCCCGAGACCGACGCCGGGGTGACCGCCGCCCTGCCGGGCTACCTTCCCGGAGCACAGCCGCCGTGGGCATCCGCCGTTCCGCTCGAGGGCCGGCACGTGCGGCTCGAGCCCCTCTCGTTCGCCCATGCGCCGGGCCTGCTCGAGGCGCTCGGCGACGACGAGGTCTGGCAGCATCTGCCGGCTCGCCGCCCGCAGACGGTGGAGGCGATGACCGACTATCTGGCCGGCCTTCAGCGACATCGGTGGAGCGGCTTCCAGGTGTCCTGGGCCCAGGTGGAGCCGGCGACCGGGCGGGTGATCGGCATGACCAGCTACCACGACATCGACCCGGCGCGGCGGTCGCTGGCCATCGGGCACACGATCGTCGGCAAGCCATGGTGGCGCACCGGGGTCAACACCGAGGCCAAGCTGCTGCTGCTCGAGCACGCGTTCGACACGCTCGCCGCGGAGCGGGTGTTCTGGTACACCGACATTCGCAACGAGCGGTCACAACGGGCCATCGCCCGGCTCGGCGCGGTGCGCGAGGGCGTTCTGCGGCGTCATCGCCCACGCCCCGACGGCTCGTGGCGCGACACTGTCGTGTTCGGCATGACCGTCGAGGAGTGGCCGGCCGCGGCGTCGCGGCTGCGGGCGCTGCTGGCGGCGAGCGGACAGACTGCGCCGGCGGCGGCCTGACATGCTCGGGGTCACCGACTTCTGGACGTACGTGGTGGGCACGATCGCGATCGTGCTCCTGCCGGGGCCCAACTCGATCTTCGTGCTGTCGACAGCGGCGCGGCAGGGAGTGCGCGCGGGATATCGGGCGGCGGCCGGGGTGTTCCTCGGCGACGCCGTGCTGATGACGCTGTCCGCCGCGGGAGCCGCCTCGCTGCTGCGCACCTATCCGCCGCTGTTCATGGTCGTCAAATACGCGGGAGCGGCCTATCTGTTCTGGGTCGGGCTCGGGATCGTCCGCGGGGGCATCCGCCGGTGGCGGGGCAGGGCCTCGCCGGAGGAGCAGGAGAAGGGCGAGGAGGTTCGCCGGCCGTTCCGCCGGGCCGCGGTGATCAGCCTGCTCAACCCGAAGGCGATCCTGTTCTTCGTGTCGTTCTTCATCCAGTTCGTGGAGCCCGGCTACGAGCATCCGGTGCTGCCGTTCCTGGTGCTGGGCGCGGTGCTCCAGGTGTGCAGCGGGCTCTACCTGACGGCGCTGATCTTCGGCGGCACGTTCCTGGCCGGCCAGTTCCAGCGAAGACGCCGCCTGGCGGCAAGCGCCGCCGCGGGCGCGGGCGCCCTGTTCGTCGGCTTCGGCATCAAGCTGGCCACAGCCAGCGTCGGCTGACGCGTCACGCCAACCGATCCGGGCCGCTCGATCACGGCGGCTCCGTCCGCACGCGGCTCAGCACCGCGGCATGGTCCGCACGAGG
>NZ_BOMI01000009.1 GCF_016862115.1 Paractinoplanes deccanensis
GGGGCCCGGATCGGTGGTGTGGTTGCACGGCGGATCCGAGCCAGGGCCGCCTGCGTGCTGTCTCCGGACGGCGCGTTGTCTGGCCTGGCGGAGGGGCTGTGGCGTCCCGCCTTCGTGGTGGGTCGCCACAGCCCTCCCTGGATCACTCGTCGCCGAAGTCGCCCTCGTCGCCGCCTTCGAAGGCGTCGTCCAGGGCCTCGCCGAGGATCATGCCGCCGATGACGCCGCCGGCGACGCCGGCCGCGACGCCGCCCATGCCCATACCGCCGCGGTGGCGGGTGTGGCCGTGGTAGCCGTGGCCGGGGTAGCCGCCGTGGCCGCCGCCCGGGTAGCCGCCCTGGCCCGGGTAGCCGCCGGGGTAACCGCCGCCGTGGCCGCCGAAGCCGGCGGCGCCGCGGAGGCCCTGGTAGCGGCCCGCGGCCTGGCTGACCCAGCCCTCGACGACCGAGGTCCAGTCGGCGGTGTCGGCCTCGGCGTGCGAGACGCGGAAGCGGCCGTACGCGTCGTGGCCCGGCTGGAGGAAACCGCCGCGCTTGTCGAACTCGAGGACCACCTCGACGCCCTGCGGGTCGGCGATGAAGGTCACCTCGACCTCGTTGATACCGCCGGCGTACTGCGGGGGCGAGTAGAACTCGATCTCCTGGTAGAACGGCAGCGTCTGACGTACGCCGTAGATGCCGCCGTGCTCCAGGTCGGCGCTCTTGAAGCGGAAGCCGAGCCGGGCGAAGGCGTCCAGGATCCGCTCCTGTGCGGGCAGCGGGTGCACCGCCACCTGGTCCAGGTCGCCCTTGTCGACGGCCTTCGCGACCGCGAGCTCGGTGCGCAGGCCCATCGTCATGCCGTGCAGGCGCTGGCCGTACACGTCGGTGATCGGCGTCTCCCAGGGCACGGGGAACGAGAACGGCAGCTGTCGCTGCTCGCCGGCCCGCAGCTGGAACGCACCGGCGACCGGCAGGCGGTGGAACTCCACGAAACCGTCGCCGTGCTCCGACTCGACCCGGGTGACCAGGCCCAGCACAACGCGGTCGATGGCGACGTCGTGGTCGCCGCCGGTGATGTGGACCTGGCCGTCCAGGTTGAGGCCCGGGCGGGTGTTCGGGTTCGCCAGCACGGTGTCGACGGACGGGCCGCCGACGCCGAAGGCGCGCATCATCTTCTTGAAGACCACCGGATCATTCCTCCTCGAACAAGGCGGTGCGTTAACTCAACAGTCAGGGGTGGCGGGCTCGGTCAGGGGTGGCGGGCTCGGTCAGGGCGGCGGGCTGAGTGCGTCGGGCCGAGGGACCGGCTTGCCCGGCGGGTCACGTCGAGATCAGGCAACGGCCACGGGCGTGTCCGTCTCGTCGTCGAAGCGGCCGATCACCTGCTCCAACAGGTCTTCCAGGGCGACGAAGCCGATCTGCTCCGGACGGCTCGCGGCGAGGGGTGCGCGCGATGGGGCTGGGGCGCCCGAAAGCGCCGGCGCCGCGTTCGACGTGGCGGGAGCTGTCACGATCGCGAGCTGGGCTCGGCCGGCCCGGAGCGCGGCGACCGCCTCCACGACGCTGACGTCGGCGTCCAGGGTGAACGCCGGCTCCATCAGGTCGCGCGCCGACACCTCGCGGCCCGCGGCTGTCGCCCGTACGGCCTCCCGGACGTGCACCACGCCGATCACCGAGCCGTCGTCGCCGGTCACCGCGATCCTCGAACGGCCGCTGCTCAGCGACGCCAGCTCGATGCCGGCCGCGCCGGCCGTGGCCGGGATCGTCACGAGCTGCGACGCCGGCAGCAGGATGTCGCGCACCCGCATCGAGCCGAGGCCGAGCACGCTGGTCAGCAGCTCGCTCTGCTCCTCCTCGATCAGGCCCTCGGCGCGCGACCGGTCGAGCAGGATGCGCATCTCGGCCGGGCCGTGCGCCTGCGCCAGCTGGTCCTGCGGGTGCACGCCGAACGGCCGCAGCGCCGCGTTCGCCAGGGCGTTCAGCACTCGCAGCGCGGGGCGCACCAGCGTGACGAAGCCGCGGAACGGCAGCGCCAGCAGGGTCGCCGAGCGCTCCGGGTCGGTGATCGCCCAGGACTTCGGCATCATCTCGCCGATCACCAGGTGGAGGAACGTCACCACGGTCAGCGCCACGAGGAACGCGATCACGTGGCTCGCCACCTCGGGCAGGCCCACCGCGTGCAGGGCCGGGCCGAGCAGGTGCTCGATCGACGGCTCGGCCAGCGCGCCGAGCCCCAGCGAGCACAGCGTGATGCCGAGCTGGGCGCCGGCGAGCATCATCGACAGCTCGCGGGTGCCGTCGAGCGCGGCCCGCGCGGCACGGCTGCCCGCCGCGGAGGCCTGTTCGAGCCGGTGACGTTTGCTCGCCACGAGCGCGAACTCGGCGGCGACGAAGAAGGCGTTGCCGATCAGCAACAGGGCTACCCAGAGGGCGTTCATCGGGTGATCCGTACGGTCTGCGGGACGTGGCGGTCGACGCTCTCGACTCGTACCGAAAGGGACCCGTCGTCGAGAGTGACCGAGTCACCTGCCTGGACCACCCGCCCGAGCCGGGCCATGACCAGGCCCGACACGGTCTCGTAGCCGTCGCCGGCGGGGAGGTCGACGCCGGTCGCGTCGGTGATCTCGTCGATCCGCCAGCGGGCGGGCACGAGCCAGGAGCCGTCGGACTGGCGGACCGGCTCGGGCTCGGTCCCGTCGTCCTCGTCGCGGATCTGGCCGACCAGTTCCTCGGCGATGTCCTCCAGCGTGATGATGCCGGCGAAGCCGCCGAACTCGTCGACGACGCAGGCGAGCTGACGGTGCGCGGTGCGCAGCCTGTCGAGCACGGCCGGCAGCCGCAGCGACGACGGCACCAGGATCGGCGCGGACATCACCTCGGCGACCGTCACCTTCGCGCGGTCGGCGGCCGGGATGGCCAGGATGTCCGCGATGCCGACCACGCCGACGATCTCGTCGAGCACGGAGCCTCGTACGGGGAAACGGGAACGGTGGGTGTCGAGCAGCGCCACCACGTCGGCGGCGGTCGCCGTCTCGGCCACGGTGTGCACGTCGACGCGCGGCACCATGGCCTCGGCGGCGGTCCGGCCGCGGAAGTCGAGACCGCGGTCGAGCAGCGTGGACATCTCGTCGTCGAGGCCGCCGTTCTTTCGCGACTCGGCGATGATCTGCTCCAGGTCCTCGGAGGTCGCGCCCTCGGGCAGCTCCTCGATCGGCTCGATGCCGATGCGGCGCAGCAGGCGGCCGGCGGCCCGGTCGAACAGCTTGATCACCGGGCCGAAGACGGTCAGGTACATCAGCGTGGACCGGCTGAGCGCCTTGGCCAGCGCCTCGGCGCGGGCGATCGCCAGGTTCTTGGGGGCGAGCTCGCCGAGCACCATCTGCACCACTGTCGCGATGAGCAGGGCGAGCGCCACCGAGATCGGCATGCTCACCGCGGTGGGCACGCCGGCGACGCCGAGCAGGTCGGCGAGGCCCTCACCGAGGTACGGCTCGGCGACGTAGCCGACGAGCAGCGCGGTCACCGTGATGCCCAGCTGGGCGCCGGAGAGGACGAAGGAGAGACGTTCGGTGACCTTGAGCGCGCGGGCGGCGGCCTGATCGCCCTGCTCGGCGTCGCGGCGCAGGCGACCGCGGTCGGCGGCGACATAGCCGAATTCCTGCGCGACGAAATAGCCGGTGACGGCGGTCACCACGATTACCAGGAGAAGGCCGGTGACGATCAACACGGCCGGGAGGATCCGTACGCGAACGGACGGTCGACGGGGAGCCGGGCCGAGCCCGGCTGACTACTGCCGATCATGAAAAGACGGTAGCAAGGTCCGCTGTGTGATCGCTGTGAGCTCCGGCTCCTACGATCCGGCGCCGCGGTCGGCGTAAAAGGTGCTCAGGACCATGTTGACCTTGGCGAGGTCGGCGGTCCAGTCGAACTCCCTGGTGGCCCAGCTGATCGCGTACGCCTTGCCGCCGGTCGCCAGCCAGCGGGTGCGCACGTGACGCTGGGTGCCCGCGGCCACGTACGTGTACTCCCAGTCGGCGGCCTTGTTGAGCAGTTCCTTCTTCTCGATGGCGATCAGCCGGTAGCCGGCGAGCGCGCCGGAGCCGACCAGGCGCTGCGCCTCGGCGCGGCACGCCTTGACCGGGTCGCCGGCCGGGTCGCGGTCGAGGGAGAGCGTCATGACCCGGGTGCCGACGGGGTCGCGGAAGCAGAAGGTGGAGCCGATCCGCTCGTACGTCCAGCCGTCGGGGACCGGCATGTGAAATCCGGAGCCGTCCGTGAAATATGACCATCCGCCCAGCAGCGACCAGCCCTTGACACCTCGGGCGGCGGCGCGCTGCGGCGTGACCGGCAGGCCGGACGGGGGCGGGGAGTCGCACGTGGCGGGCGAGAAGCCGGCGGCGACGACGGTCTTCGAAGGGGAGGGCGAGGGCGACGAAGGAACGCTGAGGACGGGCCCGGCCGCCTTCTCGTCGTCGCGCTGCACCAGGTAGCCGGCCATGATCCCGCCGACGCCCAGCACGGTCACCAGGGCCAGCCCCGCTGCCATCAGGGTGGAACGCTGCGCGGCCTTCGGTGGCTTCTGCGCCGGGGGCGTCACGGACGGCAGGGGCAAGGCCGCCACCGCCGCGGCCGCCCGCACCGGCGCCAGGATCTGATCGATATCGGACCCGACGACGGCCCGCACCCGTCGCGGCGCCGGCACGCCCATCGGCACCGGGCTCGGCGTGGCCGCGACGATCATGCGCAGGCGCCGCTCCACCTCGGGCGCGGTCAGCCGGGCCGCCGGCTCGTGTTTGAGCAGCCCGGTCAGCACCGGGCCGAGCATCCCCGCCCGCGCCGGCGGATCCGGCTCCTCGGTGGCCAGCGCCATCAGCGTGGCCATCGCGTTCTCCCGGGCGTACGGCGAGCGGCCCTCGACCGCCGCGTACAGCGTCGCCCCCAGCGACCACAGGTCGGACTCCGGCGTCGACGTGCCGTCCCGGGCGCGCTCCGGCGACACGTACTGCGGGGAGCCCACTATCAGACCGGGGCCCGTCACCGAGCCGTCATCCATGAACGTGGCGAGACCAAAATCGGTCAGCACCACGCGGCCGTCGTGGCCGATCAGGACGTTGTGCGGCTTGACGTCACGGTGCAGCACCCCGGCCCGGTGCGCGGCGGTCAGCGCGTCGAGCACGGCCAGCCCGATCCGCGCCGTGGTGGCCGGCGAATAGGGCCCGTCGTCCTGAATGACCTGGTGAAGCGAGCGCGACGGCACGTACTCCATGACGATCCACGGGAGGCCGTCGGCGTGCACCACGTCGTAGATGCGCACCACGTGCGGATGGTTGAGCCGCCCGGCGCTGCGGGCCTCACGCAGCGTGCGGTCGCGGAGGCGTACCCTCTCCTCGTCGCTCATCCACTCGGGCGGCACGAACTCCTTGACCGCCACGTCGCGGTCGAGCATCTCGTCGCGGGCGCGCCAGACACGGCCCATGCCACCGGCGCCGACCGGCTCGCCGAGGCGATACCGACCGGCGACGAGCATGCGTCCGACCGCCATCCCGCCCCCTGATGT
Organism: Paractinoplanes deccanensis; assembly: GCF_016862115.1. Taxonomy (GTDB): domain Bacteria; phylum Actinomycetota; class Actinomycetes; order Mycobacteriales; family Micromonosporaceae; genus Actinoplanes; species Actinoplanes deccanensis. Next base: position 5,539 of record NZ_BOMI01000009.1, read on the forward strand.
CGACCCGATCTCCACCATAGACAGGCACCGGCCGGCAGCGGAATCACGATCACCCGGCCACCGCGTAGACCACGAGGTTGTCGCGGTAGGACCGCAGCGATCGATCGAACACGCCGCCACACGTGATCAGCCGGAGCTGCCGGTCGGGCGTCGGACCGTAGACCTCGTCCGTCGGGAAGCCGGCCTTCGGATACCAGCGCAGGGCCGTCACGGTGAAACGCACGGTCGAGCCGCCCCGCACCACGTCGATCCGGTCACCGACGGTCAGCTCCCGCAGCCGATAGAAGACCGCCGGCCCGCCGCGCGAGTCGACATGCCCGGCGATCACCGCAGGTCCGGTGTCCCCCGGCACCGTGCCGTCGGCGTACCAGCCGGCCTTCGCGAAGCTCTTCGGCGGTTGCAGAGCGCCATCGTCCCCGAGCCGCAGCGTCTCCAGCGGCGTGTCTATCCCGATCGCCCCAACCCGCAGCCGGGCGGGTCGCCCACTCGCCGCGGTCGTCACGGCTCCGAACGGATCACCCGCCGGTCGCCGCCCGGCATCCGGCCCGCCCGATGCGATGCCGGCGGAATTGTTCCTGCCGGCCGAATTGGCGGCATCGGCCAATCCGGGCGCGCTCTGCCCCACAGGCTCACCCCGCGGCGCCCGATCACTCCAGGCCAGATAGCCACCCGCGGCCAGGACCGCGGCCACCGTCGCGGCGAGCGCGGGCAGGGCGAGTCTTTTTTCCTGTACGGGACGAGCACGCGACCCGACCGCAAGACGACCTCGCCATCTACCGGCTCCACCACGCAGGCCCGCGGACAGATCACCGGTGCCCTTTCGCCCGCTCCCCTGATTGCCGCTTCCCGAGCCGCCCCTCTGCACGGGCAAGGGAGCGGCAGCCCGAAGCGGCGGCACTACGACAGCCGCCACCTCGCCAGCACCAGCCGACGAGAGAGCGATACGCGCAAACGGAGAAGCGGCCCGAGGGGAAGGTGCCGTGGCTCGAGGAGAAAATGCCGTGGCGCGAGGAGTAGTTGCCGTGGGCCGAGGGGAAGGTGCCGTGGGCCGAGGGAACGACGCCTGGCGCGGCTGCGGACTCGGCACGGAAAGCGCTCCCGGAACCGTGGCGAACGCCCGCACCGTCTCCGGCTTGCCGACCTTCGCGGCCCCGCGGTAGAACGAACGTTCTTTCTCGCCCGAGACTCGATCCACGGAACGATCTGCCTCGCTGGCTGTTTGATAGACCGAACGTTCTATCTCTTGGGGGGCTCCGGGCTGGGATGGTGACGCGATTCCAGGCGCGGCAACGACGTCGTGCCCGGGAGGCGCGGCCAGCTCGTGGGGCGGTGGCGTCGGCCGCTCGGGGTCGGGCGCCACCCCACCCGCGGACGGCTCGTGGGCCGATGGGTGATCCGGGGCGGGCGTCACCTCGTACACCTAAATAGTGCGGCGGCGGAGGACGGCCGTGAGAAGACCAGCCGTCAAGGCCGCGCAGCCGGCCGCCAGCAGGGCTCCGGGCAGCGCCGACCGCGGCGCGGTGCCGCCCTCGCCCGTCGCCACGCCGCCCAGGGGGACCGTGCCCTGGCGTTCGGCGTCCACGTGGAGCTGGGGTTTCAGGCCACCGTTCTGGTCGTCGAGGACCACCAGCGAATAGACGCTGCCGGCGCCCAGGGTGCAGGGCAGCTCGCTGGTGCGGCCTCCTCCCGTGGGGACCACCCGGACGCTCCAGCTGCCGGGGTTGACCTCGCGGTAGCTCGTCGTGGTGGCGAACTCGACGCCGTCGGCGATCTTTGTGCCGTTCTTGCCGGCCACGTCCAGGACCGGGGCCTTCACCGAGGCCTGGATGATGCGGACCTTCGACTTGCCGGCGTCGGGCAGTTGGAGATCGTCCTGGATGATGCGCAGGCCCAGGTCGGCGAAGCGGCCCACGCCCGCGACCGTGTAGGCGCCGCCGTCCGTGACCCCGACCTCGGTGGTGATCACCGGCTGGTCGGTGGCGGGAGCGCCCGCCTTGCGCATGGCGACCTGATATGTCCCGGTGGGCAGCCGCAGATAGCGCGACATGTCCCCGTAGGCCACCGCGCGGAAGGTCTGCGGCGGCACCGCGTTGGCGTCCGATTTCAGATAGACGTCGACCGCCGGCGTGTCCGGCGACAGGTGAGCCAGCCGGACGTATCCGCTGGTCGGGGCTGCTTTTGCCGGAGTGGCGGCGAACGCGGGCACGGCCAGGACGGCCACCGCCGCCACGAGGCGCGCGAGTCGGGACACGGGGGCTCCCTTCGACTGGCGTCCATATATATCGCCCGGCAGGTGACCTACGCCATCGTCCGGCGCGTTTTTGTCGTACCCCTGGGGCAGCATGGGTCTCGTGCGAGAAGTCCTGGAGCAGTTCGGGCCGGCCACGCGAGAGTGGTTCACGGCGGCCTTCGCCGCGCCCACCGCGGCCCAGGCCGGCGCGTGGCGGGCCGTCGGCGCCGGCCGCAACGCCCTCGTGGTCGCGCCGACCGGGTCCGGCAAGACGCTGGCCGCCTTCCTCTGGTCGCTCGACCGGCTGGCCAACGAGCCGGCGCCCGAGGATGCGCGCCGCCGCTGCCGGGTTCTCTACGTCAGCCCGCTCAAGGCGCTCGCCGTCGACGTCGAGCGCAACCTGCGCGCCCCGCTCACCGGCATCCGCCAGGCGTCCGGCCGGCTCGGCGTCCCGCCGCCCGACATCACCGTGGGCATGCGCACGGGCGACACCCCGGCCGACGAGCGGCGGCTCTTCCAGCGCACCCCGCCGGACATCCTGATCACCACGCCCGAGTCGCTGTTCCTGCTGCTCACCTCGGCCGCGCGTGACTCGTTGCGCGGTGTCGAGACGGTGATCATCGACGAGGTGCACGCGGTCGCCGCCACCAAGCGCGGCGCCCATCTGGCGCTCTCCCTCGAGCGGCTCGACGCGCTGCTCGGCCGCCCGGCCCAGCGCATCGGGCTGTCCGCCACGGTGCGGCCGATCGACGAGACGGCCCGGTTCCTCGGCGGCGCCCACGACGTCGAGATCGTCCAGCCGCCGACCGCCAAGACCATCGAGGTGGCCGTCGAGGTACCGGTCGAGGACATGACCCGCCTCGACGAGGTGCCCGACACCGACCTCGACGATCCCGGCGGCGGCCGCCACACGCCGTCCATCTGGCCGGCCGTCGAGGAGCGCGTGCTCGATCTCATCGAGGCGCACCGCTCGACCATCGTCTTCACCAACTCGCGCCGCGGCGCCGAGCGCCTGTGCGCCCGCATCAACGAGCTGGCCGCCGAGCGCGCCGGCATCAACGAACCGGCCGCCGAGCGCGCCGGCGTCGCGCCGGTCGAGCCCAAGAGGCCGCCGGCCCAGATCATGGCCCAGGCCGGCCAGGCGGATGGCGCCCCGCCGGTCGTCGCGCGGGCCCACCATGGCAGCGTCTCCCGCGAGGAGCGCAAACAGATCGAGGAGGCGCTCAAGTCCGGCGCCCTGCCCGCCGTGGTCGCCACCTCGAGCCTCGAGCTCGGCATCGACATGGGCGCGGTCGACCTGGTCGTGCAGATCGAGGCGCCGCCCTCGGTCGCCGCCGGCCTCCAGCGCATCGGCCGCGCCGGTCACCAGGTCGGCGCCGTGTCCCGCGGTGTCGTCTTTCCCAAGCACCGCGGCGACCTGGTCTCCTGCGCCGTGGTGGCCGACCGGATGAGCGCCGGCGCGATCGAGGAGTTGCGCTACCCGCGCAACCCGCTCGACGTGCTCGCCCAGCAGATCGTCGCCATGGTCGCGCTCGACGCGTGGCAGGTCGACGAGCTGGCGACGGTGATCCGCCGGGCCGCGCCCTTCGCCGAGCTGCCCGACTCGGCGCTGCACGCGGTGCTCGACATGCTCTCCGGCCGCTATCCGTCCACCGCCTTCGCCGAGCTGCGCCCGCGCCTGGTCTGGGACCGCGGCACCGACGAGCTGACCGGCCGTCCCGGCGCCCAGCGCCTCGCCGTCACCAGCGGCGGCACGATCCCCGACCGAGGCATGTTCGGGGTCTTCCTGGCCGGCTCCGAGCGGGCCTCGCGGGTCGGCGAGCTCGACGAGGAGATGGTCTACGAGTCGCGGGTCGGCGACGTGTTCCTGCTCGGGTCCACCTCGTGGCGCATCGAGGACATCACCCCCGACCGGGTGCTCGTCTCCCCCGCCCCGGGCGCGCCGGCGCGGATGCCGTTCTGGAAGGGTGACTCACCCGGCCGCCCGATCGAGCTGGGCCGGGCGATCGGCGCGCAGCTGCGCTCGCTGACCCGCGCCGACGACGAGAAGGCGGCGGCCGCCCTGCGCGCGACCGGGCTGGACGAGTGGGCGTCCGACAACCTGCTGGCTTACGTCCGCGAGCAGCGCGAGGCCACCCGCAACCTGCCCGACGACCGCACGGTGGTGGTCGAGCGCTTCCGCGACGAGCTCGGCGACTGGCGCATGACCGTCCACTGTGTGCTCGGCGCCAAGGTGAACGCGCCGTGGGCGCTGGCTATCGGCCGGCGGCTCGCCGAGCGGTACGGCGTGGACGGCGCCGTGATGCCCTCCGACGACGGCATCGTGGTGCGTCTGCCCGACACGGCCGAGGAGCCGCCCGGCGCCGAGCTGGTGGCGTTCGACGCCGAGGAGATCGCCCAGCTGGTCGAGGAGTCCGTCGGCACGTCGGCGCTGTTCGCCTCCCGCTTCCGCGAGTGCGCGGCCCGCTCGTTGCTGCTGCCGCGGCGCGACCCGCGGCGGCGCCAGCCGCTCTGGCAGCAGCGGCAGCGGTCCGCCCAGCTGCTCGACGTGGCGCGCGAGTTCGCCGACTTCCCGGTCACGCTCGAGGCGGCCCGCGAGTGCCTCCAGGACGTCTTCGACGTGCCCGGCCTGGTCGGCCTGATGCGCGAGATCGCCGGCCGCAAGGTCCGCCTCGTCGAGGTCGAGACTCCGCGCCCGTCGCCGTTCGCGCGTTCCCTCCTGTTCGGCTATGTGGGCGCTTTCCTGTACGAGGGAGACGCGCCGCTGGCCGAGCGGCGCGCGGCCGCGCTCGCGCTCGACTCGACGCTGCTCGGTGAGCTGCTCGGGCGGGTCGACCTGCGCGAGCTGCTCGACCCCGAGGTGGTCGGCGAGACCGAGGCCCAGCTCCAGTGGCTGACCAGCCAGCGCCGGCCGCGCGACGCGGAGGACACTGCCGAGCTGCTGCGGCTGCTCGGCGACCTCTCCCCCACCGAGCTGGCGATGCGCGGCGTCGAGGAGTCGTGGCTGTCCACGCTCGAGGGGGCGCGCCGCGCGATCCGCGTCCGCATCGCCGGCGAGGAACGCTGGATCGGCATCGACGACGCCGGCCGCTACCGCGACGCGCTCGGCGTGGCGCTGCCGGTCGGCCTCCCCGAGGCCTATCTCGCCTCGGTCGCCGACCCGCTCGGCGACCTGGTCGCGCGATACGCGCGCACCCACGGCCCGTTCGCGGCGGCGACCTGCGCGGCTCGGTTCGGGCTGGGCGTCTTCGTGGTGGAGCAGGCGCTCAAGAGGCTCAGCGCCACCGGCCGGGTCTCGTCGGGCGAGTTCTCCCCCGGCGGCGCCGGCACGGAGTGGTGCGACGCCGAGGTGCTGCGCATGCTGCGGCGCCGCTCACTGGCTGCGCTGCGCCGCGAGATCGAGCCGGTGCCGCCGCGGGTGCTGGCCGCCTTCCTGCCGCGCTGGCATCAGATCGGCGGCAACGCCCGCGGCGTCGACGCGCTGGCCGCCTCCATCGAGCAGCTTCAGGGCATCGCGGTGCCGGCCTCGGCGTGGGAGCGGCTGGTGCTGCCCGCGCGGGTCGCCGACTACGCCCCGCCGCTGCTCGACGAGCTGTGCGCGAGCGGCGAGGTGCTGTGGGCCGGGTCCGGCTCCATCGGCGGCAACGACGGGTGGGTGTCCCTGGTCTACGCGGACAGCGCCGCGCTGCTGCTGCCCCCACCCGACGACGAGCTGGCCCTGACACCTCTCCACCAGCAGGTGCTCGAGGCGCTCGGCGACGGTCAGGCGCTCTTCTTCCGCTCGCTCTCCGACCGCGTCGGCTCGACCGACGACACCGCGCTGGCCGCCGCGGTGTGGGATCTGGTGTGGGCGGGCCAGCTCACCAACGACACGCTCGCGCCGCTGCGGGCGCTGCTCGGCGGCAGCGGAGCACACAAGGCCAAGGCCGCTCCGGTACGCAGCCGTTACCGCCGTCCCGGCCGGCCGGCCATGCCGTCGCGGGGCGGGCCGCCGAACATGGCCGGCCGCTGGTCGCGCCTGCCCGGCCGCGACCTCGACCCGACCCGGCGCGCGGCCGCCCTCGCCGACCTGCTGCTCGAACGCCACGGCGTGGTGACCCGGGGCGCGGTCATGGCCGAGGGCGTGACGGGCGGCTTCGCGGCCGTCTATCCGGTGCTCGGCGCGCTCGAGGAACGGGGCGCGGCCCGCCGCGGCTACTTCGTCGAGGGCCTGGGCGCGGCGCAGTTCGCCGTTCCCGGAGCGGTCGACCGGCTGCGGGCCCTGGCCGAGCCCGCGGAGCTGTCCAGGCGCACCGGCCCCGGCGCCCAGGTGCTGGCGGCGACCGACCCCGCCAACCCGTACGGCGCGGCGCTGCCCTGGCCCGAGCGCGTCATCGACAGCGGCGACGGCGAGCCCGGTGTCAAGGCCGGCCACCGCCCGGGCCGCAAGGCGGGCGCGCTGGTCGTCCTGGTCGGCGGCGAGCTGGTGCTCTACGTCGAGCGCGGCGGGCGCACCCTGCTGTCCTTCGTGGACGATCCCGAGATGCTCATCGCCGCGGGCCAGGCGCTGGCCGCCTCCGTGCGATCGGGCGCGCTGGGCGTCATGTCGGTCGAGCGCGCCGACGGCGAGTCGGTGCACGCATCCCCGTTGAGGGACGCCCTGACCGAGGCCGGCTTCCGGGCCACACCGAGGGGGTTGCGCTTGCGCGGATGAAAGCACCGAAGGGGTTGCGCTTACGCGGATGAAAGCACCGAAGGGGTTGCGCTTGCCCGGATGAAAAGCGGGGCAGCGGCCGGCGGTGCTGATCATTATTGTGTGCGCCCGTGCTGGGAAACATTCTTGGAGCGCTCGCCCTGACCGTGCCGGTCACGGGTGCGCCCGTGACGCTGAAGGCGCCGGCCGAGCCCGCGCCGACGAACGTGACCGTGGCGTGGGCCTCGCCCGCGCACAAGGAGATCGTCATCACCTGGGACGAGACGGGAGATTTCCGTAACCAGGTGGCCCTGGTCAACACCGCGGAGCCGAACAGCTTCGTCAGCCGGCAGATCGTCGCGGCGGGCCAGCCCGATCGGCTCGTGGTGAAAAACGACTGGAACCTTCTCACCAGCCTCAACAACTTCGACGCGGTGTTCACCGTGACGGCTGTCGACGCTAGCGGCACCGCGATCAGCGAAGCCGGCAAGTCGCCGGTCTTCGACACCGCCACGCCGCCCCGGCCCGTGCTCACCAGCGTGCTGCCCGGCGAGGACGGCACCGTCAAGATGACCTGGACGCCCGGGACGGCCAAGCCGGACACGACGCCGAACGACCCGCTCGACGCGCCCGCCGACGGGCCGCAGCAGTTCGTGCCCTACTACATCGCCGGCAGCGCGGACCAGCCCGTGCCGGCGGGCGAGCCGACCACGGGGACGTCCTTCGTGGTGAAGGCCGGCATCCCCACCCTGTTCACCGTCGGCGTCTACGCGCCGAACGAGTGGACCGACCCCGTCCAGCCGTGGAGCACCAGCGGCGCGCAGGTGTTCCTCTTCGACACGCGCATCACGGCGACCATCCCGAAGTCCGTGCCGGCCGGCGGCAAGCTGACCGTCACCGGCAAGGCGATCCGCAAGTACCAGAACTGCTCGCGCTACATCTGCAACACCGTGCAGGACGAGTTCGCCGGCCGGCTGCTGCACCTGGAGGCGCGCACCGGCGCCACCGGCGCGTGGAAGACCGTGGCGACGACGAACGCCGACAAGGCCGGCACGTTCACGTTCACCGTCGCCAACCCCGCCACCGCGGACTACCGCGTGGTCGCCCCGGTCGCCGAGGGCACCAGCAACGGCGACAAGGCCGCCCTGACCTACTTCGCCACCGCCCCGGCCACCGTCACGGCAGGCTCGGCCACCGGCGGCGGGAACACCCCCGGCGGCGACCAGCCCGGCACCGATCAACCCGGCGGCGAGCCCGGCACCGACCAGCCCGGCGGCGAGCCCGGAACGGGCGGCACCGGCGGCGGCGACAGCCTGCCCATCACCGGCGCCCCGATCGTCTGGATCTCGGTCGCCGGCGGCCTGCTGCTGCTCGTCGGCGCGGCGTTCTTCCTCACCGGCCGTCTTCGCCGGCGCAGGACGACCTTCACCGCCTGACGCGGCAAAGACGCGACAGAACAGGCCGGCCCCGCATGTGGCGCGGGGCCGGCCTGTGTCCGTTATGCACCACGGGACAGTGACCTTGTGAACACGGACCGTATCGTTCGGACGCATGTTAGGAAACGTCTTCGCAGCCCTGGCGCTGACAGCGCCAGTGCCTGGAGCGCCGATGGCGCTCCAGGCGCCGGTGGAGCCGGCGCCGACCAACGTGCAAGTGGCGTGGGCCTCGTCCACGCATGACCAGGTCGTCGTCACGTGGGACGAGACAGGCGACCTCCGCAACCGCGTCGAGGCGGTGAGGGCGGACGGTTCCTCCGCGGGCTTCTACCAGCTTTACTCCCAGGCCGGTCAGCCCAACCGTCTGGTGGTCGACAAGGAGCAGATCCGCGTCGACATCGATCGCGACCTGCGGGTCGCGGTGACGGCTGTCGACGCCTCGGGCAACCCGCTCAGCGAGGCCGGGCTGTCGCCGGTCTTCGACACCGGCGTGCCGCCCGCACCGGTGATCACGGCGGTGGAGCCGCGCGCTGACGGCACCATCAAGGCCACGTGGACTCCCGGGCAGGCCGGCGAGGACACCACGCCCAACGATCCGCTGGACGTGCCCGCCGAGGTCCCGCCGCGGTTCGTGCCGGTCACGATCGGCCCCGGCGACCCCTACGAGGAGGGGCCCGCGAGCACCGCGACGTCCTTCGTGTTCGAGGGACCGGCCAACACGGTGACCCGGGTCGGCGCGCACACCGTGAACGAGTGGACCACCAACGCCGTGCTCGGCTGGACGGCGACCGCCAGTTACGGCGACGTGGCCGCCACCCGCATCGCGGCGACCATTCCCAAGACCGCTCCCAAGGGCGGCAAGCTGACCGTCACCGGCACGGTGACCCTGTTGCGCCTCTTCTGCGACATGGGCCTGCGCTGCTGGGAGGACGTGTCCGCGGACAGCGGCAGGCTGGTCCGCCTGGAGTCTCGCACCGGCGCGGGGGCGGCGTGGCAGACCGTGGCGACCACCACCACCGACGCGAACGGCAAGTTCACCGTCAGCGTGACGTTCCCGGGCACCCGGGACTACCGCGTGGTGGCCCCCATCGTCGTGGGCACCAGCGAAAAGCTGGCCAAGGCACCGTTCGCCACACCACCGGTCACCACCAAGGCCAGAGCGGCCTCCTGATGACGGAAGCCGCGTTCCTCGCCTGACAGTCACCCACAACCCTGCAGAGGTCGATCGGCCCCGCCCCGGCGGGGCCGATCGTCGTCCGGACGAACGGGGCCATGCCACGGCATTGCGGGTGTTTGTGCATTCTGTGGAGTGGGGCTGCGGCAGCAGGCCGCGACTACTACGGTTCGCCGCCATGTGGGAGAACTTCGCTGCTGTGCTGGCGCTGGCCGGGCCGGTCGCCGGGGTGCCGTCCGCGTTGCCGGCGCCGACGGAACCTGCTCCTGCCAATGTGACGGTGGCGTGGGCCTCGCCCGCACATGACGCCGTTGTCGTCGCCTGGGACGAGACGGGAGATGTCCGCAACCGGGTCGCGCTCGTGCTGCCGGACGGCTCGGCCACCGCGGTAGCCACGCTGACTGTCGAGGCGGGCCGGCCCAACGTGAGCGAGCTGCCCGGCTTCGGCGGCCTCGTCGATCACGACTTTCGCGTCGCCGTGACGGTGGTCGACGACAACGACGAGGTGCTCAGCGAGCCCGGGCTGTCGCCGGCCTTCGACACGAACAGGCCGCCACTACCCGTCATCGAGACCGTCTCGCCCCGCGCGGACGGCACGGTGGCGTTCAGCTGGCGGTCCGGCGAGCTGGTCGACACGACGCCCGGCGACCCGCTCGACGTGCCCGCCGAGGTTCCGGCGCGCTTCATTCCCGTCGCGTCGTTCTCGGACTTCAACGACTACCAGGAACTGGTGCCGCAGCCGATCACCGCGACGTCGTTCGTGGTGCCCGACCGGCAGAAGCCGTACAACGTGGGCGTGCGGACCCCGCCCAACGAGTGGTCCTTCAGCGGTGTCTCGGCACCCGTGCACGGCACGCGCGTCACCGCCACCATCCCGAAGAAGGTGCCGGCCGGCGGCAAGCTGACCGTGACCGGCAAGGCGATCTCCCTCGTCCGGGCATGTGATCCCGGTCCGTGCTGGTCCATCGAGAGAGCCGACGCCGGCCGTCTGCTCCGCCTGGAATCCCGCGCGGGCGCCGGCGCGGCGTGGCAGCCCGTGGCGACCACGCGCGCCCGCGCCGACGGCGCGTTCACCTTCGGCCTGAAGTTCCCCGGCGCCCGGGACTACCGGGTCGTCGCCCCGGCCGTCGACCGCTCCGGCGACGAGGCCGCGAGGGCCTACTTCGCCACTCCGGCGGTCGCTATCAAGGCCGCCCCGCCCGCGAGCGGCGGCGACAACGGCGGCGACGGCAACAACGGCGGGAACGGCGGGAACAACGACGGCGGCGGCAACGGCAGTGGCGGCAGCGGTGGCGGTGGCGGGGCAGGCCTTCCGATCACCGGCGCCCCGGTGGCCGGGCCGGCGGTCGCGGGTGGCCTGCTCGTCGCGTTCGGCGTGGCGTTCGCCCTGGCGGGCCGTCGCCGCGGCCGCCGGAGCGCACAGGCGCGGTGATGCCCGAAGCCCGACAACGGCCGGGCCGCACACACGCGGCCCGGCCGGCGGTGCTCTCGGGTCAGAGCTGCGGCGCCACCGCGGAGGCGACCAGCTCGACGTGGTCCAGGTCGCTCAGGTCGAGCGCCTGGAGGAAGAGCCGGGACGCGCCCGCGGCCTCGTACCGCTTGATGGTCTCGACGACCTCGTCCGGCGTGCCGACGATGCCGCCGTTGCCGCGCATCTCCTCGACCTCGCGGCCGATCGCGGCGGCGCGGCGGCGGACCTCGGCGTCGTCGCGGCCCACGCACAGCACGGCCGCCGCCGAGAAGACCGGCAGCTCCGAGCGGCCGATCTGGGCACAGGCCGCGCGGACCCGCTCGTACACCGGGGGAATGTCCTCGATCTTGGAGAACGGGACGTTGAACTCGTCGGCGAAGCGGGCCGCCAGGGCCGGGGTCCGCTTCTTGCCGTGACCGCCGATGATCACGGGCGGGCGGGGCGACTGCGCCGGCTTGGGCAGGCCCGGCGAGTCGGAGATCTGGTAGTGCTTGCCGTCGAAGTCGAACGTCTGGCCCGCCGGCGTGTCCCACAGGCCGGTGATGATCTCGAGCTGCTCCTCGAGGCGGTCGAAACGCTCGCCCACGGGCGGGAACGGGATCCCGTACGCCTTGTGCTCCGCCTCGAACCAGCCGCCACCCAGCCCGAACTCGATGCGGCCACCGCTCATCCGGTCGGCCTGGGCCACCGCGATGGCCAGCGGGCCGGGCAGCCGGAACGTCGCCGAGGTGACCAGCGTGCCCAGCCGGATGGTGGACGTCTGCACGGCCAGCGCGGCCAGCGTCAGCCAGGCGTCGGTGGGCCCGGGCAGCCCGTCGCCGCCCATGGTGAGGAAGTGGTCGGAGCGGAAGAAGCCGTCGAAGCCGCTCGCCTCGGCGGTTTGCGCGACCTTCCGCAGATCGTCGTAGCTTGCCCCCTGCTGGGGCTCGGTGAAGATCACGAGACGCATGAATCCCACCCTGCCAGATGCACCTGCGATCCGTGCCGGGGCAGTAACGTTTCCCACCATGGCCGGGTATGGATGGATCAGCTTCACGACCGACTACGGGACGTTCGACGGGTTCGTCGCGGCGTGCCACGGCTCGATCGCGCGCATCGCCCCCGACGTGCGGGTCATCGACGTGACACACCACGTGCCGCCCGCCGACGTGGCGCGCGGGGCCGCAGTGCTCGCGCAGACCGCGCCGCACCTGCCGCCCAGCGTCCACCTGGCCGTGGTCGACCCCGGCGTCGGCACCGCGCGGCGCGGCATCGCGATCGGCACCCCGAACGGCGCCCTCGTCGGCCCCGACAACGGCCTGCTGATCTGGGCGGCCGAGGCGCTCGGCGGCGTCGAGACGGCACACGAGCTGACCAACAAGGACTGGTTCCTCGGCGACGTCTCGCGCACCTTCCACGGCCGTGACCTCTTCTCGCCGGCCGCCGCCCGGATCGCCGCGGGCGCGGCGCTCGCCGAGGCCGGCGCCGCGATCGACCCGGCGACGCTGGTGCGGCTGCCCGCCCCCGTCGTGTCGGTCGGCGACGGCTGGCTGGAGGCCGAGGTCATGACGGTCGACCGCTTCGGCAACGTGCAGCTCGCCGCGGACGGCGAGCTGCTGCGCGGCCTCGGCGCCGACCTCGTCGTGAACGGCACGGTCACTGCCCGTCGCGGCGCCACCTTCGGCGACGTCGGCCCGGGCGACCTGCTCGTCTTCGAGGACTCGGCCGGGCGCATCGCGATCGCCGTCAACAACGGGCGGGCCGTGGTCGTCCTCTCGGTGCGCCCCGGCGACATAGTCCGGGTGGCGGCGCGCCAGCCCTGACCAAAGGCCCGCCAGCCCTGACCAAAGGCCCGCCAGCCCTGACCAAGGCCCGCCAGCCCTGACCAAGGCCCGTCAGCCCTGGCGGACCCTGTCGCGCGCCTTGGCATAGGTGCGCCGGCCGCCGAGCCGCCACAGCAGCCGGGCCGGGGCGGGCAGCTCCGCGAGGAAGCGCCGCTCCTCGTCCGGCGTGGCCTCCTCCAGCAGCGCGCCCAGAAAGATCAGCGCCATCTTGCCCTTGGGCAGGATCTCGCGCCCGCGCTCGCCGACCGCGTGCCACTCGGCCGGCGACAGGTGCTCCTCGATGATCGGCAGGATCTCGCTCTCCTCGTCGGCGAGGTGCTCGTCGAGCGCGACGGACGCCTGCGCGATCACGTCGGCGAGCTCGTCGCGGTCGGCCACCGACGCCGTCGCCCGCCAGCTCGGCAGGATCTTGTCGATGCGGGCGAGCGGCTCGTGCAGCCGCTCGTGCTGCGCCTCCATCCGGTTGATCAGGTCGGCGTGCATGGCGGCCCGCCGCAGCAGCAGCGGCCACACCATCTCGTCCTCGGCCGTGTGATGGTGGTGCAGGCCGAGGGCCACGCTCGCCAGGTGGTCCGCGAGGACCTCGGCGCGCGCGGTGTCGCCCGGTGCCACCGCCCGGACCAGCGCGGGCATCAGCCGGAACTCGCGCCGGAAGACGCGGTGCACCATGATCATGTCCCAGGTGTCGGTTGTCGTCGTCATGTCCGTACGGTCCCAAGGTCGACTTGCAGACTGCTTGCAACCGCTTTGCACTCCTATGCTTCGCGCGTGCTGATCGGCAAGGTGCTCGGGTCCACCGAGGTGGAGATGGACGGCGTCCCGGCGGAGCTGGGCGGGCCGCTGCCGCGCCGGCTCGTCGCCGCGCTGCTCGCGGCCGAGGGCCGGCCGGTGTCCGAGGACGCGCTCGCCGAGGCGGTCTGGGGCGGCGAGGTGCCCGCTCGCCCGGCCGCGTCGCTCCAGGCGTACGTCTCCCGGTTGCGCCGCTCGTTCGAGCAGGCCCGCGGCCCGGGCAGCGCGCTGGCCCGGGCCGGCGACGGCTACCGCCTGACGGTCGGCGACACGGACGCGGCGGGCTTCACCGCGGACGTACGCCGGGGCCGCGCGCTGCTCGACGAGGAGCGGCCCGGCGACGCCCTGCGCGCCTTCGACGCGGCGCTGGCGCGGTGGCGCGGCGAGGCGTACGCGGATCTTCCGGAGACTCCCGCCCGCACCCGCCTGGAGGAACTGCGTGCCGTGGCGGTGGAGGAGCGCCTCGCGGCCCGCCTGGCCACCGGGGACGCGCCGGGCGCCGTCGGCGAGCTGGAGGCGGCGGTCCGCGACGAGCCGTACCGCGAGCGCCGCTGGGAGCTGCTCATCCTGGCGCTCTACCGCGGTGGCCGCCAGGCCGAGGCGCTGGCCGCCCTGCGCCGGGTGCGGGCCCGGCTCGCCGACGAGCTCGGCATCGATCCCGGCCCCGCGCTCCAGGAGCTGGAGGGCCGCCTGCTCGCCCAGGACCCCGGCCTGCTGCTGCCGTCGCGTCCGGCTCCGGCGGTGCGCCCGCTTTCTCACTTCTTCGGCCGTACGGAGGAACTGGCCGCCCTCGCCGAGCTGTCCACGACCGGCCGCCTCGTGACCCTGGTCGGCCCCGGCGGTGCGGGGAAGACCCGGCTGGCCGTCGAGTTCGCCGCCCCGCGGGACCCGTGGTTCGCCCGGCTCGCCGACGTGGCGGAGCCCACCCTGGTGCCGGCCGCGGTCGCCGCCGCCCTGGGCGTGCGCGGCTCGACGGCCGAGGCGATCGCGACCGCCCTGGGCGACCGGCCCGGCCTGCTGCTGCTCGACAACTGCGAGCACGTGGTGCGGGCGGCCGCCGAGCTCACCCTCGTGCTGCTCGCGCGCTGCCCGGGCCTGCGGGTGCTGGCCACCAGCCGGGAGCCGCTCGGCGTCGACGGCGAGCGGCTGCTGCCGGTGGCGCCACTCCCGGCCGGCGACGCGGTCGCCCTGCTCACCGACCGGATCACGGCGGTACGCCCGGGCTGGCGGCCGGACGCGGCCGAGCGCGCGGCGCTGGACGGGCTGGCGACCGCGCTGGACGGCATCCCGCTGGCGCTGGAGCTGGCCGCCGCCCGGGCCCGGGTGCTCGGCCTCGCCGAGCTGCTGGAGATGCTGCACGGCCGGTTCCCGGCGCTCGGGCCCGTGCCGCGCGGCGCGCTCGCCCCGCACGAGACGCTGGAGGCCGCGGTGGCCTGGAGCGTCGACCTGCTCTCCGCCCACGACCGGGCCGTCCTGCTGCGGCTGTGGCCGTTCGAGGGCGGCTTCCCGCTCTCGGCCGTCGACGACGACCTGGACGCCCTGTCGGCGCTCGTGGCCCGCTCGGTGGTGGTCGCGGACACGACCGTGACGCCGGCTCGGTACCGGCTCCTGGAGATCCTGCGGGCGTACTGCCGGGGCCGCGACGACGACCCGGCCGGGAGCCGGGCGAGGCACGCGGCCTGGGTGCGGTCCTTCGTCGAGCGGACGGCGCCGGAGTTGCGCGGCGAACGGTCGGCGCACGCCATCCGGCTGCTCAACCGGGAGCTCGCGAACATTCGCGCCGGCATCGCGCACGACCTGCACGCCGCGCCGCGCGCCGCGCTGCGGACCGCCGGGCTGCTGGAGTGGTTCTGGTTTCGCGGCGGCCTCGTGACCGAGGGCGGCCGGCTGCTGCGCGCGGCCCTCGACGGCGCTCCGGACGCGCCGCCGGCCGACCGTGCCCGCGCCCTGTCGTGCCTGGGCACCCTCTGCTTCATGACCGGCGACGAGCCGGCCGCCGAGAAGGCCCTGCGCGACGCGATCGACGTGCTCGGCCCGTCGCCGGACCGCGAGGGCTGGACGGTGCGGGCGCAGCTGCACTACTACGAGTCGCTGCTGCGCTCGGCCACCGGCCGCTACGAGGAGGCGGTCGCCGAGGGGCGGCACGCGATGGCGGTGGGCCGGCGGATCGGCGAGGAGCGGCTCGTCGCGGCCGGCGAGATGACGCTCGGGTGGGCGCTGGCCGCCGGCGGCGACCCGCGGGCCGGGCGCCGGGAGCTGACCGGCGCGATCCGGCGGGCCACCGCCATCGGCCAGCGCTGGACCACCGCGATGAGCGAGCTGCTGCTCGGCCGGGCCCTGCTGCTGTCCACCGGCGACGAGCCCGCGGACCCGGCCGCCGCGCTCGCCGCGCTGCGCCGGGCGGTGGACCACTTCACCGCGGAGGACGACGTCGGCAACGTGCTGGCGTGCCTGTTCACCGGGGCGCAGGCGCTGATCGCGGCGGGCCGGCGCGGCGACGGCGTGACACTGGCCGCGGCGGTGCGGCGCAACGCCGCGCGGCGGGGCATCTCGCCCGGCGCCGCGGACCCGCTGGGCGCCGCGGCGCTGGCCGATCTGCTCGCCGGCGTCGACCCGGCCACGGTCCCCGCGGTGGACGAGGACGCGATGATCGGTTTACTGGGCCCGCCGGCGAGGCAGGATTGAGGCATGCCCGAAGGGGACACCGTCTGGAACACGGCACGGGTGATCGAGCGCGCCCTCGCCGGTGACGTGCTGACCGGCTCGGACTTCCGCGTGCCCCGGCTCGCCACCACCGACCTGACCGGCTGGACGGTGGCGGAGTCGGCGAGCCGCGGCAAGCACCTGCTGCTGCGCCTCACGCGCGACGGCGAGAAGCCGCTCACCCTCCACTCGCACCTGCGCATGGACGGCGCCTGGCGCGCGTACAAGCCGGGAGAGCGCTGGAGCGGCCGCCCGGCCCACCTGATCCGGGTGGTGCTGCGCACGGCCCGCTCGGTCGCGGTGGGCTATCACCTGCACGAGGTGGCGCTGCTGCCGACCGCCGACGAGGGGAAGCTGCTCGGCCATCTCGGCCCCGACCTGCTCGGCGCCGACTGGGACGAGGACGAGGCGGTCCGCCGCATCGCCGAGCGCCCGGACGTGACCATCGCCGAGGCCCTGCTCGACCAGCGCAACCTGGCCGGTGTCGGCAACCTCTACAAGGCCGAGACGCTCTTCCTGCGTGGGCTGTGGCCGTGGACGCCGGTGGCCGAGGTGAAGGACCTGCCCGGCACCGTGCGGCTCGCCCAGAAGCTGGTCGCCTCCAACCGCGGCCGCTGGACCCAGACCACCACGGGCTCACTCCGCCGGGGCGAGACCAGCTATGTGTACGGGCGCCGCGCCCAGCCCTGCCGCAAGTGCGCGAGCGCCATCCAGAAGGACGAGCAGGGCGAACGGATCACGTACTGGTGCCCGCGTTGCCAAAAGAGGACGGGCGCTTGAGCTCGGACAGGCCCTCGGCGAGGCCGCGCAGGCGGTCGGTGGCGTCGATCAGCGACGAGAACGCCGGGTGGGACCCCTCGGTCACCGGGTGACCGTCCTCGGCGACGTAGGCCGCGGCCGCGGCGACCATCCGCTCGTATGCGTCGACGCCCTCGGTGAACTGCTTGGCCAGCGACGCGTGCGACTCCTCGATGGCGGGCCGCTGATCGGGCGGGGTGAGCGGCAGCGCCCGCTCGACGCTCGCCACCCGCTGGCCCAGGTCGCGCAGCCACTGCTCGGAGACCGCGGCCTCGAGCACCGCGCCCTCGCCCGGGCCGGTGAGCCGGCCGGCCAGACCGGAGAGTGTGGACGAGGCCCGGTCGAGCCTGTCCCACGCCTGCGTGATCGCCGAGCCGCGCAGGGCGTATCTGTTCTTCTGCCGGCGGACCTCGTGCAGGACCGTGCGGCCCGCCGGGAAGCGCTCGATCGCCGCGGCCAGCCGGTGGCCGGCGAGCGCCGGGTCGGGCGGGGGCGGCGCCGGCGTCGCGGCCAGCTCGCGGTGATCGCTCCACCGCCACCAGGCCAGGGCGACCGAGCCACCGGCCGCGCCGGCCCAGATGGCGTCGGCCACACCGATGCCCGCATAGGGAGTGAGGACGGCAGTGGCCGCGGCGAGACCCCCACCGAGCACGCTCCAGCGGCGCGCCGAGTTGCGCAGTCGCCTGAGCCGCCGGAAGTACTTGCTCCGCTCGTCCACCGTCGTCCTCCCCTGGTGCTCGTGTCAGCCGGCGGCGGTCGTGTCCCCGCGCTTCTGGTTCATGCTGGCCCGGATCTCGTCCAGCCGGGCGACGCTGGCCGGGTCGGCGGCCGGCGCGGCCTGCTCGACGGCCGGCTGCGGGGCGGCGCCCGCGAGCTTCTCGCCCGCCATGCTGGCGCGGATCTGCTCGAGCCGGGACGAGCCGGCCATGTCGAGGCTCGACTTCTGCACCTCGAGCATGCGGCCCTCGACCGAGTTGGACGCGAGCTCGGCGCGGCCCATGGCGTCCGCGTAGCGCCGCTCGATCTTGTCGCGCACCTCGTCGAGCGATGGCGTGTTGCCCGGCGCGGTCAGCGAGGACATCGACTCGAGCGACTTGGCGACCGTCTCCTGCATCTTGGCCTGCTCGAGCTGGCTCAGCAGGCGGGAGCGCTCGGCGATGCGCTGCTGGAGCACCATCGCGTTGTTCTCGACCGCCTTGCGCGCCTGGCCGGCCGCGGAGAGCGCCTGGTCGTGCAGGGTCTTGAGGTCCTCCATCGCCTGCTCGCCGGAGACCAGCTGGGTGGCGAGCGTCTGCGCGGTGGACTCGTACTTCTGGGCCTCGGCCTCGTCGCCGCCGGCGCGGGCGCGGTCGGCCAGCACCAGCGCCTGACGCGCCATGCCCTGCAGCTTCTCGACCTCGGACATCTGGCGGGACAGCTTCATCTCCAGCTGACGCTGGTTGCCGATCACCGCCGCCGCCTGCTGCACGAGCGCCTGGTGCTGTCGCTGCGCGTCCTCGATGGCCTGCTGGATCTGGACCTTCGGATCGGCGTACTCGTCGATCTTTGCGCCGAAGAGCGCCATCATGTAACGCCAGCCCTTGACGAACGGGTTCGCCATCTCGCGGTATCCCCTCAATGTCGCTCAGTCGGGCCCATCTGCGCCCGGTCGGTCAGTGCGCCCAGTCGGTCGATGCGCCCAGTGGGTCAGCCACCGACGCAGATCGAGGAGCTGTGGCGATGGCGTTGAATGCCATCGTGACAGCTCGACGCCACCGGCGTCACGTGACCTCCGGGGGATCTCAGGGTCTCCCCCAGGCTTCGAGGCTACGCGCTTTTGCGCGTCAGGGTCGATCCCGCAGGGGCCGCCCGGGACAGGAAAAGCCGGACCGCCCGCGTGGGCAGCCCGGCTCAAATTTGTTTGCGAAAGGGATCAGGCGGCGTAGACGACGTCGCGCTTGGGGTTGCGCGTCGTGCGCAGCGTCGCCTTGAGCGGCGTCTCGTGGCGGACCGAGACCTTGACATCGCCGTCGGTCGCGACCTTGTGCGACTTCTGCTTGTCTTCCTCGACCGGCACCAGCACGCCCTCCATGCCCTCGGCGAGCGACAGCGTGTCGCTGACCTCACTCAGGAGCTCGGAGAGCCGCGCGCCCAGCGCGTCGCAGATGGCGGCGAGCAGCTCGCTGGAAGCTTCCTTCTGACCGCGCTCGATCTCGGACAGGTAGCCGAGACTGACGTTCGCGGCGGTGGACACTTCGCGCAGCGTGCGGTGCTGCCCCTGCCGGCGCGCCCTCAGTGCGTCGCCGATAACCCGGCGTAGCAGGACCATGGCACCTCCTCCTGCGGAAGGGGCCGCCGGCACACGCCGGAGGCTTCCCGCAACCGTACCCGCTGCCGGCCAGGCCGACATACCGCCCCGCCGAATTCCGGAGCAGCCCCGCAGCGGGACATTCGTGCAACTAACGAGATCGACAAAACATTCCCCAGCTCAGGACCGTGCCGGGGCCTCCTGGAGACAGTCCGCGAGCAGGAGTAGTGCGCTCGTCACACTTTCGGTCCGGATGGCGTCGCGGTTTCCGGCGAGTTTCAGCTCGCGCACCGTCGCGCCCTCGGGCCCGGCGACGGCCACGTAGACCAGGCCGACCGGCTTGCCGTCCTGCGGCTCGGGACCGGCCACGCCCGTCGTCGCCACGCCCCAGTCGGCCGAGCAGCGCTCGCGGACACCGCGGGCCAGCGCGAGAGCCACCTCGGGATCGACCGCCCCGCGGTCGTCGAGCAGCTCCTGGGACACACCGGCCAGCGTGTGCTTGAGGTCGGTGGCGTAGACCACGAGGCCGCCGCGGTAGTTCGCGCTCACGCCGGGGATCTCCACGACGGTCGCGGCCACCAGGCCGCCGGTCAAGGACTCCGCCGTCGCGAAGGTCTCCCGCCGCTCGACGAGGCGGTGCACCGCGGCCGCGGCCGCCACGGAAGGGGTGTTCTGGTTGTCGCTAGGCACAAACCAAGTCTAAAAGGCCTTTTTGCGGGCGTCCCGGCGCAGGCGCAGCGCGGCCACCACATAATCCACGCCGGTCACGACCGTCACGATGAGCGCGGCGCCCATGAGCCAGACACCGACCACGTCGAACGGGTCCGGCACGGGCCACAGGTACCACGCGATGGCGGCGATCTGGAGCACCGTCTTGAGCTTGCCGCCGCGGCTCGCCGGAATGATGCCGTACCGGATCACCCAGAACCGGAGCGCGGTGATGCCCCATTCGCGTACCAGGATCAGCAGGGTGACCCACCAGGGCAGCCGGTCGTAGACGGAGAGCAGGACCAGCGCCGTGCCGGTCAGCGCCTTGTCCGCGATCGGATCGGCGATCTTGCCGAACGAGGTGACCAGCGACCAGCGCCGGGCTATCCAGCCGTCGACGAAGTCGGTCGCCGAGGCCACGCAGAACACGAGGCAGGCGGCGATCCGCTGGCCCGTCCCGGTCAGGTCGGACGCGACGACGATGGCCAGGAACACCGGGACGAGCACGATCCGGACGACCGTGAGGATGTTCGCCGGGTTGTAGAGCGACACCACCCGCGGCGCGGCGACCGGAACCGGCTCGTCGGTCACCGCTGTGACACCGGCGCCGCGGAGATCATCTCGACCGGCACGGCCACGAGGTCGACGCCCTCGGTGCCGGTCACCCGCGCGCGCACCAGATCGCCGGGCTTGAGCGCGGCCAGGTCGACACCCTCGGTGCCGGCCACCAGCGTGGTGGAGCCGTCGACCTCGGGCGCCTGGTGCTCGGCACGGCCCTCGATCTCGCCCCCGGCCACCGAGTCGACCAGCACCTCGACCGTCGAGCCGAGCCGCTCCTCGGCGCGCTGGTTGCAGAGCTCGTCGGCGAGGGTGACCAGCCGGTCGTACCGCCGCTTGATCGTGTCCTCGCGGACCTTGCCGTCGAAGCCGGCGGCCTCGGTGCCGTCCTCGTCGCTGTAGTCGAAGACGCCGATCGCGTCGAGCCGGGCCTCGGTGAGGAAGCGGACCAGCTCGTCGACGTCCTGGCGGGTCTCGCCGGGGAAGCCGACGATGAAGTTGCTGCGCGCGCCGGCCTCGGGCGCGAGCGCGCGGGCCGAGGCGAGCAGGTCGAGGAACTTGCCGGTGGAGCCGAACCGGCGCATGCGGCGCAGCACGGGCTCGCTGGAGTGCTGGAACGACAGGTCGTAGTAGGCCGCGACGCCCGGGGTCGTGGCGATCACCTCGACCAGGCCGGGGCGGGTCTCGGCGGGCTGGAGGTAGCTCGCCCGCACCCGGACGATGCCGTCGACCGCGGCCAGCTGCGGCAGCAGCTTCTCGAGCGCGCGGGGATCACCCAGGTCCTTGCCGTACGACGTGCTGTTCTCGCTCACCAGCACCAGCTCGCGCACGCCCGACTTGGCCAGCCACTCGGCCTCGGCGATCAGCTCCTGGGGGTCACGCGAGACGAAGGCGCCGCGGAACGCCGGGATCGCGCAGAACGAGCAGCGGCGGTCGCAGCCGCTGGCCAGCTTGAGGCTCGCGACCGGCCCGCTGTCGAGCCGGCGGCGCAGCACCGTGCGCAGGTGGGCGGGCGTGTGCTCGTCGACGGTGGCGTGACCGGGGACGACCACCTTGGCGGACTGGCGCTGCACGGGCGTGATGGGCAGCAGCTCGCGGCGGTCGCGCGGGGTGTGCGCGTCGAAGCGCTCACCGGCGAGCACGCCGTCGAGCCGGGCGGCGATGTCGGTGTAGTCGTCGAAGCCGAGCACGGCCTGGGCCTCGGGCAGGCTCTCGGCCAGCTCGCGGCCGTAGCGCTCGGCCATGCAGCCGGCGGCGACCACCTTGGCGCCGGTGTCCGCGGCGGCGAGCAGCGTCTCGATCGAGTCCTGCTTGGCCTTTTCGACGAAGCCGCAGGTGTTGACGAGCACCACGTCGGCGCCGTCGGCGTCCGTGCTGATCTCCCAGCCACCGGCGTCGAGACGCGCGGCGAGCTCTTCCGAGTCGACCTCGTTACGGGCGCATCCGAGGGTGAGCAGGGCGACACGGCGGGAGGGAGGAGGAGTTACCGACACCCGACAAGGTTACCGGGCAGCTCGGCGCTTCGGTCGCCCGCACTTTCGTTCACCCGCAGTTCACCTTGCGTTCACCTGGCGACCGTACCCCCGAGCACCATGCCTAAAGCCGGAAAGCCCTCGCCACAGGCGGAAGCGCTGCTCCTCGCGGCCCTCGTCGTGCTCGCCATCCTGATCCGCTGGGTGTCGCTGCCCGAGATGACCAACGACATGAACATCTTCCGCCAGTGGCACAACCAGCTCGGCCGGGCCGGCGGCTGGCGCGGGATCGGCACCGAGATCGGCAACTACAACGCGCCGTTCGTCTACCTGCTGGCGATCGGCCTCTACCTGCCCGGCCCGCTGATCTTCAAGCTCAAGGCCCTGTGGATCGTCTTCGACGTCCTCCTGGCCTTCTTCACCTACCGGGTCGTCGCCCTGCGATGGCCGGGCAGCCGGATCCCGATCGCCGCGGCGCTGGTCATGGTGCTGCTGCCGACCGTGGCCATCAACTCGTCGTTCTACGGCCAGATGGACGCGGCGTGGGCCGGCGCGGCGCTGGCGGGCGTCTACTACCTGCTGCGCGGCAAGCCGTGGTGGGGCGTCGCCCTCTGCGGGGTCGCGGTGGCGATCAAGCCGCAGGGCGTCTTCATCCTTCCGCTGGTGCTGCTGCTCGCGTTCGCCGGGCACATTCCCTGGCGTACGCTGCTCGCCGCCCCCGCCGCCTTCCTGCTGCTCGACCTGCCGGCGATCGCGTTCGGCCGCAACCCGATCGAGCTGCTCACGATCTACGACATGAGCCGGCAGGCGCGCAACGTGCCCGAGCTGAGCCTGCGCGCCCCGAACGTCTTCGCCTTCATCCCCGCCACGACGCGCGAGGACACCGTACGGATGCTGGGCTATCTGTTCTGTGCCGCGCTGGTGGTGGGAGTCCTCTATGTGCTGGTCGCCCGCGCCTGCAAGATGACGCCCGAACGGGTGGTCACGGCGGCGGCCCTGTTCGCGATCCTGGTGCCGTTCGCGCTGCCCGGCATGCACGAGCGCTACTTCTACCTGGCCGACGTGATGACGCTGGTGCTCGCCGTCTACCGGCCGCGCCTGTGGTACGTGCCGCTGCTGGTGCAGGCGAGCTCGTTGCTGTCGTACGAGCCCTATCTGTTCGGCCGCAACTCCCTGATGCTGCCGGACGTGATCCCGGCAAGCCTGATGCTCGCCGCCCTGATCATCGTTGGCTACCGCCTGCTCAGCGAGGCGTTCGTCCCCGACCCGGCCGTCACCGCACCGGAGGCCGAGACGCGCCCGACCCTCTGGGCGCCGAAGACGGCCCACCGCACCCCGCCGGCGATGTCGCGGCGCTCGCTGACCCGATCCGGCGAACCGGGGAACGCCCTTCGCTCCCGCCCACGCCAGCGCCCGCCGAAGCCCCGGGCGAGCTAGGCCCGCCCGTCCTTCCTGAAGTACGCGTCGGCGGCCGGGACCGTCTGACACACCAGGGCGGCGATCAGCAGCACCGAGACCGCCACCATGAGAACGACGTCGAGGGTGTCCCGCCACGACGGCCACGCCTGCTCGAAGCTCCGGGCCAGCGCCGCGGAGCCCGGGTCCGGGTCGCCCCCGCCGCCGGAGACCGAGAGCACGGGGAAGTTGAGGATCGCGACGATTCCGTACCAGAGCAGCACCGGCAGCCCGAAGACCCAGCTGACGGCGCGGGCCCAGGACCGGCCGGAGAACGCGAGGGCGGCCAGCACCACCAAGGCGGCTCCGGCGAAGACGCCGACGACCGTCATGGCCCAGTGGATGGTGACGCCGACCGCGGCCCACGCCGTGTCGTTCTCGATGACGCCGTCCCTGATCGCCTGCTCGTAGGTGCGCAGGCCGGTGAAGTACTTGTCGCCCGAGAGCTTCACCTCGGCGGCGAACAGCGCCCCGCCCGCCGACAGCATGGCGCAGGCCAGCGTCACGATGGCCGGCCGCCGGGCCCGGGTTGTCACATGCATCTGCCGTCCGTCGATCGAGGGGAACCGTCGACGGGAGATTGTCGCTCAGTCGTCGAGGCGCAGGGAGGCCAGGGCCTCTTCCAGCTCGTCCGGCTTGATCAGGACGTCGCGCGCCTTGCTGCCCTCGGAGGGGCCCACGATGCCGCGGGTCTCCATGAGGTCCATGAGGCGGCCGGCCTTGGCGAAGCCCACCCGCAGCTTGCGCTGAAGCATCGACGTCGAGCCGAACTGGCTCGTCACCACCAGCTCGATCGCCTGGATCAGCAGCTCCAGGTCGTCGCCGATCTCCTCGTCGATCTGCTTCTTCTTGCTCGGCGGGGCCTCGGTGACGTCCTCGCGGAACTCCGGCTCCCGCTGGTCCTTGCAGAACTTGACGACCGCGTGGATCTCTTTCTCGTCGACCCACGCGCCCTGGATGCGGGTCGGCTTCGACGCGCCCATCGGCAGGAACAGGCCGTCACCGCGGCCGAGCAGCTTCTCGGCGCCCGGCTGGTCCAGGATGACCCGGCTGTCGGCGAGCGAACTGGTCGCGAACGCGAGACGCGACGGCACGTTCGCCTTGATCAGGCCGGTGACGACGTCGACCGACGGGCGCTGCGTGGCCAGCACCAGGTGGATGCCGGCGGCACGGGCGAGCTGCGTGATGCGGACGACCGAGTCCTCCACGTCGCGCGGCGCCACCATCATGAGGTCGGCGAGCTCGTCGATGATCACGAGCAGATAGGGGTACGGCTTCATGACGCGCTCGCTGCCCGGCGGTGCGGTGATCTCGCCGTTGCGGACCTTGCGGTTGAAGTCGTCGATGTGGCGGACACCGTTGGCGGCCAGGTCGTCGTACCGCATGTCCATCTCGCGGACGACCCACTCGAGCGCGTCGGCGGCCTTCTTCGGGTTCGTGATGATCGGCGTGACGAGGTGCGGGATGCCCTCGTACGCGGTCATCTCCACCCGCTTGGGGTCGACCAGCAGCAGCCGCACCTCGTCCGGCGTCGCGCGCGTCAGCAGCGACACCAGCAGCGAGTTGAGGCACGAGCTCTTACCCGCGCCGGTGGCACCCGCGATGAGGATGTGCGGCATCTTCGCCAGGTTGGCGACCACGAAGCCGCCCTCGATGTCCTTGCCCAGGGCGACCAGCATCGGGTGATGATCGGCGGTGGCGGCCCGCGACCGGAGCACGTCGCCGAGCGACACGTTCTCCGGGTCGGTGTTCGGGATCTCGACGCCGACCGCGCTCTTGCCCGGGATCGGGCTGAGGATGCGCACGTCCGGCGACTTCACCGCGTACGCGATGTTGCGGGAGAGCTGGGTGATCCGCTCGACCTTGACGCCGGGGCCGACCTCCACCTCGTACCGCGTGACCGTCGGTCCCCGCGTGAAACCGGTGACCACCGCGTCGACGTTGAACTGCTCGAACACCCCGGTCAGCGCGGCCATGATTTCGTCGTTGGCGCGGCTGCGGGACTTCGGCGGGGCACCCTTGCCCAGCAGCGCCGGGGGCGGAAGGCGGTAGTCGCCCTCCACGGAGGTGATCTCCAGCTGCTCGGCACGCGTGGGCGGGTCGGGCGTGTGCTCGGGCGGCTCCGGCTTCTTGCGGCTCGCCGGCACCTTGGGAACGGGGACCGTGTCGTGCAGGAGGAAGTCGTCCTCCTCGACAACCGGCTCGTCGGCCGGGTCGGCCAGGCCGATGTCCGCCAGCGAGCCCTGCCGGCGACGCGAGGGGCGGCGCTTCTTCGGCGGCTCCTCCTCGTCCTCGTCATCGTCGCCCACATCGCCCATGTCGGGCGAGGGCAGCGGGTCCCGCTCGGTCGAACGGCCGGTCAGAACGTCGACGAGCAGCAGCACCCGCTCGGGGATCTTGTTGATCGGCGTGGCGGTGACCACCAGCAGGCCGAAGACGAAGAGCAGCACCAGCAGCGGCACGGCGACCCACGCGGTGACCGCGCGCTCGAGCAGGGCGCCGAACCCGAACCCGAGCAGGCCGCCCGCCCGGGTCATCGCGACATCGTTGCTCGGATCCTCCGAGATGTGCAGCAGCGAGGCCGTGGCGATGATGATCGCGCTCCAGCCGACGAGCGACCGGCCCCGATGCTCCGGGTCGGCCGGCTTGCGCATGAGCCGGACGGCGCCGTAGAGCAGAAGCAGAGGCAACAGGACGGCGAGGCCGCCGAAGAAAAGATGCACCGAATCGGCCAGCCACTTGCCGACCGGGCCGGCGCTGTTCGCCCAGACGGCGACCCCGACGAGGATGGCGAGGCCCAGCATGAGCAGGCCGGCACCGTCGCGGCGATGCTCCGGGTCGATGTCCTTGGCGGTGGCGGCCTGCCGGCCGACACCCCGGGCGACCCAGCCGACGCTGTGCGCGAGACCCATCCAGACGGCGCCCAGGCCGCGGCCGACACCGGTGGCGAGAGCGGCGCCGAGCGTGGGCCGGGCGCGGCTCGCCGACCGAGAGCGGGCGGCCGGACGGGTCGACTTGCGGGCGGGCTGCCGCGAAGGCTGCCGAGCAGGTTGCCGTGCGGCCGGTTGCCGGGCACGACTGGTCGCGGCGCCGCGCGGCGTGGACGCGGCGCGACCCCGGCTCGCCGGAGAGGTACGGCCCGCCATGGTCACACCGTAACGCCGCGAAGCTCATGAATCCCGGAGGCGCACCGGGACGAACTAAGATCAACAGGTGCAGCCGCTGACTCAAGACATGATCACCGCCGCGCTGGACGCGCGCGGCTTCACCTACTTCACCGACGCCGACGGGGACATCGGCGGGAACTTCCAAGGCAACCTGATCTATTTCTTCCGGATCGGGGAGCAGAAGGAGATGCTCCAGATCCGGGCGATGGTGCGGCACGTCTTCGGGATGGACGACGTGATGCGCTTGTACGAGTTCTGCAATGCGTGGAACCACGATCAGCTGTGGCCGAAGGCGTATGTGCACGTGTCGGACGACGGGACGGTGAACGTGGTGGGGGAAGTGATCGCTGATTGGGAGCGGGGGGTTACGCCTGAGCAGCTTGATCAGGTGGTGATTTGCGGGGTTGCTACGGGGTGCCAGCTTGCTGATGCCGTGGGGGCACTTCGCGAGCCCACCGACTGATCCGCTCTCACTCACACAGCGCCCGCCCTCCCAAGGGGGCCCCCGCCTGAACAGCGTCATTGTCGCGCGCGATCGCAAGATCGTGCTGGTGGGCTGTGGATAACCGTGATTGTGGATATCGGGATGGTCGGCTGGGGCCGCCCTCTGGGACTTGCGCGGCCGGGGATGCCGTCGGCTGGGCGGGTTGGGCTTTCTCACGGTGGACGGTGGAGGGCCGGGGGTGCGCACTCACGACTGAGGAGCACTTTTACGTCGAGAGTGCGCACCCCCGGCCCTCCCCCTTGCGTGGTGTCCGGTGACGGCCAGTCGGTGGTCCCTCGCCGCCGGCAACGGGGTCGGCGTGGGTGGTCCCCTTGCGGCCGTTGGGGTCGTTGTTCGCTGCCGCGCTGTGGTGCGGGCAGGGCAGATCGGTCACGCAGGCACGCTTCGTTGTTGGTTCATCGGCAATTCCAGGCCGGTCGCGCGGGTTGGTGGCCATCGGCGGAACAGCTGGGCAGGGTTGGCGACAGGAGTAGCGGCGTCATACAGGGGCCAGCGCAGGGCAGCTCAGCGCGGCCATCTCGACATAGCCAGCTCGGCCTCGCCGACTCAGCGTGGTCGGCTCGGCGTGGTCGGCTCGGCGGCCAACTCAGCGCGGTCGGACGAGGCGCGGTCGGCTCGGCGGCCAACTCAGCGCGGTCGGACGGGGCGCGGTCGGCTCGGCGGTCAGCTTGGCGCGGTCGGGCTCAGCGCGGGGGTAAGGGATCGCGGGACGATAACGGGAGCGTGAGAAAGCCGGAGGAGCCAAGGCTCCTCCGGCTTCAATCGGCGCTGGCCACCCGGCAGGGTGGGTGGCGGCGCGCGCTTACGGGGTGCTGAAGCCCAGCGTGTAGGAGCCGCTGCCGGAGGTGGCCGCCACGACGTAGCGGTACGTGCCGGAGCGGCCGTTGAAGGTCAGGGTCTTGTCGCCCTCGCCGGTGGCGCTGGCGACCGTGCGGAAGCCCCGGTTGGTGAGGCGCTGGAGGAACAGGTCGAAGTCGGCGCCCTCGGCCGCGCTGAGGCAGGCGGTCTGCCGGCCGGCGTTCGAGCGGAAGGCGCCGCCGTTGGGCTGGGCCTGGGCGGTGCGGGCCTGGAGGGTGCCGGTGCGCTGGGCGGCCTGGTCGGCGCAGGCGGTCGCGGACTCGGCCGGCGGGGCGGCGGACGGCTCGCCGGCGCCACCGCCGGAGGTGACCAGGGTGAGGTCGTCGGCGGCCAGGATCTCGTTGACGGGCTGGAAGAAGGTCTCGCCGCCGACCGTGCAATCGCCGGAGCCGCCCGACGTGACGCCCTGGGCCTGGTCGCCGGAGAGCCACGGGCCGCCGGAGTCGCCGCCCTCGGCGCAGACGTTCGTGCGGGTCAGGCCGGTGACCGCGCCCTCGGGGTAGACCACCGTCTGGTTCTTGGCGAGGATCGTGCCGCAGCGGGTGCCGGTGGTGGAGCCGGAACGGCAGACCGCCGCGCCGACGGGGGCCTCGGTGCTGCCGGCGACCGGGAGTTCGTTGCCCTCGAAGTCGTTGACCACCGCGCGGGGCGTCCAGTCGCCGTTGACCTCGACGAAGCCCATGTCGGCGCTGCCGGGGAAGGTGGACGCCCGTACCGTGCCCTGGGCCTGCTGGTTGAAGCCGGTCGTCGTGTCGCCGACGGCGCCGCAGTGGCCGGCCGTGACGAAGCCGCCCTCGACCGAGAAGCCGATCGAGCAGCGGGCGGTCCCGCCGTTCACGGCGATGAAGTACGGGTCGGCGCCGCGCACGTCGAACAGGGGTTTCGGGGTCGCCGCGCTGGTGATCACCCGGTACGTGTCGCCCGCGACGCCGGCCGCGCGGGCCAGCTTCTTCGCGGCGGTGACCTCGCCGGGCTTGGCGACCACGACCAGCTTGTTGGTGGCGACGTCGACGTACCAGCCGGTGAGGCCGTCCGTGTCGCCGTCGGCGGCGTCCAGCTTCTCCTTGGCCGCCACGAGGGTCTGCTCGCTGCGCTTGACAAGCACCGGCTCGGCACCGGCCTTGCGGACCGCGGCCTCGGCGTCCGGGTCGGTCACCGCCACCTTGAGGGTGGCGCCGTCCGTGGCCAGCCACGCGCCGCCGAAGTCGGCGCCGGTCTGCGCGGACAGCCGCGCGGTCACCCCGCTCGCCCACTTCGACCGCTGGAGGCGGGCCGCCGCCTCGTCACCGTCGAGGCCCAGGTCGCGCTTCATCGCCGCGAGGATCCGCGGGGAAACGTCGCCGGAGCCGGCCGCCTTCTCGCCGGACGGCGTGGTCTCGGCCATGGACGGCAGCGTGAAAGCCACTGCCGCTCCGGCTGCCACCACGACCGCCGCCGCCACGGCGATCCGTCTGCGCTGCATCTTGGAGAACTCCCCTCGCCACGGGTGCCGTGGGGGCGGCACCGGTGACCAGAGGTACGGGGCAAAGCAGCGAAAGGTTTAAAAACGCCTCAGACTTCGACGACGGTTGGCACGATCATGGGTCGGCGGCGGTACGCGTCGTTGACCCATCGGCCCACCGTACGGCGCACGACCTGCTGCAGTTGGTGGGTGTCGGTGATGCCGTCCTCGGCCGAGCGGTGCAGGGCCGCGGTCAGCAGTGGGATGACCGGGTTGAACGCGTCCGGGTCCTCGGAGAAGCCCTTGGCGGAGACGCTCGGCTCGCCGACCACCTTGCCGGTCACCGAGTCGATCACCACGGTGGCCGAGATGAAGCCGCCGTCGCCGAGGATCCGGCGCTCGGTGAGCAGCGACTCGCTGACGTCGCCGACCGCGAGGCCGTCCACGTACACATATCTGTTCTTGACCCGGCCGACGTGCCGGGCGTGGCCCTCGACCAGGTCGACGACGTCGCCGTCCTCGCAGAGCACGACCCGGTCGGGCGCGACGCCCGACTCGATGCCGAGCTGGGCGTGGGCGCGCAGGTGGCGCCACTCGCCGTGCACCGGCATGAGGTTGCTGGGGCGCACCACGTTGAGCAGGTACATCAGCTCGCCGGCCGGGGCGTGGCCGGAGACGTGCACCTTGGCCGTCTCTTTGTGCACGACGGTGGCGCCGGCCCGGGACAGCATGTTGATCACCCGGTAGACCGAGGTCTCGTTGCCGGGCACGAGCGAGCTGGCGAGCACCACGGTGTCGCCGGGCTCGATCGTGATGTGCCGGTGGTCGCCGGTGGACATGCGGCCGAGCGCGCTCATCGGCTCGCCCTGCGAGCCGGTCGACATGAAGACGATCTCGTCGGCGGGCAGGTGGGTCGCCTCGTCGAGGCTGACCAGCAGGCCGTCGGGGATGTTGAGCAGGCCGAGGTCGCGGGCGATGCCCATGTTGCGCACCATGGAGCGGCCGATCAGGGCGACCTTGCGGTCGTATTCCCAGGCGGCGTCCATGACCTGCTGGACCCGGTGCACGTGGGAGGCGAAGCTCGCCACGATGATGCGGCCCTTGGCCTTGCCGAAGATGGCGCTGAGCACCGGGCCGATGTCGCGCTCGGGGGCGACGAAGCCGGGCACCTCGGCGTTTGTCGAGTCGGACAGCAGCAGGTCGACGCCCTCGGCGCCGAGCCGCGCGAAGCCGGCCAGGTCGGTGATGCGGCCGTCGAGCGGCACCTGGTCCATCTTGAAGTCGCCGGTGTGCAGCACGAGGCCCGCGGGCGTGCGCACGGCGACGGCCAGCGCGTCGGGGATCGAGTGGTTGACCGCGAAGAACTCGCAGTCGAACGGCCCGAGGCGCTCGCTCTGGCCTTCCCGCACCGTCAACGTGTACGGGTCCAGGCGGCGCTCGGCCAGCTTGGCCTCGACCAGCGCCAGCGTGAACTCGGAGCCGACCAGCGGGATGTCCGCCTTGTGGGCGAGCAGGTAGGGCACGGCGCCGATGTGGTCCTCGTGGCCGTGGGTGAGCACGATCGCCTGGATGTCGTCGAGCCGGTCGAGGATGGGCGTGAAGTCGGGCAGGATCAGGTCGACGCCCGGCTGTTCCACGTCGGGGAAGAGCACACCGCAGTCGATGACCAGCAGCTTGCCGTCGAACTCCAGGACCGTCATGTTGCGGCCGATGGCGCCGAGCCCGCCGAGCGGGATGACGCGCAGGGCGCCCTCCGGGAGCGGCGGCGGCGCGTCCAGATCCACGTGCGCTTGACTCATTCGCGTATATCTATCTTTCTGCTCTTCAGAGGGTGATGCCGGCGGCCGCGGCGTCGCGGCGCAGCTGGTCGAGCTCCGCGCCGGTCGCCTCGACCAGCGGCGAGCGGACCGGGCCCGCCGGGCGGCCCTGCGCGTTGAGACCCGCCTTGACCAGCATGGTCCCCGGCACCCGGAAGATGCCGGTGAACAGCGGCATCGCCCGGCGGTGCAAGGCGAGCGCGGCGGCGTTGTCGCCACGCTCGAACGCCTCGATCATCTCCTTGGCCAGGACGCCGGTGAAGTGGGTGGAGGTGCCGACCAGGCCGACACCGCCGATCGACAGCAGCGGCAGCGTCGCCGCGTCGTCGCCGGAGTAGTAGGCCAGGCCGGTGCGGCTGAGCACCCAGGACGAAGCGGTCAGATCGCCCTTGGCATCCTTGACCGCCACGATCCGCTCGTGCTCGGCGATGCGGCACATCGTCTCGGTGGCGATCGCCGTGCCGGCGCGGTGCGGGATGTCGTAGACCATCACGGGCAGGCCGACCGCGTCGGCGACCGTCAGGAAGTGGCGCTCGACGCCGGCCTGCGGGGGCTTGTTGTAGTAGGGCGTGACGACCAGCAGGCCGTGGGCGCCGGCCTTTTCGGCGGCGTGCGCCAGCTCGATGGTGTGCGCCGTGTTGTTGGTGCCCACGCCGGCGACCACGCGGGCCCGGTCGCCGACCGCGTCCACGACGGCGCGGAGCAGGGTCTCCTTTTCGGCGTCGGTGGTCGTCGGGGACTCACCCGTGGTGCCGCTGACGACGAGCGCGTCGTTGCGCTGCTCGTCGACGAGGTAGGTGGCCAGTTTTGCCGCGCCCTCGACGTCGAGGGAGCCGTCCGGGGCGAACGGGGTGACCATCGCGGTCAACAGCCGTCCGAAGGGTCGCGGGTCGTGCGTCATACCCCACAACCTATCGGACGGCCCGCTCAGACGTAGAGCGCGGTGAACGGGGCCCAGGGCAGGTTGCGCAGCACGCTCCAGACGCCCCAGACCGCGACAAAAGCGATCAGGACCGCCGGGCTCAGGGTGAGCTGCGGCAGCTTCCAGTTGAACAGCCTTTTGCCGGCCCAGGCCACGTACATGTAAAGGAGGAACGGCACCGCGAACGTGAAGATCGCGTGGTGGCGGGCGGCGGCCGGGAGGTCGCCGTGCAGCAGGTACCACGCCGCGCGGGTGCCGCCGCAGCCCGGGCAGACGAAGCCGGTCGTGTATTTGAGCAGGCAGGTGGGCGGCTCACCGGCGCCGGCCTCGGCGGGATGGGTGGCCAAGGTATAGCCGACCGCGCCGCCCATGCAGGCCAGAAGGGCAACGGGGGCGGCCCAGACGGGGGACCTCGTCCAGACCCGCTGCACGAAACGCGTGACGCGGTCCTGCTTGGGCTGCGCGTAGTAGGCGAGCCACTCCGGCGGCACCGGCGGGCCCTGCACCGGCTGATTGTCCAGCGCGCTCATGGCCGTCACGCTACACCCGCGGCGCTCTTGAGCGCCGCGGTCAGCGGGCCGGCGAGATCACCCCGCTCCGGGGTGGCGATGCGCTCCAGGCCGAGCCAGCCGGCGAGGCGGTGCAGCTCGGCGGCGAGGGCGGCCGCCGTCTCCTCCTGGTCGGCCTCGGGCTCGAGCCAGGCGGCCGGGATGAGCAGCTCGCCGGCCTTGCGGTCGGCCTTGAGGTCGACCCGGGCCGCGAGCTGGTCGCCGAGCAGGAACGGCAGCACGTAGTAGCCGTAGAGGCGCTGGGCGGCGGGCACGTAGATCTCGATGCGGTAGTTCATGCCGAAGAGCCGCTCGGTGCGGCCGCGCTCCCAGATCAGCGGGTCGAACGGGCTGATCAGCGTGGCGGCGTTGACCCGGCGCGGCAGCCGGGCCTCGTGATGCAGGTAGGCGGACGGCTTCCAGCCCTTGACCCGCACGGGCAGCAGCACCTTGTCCTCGACCAGCTCGGCGACGGCCCGCTTGAAGCCGTCGACCGGCAGGCGGAAGTAGTCGCGCAGCTCGGGCTCGGCCGCGACGCCGAGGGCGCGGGCGGAGAGCCCGACCAGGGCACGGAACGCGTCCTGCGGGTGCGGGGTGGGCGCGTTGAGCACGGCGGCGGGCAGCACGCGCTCGGGCAGGTCGTAGCGCCGGGCGAACGACGTGGTGCGCTCGGCGGCGGTCACCTGACCGGAGTAGAACAGCCACTCCAGCGCCTGCTTGACCGACGACCAGTTCCATCCCCAGTGGTCGGAGCGGCGGGGCTCGTCGTGCTCGATCTCGGCGGCGGTGATCGGGCCGCGGTCGCGCACGACGGCGAGCACCCGCTCGATCAGCTCGGGCTGCTCCCGCGCGATGCGGACCATGCCGCCCCAGGCGTAGTCGGCGGCCCGCTCCATGCGCCAGCGGAACAGCGGCTGGAGGTCGGTGGTGATCAGTGACGCCTCGTGGCCCCAGAACTCGAAGAGCTCGCGGGGCTTGCGGTAGGCGGCCCGCTCGAGCAGCTCGACCGGATAGGGACCGAGGCGGCTGTAGAGCGGCATGAAGTGGGCCCGCTGGAGCACGTTGACCGAGTCCATCTGGATGAGGTGGACCCGGCGCAGCACGCGCCGCAGGTGACGCAGGTCGGTCGCGCCGCCCGGCTTGGGGTCGGCGAAGCCCTGCGCGGCCAGCGTGACGCGGCGGGCCTGCGCGACGGAGAGGATCTCGGGGAGTGCCATCGCCTTCGGACGGTAGACGAAGGGTGTGACAAAAATCCGCCCTCGGTAGGCTGCCCCGCATGGCAATCGGCTTCGTCCGTCCCGCTCGCCCCGAGGACGCGCCCGAGATCGCGCGGATCCAGCTGAGCACATGGCGCTCCGCGTACCGGCGGATGTTCCCGGCGCACGTGCTGGCCAACCTGGACGTCGGCTATCTGGCGCGCGGCTGGACCGAGGCGATCACGGCGGCGCCCTCGCAGCGGCACCGGGTGCTCATCGCGGTGGAGCAGAGCGACACGGCGACCCAGGTGGTGGGCTTCGCCGCGTTCGGCCCCGCCGACGAGCAGGCGCTCGCGCCCGAGGAGCCGCCGTTGCCGGCCGAGGTCGCCGCGGTGACCGACCTGCTGGTGGAGCCGCGCTGGGGGCGGCGCGGGCACGGGAGCCGCCTGCTCAGCGCGGCTGTCGCGCACTGGCGCGACGACGGCTTCGCGCGCGCGGTCGCCTGGGCGTACGAACAGGACCAGGCCATGCAGAAGTTCCTGGCGTCGGCCGGCTGGGAGCCGGACGGGGCCGGGCGGGCGCTCGACGTGGACGACATGCTCGTGCCCCAGGTGCGGATGCACGTCGCGGTCGCGGAAGAATAGGCGCGTGACCACGCCGACCTTCGTCTACGACGGCGACTGCTCCTTCTGTACGACGTGCGCCGACTTCATCGAGCGCCGCATCCCCACCCACGCCCGGGTGATCCCCTGGCAGTTCGCCGACCTGGACGCGCTGGGGCTGACCACCGAGGAGTGCGAGGAGGCGGTCCAGTGGGTCGGCGCCGACGGGGCGCGGGCCGCCGGTCCCGACGCGATCGCCCTGATGCTGCGCGACGCGGGCCGCGCCTGGCAGTTCGCGGGCGGCGCGCTCCAGCTGGGCCCGGTGCGGCTGGCCGCCTGGCCGGCGTACCGCTGGGTCGCCGAGCATCGCCACCTGCTGCCCGGCGGCACCGCGGCGTGCTCGCTCCCCCAGGCCCAGCGCGACCTGCTCTACGGCAAGGACGCCGGATAGGTCACCGTCAGACGGCTCGGTAGGCCGCTCACCTCGCCGTTCGTAAAGTCCACGGCGTGGCCGGCCAGGCGCAGGCCGCGGACCTCCGGGGCGCCGGGCATCGGGCGCACCCGCACGACCCCGTTCGGCACGTCGGGATCCAGACCGATCATCGCACGCACGATGTGGATCGCGGAGGCCGCCGACCACGCCTGCGGGTGGCAGCTGGCGGGGTAGGGCACGGGCCGGCTGAGCGTCGCGCGGTCGTCGCCCCCGTACAGCTCGGGAAGCCGGAAGCCGAACGCCTCACCCGCCGTGAGCAGACCGTCGATGAGACGCGCCGAGGCGGTGGCGAAGCCGCCGGAGGCGAGACCCGCGGCGACGATGGCCGTGTCGTGCGCCCAGATCGACCCGCAGTGGTACGACAGCGGCGCGAACCCGCGGTCGGCGGCCGACATCGTGCGCAGGCCGTAGCCGCCCGACATCTCCTCGGAGGCCAGGGCGGCGGCGACCCGGCGCTCCTCGTCGGCGTTGAGAATGCCGGTTCCGAGCAGGTGGCCGATGTTGCTGGTCAGCGAGTCGACCGGGCGCTTGTCGCGGTCGAGCGCCAGCGCGGGGTAGCGGCCGCCGTCGACCCAGAACGCCGCCCGGAACCGCTCCGACAGCGCGGCCGCGTAGTCCTCCCACCGCGCGGCGCCGGGCCTGCCGAACGCGGTGAGCAGCGCGGCGCCGTCCAGGGCCGCCCGGTACGCGTAGCCCTGCACCTCGGCCAGCGCGATCGGCGCGCCGGCGAGCCGGCCGTCGTGGAAGCGGACCGCGTCGTGCGAGTCCTTCCAGCCCTGGTTGGCGAGGCCGCGGCCGGTGCTGTCGATGTATTCGAGGAAGCCGTCGCCGTCGGGGTCGGCGTGGTCGGCGAGCCACCCGAGGGCCGCCTCCAGCCGCGGCAGCAGGGCGGCGACCTCGTCCGGCGCGTGGCCCCAGCGCCAGGCGTCATGCAGCAGGCTGATCCAGAGCGGGGTGGCGTCGATCGTGCCGTAGTACGCGGCGGGCAGCGAGCCGGCGGTGTCGGCGCGGCGCAGCTCGTGCATGATCTTGCCGGGCGCCTCGCCGGTCGCCGGGTCGGCGCGGACGCCCTGACGGCGGCCGAGCACCCGCAGCGTGCCCATGGCCAGGTCGGTGCCGAGCGGCAGCATCATCCGGGCCGCCCAGAGGCTGTCGCGGCCGAAGAGCGTGAGATACCACGGGACGCCCGCGCCGAGGAACGTGTCGCCGTCGTCGTCCGGGGTGGTCAGCCGCAGCGCCGCGAGATCGTCGACCGACCGGGCGACGAGGCGTTCCAGGCGGTTGTCGTACGCCGTGACGGCCGGCCTCGCGAAGTCGCCCCGCGGGCCCGCCAGCATCACCGCGCCGGCGTCGTCCACGGTCGCCGACCAGCGCAGCGTGACGCTCTGGCCGGGCGCGAGGGTGACCTTGCAGTCCAGGTCACCGCCCACGCGGACGTCGATCGCGGCCGGCGGAGACGAACGGACCTCCCCGGATTTCACCGTCTCGATCGGCGCGAGGTCGCTCTCGACGTCCACGGTGACCGCCGTGGTGACCGGCACGGACGCGGTCGACGAGATGCGGATCTCCTCCGTGACCGAGCCGGGGCGCACCCGCCGGATCCGGTCGACGCGCACGGTGGGGTCGGGCCCGGGATCGCCGAGCCAGCGGGCCAGCGAGACGAAGCGGGTCGTCCCGGCGTCCTCGACGGACCAGCCGATGGGCTCGGGCTCACGGCCGTCGAGGCGCAGCAGGGCCAGCGACACGATCCGGCGGTCGGCGTGGAAGACGCCCTGCACGCCGGCGGCCCGGATCTGCCCGTCCGGCCCGGAAAGCGCCGAGGTCGGCGCGGCGAGCGTGGGGACCAGGTCGTGCAGGAGGGGCTGGAGAGCCACGCGATCTCCTCGGGGGTTGACACGGTGCGGGGGAACGGCGAAGCTCGGAAACAATCCCGCAACTTGAACGATCCAATTCCGCTTTTCAGTCAATACTGCCGTCCAGGAATTTGATCGTTCAAGACCTTGGAAGGCACGAATCGGTGGAAAAGGTAACGATCGCCACGGTGGCCCGGCGTGCCGGCGTCTCCCGCCAGACCGTGTCCAACGTGCTCAACACGCCGGACGTGGTGCGCGAGGAGACCCGCGAGCGGGTGCGCGAGGCGATCGCCGAGCTCGGCTACCGGGTCAACCAGGCGGCCCGCCAGATGCGCACCGGCCGGTCCCGGCTGATCGCCGTGCGCATCGAGCCGGCGAACGACGGCATCAACGGCTCGGTGCTCGACCGCTTCCTGCACGGGCTGACCGACGCCGCGGGCCTCGCCGGATACCGCGTGATGCTCTACACGGCCGCCGGCGACGACGACGAGATCGCGACGTACGAGGAGCTGCTCTCCGCGTACGACCTCGACGCCTTCGTCCTCACCAGCACGCACCACGGCGACCCCCGCACCTCGTGGCTGGCCGGGCGCGACATTCCCTTCGTCACCTTCGGCCGGCCCTGGGGCGCCCCCGACACCCACTCGTGGGTCGACGTCGACAACGCCTCCGGGACCACCGCCGCCACCGAGCGGTTGCTCGCCACCGGCCACCGGCGCATCGGATTCCTCGGCTGGCCGGCCGGGTCCGGCGTCGGCGACGCGCGGCGCGAGGGCTGGGCGCGCGCCCTGGGAGCGGCCCACCTGCTCGGCTCCTCGGCCGGCGTCGAGGACGGCGTCGACACCGGCGCCGCGGCGGCCCGCGGGCTGCTCGCCGCCGAGCCCGACACGACAGCGCTCGTCTGCGCCAGCGACTCCCTCGCCCTCGGGGCGCTCGAGGCGGCCCGCGAGATGGGCCGCGACTGCGCGGTGATCGGCTTCGACGACACGGCCGTCGCCCGCGCGATCGGCCTCACCAGCGTCAGCCAGCCCCTCGCCGAGGCCGCCGGTCGCTGCATGGACCTGCTGCGCGAGCTGCTCGACGGCCGCGCCCCCTCGGCTCCCACCCACGTCCTGCTCCCGCCGTCCCTGGTGCTCCGCCAGACGGCCTGATCCCCCACGCCTGAGGAGACATGCGATGACCAGCCGAAAACTGCTCGCCGCGGTCCTCGCCGGGTCGCTCGTCGCGGTGAGCGCCTGCGGCAGCGGCTTCGACGACGACAAGTCCACGACCCAGCAGAGCGCCGGCCCGGCCGACCTCCAGATCATGATCGCCTCGTCCGGCGACGCGGAGACCAAGGCCGTGCAGGCGGCGGCCGCCGAATGGGCCTCCGGCAGCGGCAACAAGGCCACGATCATCCCCGCGCAGGACATCGTCCAGCAGCTCGGGCAGGGCCTCGCCGGCAGCAACCCGCCGGACGTGTTCTACGTCGACGCGGCCCGCTTCGCCGACTACGCGAGTGTGGGCGCGCTCGACCCGTACGCCCAAGGTCTTGCCGGCAGTGACGCCTTCCTGCCCAATCTGCGGCAGAGCTTCACGTACGACGGGAAGCTGTACTGCCTGCCCAAGGACACCTCGACGCTGGCGCTGCAGATCAACACCGGGCTGTGGCAGAAGGCCGGGCTGACCGACGCGGACGTCCCCACCACGTGGGACCAGCTCCGGGCGACCGCCGAGAAGATCAAGGCGAAGGGCATCACCCCGCTCGCGATCGGCGACACCCGCGACCGGATCGGCGCCTTCCTCGTGCAGGCCGGGGGCTGGTGGGTCAGCCCGGACGGCAAGCAGGCCACCGCGGACACGCCGCAGAACGAGCAGGCGCTCACGTACGTCCAGGGACTGCTCAAGGACGGCCTGGCCAAGTATCCCAAGGCGCTCGACGCCGGCTGGGCCGGCGAGGCGTTCGGCAAGGGCAAGGTCGCCATGACCATCGAGGGCAACTGGATCAAGGGTGCGCTCAGCGCCGACTTCCCCGACATCAAGTACAAGGTCGTGGAGCTGCCCGCCGGGCCGAAGGGCAAGGGCACGCTCTCGTTCACGCAGTGCTGGGGCATCGCGGCCAAGAGCAAGTTCAAGCAGCAGGCGGTCGCCTTCGTGCAGGCCATGACCACCGCCGACGAGCAGCTCGGCTTCGCCAAGGCGTTCGGCGTCATGCCCTCCCGGCAGGACGCGCAAGCCTCCTACCAGCAGCAGTACCCCGACGACGCCCCGTTCGTGGCCGGCGCGCGATACGCGCAAGGCCCGGTGAACGCGCCCAAGATGGACAGCGTGCTCGCCGACCTCGACGCCGGCCTCCAGGGCCTGCAGAACGGCGACCCGAAGGCCGTCCTCCAGCGCTTCGACAAGAACGCCAAGTCGGCCCTGGGCGGCTGAGCGTGGCGCTCTCGAGACGGGCTCCCTCCACGAGGAGCGGCGAACGGGTCGCGGGCTGGCTCTTCGTCGCTCCGGTCGTGATCGTCCTCGGGCTGTTCATGCTGCTGCCGATCCTCATGGCGCTGTGGGTGAGCCTCACCCGCTGGAACGGCCAGGGCAGCCCGTTCACCGGCGACGTGCCGTTCGCCGGCGCCGGCAACTACACCCGGCTGTTCACCGACGAGGGCCTGACCCGCCAGGACTTCATGACCAGCATCCGCAACAACGCCTACTACGTGTTCTTCGTGGTGCCGATCCAGACCGTGCTCGCCCTCGGCCTCGCCGTGATCGTGAACAAGCGCAAGGCGTTCTTCCGCTCGGCGTTCTACTTCCCGTCGGTGACCAGCTCGGTCGCGATCAGCGTGGTGTTCCTGTTCATGTTCGCCAACGGCGGGGCGATCAACGCGATCCTGAGCGTGTTCGGCATCAGCGGGCCGCAGTGGTTCTCCGACCCGCGCGGCGTCATTCACCTGTTCCTCGACAGCATCGGGCTGGTCGACGTCAACGCGCCGCCGTCCGCGCTCGCCGATCACGGGGTGCTCGGACTGAGCTGGTGGGACTGGACCTCCGGGCCCAGCGTGGCGATGTGCGCGATCATCTCGCTGGTCGTCTGGACCACCTCGGGCACGTTCATGCTGATGTACCTGGCCGCCCTGCAGAACGTGCCGGTGCAGCTCGAGGAGGCCGGCATGATCGACGGCGCCTCGCGGTGGCAGCGGTTCCGGTACATCACGCTGCCGGCGCTGCGGCCCACCACCTTCCTGGTGGTCACGCTCGGCCTGATCGGCACCTGGCAGGTCTTCGACCAGATCTACGTGATGAGCCAGGGCAACCCGGCGAAGACGACACTGACCCCGGCGTTCCTGTCGTACCGGACGGCGTT
Organism: Paractinoplanes deccanensis; assembly: GCF_016862115.1. GTDB lineage: Bacteria > Actinomycetota > Actinomycetes > Mycobacteriales > Micromonosporaceae > Actinoplanes > Actinoplanes deccanensis. The sequence goes on from NZ_BOMI01000009.1 coordinate 45,851, forward strand.
CCGCGACTTCGACTACGGCACCGGCGCGGCGATCTCGTTCGTCCTGTTCCTCATCATCGTGGTGCTGACCCTGTTCCAGCGATGGCTGACCCGGGAGCGCGGATGAAACTGCTCAACCGGTTCCTCGGCTACGCGATCCTGACCTTCTTCGCGATCGTCTTCCTCTACCCGTTCGTCATCCAGATCGCGAACTCGTTCAAGACCGAGGCCGACGCGGCCGCCCATCCGCTGTCCCCCGTGCCCTCGCCCTTCACCACAGACTCGGTCGTACGCATCTTCGAGGGCACCGGGTTCCCGACCTGGCTGGGCAACTCCGTGCTCGTCGCCGTGGTCGTCACCCTGTCCCGCGTGCTGTTCGGCTCGATGGCCGGCTACGCGTTGTCCCGGCTCCGGTTCCGCGGCCGGAAATTTCTCTTTGCCCTGCTCATCGCCCTGATGGCGGTGCCGCCGGTGGTGCTGCTCATCCCGAAGTTCCTGGTGCTCAACCAGCTCGGCATGTACGACAGCTACGCCGCGCTCATCGTCCCGCTGCTGGCCGACGCGACCGGCGTCTTCATCATGAAGCAGTTCTTCGACTCGGTGCCCGTCAGCGTCGAGGAGGCCGCCCGCATCGACGGCGCCGGCGCGTTCCGGACCTTCTGGTCGGTGGTGCTCCCGATGGCCCGGCCGGCCCTCATCGCGGTGACCATACTGATGTTCACCGGCGTGTGGAACGAGTTTCCGCACACCCTGGTCGCCGTGCAGGACCCGGGCCTGTTCACCCTGCCGCGCGGCCTGGCCGACCTGGTCAGCGGCTCGCTCGGCGCCGGCACCCAATATCCGCTCAAGCTGGGCGCCGCGCTGCTCGCCACGATCCCGGTCGCGATCATCTTCGTGGTCTTCCAGCGCTACTTCGTGCGGGACGCGGCCGAAGGGGCTGACAAGGGCTAGTAGGTTGTCTCGCTGTGGATGAGCTAACCGTGCGTGGCCGGCGGCTGCGGGTGGTCGCCACCCTGGTCGCCGGCGCGCTGCTGCTCGCCGGCACCTTCTGGGGTGTCGACGACGACTTCCCGTTCGGCCCGTTCCGGATGTATTCGACGGCACCCGACCCGAACGGCGACGCGAAGGACACCCGCGTCGAGGGCGTCGACACCGCCGGGCGCACGGTGGCCATCACCGAGGGCAACAGCGGCATCCGGCGGGCCGAGATCGAGGGACAGCAGCAGGCGTACGAGACCGACCCGTCCCGCCTGAGCCGCATCGCCGACGCGTACGCCTCCCACACGCCCGGCGCCGCACCCCTGCGCACCGTGAAAATCGTGATCCGCTGGCACGGCATCGAGCACGCCCGGCCGACCGGCGACTACCGCGACGAGGTCGTCGCCGAGTGGACGCGGCCATGAGGTGGCTCTTCGCGCCGGTGCCGAAGGGCCGCATCGCCGCCTTCCGCACGGTGGTCTACAGCTTCGTGGCGCTCGACCTCACCGTCTTCACGCCGTGGGTGCGCTCGCACGCGAACACGCCGGCGGAGCTCTACCAGCCGCTGCTGATCGGCCGGCTCCTGCACCTGCCCACTCCCGGCCCGGCGCTCGTCTGGACGGTGTTCTGGCTGCTCCTCGCGCTGTCGCTGGCGGCCGCGACCGGCCGGGCGCCCCGGGCCCTGGGCTGGGCCGTCTTCGCGCTCTACTTCGAGTGGATGATCATCGCGATGAGCTACGGCAAGGTCGACCACGACCGCGTCGGCCTGCTCGTCGCCCTGGCGGTGCTGCCGACGGCCGGCCTCGCCCGGCACGGTGCGACGGAGATGTCCGAGAAGGGCGGCTGGGCGCTGCGCGTCACCCAGATCGCGGTGATCTGCACGTACTTCCTGGCCGCGATCGCGAAACTCCGCTTCGGCGGCATCGACTGGCTCACCAGCGCCGTGCTGGCCCAGGCCATCATCCGCCGCGGCACCTGGCTGGCCGACCACATCGCCGTCGTGCCCGGCCTGCTGATCGCCGCCCAGTTCGGCATCATCCTGTTCGAGCTGCTCAGCCCGCTCATCTTCGCGGTGCCGCAGAAGTGGCGAAACTGGGGCGTCGCCTTCTTCTATTCCTTCCACCTGATGACCTTCTCCATGATCACCATCTCGTTCGCACCACATCTGGTGGCGATGACGAGCTTCCTGCCGCTGGAGAAGGTGCGCCCGATCGCGTGGCTCCGCCACCGAACGGCCACGCGACCAGCCGTCGCCGAGAGCGGCGGCTAGCCGGCGGTTTGTGCCGCCCGGCCGCACGAGCGCACCTCCCCGCGGTTTCCCGGCTGCGGGACAGACCGTCGAAGCACAGTCGGCACTACTGGCCCCGACGTCCCGTGGACGTCGGGGCCGAGCTGCCAGCGGGGTCAAGAAGCCCCGCGGGCCGGCTGGCTTCCTCCGGTATCTCCACCATACTCAGCTCGCACAGGCCCGTCTACGTACGTACATATACGGTGATGGCAGGATCTACGCGTGAGTGGTCGCCTACCGTTCGCTGCATGGGCGATGAAGCGCAGGAGCCGTATCGTCACCGGACACCCCGCCCGATCTACGTGATGATCGCGGACGAGCTGGCCACGGAGATCGCCAAGGCGCCCGTGGACTCCCCCATCGCCAGCGAGAACGACATCCAGCAGCGCTGGGGAGTGGCTCGCGCGACCGCCCGCCATGCGATTGCCGCGCTGCGAGACCGCGGCCTCGTCTACACGGTGCCGGGGCGAGGCTCGTTCGTCAGCCCACGCACGTAATGCTTGCCGGGCACAGCACACACGCGACAAGCGCGGCCGGCGCCTCGTCGCGTCGTCGCCGTGAGCCGCACGCTTCGCCACCCCGCGCTACCGCGCACTTCGTCACCCCGCGCTATCAGCTACCGCTCACTTCGTCACCCCGCGCGCGAGCTACCCCGCTGAGGTACCTCGCGCTTCGCGACCCGCGCTCGGCTACCTCGCTGAGCTGTACCGCGCACAGCTACCCCGCTGAGCTGCCCCGCTGAGATGGCTCGCTGAGATGGCTCGCTGAGATGGCTCGCTGAGATGGCTCGCTGAGATGGCTCGCTGAGATGGCTCGCGCCGAGCCGCCGAGCTGGCCGCCGAGCCGACCACGCTGAGCCGACCACGCCGAGCTCGCCGCCGAGCCGACCACGCTGAGCCGGCGAGGCCGAGCTGGCTATGTCGAGATGGTCGCGCTGAGCTGCCCTGCGCTGGCCCCTGTCTGACGCCGCTACTCCTGTCGCCAACCCTGCCCAGCTGCTCCGCCGATGGCCACCAACCCGCGCAACCGGCCTGGAATTGCCGATGGA
>NZ_BOMI01000010.1 GCF_016862115.1 Paractinoplanes deccanensis
ACGCCATCCCCCGCCGCGCAACCCCCACAGGGCGGCCCCAGCCGACCACCCCGATATCCACAACCACAGTTATCCACAGCCCACCAGCACGATCTTGCGACGGCGCAGGACAATGACGCTGTCCAGGCGGGGGCCCCCTGGGGAGGGCGGGCGCTGTGTGGGGTGAGAGCCGATCAGTCGAGGAAGCTGTCCAGGCCGATCGTGAGACCAGGCCGGCCGAGGACCTTGCGGACCCCCAGCAGCACACCCGGCATGAACGAGACCCGGTCCAGCGAGTCATGCCGGATCGTCAGCGTCTCCCCCAGGCTGCCGAAGAGCACCTCCTGGTGCGCCACCAGCCCCGCCGCCCGAACCGCGTGCACGCGCACCCCGTCCAGGTCCGCCCCGCGGGCTCCCGGCACTTCCTCCTTGGTCGCGTCCGGCATCGGGCCCAGACCCGCCGAGGCTCGGGCTTGCGCGATCAGCCGGGCCGTGTGGGTTGCCGTGCCGCTCGGGGCGTCCAGCTTGCGGGGGTGGTGCTGCTCGATGATCTCGGCCGATTCGAAGTAGCGGGCGGCCTTGGCGGCGAACTGCATCATCAGGACCGCGCCGATGCCGAAGTTCGGGGCGATCAGCACGCCGGCCGACGGCTTCTCGGCGAGCCAGGCGCGGATCTGCTCGTGGCGCTGCTCGGTGAAGCCGCTGGTGCCGACGACGAAGCTGATGCCGCGTTCGAGGCCCCAGCGCAGGTTGTCCATCACCGCGCCGGGGTTGGTCAGGTCGATCAGCACCTGGGCGTCCGCCGCGGCGTCGAGCGGGTCGCCCCGGCCGATCGCGGCCACCAGCTCGAGGTCGGCGGCCGCCGCCACGGCCTTGCACGCCTCCGAGCCCATGCGGCCCTTGGCGCCGAGTACACCCACGCGGATCGGTTCAGTCACTGCGACAACTTAACCGGTGGCTCGATCGGTGTGCCGCGAGCCCCACGCCGGTTGCTCCACCAGCGTTCCGCGAACCCGACGACGGCGAAGGTCATCGCCACGTACAGCCAGCCCACCAGCACGTCGATCACGTAGTGCTCGCCGGTGTAGACGAGCGTGAAGGTCATCGCCAGCGGGTAGGCGAGCAGCAGCGGCCACCAGCGCCGGCGCACCATCGGCAGGAAGAAGGCGACGGCCAGCATCGCGTACGCGGTGTGCAGGGACGGCATCGCCGCGACCGGGTTGGACTGCTCGACCTGGAGCGCGTTGAGGGTGTTGCCGGCGCCGTGCAGGCCGAGCACGTCGAGGCCACGGGACGAGAAGCGCACCACGCGCTCGGGGAGGTAGCCGTAGTCCGAGGCCCACCACGGGGGCGCGGCCGGGTAGAGGAAGTACGTGATCAGCCCGGCCATGCTGAGGAAGATCCAACGGCGCATGAAGCGGTACGAGAGCCCGCGGCTGCGCACCCACAGGATGACCGCGACCGTGGGCACCGCGAGGAAGTGGGAGATGTAGACCAGCGTGGTCACGACTTCCCACCAGGGCACGTGGTCGCGGTCGTAGAGGTGCTGCTGGAGCCAGATGGTCGGGATGCGGCCGCCGGTGAGCCAGCCGAACAGCTTCTCGTCCGCGTCGATCATGAACTGGACGTGTGGCGCGAAGAGCTTGTCGGCCGAGCCGCGCGAGACGTTGTAGAAGACCAGCAGCAGCACGACCGGCAGCCAGTCGCGCAGGAAGAGCAGGTGCTCGCGCCACGGCCGGTAGTTGCGCCAGGCGATCGTGGCCAGCCACAGCCAGCCGAACGCGGTGAGCGGGTCGCTGGTCGGCACGCCCACCAGGGAGACGAAGCCGACGAACGCCGCCGCCCAGATCAGCATGCCGATGATCCGGCGGCGGCGCTGCCCGGGTGTCACCTCGGGCGTGGGCGTCGGCTTCTCCAGCGTCGTCACGGGGTCCAAGGTTAGCGAGCGGTGAACTCGGCCTCGTCGAACGGTCCCACGACGGCCAGCGACATCGGCTGGGCCAGCAGGTCCGCCGCGATCGCGTTGACCTCGTCGGCGGTGACCGCGTCGACCCGGCCGAGCAGCTCGTCGACGGACATCAGGTCGCCGTGGAGCAGCTCGGACTTGGCCAGCCGGCTCATCCGCGAGCCGGTGTCCTCGAGGCCGAGCACGTACGCGCCCTTGACCATGCCCTTGCCGCGGGCGATCTCCTCGGCGTTGACGCCGTCGGCGGAGACGCGCTCGAGCTCGGCGCGGATCAGGTCGAGCACCTCCTCGACCTTGCCGGGCGCGCAGCCGGCGTAGACGCCGAAGAGCCCGGCGTCGGCGTACTGGCTCGCGTACGAGTAGACCGAGTAGGCGAGGCCGCGCTTCTCCCGGATCTCCTGGAAGAGCCGGCTCGACATGCCGCCGCCGAGGACGTTGTTGAGCACGCCCAGGGCGAAGCGGCGGTCGTCGCGCCGGCCGATGCCCACCCCGCCGAGCACGACGTGGGCCTGCTCGGTGTCGCGGTTGCGGACGACCGTGTGGGCACGCTGGGTGGGGACCCGCTTGGAGCCGGTACGGGGACCGGCGGGCTCGGCCGGCGACGTGTCCAGCGCCGTGCCGGCGAGGGCCTTACGGACCAGCCGTACGACTGTCGCGTGGTCGAGGTTGCCCGCCGCCGCGATGACGATGTGCGGGGCCGTGTAGCGCCGCTTGTAGAAGCTGTTGATCTGGGCCCGGGTCATCGGGGTGATCGACTCCTCGGTCCCCGAGATGAGGCGGCCCAGCGGGTGGTCGCCGAAGATCGCCTCGGTGAAGATGTCGTGCACCTCGTCACCGGGCTCGTCCTCGTGCATGGCGATCTCTTCGAGGATGACGCCGCGCTCGGTCTCCACGTCCGCCGGCGCGATGATCGAGTCGGCGACCGCGTCGCACATCACGTCCACCGCGAGCGCCAGGTCGGCGTCGAGCACCCGTGCGTAGTAGCACGTGTACTCCTTCGTGGTGAAGGCGTTGGTCTCGCCGCCGACGGCCTCGATCTCGGCCGAGATCTGCAGCGCCGTGCGCTTGTGGGTGCCCTTGAAGAGCAGGTGCTCCAGGAAGTGGGAGGCGCCGGACATCGCCGGGGTCTCGTCACGCGAACCGATGCCGACCCAGATGCCGAGCGAGGCGCTGCGGGTGGTGGAGATGGCCTCGGTGACGATGCGCAGACCACTGGGCAGCACGGTGCGCTTCACGCCGTCCTGCAGGGTCTTGGTAGAAACGCGGGCCGGCCTTCCGGCCGACCCGCGGGATGTCGCTGTCACTGCTGGTTACTCGCGGCGCTCGCCACGGTCACCGCCGCGCTCGCCGCGGTCGCCACCGGAGCGCTGCCGGCGACGGCGGGGCTCGCCACCGCCCTCGCCACGCTCGCGCGGCTCACGCGCCGGACGGCCCTCGCCCGACCCGGAGGCGGCGGGAGCGGCCGCGGGGGCCTCCTCGCCCTCGGGGCGGACCTTGTCGAGGTAGATCTTGCCGCGCTGGTCGATGTCCGCGATCGAGACCTCGACCTTGTCGCCGACGTTGAGGAAGTCCTCGACCTTCTCGACCCGCTTGCCGTCGCCCACCTTGGAGATGTGCAGCAGGCCGTCGCGGCCGGGCAGCAGCGAGATGAACGCGCCGAACGCGGCCGTCTTGACCACGGTGCCGAGGAACTTGTCGCCGACCTTCGGCAGCGTCGGGTTGGCGATCGCGTTGATCCGCTCGACGGCGGCCTCGGCCGACGGGCCGTTTGTCGCGCCGACGTAGATCGTGCCGTCGTCCTCGATGGAGATGTCGGCGCCGGTCTCGTCCTGGATCGCGTTGATCGTCTGGCCCTTGGGGCCGATGACCATGCCGATCTTGTCGACCGGGATCTTGACCGAGGTGACCCGCGGAGCGTACTCCGACATCTCGGCCGGCGCGTTGATGGCGGCGGCCATGACCTCGAGGATCGTGGCGCGGGCGTCGTGCGCCTGCTGGAGGGCACCGGCCAGCACGTCCGACGGGATGCCGTCGAGCTTGGTGTCCAGCTGCAGGGCGGTGACGAACTCGCTGGTGCCGGCGACCTTGAAGTCCATGTCGCCGAACGCGTCCTCGGCGCCGAGGATGTCGGTCAGCGCGACGTACTGCGTCTTGCCGTCGACCTCGTCGGAGATGAGGCCCATCGCGATGCCGGCGACCGGCGCCTTCAGCGGCACGCCGGCGCTGAGCAGCGACAGCGTCGAGGCGCAGACCGAGCCCATCGAGGTCGAGCCGTTCGAGCCCAGCGCCTCGGAGACCTGGCGGATCGCGTACGGGAACTCCTCGCGCGTCGGCAGCACGGGCACGAGCGCCCGCTCGGCCAGCGCGCCGTGGCCGATCTCGCGGCGCTTCGGCGAGCCCACCCGGCCGGTCTCACCGGTCGAGTAGGGCGGGAAGTTGTAGTTGTGCATGTAGCGCTTGGACTTCTCGGGCGCCAGGGTGTCGAGCGCCTGCTCCATGCGCAGCATGTTGAGGGTGCTGACGCCGAGGATCTGCGTCTCGCCACGCTCGAACAGCGCCGAGCCGTGCACCCGCGGCAGCACGCCGACCTGGGCGCTCAGCGGGCGGATGTCGCGCGGGCCGCGGCCGTCGATGCGAACCTGCTCGCGCAGCACGCGCTGACGGACCTCGCTCTTGGTGACCGAGCGGAAGGCCGCGCTGATCTCCTTCTCGCGGCCCTCGAAGCGCTCGTCGAGAAGCTCGTGCGCCTTGGCCTTGACCAGGTCGAGAGCCTCCTCGCGCTCCTGCTTGGCAGCGATCTTGAGCGCCTCGGCGGTCTCCTCGCGGACGGCCTCGGCCACGGCCTGGAAGACGTCGTCCTGGTAGTCGAGGAAGACCGGGAACTCGACGGCCGGCTTCGCGGCGACCTCGGCGAGCTCGCTCTGGGCGCGGCACAGCTCGCGGATGGCGGGCTTGGCGGCCTCGAGACCGCTCGCCACGACCTCCTCGGTGGGGGCGGTGGCGCCGGCCGCGATCAGCTTGACCGCGTTCGGGGTGGCCTCGGCCTCGACCATCATGATCGCGACATCGGCGCTGTCGCCGTCTCCGACGACTCGTCCCGCGACGACCATGTCGAAGGTGGCCCGCTCGAGCTCCTCGATGGTCGGGAACGCGACCCACTGGCCGTCGATGTGCGCGACGCGGGTCGAGCCGATCGGGCCGCTGAACGGCAGGCCGGAGAGCTTGGTCGACATGGAGGCGCCGTTCATGGCGACCACGTCGTAGGGGTGGGCGGGGTCGAGCGCGAGGACGGTCTCGACGACCTGGACCTCGTTGCGCAGGCCCTTGGTGAATGACGGGCGCAGCGGCCGGTCGATCAGGCGGCAGGTGAGGATCGCGTCCTCGCTGGGGCGGCCCTCGCGGCGGAAGAACGAGCCGGGGATGCGGCCGGCCGCGTACATCCGCTCCTCGACGTCGACGGTCAGCGGGAAGAAGTCGAAGTGCTCCTTCGGCGCCTTGCTCGCGGTGGTCGCGGAGAGAACGGTGGTGTCGCCCAGCTGGACGATGACCGAGCCGGCGGCCTGCTTGGCCAGGCGGCCGGTGGAGAAAGTCACCTCGCGGGTGCCGAACGACCCGTTGTCGATGACGGCGGTGCGAGATTCGGTGCCGAGAGCGGTGTTCTGCTCTGTCATGTGGTGCGGTACTCCTTCGTCGAGGACCCGGCGGTCAACACAGCGCGGTGGGAGGCTGCCGGTCTTCGATCGAAGTGCCCAGGACTGGGGCCTGGGAACCACTACCGAGGACCGGTGGCTTGCCTGCGTACCGCGCGGGTCCGTGGGTATTGCTCGGGGGAGCGGCCCTGTGGCCACTCCCCCGGGGTCAGGCTATCGGCGCAGGCCGAGGCGCTCGATGAGCGACCGGTAGCGCTGGATGTCCTTCTTCTGAACGTAGTTGAGCAGGCGGCGGCGACGGCCGACCAGCAGCAGCAGACCACGACGGCTGTGGTGGTCGTGCTTGTGCACCTTGAGGTGCTCGGTGAGGTCGGCGATCCGCTTGGTCAGCATCGCGACCTGGACCTCGGGGGATCCGGTGTCGCCGTCCTGCGCCTTGTACTCGTCGATGATCTTGGTCTTGGTCTCTTGATCGAGCGCCATGTTCTCCGAACTTCTGTGTTGCCGAGTGACTCGGACTCCGCACCCGCGGCGTCGGGCAGGCACGCGGAACCGTTCGCTGGTAGTCCAGCGTCGCGTCAACCCTACCAGGCAGTCACCGAAGCAACACTCGGGTCTCTTCCACGTCCTCCCGGATCTGGGTGATCAAGGGCTCGATGGCGTCGTACGTGCGCTGTTCGCGCAGGTGGGCGACGAAGTCGAGGCTGACCCGCTCGCCGTAGAGATCACCGTCGAAGTCGAGCACGTACGCCTCGACGCGGCGCTCCCGTCCCTCGAAGGTGGGATTTGTGCCGATTGAGACGCTGGCGGGCAGGCGCGTGCCGTCGCCCCGCAGGAACCAGGCGGCGTACACCCCGTCGGCCGGAATCGCCGCGTACCGATGAGTCATGAGGTTGGCGGTCGGGAAGCCGAGCTCGCGCCCGCGCTGATCGCCCCGGACCACAACCCCGGTGACCTGGTGCGGCCGGCCGAGGGCGTCGGCGGCCGCGCGGACATCGCCGGCGTCGACACAGCTGCGGATGTAGGTCGACGAGAAGACCAGCCCGTCCTCGGAGACGAGCGGAGCGTCCTCGACGGTGTAGCCGAACGACGTGCCGAGCCGGTCGAGCAGGGCCACGTCACCGGCCGCCTTGTGCCCGAACCGGAAGTTGTCGCCGACCACCACGACCGCCGCGTGCAGCGACTCGACCAGCACGTCATGGACGAACGCCTCGGGCGACAGCTGCGAGAACGCCTTGGTGAACGGGACCACGCAGAGCGCGTCCACGCCCAGCTCCTCGATCAGCTCGGCCTTGCGCACCGGCTCGGTCAGCACGGCCGGATGCGACCCGGGCCGCACCACCTCGGCCGGGTGCGGGTCGAAGGTCACCACGACGGACTGGAGCCCGAGATCGCGGGCGCGCTTCACGGCGTGCCCGATGATCGCCTGGTGGCCGCGGTGCACCCCGTCGAAGACGCCGATCGTGACGACCGACCGGCCCCAGCCACCCGGAACCGACTCGAAGCCCCGCCACCGCTGCATGTCCGCGCACCCCTTCGGTGTTCGCCCGTTAGCGGTACTCAGCGTATCGGGCTCGGCGCCCCGCCCCGGCCCGGGCGTATCAGGCGTGACGCGTCACGCCGGAGCCAGGACGATCTCGGCGCGGGCGCGGCCCTCCCGCTCGGAGACGATGGCGAGCACGTCACCGTTCGGGGCGAAGACGGCGTACGGCCCCGCGATGCCGACCGGGGCGAGCGGGCCGCCGTGGCTGAGCACGCGCGCCTCGTCGGGGGTGGCCTCACGCTGCAGGAACGCCTGCCGGGCGGCCTCGGACATCGGGAGCGTGACGACGTCGGGCTCCCGCTCGGCGAGTTGGTCGAGGGTGAGCGCCTCGTCGAGCGTCATGCCACCCACGGCGGTGCGCCGCAGCGCGGTGAGGTGCCCCCCGACGCCGAGCGCCGCACCGAGGTCCCGCGCGATCGACCGGATGTACGTGCCCGAGGAGCAGGTGACCTCCACGTCCACGTCGACGAAGTCGCCCACCCGCCGGATGGCCGGCACGTCGAGCCGCGAGATCGTCACCCGCCGCGCCGGCAGCTCGACCTCCTCGCCCTCACGGACCCGCTTGTACGCGCGCTGGCCGTTGATCTTGATGGCGCTCACCGCGCTGGGCACCTGATCGATCTCGCCCCGCTGCCGGGCCAGCCCGTCCCGGATCGCGTCGTCGGTCACACCGCCCGCCGGCACGGTCGCCGTGATCTCGCCCTCGGCGTCGTCGGTGATCGTCGACTGCCCGAGCCGAATCGTCGCGGAGTAGCTCTTCTCCGACCCGATCACGTACGTGAGCAGCCGCGTGGCCCGATTGACCCCGATGATCAGCACGCCGGTCGCCATCGGGTCGAGCGTCCCGCCGTGCCCCACCCGCCGCGTCTTCGCCAGCCGCCGGATCCGGCTGACCACGTCGTGCGAGGTCATCCCCGCGGGCTTGTCCACCACAATCAGTCCGTCGGCACTCACCCGACCACCTTAGGGTCCGGCCGCGGGCGCTCCGCTCCCAGCCCGTCGCGCGCTCCGCCGTCAGCCGGCCTGGGCCGCCTTGAGCTCCGCGCCGACCACTGCCCAGCGGGCCGAGCGCCAGCGCCACACCGTGCCCGCGAAGCGGATGCCGATCAGCAGGGCGAGGCCGGCCCACACGCCGCCGAGGCCGAGGTCGAGCCAGTAGGCGATCCAGATGGCCGGCAGGAAGCCGAGCAGGGTGGCGGCCAGGGTGATGTTGCGGAGGAAGCGGACGTCGCCGGCGCCGATCAGGACGCCGTCGAGGGCGTAGACGATGCCGGCGAAGGGCATCAGCGCGATGAACCAGGGCCAGACGATCGCGGCCTGGTCGTGCACCGCCGGATCCGAGGTGAACCAGCCGGGGATCACGCCCGCGCCGGCCGCCGCCAGGGCGGCGAAGGCCACGCCGGCCAGGGCGCCGGCGATCGTGACGCGCCTGGCGATGTCCTGGGCCGTCTTCGCGTCCTCCGCGCCCAGGGCCGCGCCGACCAGCGACTGGGCGGCGATCGCCACCGCGTCCAGCGCGAGCGCGCTGAAGAACCACAGCTGCAGCGCGATCTGGTGGGCGCCGACCGCGGCCACCCCGAAGCGGCTGGCGACCGCCGTGGCCGACAGGAAGCAGACCTGGAAGGAGGCGCCGCGGATCAGCAGGTCCCGGCCGAGCACCACCTGCTGGACGATGACCTGCGGGACGGGGCGCAGCGCGCGGGTCTCGCGGACGAGCGCGGCGACGAAGAGGCCGCCGGAGACGGTCTGTGCGGCGACGTTGGCCACCGCGGAGCCGTTCAGTCCCCAGCCGGCCGGATAGACGAGCAGCGGGCAGAGCACCGCGGAGAGGACGTTCGCGCCGAGGACGTAGAGGAGCGGGCGCCTCGTGTCCTGGACTCCGCGCATCCAGCCGTTACCGGCGGCGGCGAGCAGCAGGCCGGGGATGCCGAGCGACGCGATCCGCAGCCAGTGGGCGGCGGCGTCGGCGGTCTCGGGGTCGCCGGCCAGGGCGTGCACGAGCGGGCCGGCGCCGATCTGGGCCAGCAGGACGAGCAGGGCGCCCAGCGCGAGCGCGAGCCAGGAGGCCTGGACCCCTTCGGCTACCGCGGCGGCACGGTCACCGGCGCCGAACCTGCGGGCGGCGCGGCCGGTGGTCCCGTACGCCATGAGCGCGCCGAACCAGGCGGCCACCGACATCACGCTGCCGCTGACAGCCACCGCGGCGAGGGGCACGGCGCCGAGGTGTCCCACGACCGCCGTGTCGACCAGCACGTAGAGCGGCTCCGCCGCGAGCACGACGAGCGCCGGCAGGGCCAGCGCGGCGATCCGTCGCGCCGAGGCGGGAGAGGGCTGGGCAGGCGGGCTCATGGTTTGTCATGATGCCCGCCCAGCCGTAAGGAGCGCAAACGGCGCTGGTGCTTACTGGCGCGTGTCCATCGACGTCTGCAGGGCGCGGCGCGCGGCCTCGCGGGCTTCGTCGGTGGCGGGGGGCTTCTGCTTCGCAGCCATGATCGTGGTCCTTCCACGGTGGGTGGAGACGCGGCGCGACGGCGCGCCTGAGGTCGGTCGAGCGGGGCGTCGCGAGGGCCGGTCCGGGATCGCCGGACGTCTGGCAAGGGCGACGCTGCCCGGGCGGGTGGGCCCGGGTGGCTCGAGGTTCCGCGGCGGGCAGTGGTCACGACCGCGCAAAACCAAATCACCGTTCAGGTCCCAAACTATCGTTCAGGTCCGGGAAGTGAGGCGCCGTTCCCATCCAGCGGGACAAACAAAAGGGCCGGCGTCGCCGAAGCGACACCGGCCCGGGGCCCGGAACTGCCTATTGCGTGAGCGCGCCCTCGAGCAGGTCCTTGACCTGCTGGACGACCTCTTCGGGGCTGCCGTGGCCGGTGAACCCCGCCGCGAGGCGATGACCGCCGCCGCCCAGGGCCACCGCGACCTTGCTGACGTCGACCGCGCCCTTCGAGCGCAGCGACACGGCCCACTCCCCCGCCTTCATCTCCTTGACGAGCACCGCCACGTCCGCCTCGGCGACGCTGCGCACGGGGTCGATCAAAGACTCCAGCACGTACGGCTTCTGGGCGTGCCTTTCCAGGTCGGCCTGGGTCGCCCAGGTCCAGACCAGGCCGCGCCCGCCCGCGGCGCCGGCGTCGAGCCGGGCCCGGCCCAGCACCTCGCCGGAGAGCTTCATAGCACCGAAGGGACGCGTGTCGAAGATGCGCCGGGAGATCTCGGCGGGGCTGATGCCGGTAGCGATCAGGCGGGCGGCGAGCTCGTGCACCTCGGGCGTGGTCAGGTCGAACTTGAACGAGCCGGTATCGGTCGACAGCGCCACGTAGAGGCACTCGGCGATCTCGGCGTCGAGCGGCACGCCCAGCCGGGTCAGCAGGGCCTCGGCGACCACCGAGGTCGCGGCGGCGCGCGGGGCGACCAGGTTGATGCCGCCGAAGCCGGTGTTGGAGGCGTGGTGGTCGAGCACGATCACGACCGGCGCGACGGGCAGCAGCTCGACCAGGGCGCCGAGCCGCGACTCCGCGGCCACGTCGAAGATCAGGACCAGGGCCGGCGCGCGGTAGGCCTCGTGCTCGGGCACGAGCAGGTCGCTGCCGGGCAGGCCCTTGTAGGGCTCGGGGACGTCGAAGTCGCCGGGGAAGGTGGCCCGCAGGCGGGTGAGGCCGAGCCGGCGCAGCCCGAGCGCGAAGCCGAGCATGCTGCCGAGCGCGTCACCGTCGGGGTTGACGTGGCAGATGAGCTGGACCTCGTCGTCGGGGCCGAGCGCGCGGATCGCGTCGACCGCGGCGGCCCACTCGAGGTCGGCCACCCCGCCGATCACGGCCGGGGCGCGGTCGAGACCGTCGGAGACGGGCGCGGCACCGCCGAAGGACCACGCGGAGGCCGGCCGGGGCACGCCCCCGGGGGCCATGCCCCCGGGGATGCTGGAAACCGCAGTCACCCTTGGTCCTCGCGGGCACCGACCCGCTCGGTGTCGTCCTCGTCCTCGTCGTCGTCCGAGCGGTAGGGGTCGGGGTCGCCCGCGTACTGCTTGCCGGCGGCGAGCCGCTGCACCTCCTGGTCGCGCAGGCGCGCCTCGGCGAGCAGCTCGTCGATCTCCTTGGCGTGGTCTTGCACGTTGTCGAGCACGAACGTGAGGCTCGGCGAGTGGCGCAGGCCCAGGGCGTGGCCGACGCGACTGCGCAGCATGCCCTTCGCGCTCTCCAGAGCCGCCTTGGTGGCCGCCTGCTCGGTCGGGTCGCCGAGCACCGTGTAGTAGACGGTCGCCTCGCGCAGATCGCCGGTGATCCGCGCGTCCGTGATGGTCACCATGCCGAGCCGGGGATCTTTGATCTCACGTACCAGCGATGCCACCAGCTCCCGTACGCGCTCAGCATGACGGCGCGTCTTGGCCGGGTCCGACATATCGCCCACCTCCGACTGTGCTTCCGCGGGTCCGAACCGCCCCCGCCCAACTGCTGAAGCCTACCCACCCAGGGGGAAGGCTGAACTAGTCGTCCTCCCCGTAGAGACGGCGCTTGACGGACAGGAGCTCGATCTCGGGGCGGCCCGCGACCTGGTGCTCACAGGTGTCGATGACGGCACGCGCCTGCGCGGGCTCGGCGGCGACCACCGCCACCCCGAGCAGCGCCCGCCCGTGCAGGTCGTGAAAGCCCACCTCGGCGGCGCTGACCTCGTATTTCTTCAGCATCGCGAGGATCGGGCGGACGTAGGAGCGCTTCTGCTTGAGCGAGCGGGAGTCGCCGGGCAGGAGCAGGTCGAACACTGCGGTTTCGGTATACATCAGCGGGAAGGCTACCGCCGGGGTACGACACTTCTCACCGGGTTTTGCGAGCCACCAGCACATCCCGTTCGATGCCCTGGTCCACCCGGTGCTCCAGGGGCAGCTGGGGCACGATCTCCAGCCCGTTGGCGAGCAGGATGTCCTCGGCCAGCTCGCGCCTGGCGACCTTGGTGTTCCAGGACAGGCCGACCGCCCCGCCCGGGCGCAGCAGCGGCAGCCACTGCGGCACGGCGCGTTCCAGCAGGTCCAGCGGCCGCCGCGAGATGCCGCCCTCGTCGTGGCTGCCGTGCGCGATCCCGTACGGCAGGTCGGCGACCAGCACGTCGGCGACCCCGCCGCGCAGCAGGCCCTCGAGCTGCGTGGTGTCCGCCTGCACGACGGTGACCTTTTGCACGGCGCCGGCCCTGTGGTCGTCCTTGCTGGCCGCCAGCGTCACCTCCAGCCGGCGCGCGGCCCGCTTGCCCTGCCGCCGCACCGGCACGAGCTCGGCGGTGTGCTTGAGGCGCTTGCGCTTGAGCCAGGTCTGGAGGAACAGCTTGTACGCCTCGACGTCCTTGCCGTCGATCTCCACGCCGACGCCGTCGTAGCCGTACATGAGCGCCTGGTTGAGGGTCGTCCCGCGGCCGCAGAGCGGGTCGAGCACGGTCAGGTGCCCGTCGAGCATGCGGCCGGCCGAGGCCGAGGCGAGCAGGGTGAGGTTGAGCACGAGCTTGGTGAACTGCTCGTTGGTCTTGCCGGCGTACTTCGGGATGGTGATCAGGTCACTGTCGTAGCGGGCCAGCGGCGTCAGCTCCAACGGCCGCAGCAGATCGTCGACCTGCTCGAACAGCGCGTACGCCGACGACAGGTTCGACAAATACGCGATGTCCCGCGCGCCGAGGGTCCCGGAGAAGGTCAGGTACTCCACTCCGCCGAGCAGGGTCACGTCGAGGTCCGAGATCTCGGACGAAAGCACCGGCCCGAAGGCGGCGAGCTCGGCGCGGGCAAGCCGAGAGGCCTGATCGGCGTAGACGCGATTGGCGGAGGGAGCGAGGAGCAGGGCGTACCGGGACATGGGTGCCATTTCAGCAGAACGGCCCCCGCGCCTGAGCGCAGGGGCCGTCCTTACCGCCGATCTATCAGACTCGCGGCTTCTCGCGCATCTCGAAGGTCTCGATCACGTCGCCGACCTGCGGGGTGCCGAAGCCGCTCAGGGTCAGACCACACTCGAAGCCCTCGCGGACCTCGGTCGCGTCGTCCTTGAAGCGGCGCAGCGAGCTGATCGTGACGTTCTCGGCCACCACGACGCCGTCCCGCAGGACGCGGGCCTTGGCGTTGCGGCGGATGAGACCGGAGCGGACCATACAGCCGGCGATGAGACCGATCTTGGACGAGCGGAAGACCTCGCGGATCTCCGCCGTGCCCTGCTCGACCTCCTCGTACTCCGGCTTGAGCAGGCCCTTGAGCGCGGCCTCGATCTCCTCGATGGCCTGGTAGATCACGCTGTAGTAGCGGATCTCCACGTTCGCCCGGTCGGCCATCTCCTTGACCTTGTTCGAGGCCCGGACGTTGAAGCCGATGATCGTGGCGGTCGCCTCGGAGGAGGCGCTCGCCAGGTTCACGTCGCTCTCGGTGATCGCACCGACGCCGCGGTGGATGACCTTGAGCTGGATCTCGTCCGGAATCTCGATCTTGAACAGCGCGTCCTCGAGGGCCTCGACCGAACCGGACGAGTCGCCCTTGATGACCAGGGTGAGCGAGGTCTTCTCGCCCTCCTTGAGCTGCTCCATGAGCGTCTCGAGGGTCGCCTTGGTCGACGAGTTGGCGAAGCTGGCCGCACGACGGCGGGCCTGCCGCTGCTCGGCGATCTGCCGGACCGTGCGGTCGTCCTCGCCGGCGAGGAACGTGTCGCCCGCGCCCGGCACCGAGGTGAGACCGAGGACCAGCACCGGGCGAGCCGGCAGCGCCTCGGCCACCTGCTGGCCGTTCTCGTCGAGCATGGCGCGGACGCGGCCGTGCGCGCCGCCCGCCACGATCGAGTCGCCGGCCCGCAGCGTGCCCTTCTGGACCAGGACGGTCGCGACCGCACCACGGCCCTTGTCGAGGTGCGACTCGACGATCGCGCCCTGCGCCGAGCCGTCGACCGGAGCGGTCAGCTCCAGCGAGGCGTCGGCGGTCAGCAGGACCGCCTCGAGCAGGTCGTCGATGCCGATGCCGGGCTTGGCAGCGACGTTGACGAACATCGTGTCGCCGCCGTACTCCTCGGCGAGCAGGCCGTAGTCGGCCAGCTGCTGGCGCACCTTCTCGGGGTTGGCGTCCGGCTTGTCGACCTTGTTGACCGCGACCACGATCGGCACCTCGGCCGCCTTGGCGTGGTTGAGCGCCTCGACCGTCTGCGGCATGACGCCGTCGTCGGCCGCGACGACCAGGATCACGATGTCGGTCACCTGGGCACCACGGGCACGCATGGCGGTGAACGCCTCGTGACCCGGGGTGTCGAGGAAGGTGATCGCCCGGTCCTCGCCGTTGTGGTCGTAGTGGACCTGGTAGGCGCCGATGTGCTGGGTGATGCCACCCGCCTCGCCGGCGACCACGTTGGTCTTGCGGATGGCGTCGAGCAGCTTCGTCTTACCGTGGTCGACGTGACCCATGACGGTCACGACCGGCGGACGGGTGACCAGGCGGTCCTCCGCCACCTCGGCGTCGAGGTCGATGTTGAACTGCGCGAGCAGCTCACGGTCCTCGTCCTCGGGGCTGACGATCTGCACGTTGAAGCCCAGGTGCTCGCCGAGCAGCAGCAGCGTGTCGTCGGAGCACGACTGCGTCGCCGTCACCATCTCGCCCAGGTTGAACATCTCCTGGACCAGCGAGCCGGGGTTCGCGTTGATCTTGTCGGCGAAGTCGGAGAGCGACGCGCCGCGGGAGAGCCGGATCTCCTGCCCGTTGCCCCGCGGAGCGCCGGAGCTCATCTGCGGAGCGGACAGGTTGTCGAACTCTTGACGCCGCTGCTTCTTCGACTTGCGGCCACGGGTCGGCCGGCCACCCGGACGCCCGAAGGCACCCGCGGCACCGCCGCCACGACCGCGGCCGCCGCCGCCGGGACGGCCCGGAGCGCCGGCACCGGCCGGAGCGCCGCCGCCACCGCCACCGGGGCCACCGCGGTAGCCACCGCCACCGCCGCCGCCACCGGGACCGCCGCGGTAGCCACCGCCACCGCCGCCGCCACCGCCGGGACGGAAGCCGCCACCGGCACCGCCGCCGCCACCGGGACGGAAGCCGCCACCGGCACCGCCACGGCCGCCGCCACCGCCGCCGGGACCGCCACGGCCGCCGCCACCGGGGCCCGGACGGGGACCGGCGGGACGCTGCGCGGGCATGGAGGCGGGGCTGGGCCGCGGCGGCATCGAGGCAGGGCTCGGCCGCGGCGGCATGCCCGGCTGGTTGGGCCGGGGCATCGAGGCGGGCGACGGACGGGGCGCGTTGCCACCGGAGACGCCGAACGGGTTGTTACCCGGGCCACGCGACGGCGGGCGCGGGGTGTTGCCACCGGCCGGGCCGGGGCGCGGGCCGGACGGGGCGCCCGGCGTGGCCGTGCGGCCGGCCGCGGGAGAACCCGGGCGCGGCGGGACCGCGCCGGGGCCGGGGCGAGGGCCGCGAGGCGCGGCGCCACCGTCGGCCGGGCGCTGCTGCGCCTGGCGCTCGGCGGCCTGGGTGCGGGCGGCCTGAGCGGCCTTGACCGCGGCCTCCTGCTCGGCCTTGAGCGCCGAGGCACGGGCCTCTGCCGCGGCGACCTCGATGTCGTGGGCGCTCGCCGGCTTGGCGACCGGACCGGGCGTGGGGCCCGGGCGGCCGGCCGGCGGCTTCGGACGCGCGAACTGGCCGGGCGACGGCGCGGGCGACGTCGGGGCGCTGGGCGCGCTCGACGCGGGACCGGGCCGGCGGGGCGGCTGGGGGCGCGCTGCGGGCGGAGCCGGGCGAGCCGCGGACGGCGCGCTGGGCGCAGCACTGGCAGCGGGCGCGGACGGGGCGGGCGCCGCGGGAGCGGAACCTGCCTCGAGGGCGCCACGCAGTCGCCGGGCCACCGGGGCCTCGACGGTGCTGGATGCGGACTTAACGAACTCGCCCATCTCCTTGAGCTTGGCGAGAACGGTCTTGCTGTCGACCCCGAGCTCCTTCGCGAGCTCGTGTACGCGGGCCTTTCCTGGCACTGCACTCCTCACTTCGAGGTCGTGCGAGCGCACCCGCAACGACCTCACTCGTGCACTAGAAGCCTGTTCATCTCAGGGACTTCATCGTGTGCTCATCTGGGTCGTCCTACCTTGCTGGGTTCATGACGGGGCCACCGTGGCCTCGTCATCGGTCGTTCCGCACGGCCATGCCGTACGGATGTGCTCGGCCAGCAATCCGGTGTCAGCAACACCGGTGAGACGCAGCGCGCGCCCGAAGGCGCGGCGCCGCTCCGCCAGCGCGAAGCAGGCCGGATCAGGATGCAGGTGTGCTCCCCGGCCCGGCAGTCGGCGGCCCGGATCGGGCTGGAGCCGGAGATCATCCCCGGAGCCGGCCGCGACGAACCGAATCAACGCGGAGGCCGGCGCGCGCTTGCGACAACCGACACATGTCCTGACAAAGTCAGTACGTGCGCTGACCGAGTCAGGACGTGTCGGGCCGACCATGAGAAAGTCTACTCCTCGCACGTGCCCAACGCGTATCCGGTCAGCTTCCCGCCTCCGCCGCATCGCGGTCGGACGCGGGAGCCGGCTCGTTGTCCGGCCGGATGTCGATGCGCCAGCCGGTGAGCCGCGCCGCGAGCCGCGCGTTCTGCCCCTCCCGCCCGATCGCCAGCGAGAGCTGGAAATCGGGCACTGTCACCCGGGCCGTGCGGCTGGCCGCGTCGACCACCTCGACCCGCAGCGCCTTGGCCGGGGAGAGCGCGTTGCCCACGAACTGGGCCGGATCCTCCGACCAGTCGATGATATCGATCTTCTCGCCGTGCAGCTCGCTCATCACGGCGCGGACCCGCTGGCCCATCGGGCCGATGCAGGCGCCCTTGGCGTTCACGCCCGGCACTGTCGAGTGCACCGCGATCTTCGTACGGTGACCTGCCTCACGCGCGATCGCGGCGATCTCGACGGTGCCGTCGGCGATCTCCGGCACCTCGAGCGCGAAGAGCTTCTTGACCAGGGCCGGGTGCGACCGCGAGAGGGTCACCTGGGGGCCGCGGAAGCCCTTGGCGACGTGCACCACGATCGCCCGGATGCGGGAGCCGTGGTCGTACGTCTCGCCGGGCACCTGCTCGGACTGCGGCAGCACCGCCTCGATCTTGCCGAGGTCGACGATGACGATGCCCTTCTCGGCCCGCGCGGCGTCCGCCTGCACGATGCCGGTGACCAGGTCGCCGTCGCGCCCCGCGTACTCGCCGAAGTGCTGCTCGTCGGTGGCCTCGCGCAGCCGCTGGAGGATGACCTGCTTGGCGGTCATCGCCGCGATGCGGCCGAAGTCGTGCGGGGTGTCGTCCCACTCGCGCACGACCGTGCCGTCGGCGTCCAGCTCCTGCGCCAGCACCGACGCGACGCCGGTCTTGCGGTCGATCTCCACACGGGCGTGCCCCTGCGCGCCCTCGGTGTGCCTGTACGCGGTCAGCAGAGCGGTCTCGATCGCCGCCAGAATCGTCTCGAACGGGATCTCCCGCTCGCGCTCCAGGGCGCGCAGCGCCGCGAGGTCGATGTTCACTCCCCGCCCTCCCCATCGTCGGTGTCGGTGTCGTCGTCGTCCTCGTCGCCGAAATCGGCCTCGTCGAGCCGCTTGAACTCGATCTGCACCTTGCCGGGGCCGAGCTCGGTGTAGCGCAGCTCGCGCGGCGTGCCGTCGACGTCGAGCACGATGCCCTCGTCGTCGGTGTCGATCACCCGGCCGGTCACGCCGTTCACGGCGACCAGCCGGCCCCGGTTGCGCCGCCAGTGCCGCGGCGCGGTCAGCGGCCGGTCGACGCCCGGCGAACCGACCTCCAGTTGGTACTCCCCCGCGAGGACCTCGTCGCCGCGCTCCTCGGCGGCGTCGAGCGCCTCCGAGATCGTGCGGGAGACGACGGCCACGTCGTCCAGGCTGATCCCGCCGTCGGTGTCGACCAGGACGCGGACCACGTGCCGGCGGCCGGCGCGGGCGACGCTCACGTCCTCGAGGTCGTATCCGGCGTCGGCGATCACCGGCTCGATGACGGCGCGAACCCGGGCGCGGGCCGCGGCGAGATCGACGCGCGGAGCGGCGGGAACCCGCTCCTCCGCCTCGTCGCGCCTCTTGCGACCGCCGGGGCGCCCTCCAGGCCGGGCACCGGCGCGACCACGCTGCGTCATCGGGCCTCGACCTTTCCTCAGCATCCAAAGCAACGACTGTATGCCGCCGGGCGAACGCCCCGCGGCTGACGCAGAGCGTAACGCGCCGGTCGCATCGACGGTTCGCCGCCGCACCGATTCCGCGCCATCCGCAGGTCACCGGCCGTACCGGATGGTGTTGACTGGCGCGGTGCTGCAGAGTTGCGACATGGGACACAGCCGCCGGTGGGTGCTCGGCACGGCCGCCGGCGTGGGCGCCGCCGCGCTGACCGGCTGCGGCCTCTTCGACTCCGACGATCCCGAGCCGCCGAAGGCGCCCGACCCGCTCGAGCCGGTGCTCGCGGAGGCGCTGGCCCTCGCCGCCGCGTACGACCAGGCCGTGGTCACCCAGCCGGGCCTGCGCACCCGGCTCGCGCCGCTGGCCGAGGACCACCGCACGCACGCCGCCGAGCTCTCCCGGCTGATCGGCGAGCCGATGCCGTCCGCGCCCGCGCCGAGCGCGAGCGCCGCCGCCGCGGCGACGACCGTTGCGGCGCTGCGGCAGGCGGAGCAGGCGGCCCAGAGGACGGCGGTGGCGGCCTGCAAGGTGGCGCCCGCGGACCGGGCCGGGCTGCTCGGCTCGATCGCCGCGTGCCGGGCCACGCACGCGGAGGCGCTGCGGTGAACGAGCAGCTCGGGGCGGCCCTCGCGGCCGAGGAGGCGGCCATCTACGCGTACGGCGTGATCGGCGTGCACCTGAACAGCAGCGGCGACATCGCCGAGGCGCGCGCCGCCGAACAGGCACACCGGCGCAAGCGCGACTATCTCGTCGGCCGGTTGTCGCAGCTCAAGGCGAGCGCCGCGCCCTCGCCGGCCGGCTACGAGCTGCCCTTCCCGGTGACCGACCGGGCGACCGCGCTGAAGCTCGCGATCCAGGTCGAGGACGGAGTGGCGCAGGCCTGGCGCCCGGTGCTGCCGGCGACCGAGGGCGCGGACCGGGGCACGGCGCTGGCACACCTGACCGAGGCCGCGGTGCGGGCGACGCGCTGGCGCCGGCTCGCCGAGGTCAGCCCCGCCACGATGGCGTGGCCGGGACGCCCCGAATAGTCCGTTCTACCGCTACGCGGCGTAGACCTTTCGCGTACACATTCATCCCACAGAATGACGGGGTGCTGGAGGAGATCGATCTCACCTCGCCCCGGGGACGCCTTGCCGTGCGCCTGCGGGACGTGATCGAACGGCGGTGGACGGCCGAGGTGCAGGCGATCGGGGTGTACGGGTCGCTCGCGCACGGCGACGACCGCGACGGCAGCGACGTCAACCTCCAGGTCGTCACGTACCGCCAGGCGGCCGGCCCGAAGCCCGCGCTGCGCCGGGTCGACGGCATCCTGGTCGATCTCCAGGTGACGACCGCCGACGAGGGCATGCGCCACGCGCGCGACCTCACGCCGCGCTGGCCGCTCATCGCCGACCGGCTGGTGTGCACCCGGGCGCTGCACGACCCGCGCGGCTGGTTCGACGCCCGGCGCGACGCGCACCTGGCCCGGCTCGCCGAGACGCGGCCGCCCGAGATCACCGCCCTGGCCCGGCACGACTGGGAGGTGGCGGCGGCCGCGCACGACCGCGCGGTGCGGCTCGCCGAGTGGTACGAGACCGACGCCGCCCTCGTGATGATCGCCGAGGCCCGGCTGCACGCGGCGCTGGTCGCCGGCCTGCTCAGCCGCACCTACTTCCGCAACAAGGCCGACGCGGTCAAGCGCACCGGCCTGGCCGGCGCCGACGTGCAGGAGCTGGCCTCGGTGCTGAAGTCGCAGGCCGAGGAGCTGACCGCGCGCGGCCGCCCGGTCGACGGCAGCCTCGCCGACCTCTTCGGCTAGGGCAGGGTGAGGATGTCGGCGCCGTCCTCGGTCACCACGAGCGTGTGCTCGAACTGGGCCGTCCACTTGCGGTCCTTGGTGACGACCGTCCAGCCGTCCTTCCAGATCTCGTACTCGTGGGTGCCCAGCGTGATCATCGGCTCGATGGTGAAGGTCATCCCCGGCTCCATCACCGTGTCGAGCCGCGGATTGTCGTAGTGCGGGATGTAGAGCCCGGAATGGAATGTCTCACCGATGCCGTGACCGGTGAAGTCGCGCACCACGCCGTAGCCGAACCGGCGCGCGTACGCCTCGATGACCCGGCCGATCACGTTGATCGGGCGGCCCGGCGCCACCGCCCGGATGCCGCGCATCATCGCCTCGTGGGTGCGCTCGACCAGCAGGCGGGCCTCGTCGCCGACCTCGCCCACGCAGAACGTCGCGTCGGTGTCGCCGTGCACGCCGTCGAGGTACGCCGTCACGTCGACGTTGATGATGTCGCCGTCCTCGATCACCGTCGAGTCGGGGATGCCGTGGCAGATCACCTCGTTCAGCGAGGTGCAGCACGATTTGGGGAAGCCCTTGTAGCCGAGCGTCGACGGGTAGGCCCCGTGGTCGCAGAGGAACTCGTGGACCACCCGGTCGATCTCGTCGGTGGTCACGCCGGGCTTGCAGTGCTCGCCCGCGAGCTGGGTGGCCTGCGCCGCTATCCGCCCGGCGATCCGCATCTTCTCGATGGTCTCGGCGGTCTGGACATGGGATCCGCGCCACTCTTTCGGGCGCTTCTTGCCCACGTACTCGGGGCGGACGATCTGGGCCGGGACCGCACGCCAGGGCGTCTGCTTTCCCGGCACCAAGGGGGCACGAACGGTCATAGGCCCAGCCTATCCCCGGGGTCTCCGGGCGGCCGGTGCGCGGGCCCGGCCCGGTAACAGGTCCGTTGACCACAATCAACCGGTTCTTGCCGCGTTTCCGGCGCTGTGTAATCGTGTGTTCGTGGATCAAGAGGGGGTCGACCCGAACTTCACCGCGACCGGAGTGGTGAGCGCCGACCGGGTCGTCGTGACCGTGACGGGAGAGGTGGACATGTCCACCGCCGACGCGATGTACCAGGCCGCGACCAAGGACAACACGAGCGCGGCCACACTCGACCTGCGCGAGGTCACCTTCTTCGACTCGGCCGCCATCCACGCCCTGCTCCAGCTCGCCGACCGCTTCGGCGAGGGCCTGGTGGTGCACCCGTCCGCGCAGGTGCGCCGGGTGCTGGAGATCTCCGGTCTGTCCACCCAGCCCTGGCTCAAGGAGCGATAGACAGCGGCCTGCGCAGGGTCACCGAGGTCCCGGAGTCCGATCTGCTCACCGACAGCTCGGAGAGCGCGCCGATCAGCGCCAGACCGCGCCCGCGGAAGCCCTCCGCAGCGGTCTCGCGCCAGCGGCCCGAGTCGCGCACGGTGATGACCACCGCGCCGTCCACCAGGGACGCCTCCACTGTGATCACCGGCTCGACCGGGTCGACCGGGTGCTCGATCGCGTTCGCCGCCGCCTCGGAGACCGCCACGGTCAGGTCGAAGACGTCGTCGTCGGGCACGCCGTTGCCGGTGAGGAAGTCCTCGAGCCGCCGGCGCAGCACGCTGAGCCGCCCCGGCTCCGCCGGCAGCCGCAGCACGAACTCGCTGGGCTCGGTGACCTGCAGCGCCAGCAGCGCGATGTCGTCGCGCCGGGTCCGGCGCACGGCCTTGGCCAGCAAGTCGTCCAGCAGGTCCTCGACGTGCTCGGCGGGCTTGGCGGCGTCCGCGGTGAGATCGGCGAGCCCGCTGTCGATACCGATGCGCCTGTCCTCCACCAGCCCGTCGGTGTAGAGCAGCAGCCGGCTGCCGGCCGGCATCTCGGTCTCCAGCGTGGGATAGACGGCGTCGGCGAGGGCGCCGATCGGCGGGCCGAGCGCCGACGTGTAGAGGAACGAGCCCAGGTCGCCCGGCGGCACCAGCACGGGCGGCGGGTGACCGGCCGACGAGTAGTGCAGGCCGCGGGTGACCGGGTCGTACCGCACGCAGACGACGGTGGCGAACTGACGGCGCCCCAGGTTGTCCACCAGGCGGTTGAGTCGCGTCAGGGCCTCACCGCAGTCGAAACCCTCCAAGATGTACGCCCGGAGCGCGTTCCGCAGCTGCCCCATGCCCGCGGCGGCCTGCACACCCTTGCCCACCACGTCGCCGATGACCAGCACGAGCTGCTCGTCCGGGGCGGCGATGACGTCGTACCAGTCGCCGCCCACCTCGGCCTCGTTGCTGCCGGCCAGATAGCGGCTCGCCACGATCGTGCCCGGCATGCGGGGCAGCGACTGCGGCAGCAGGCTGTGCTGAAGGGTGCTCGCGATCCGGTGCTCGGCCTCGTAGAGGCGGGCGTTCTCGAGCCGCAGGCCGATCAGCCGGGCGAGCTGGATCAGCACGGCGGGCTCGAGCGCGCCGTCGGGTGGCGACCACACCCGCAGCTCGCCGACGGTGGCGCCGGACGTGTCCGGCAGCGGCAGCACCGAGTCGGGCTGGGTGCCCGGGGCGGCGCCGCCGTCCACCTCGGCACGGGAGCCGGGCACCGACACCACGACCCGGCCGGCGGTGGTCATCGCCCGCACGTGCTGGGCCGCGACGTCGAGCACCTCCGCCGTGGTGCGCACGGTGTTGAGCGCGGCGGCCGTGTCGACCAGCCCGCGCAGCCGGCTGATGATCTGGCGCCGGGCCTGGCCGAGGTCGAGGTTGGCGCGCACCCGGGCGATCAGGTCGCGCGCCGAGAACGGCTTGACCAGGTAGTCGTCGGCGCCGGCGCCGAGGCCCTCGACCGCGGACTCCTCGCCGGCCCGGGCGGAGAGCACGACGATCGGCACGTCGCGGGTGCGCTCGTCGGCGCGCAGCGCGGCGATCAACCCGAAGCCGTCCAGCCGCGGCATCATCACGTCGGTCAGCACGAGGTCGAAGCGGCCGCGCCGGGTCAGCTCGAGCGCGGCCTGCCCGTCCACCGCGGTGGTCACGTCCCAGTGCGGCCGCAGCAGGCGGGCGACGTGGTCGCGCAGGTCGGCGTTGTCGTCGGCCAGCAGAATCCGGCCCGGACGGCGACCGGCCGGCGGCGGCAGCGGCAGGGTGACCGGCTCGTCCCCGGTCCACCAATGCTCGGCCTCCTCGGCGTACGGGCGTGCGTCGAACTCGGGCGCGATCCGCTCGCCGTCCGGCAGGACGCGGTCGGCGGGCAGGTGGGCCGTCCCGAAGGGCACGCGGACCGTGAAGACACTGCCGCGACCGGGCTCGCTCGCCGCGCTCGCCGACCCGCCGTGCAGCTCGGCCAGCTCGCGGACGAGCGCGAGGCCGATGCCGGTGCCCTCGTGGCTGCGCGCCCACGCACCGGTGACCCGGTGGAAGCGGTCGAAGAGCAGCGGCTGCTGGTCGGCCGGGATGCCCACGCCGGTGTCCTCGACGGACAGCACCGCGTCGCCCGCGTCGGCACCGATCCGCACCACCACCCGGCCGGCGGCGGTGAACTTGACCGCGTTCGAGAGGAGGTTGAGGACGATCTTCTCCCACATCTCGCGGTCGACGTAGACGGGCGCCGACAGCGGCGGCGTCTCCACGACCAGCTCGAGCCCGGCGCGCTCGGCGGCGGACCGGAACGTGCTGGCCAGCCGCCACGTGTAGTCGGCGAGGTCGGTGGCCCGGTACTCGGCGCGCAGGCGGCCGGACTCGAGCCGCGAGAAGTCGAGCACCGTGTTGACGAGCTTGAGCAGGCGCAGGCCGTTGCGCTGCATCGGCAGCAGCCGCTCGCGCTGAAGGGCGGGCAGCCGCGGATCGTCGAGCACGTCCTCGAGCGGGCCGAGGATCAGGGTCAGCGGCGTACGGAACTCGTGGCTCACGTTCGAGAAGAAGTTGGTCTTGGCCTGGTCGAGGGCGGCCAGTTCCGCGGCGCGGGCGCGTTCCTGCTCGTACGCCCGCAGGTTGCCCACCGCCCGCGAGATCTGCGCCGCGGCGAGCTCGAGGAAGTCGCGGTAGCCGCCGCCCAGCTCGAGATAGCGGCTCAGACCGACCACCAGCGCGCCGGCCGTGGCCGTGCCGACCGTGATGGGCAGGACGAGCGCTTCGGCTGCCGCGTCCGCCGGCGGCCGTTCGACGATCTCGGTCAGCGCCACCCGGGCGGGCTGCCCGCTCTCGATCACCTGGCGGACGACCGGGTGCGGGCCGACGGCGTCGTCGAGGACCAACTCGGCGAACGGCGCGTCGGCCGCGTTCTCGCCGAGCACGGCCACGACCTCGGCCGCCAGGGCCGCTTGATCGGGTGAGTCGGCGAGCCGCGAGCCGAGCGCGCTCAGCGTCCGCACGCGGCGTTCGCCGAGCACCCGCCCGGTGGTGTCGCTGACGATGCAGAAGAGCCCGCCCACCTCGCCCGAGTCCAGCCGGATCGGGTCGTAGGAGATGTCGAAGTACGTCTCCTCGAGGAAGCCGTGCCGCTCCAACCGGAACGGGTAGTCGGCGGCCCAGAACGCCTCGTCGCCGGTGACCACGCCGTCGAACAGCGGCTGCAGCACCGTCCAGGCCTCGGCCCACATCTCGCTGCCGGGCCGGCCCAGGTAGCCGGGGTGCTTGCTGCCCAGGGCGTCGATGTACGCGTCGTTGTAGAGCGCGCAGTATTGCGGACCCCAGAACAGGCAGATCTGCGCCCGGGACGCGAGCATGATCGCGACGGCCGTGCGCAGCTCCGCCGGCCAGCCGGCGGGCGGCCCGAGCGGGCTCGCCGACCAGTCGAGCTCGAGCATCCGGCGGCCCATCTCGCCACCGCGCTCGAAGGCGGTGCGCAGCTGAGCCGGGAGGGCGCCGGCCGCACCGCTGCCCAAGGGGACCTCCCCGCGTGACTCACCGGCCGGAGACTGTTCCGCCGGTACGGATAGGCACCGTAACACCGTGCCACGGGTGTCACACGGCGAGCGGCTCCTCCCGTCCGGCGCCCTTGACCGGGGCCCACGTGCTTCCGCCGCCCGACCGCCGCGCCGCGGCTTCCACCAGGCGCGAGAAGACGCGAAGGTCGTTGGTGCGCTCGGGGTGCCACTGCACGCCCACGGCGTACGTCAGTGCGGGATCCTCGATGATCTCGATGACCTTGTCGTCGGGGCACCAGCCGACAGCGGTGAACGAGCCCGGGTCGTCGACAGCCTGGTGGTGGAACGAGTTGACGGTGAGGAACTCGCCGAGCATCTCGTGCGACCGCGAGCCGGGCTGCACCCGCACGTCGTGCCGGCCGTAGGCGGCGGCGCCCGCGGCGAGCGGGTCGGTGCCGGGCGCGCCGCGGTGCCGGTCGTTGCCGAGCACGTCGGGCAGGTGCTGGTGCAGCGTGCCGCCACCGGCCACGGCCATCACCTGCATGCCGCGGCAGACACCGAGCATGGGCAGGTCGGCCTCGATGGCGGCCTTCATCAGCAGCAGCTCGGACTCGTCGCGCTCCTTGTCGATCTCGGTCTCCGGGTGCCGCTCGGCTCCCCAGTACGCCGGGTCGATGTCGCCGCCGCCGCTGAACACGATGCCGTCCAGCGACTCGATGACGTCGGTGCCGGGCTCGTCCGGGGTGATCAGCACGGCTCGCCCGCCGACGGCGTGCACGGCGCGAATGTACGTCATGGGGAGCATGCCCGCCATGAGGTCGTTGCTGCCGTACTGCACCTGCTGGGCGTACGCGGTCATGCCGATCAGGGGCCTGCGCATGCGGTGAGTTCCTCCTCGTACCTTTTAGATCTCGTCGGTCGCGGCCGCCACCAGGGCGCCGAACAGGCGCCGGTCGCGGACCACTTCCGGATGCCACTGGACGCCGAGGACGAACCGGCGGCCCGGATCCTCCACGGCCTCCGGGAGCCCGTCCTCGGCACGGCCCGTGACGGTGAGCGTGCCGGGGTCGTCGACGCCCTGGTGGTGGAAGCAGCGGATGGCCAGGTCGTCGCCCATCAGCTCGGCGATGCGGCTGCCCGGCTCGAACCGGGCGTCGTGCTCGCCGTACACCCCCGGCGCCGGGCGGTGCTTCTCGTGCCCGAGCAGGTCGGGCAGGTGCTGGTGCAGGCTTCCGCCGGCGGCGACGGTCAACAGTTGCATGCCGCGGCAGATGCCGAGCACCGGCACGTCCCGGTCCAACGCCGCGCGGACGAGCCGCGATTCCGCCTTGTCCCTCTCAGGGCGTACGACCGTGTGCGGCCCGGGCTCCTGGCCGTACATCTCGGGGCCGAGGTCGGAGCCGCCGGCGAGCACCAGGCCGTCGAGCACGCGCAGGACGTCGGTGTCCTCCTCCGGGGGGATCAGCACCGGGCGGCCGCCGGCCAGCGACACGGCGGCGGCGTAGTCGTGCGGGACAAGCGTGGTGGGCAGGTCTCGCCAAACGCCCCACGTGGCGTCTTCCACATAGGTCGTGATGCCGATGATCGGGCGCATCGGACCACCGTAACCAGATCATGTTTCTGTTCAATCGCAGATCGGGTGCGAGGAAGGTGTTTACTCCGCACAAGGGCGGCGGCGGGGTGGTCGGAAGGG
Source organism: Paractinoplanes deccanensis (assembly GCF_016862115.1). GTDB lineage: Bacteria > Actinomycetota > Actinomycetes > Mycobacteriales > Micromonosporaceae > Actinoplanes > Actinoplanes deccanensis. The sequence goes on from NZ_BOMI01000010.1 coordinate 26,604, forward strand.
GGGTGCGAGGCGTCACCTGACCTGGAGGTGACGCCTCGCCCTGGGCCCATCTGTCCCACCTACACAGGGATCGACCTGCGCGGGCGGGGATTCGACCCCTTCACCCCTCACCGGGTGTGTTAGGGGCGTTGCCCGTGGAAACGAACGTTCAAACGTTCACAGCGGGGTTACATAGGCCCCGGTGATTCCGCCGTCCACCACGAACTGCGAAGCGGTCATGAACGACGCGTCGTCGCTCGCCAGGAAGGCCACCGCCGCCGCGATCTCCTCGGGCTCGGCGAACCGGCCCATCGGCACGTGCACGAGCCGCCGCGCGGCCCGCTCGGGATCCTTGGCGAAAAGCTCCATGAGCAGCGGCGTCGCGACCGGCCCGGGACAGAGCGCGTTGATCCGGATGCCCTCGCGGGCGAACTGCACGCCCAGCTCACGGGTCATCGCCAGCACGCCGCCCTTGCTCGCCGTGTACGCGATCTGCGAGGTGGCCGCGCCGAGCAGCGCCACGAACGACGCGGTGTTGATGATCGACCCCTTGCCCTGGCGCTGCATGTGCGGAATCGCGTATTTGCAGCAGAAGAACACCGAAGTCGTGTTGACCTTGAGGACGCGCTCCCACGCGTCCAGGCCCGTGACCAGGATCGAGTCGTCGTCGGGCGGCGAGATGCCCGCGTTGTTGAAGGCGATGTCGACGCGCCCGTGCCGCTCCACCACACCGTCGAAGAGCGCCCTGACCTGCTCCTCGTCGGACACGTCGCACGCCACGAACTCGCCCTTGGTCTCGGCGGCGACGGCCTCGCCCGCCTCCGCCGAGATGTCCACGGCGACGACCTTGGCACCCTCGGCGGCGAAGCGCCGCGCGGTGGCCAGCCCGATACCGCTGCCGGCGCCGGTGATCACGGCAACCCGGTCCTGCAAACGCTCCACTTACTGGTCTCCCATCGCCATAAACACGTTCTTCACGTCGGTGAAGCTGAGCAGGGCGTCCGGGCCGAGCTCGCGCCCCAGGCCGGACTGCTTCATGCCGCCGAACGGCGTCCAGTAGCGCACCGACGAGTGGCTGTTGACGCTCAGCGCGCCGGTCTCGACGGCACGCGAGACGCGCAGCGCCCGCCCGAGGTCGCGGGTCCAGAGCGAGCCCGACAGGCCGTACTCGGTGTCGTTTGCCAGCCGGACGGCGTCCTCCTCGTCGCGGAACGGCAGCACCGAGAGAACCGGCCCGAAGACCTCCTCGCGCCAGTGGCGGTCGTCCGCCGAGCGGGCGAGCAGCACGGTCGGCGGGAACCACCAGCCGTCACCCTCCGGCGCGCGCCCGGTGAAGGCGACATCGGAGCCCTCCACGTACGAGGCGACGGACGCGCGATGCCCCGCGGAGATCAGCGGGCCCATCTCGGCCGTGGCCAGCGCCGGGTCCTCGACGCGGAAACCCTTGACGGCGGGCTCGAGCAGCCCGAGGAACTTGTCGTACACCGACTCCTGCACGAGCAGCCGCGAGCGGGCGCAGCAGTCCTGCCCGGCATTGTCGAAGACCGAGGCCGGCGCGGAGGCGGCCGCCCTCTCGAGGTCGGCGTCGGCGAACACGATGTTGGCACTCTTGCCACCCAGCTCCAGCGTCACCCGCTTCACCTGATCGGCGGCCCCCGCCATGATCGACTTGCCCACGCCGGTCGAGCCGGTGAAGCAGATCTTCCGTACGGCCGGATGGGTCACGAACCGCTGCCCGACCACCCTGCCCGGACCGGGCAGCACCTGGAACACGTCCCGCGGGATGCCGGCCTCGACGGCGAGCTCCCCCAGGCGGATCGCGGTCAGCGGGGTGAGCTCGGCCGGCTTGAGCACCACCGTGTTGCCGGCCGCGAGCGCCGGGGCGAACCCCCAGCCGGCGATCGGCATCGGAAAGTTCCACGGCACGATGATCCCGACCACGCCGAGCGGCTCGTGGAAGGTCACATCGATGCCGCCCGGCACCGGGATCTGCCGCCCGGTCAGCCGCTCGGGGGCACCCGCGTAGTAGTCGAGCACATCCCGGACGTTGCCGGCCTCCCAGCGCGCGTTGCCGATCGTGTGGCCGGCGTTGCGCACCTCCAGCTCGGCCAGCTCGTCGACATGCTGATCGACCAGGGCCGCGAACCGCCGCAGCAGCCGAGCCCGATCACCGGGCGCCACCGCACGCCAGGCGGGGAAGGCCTTGGCCGCCCGCTCGACGGCGGCATCGGTCGCCGCCAGATCCAGCGAAGGCACGCTGGTGAACACCGCACCCGTCGCCGGGTCGATCACGTCAGTTGTCGTTGTCACATCGCCCTCCCGCCAGGATCTTTACACACCCGGAGGCGTCTGGATCCGCTCCTGTGGACAGCCGCTTCTGCCTGTGGACGGCCACGCCCGCCGGGCCGTGCTCACCCGGGCCGGTGCCCGGTGGCCGGCTCCGGGCGGGCGGCCGGTTCGCCTGAATGCAGGCGAGCGCGGCCCAGGCCAGGGACGCTGCTCACACTCCCGGGCCACCAACGCCGGGGCGCCTCCCCTGCCGCCAACGCCTGCCACCAACGCCAGGCCGCCCACACTCCCGGGCCAGCCACGCCAGGCCGGCCTCACCGCAGCCGCCCACACCAGGCCCTCACATGCCCGCCCACCTCACCGCGGCCGCCCATACTCTCCGGCCGTCCGCGCTGGGGCACCGCGCCCCGGCCGTCCACGCCAGGCCGCCTCATCCCGGCCACCACGCCAGGCCGCCTCATCCCGGCCACCACGCCAGGCCGCCTTCGCCCGTGCCCAGCCGGCGGTGCCTTCCCCGCCCCATTTCCAGCCCACCGGCGCCTCGCCCGATCGTGCGCAGCCCACCCGCGCCTGTGGATAACTCCGGCCCGGCGGGCCGCTGTGGCCTAGAGTCGGGCCCGCCCCCTGGTCGGGCGGGGTGGGGTGTGTCCGGCTCAGACCGCACCCCACGCGCTCTCCCCTGTGGACAACTCCGGCTCGGCCGGCTCCGGTGGCATAGCATCGGGCCCGCCCCCTGGTCGGGCGGGGTGGGGTGGCCGGGGCCGACACAGAGCCGCGGCGAAGTCCTCCTCACATGCGCTCGAAGCCGCGCCGCAACTCCCAATCGGTCACCGCCGCGTCGAACGCGTCCAGCTCCACCTGCGCCATGTTGGCGTAATGCCCGACCACGTCCGCGCCGAAGGCCTGCTGGGCCACCTCGCTGCGCAGCCACAGCTGCTGCGCGTCGCGCAGGTGGGTCGGGACCCGGTCGGCCGTCGCGTCCTCGTAGGCGTTGCCCGTGAACTCGCCTTCGAGTTCGAGGCCGTTCTCGATGCCGTGCAGCGCGCCCGCGATCAGCGCCGCGATGGCCAGGTACGGGTTGACGTCGCCGCCGGGCACCCTGTTCTCGACGCGCATGCCCTGGCCGTGGCCGGCGATGCGCAGGGCGCACGTCCGGTTGTCGATGCCCCAGCGCAGGGCGGTCGGCGCGAAGGAGCCGGGCTGGTAGCGCTTGTACGAGTTGATGTTCGGCGCGAAGAGCAGGCTGAACTCGCGCATCGTCGCGAGCAGGCCGGCGATCGCCTGCCGGCCGGTCTCGCTGAGGTGGGCGGGGCCGTCGACGAGCATCGCCGACTTGCCGTCGCGGCCGCGCAGGGAGAAGTGGATGTGGCACGAGTTGCCCTCGCGGGCGTTCGGCTTGGCCATGAAGGTCAGCGACATGCCCTCCTGCGAGGCGATCTCCTTGGCGCCGTTCTTGTAGATCACGTGGTTGTCGGCGCAGGTGAGCGCGTCGGCGTAGCGGAAGGCGATCTCGTGCTGGCCGAAGTTGCACTCGCCCTTCGCGCTTTCGGGCTGCATGCCCGCGCCGTACATCTCGTTGCGGATGCGGCGCAGCAGCGGCTCGACCCGGGCGGTGCCGAGCAGCGAGTAGTCCACGTTGTACTGGTTGGCGGGGACGAGGTCGCGGTAGCCCTTGTCGAAGGCCAGCTCGTAGGAGTCGCGGAAGAGGACGAATTCAAGTTCGGTTCCCGCGTACGCCGTGAGGCCGTGCCCGGCGAGCCGGTCGATCTGGCGTTTCAGGATCTGCCTCGGCGAGGCGTAGACGGGGTCGCCGGCTGTCGTCTCGAGGTCGGCGAGGAGCATCGCGGTGCCCGGCTGCCACGGCACCCGCCGCAGCGTCGTGAAGTCGGGCCGCATGACGAAGTCGCCGTAGCCGCTGTCCCAGGACGACATCTCGTACCCGTCCACGGTGTTCATGTCGACGTCCACCGCGAGCAGGTAGTTGCAGCCCTCGCTGCCGCCGGTGGCCACCTCGTCCATGAAGTAGCGGCCGTGCAGGCGCTTGCCCTGCAACCGCCCCTGCATGTCGGTGAGCGCCAGCACGACGGTGTCGATGCTGCCGTTCTCGACCGAGACGTCGAGCTCCTCGAGATCCATGCGGGTGTCCCCTCCCTCGCCGAGCCGGGCGGCGCGACGCCGCCCGGCCCCTCCGATCATTCCGTGGGCAGCGTCGGTTCGCCGTGTGCGGCTTTCTCGATCAGGTTCTGCCGCGGGCCGGTGAACCACTTGCGGGCGCCGGCGAACCACCAGACGGTGGCCAGGCCGACGACGACCGCCACCGCGACGATCGTGTAGTTGAAGTTGGACGCGGTGATCGGGCTGGCCGTCGGCAGGACGAACAGCACGCAGATGATCACCACCCAGATAATCGCGAGCCAGCCGACCGGCGCGCTCCACTTGCCGAGGTGCCAGGGCCCCGGCTCGAAGTCCGGGTTGATCCGCCGCAGGAAGACCGGCATGACGTACGCGATGTAGAGGCCGATGACGGCGATCGACGTGGCCGCCAGGTAGGCCGTGGTGTTCCAGAGCGACGGCAGCACCAGCAGGATCGAGATGCTGACGCAGAGCCAGATCGAGTTGGTCGGCGTACCGGTGCGGGGGTTGACCTTCTTCCACAGGCGCGAGCCGGGCAGCGCACCGTCGCGCGCGAAGGCGTACGACATGCGGGAGTTGGCCGTGACCGAGGCCATGCCGCAGAACCACTGCGCGACCACGCAGATGAACAGCAGGAACGTGCCGGTGTCGTGGCCGACGGCGTCGATGAAGATCTGCGCGGGCGGCAGGCCCAGGTCGGTGCCGAGGGCGCCCTCGTAGTCCTGGATGGACCAGGTGATCGCGAAGAGCAGAATGAAGCCGGCGATCACCGAGACGACGACGGACATCACGATGCCGCGGGGCGCGGCGCGGGCGGCGTCGTGCGTCTCCTCGGCCACGTGCGCCGAGGCGTCGTATCCGGTGTACGTGTACTGGGCCATGAGCAGGCCGATGAGCACCGCGTAGACGCTCGCCCCGGCGAAGGTGAACCCGGTCGAGTTGTGCACCTCGGTGAAGACCTCGGAGATCGGCTTGTGGTTGTCCGGCACGATCGCCAGCACGCCCACGATGATCGCGACGCCGACCAGGTGCCACCACGCGCTCACGTCGGACAGCACCCGGACGAGGTTCACGCCGAACGTGTTGAGCAGGCCGTGCACGACGATGATGACGAGGAAGACCAGGAAGGTCCGCCCGGTGGTGACCTCCCAGTCGAAGGCCAGGCTGAGGAAGGCCGAGGTGGTGATCGCCGCACCGAAGTCGATGGCGGCGGTGACGGCGACCTCGCCGAGGAAGTTGAACCAGCCGACGAACCAGGCCCAGGCGGCCTTGTTGCGCTTGGCCAGCGCGGCCGCCCACCAGTAGAGCGCGCCGGCGGTCGGATAGGCCGAGCACACCTCGGCCATCGCGAGGGCCACGAAGGTCACCATGATGCCGACGAAGAGCCAGCCGAGGGTGATGGCGAGCGGGCCACCGGCGTTCATGGCGATGCCGTACGACGTGATGGCGCCGGCGAGGATCGAGATGATCGAGAAGGAGACCGCGAAGTTCGAGAAGCCGGACAGTCGGCGGTGCAGCTCCTGCTGGTAGCCGAGTTGGGCAAGGCGTTCTTCGTCGGTGCTGGGTGCGGGGTTGACGCTCATGTGCGGCTCCCTTACCGAGGGGTTGCTGTGACCGGGGTCACGGCGTGCCGTGATGATCTCGCCGCACTGTTACGCGCGTCAATGATCAACGTTAATTGCGTTGCCCGGGTCGCCGGCGGGAGCGCACACTCAGGACAGTTCAGGCATTCGCGAGTCCTCGGCAGACGTCGCGAACCACAGGGCGCCGAGCGCCCTGCCCCGCGGCGGCGCGGGGGCGCGGTCACCTCTCTCTCACACGGCTTCGCCGTGCCCGGCGCCCGCCCCCACGCCGCCGCCTTCACTTGGGCATCCCCCGCCTCAGGAGAGACGCCGGCCACGTCTAGTACTCCTTGCACTACTCTCCGATGACTCTTGTCTGATGATTTGTCCAAAAAATCTGTAGCGCCGGTACTAGAAATTCGCCGGTGATGGGCATAGTCTTCGTGGTGTCGGCCACGCACAGCCGACACGCAACTGGCAACAGACGCCCCGTTCGGGCTCAGTTGGAGAAGGAGGACGAGATACCGCAGCAACGCGTCATCACAACGTCCCCGACCCGACAAGAGGTGATCGCAGCCGATGCCCATCACTCAGGTGGCCCGCTAGCGGCACGCAGGCGGACGACCTCATGCGCCGACGACGGTCGGCATCAGAATTGAAAAGCCAGGGCCCCGGTTACCCGCCGGGGCCTTGGACTGTGCGAAGACGTCCCGGAGACCCCGGTTCCCCCCTCGCCACGGAAGGCATCATGAACAGCACGTCCTTCGACGACGCCGACTTCCCGGCGTACACGATGGGCCGCGCCGCCGACATGATCGGCGTGACGCCGGCCTTCCTCCGCAGCCTCGGCGCCGCGGGCCTGATCGAGCCCGAGCGCTCCCTCGGCGGCCACCGCCGCTACTCCCGCCACCAACTCCAACTCGCCGCCCGCGCCCGGCAACTGCTCGACGAGGGCATGCAGCTCACCGCCGCCTGCCGCGTCGTCACCCTGGAGGACAGGCTGGCCGCCGCCCACCGCCGGATCCTCGACCTGGGCGGCACGCTCACCCCCGACGACGACGTGGACATCCCGACCCAGACCCACCCGGACATCGCGAAGACGCAGTACTACCGCGCCCCCTGAGGCTGCGCGGCCCGCAACGGCGACAGCCAGGCCAGCGCCACCGCCACCAGCCCGAATCCGGCCGCCGCGACGAACGCCCAGCGCGGTCCCCACACCGACGCGACGAACCCGCTGACGAACGCGCCGGCCGGTGTGCCCATCCCCCACGCCAGCATGCGGCCGGCCGCGTTCACCCGGCTCAGCAGGGGCTCCGGCGTCTCCGACTGCCGGTAGACGATGCTGTTGCTCGCGTTCGTCGTATAGACCGCCGCCCACAGCGCGATCACCACGACGAGCGGCGCGAGCCGCGTGGGCAGCGCGCAGAGCAGCACCGCCACGGTCGAGATCGGCGTGCTGACCAGTGCCACCCGGTTCGCTGCGACCCGCTTGCGCAGCCTCGGGTAGACCACGCTGGAGACGAGCCCGCCGGTGCTGAACGCCAGGAACATCGCCGACGCCGACCAGCCGGCCCGCTCGTCACCGAAGAGGTCGTGCGCCACCGGCACGAACTGGCCGAGCGCCGCGCCGCCGCACGCGCTCTGGGCGAAGCTCATGATGGTCATCGGCCGGATGGTCGGATGGCTCCAGAGGAAGACCAGCCCCTCACGCGCCTCGGCGAAGAGCAGGTGAGGCGTGATCCGGCGGACGAGATGAGGCTCGCGGTCCAGTACTTCACGAAGTCGCGGTTGTGCCGGATCTTCATGCCGGCGAATGTAGCTTGATCTCCTTACGCTGAGCGCATGACCAGCGTGCTCCACGTCGATGGCGTCAGCCGCGCGTTCGACGGCCGGCCCGTTCTCTCCGAGGTCTCCTTTCAGGTGGCGGGTGGGCGGATGACCGGCTTCGTCGGCGCGAACGGTGCCGGCAAGACGACCACCATGCGAATAATCCTGGGTGTGCTCGCCGCGGACAGCGGCGACGTCCTGTGGCGGGGGAAACCGCTCAGCCGGGAGGTCCGGCAGCGGTTCGGCTACATGCCGGAGGAACGCGGGCTCTACCCGAAGATGTCCGTGATGGAGCAGATCGTCTACCTGGGACAGCTGCACGGCCTCTCCCGGGCCTCGGCCGCCGGCAAGGCCACCAAGCTGCTCGACCGGCTCGGCCTGGGCGAGCGCGCCGGCGAGAAGCTGGAGAAGCTCTCGCTCGGCAACCAGCAGCGCGCCCAGGTGGCGGCCGCGCTCGTGCACGACCCCGAGATGCTGGTGCTCGACGAGCCGTTCTCCGGTCTCGACCCGCTGGCCGTGGACGTCGTGGTCGACGTGCTGCGTGAGCGCGCCGCGAGCGGGGTGCCGGTGCTCTTCTCGAGCCATCAGCTGGAGCTCGTCGAACGGCTCTGCGACGACCTGGTGATCATCGCGGGCGGCACGATCCGCGCCGCCGGTGACCGGGCGCGGCTGCGCGAGTCGTACGCCCTGCCGCGGTTCCAGCTGCACACCGGCGCCGACGTGTCCTGGCTGGCGTCGTGGCCGGGCGTGACGGTCGTCGAGTCGGACGGCACGCGCGCCGTCATCGACCTCGCCGACGGCGCCGACGACCAGAAGCTGTTGCGGGCGGCCCTGGACCGCGGCGCGGTCCGCTCGTTCGGGCCGGTCAGCCCGACGCTGGCCGAGATCTTCCGAGAGGTGATCCGGTGACCACGTTGCAGGCGGCGCGGGTGGTGGCGGCCCGGGAGATCCGGGTGAAGCTGCGCGACAAGACGTTTCTCTTCAGTACGGTGTTCTTCCTGCTCATCGCCGTCGCCTCGACGGTGCTGCCGGCCCTGATCGACGGCGGGAAGACCTCGGTGGCCGTCACCGACCCGGCGGCCGTGAGCGTGCTGCGGCAGGCCGGCTTCGAGGTGCGCCAGGTGGACGGCGACGCGGCGGCCGAGCAGCTCGTGCGCGACGGCGACGTGGACGCGGCAGTGGTCGCGGGCCCGACCGTGCTGGCCATGGACGACAGCCCGGGCGACCTGGTGCGGGCGCTGAGCACCGCCCCGCCGGTGCGGCTGCTCGACCCGGACGCCGTCGACCCGTTCCTGATGTTCGTGGTGCCGTTCGCGATCGCGTTCGTCTTCTTCTTCACCAACTTCCTCTTCGGCGTGCAGATCGCGCAGAGCGTCACCGAGGAGAAGCAGACCCGCATCGTGGAGATCCTGGTGTCGAGCGTGCCCACCCGCGCGCTGCTCGCCGGCAAGGTCGCCGCGCTGACGCTGCTCGCGTTCGGCCAGGTGGCGCTGATCGCGATCGCGGCGGTGGTGGGCGCCCGGGTGGCCGGGCTGGACGCGACCGTGCTGTCGCTGCTGGAGCCGGCGATCGGCTGGTTCCTGGTCTTCTTCGTGCTCGGTTTCGTCATGCTGGCCTCGCTCTGGGCCGGCGTGGGCGCCCTCTCGGCCCGCCAGGAGGACATCAACGGCGCGTCGGCCCCGGTGCAGATGCTCGTGATGATCCCGTTCTTCGCCACCATCTTCCTCATCGAGAACGACGCGGCGATGCGCCTGCTGTCGTACATCCCGTTCTCGGCGCCGGTGGCGATGCCGGTGCGACTGTTCACCTCGGACGTGGCGGCGTGGGAACCGGTCGTGGCTCTGCTGATCCTCGCCGTCACGGCGCTCGCGCTGCTCGCCGTGGGGGCGCGCATCTACCAGGGCTCGCTGCTGCGCACGAACGGCCGGACCTCGTTCGCGACGGCGTGGAGGTCGAAGCCCGGCTAGCCGACCCGCCGCACGATGGCCAGGAGCGACTCCTCGACGTCCTCGATGGGTCGCTCCGGCATGAACACCAGCCAGTCGACGGCCACCACGAGCCCCACCCCGAACAGCGCCGACGAGGCGACCCGCACGTCGAGCTCGGCGGGCAGGTCGCCGGAGTCGACGCCGGCCCGCAGCGTCTCGGCGATCACCCCGATCGCCTGCTCGCGGAGCAGGATCAGGGTCTGCTGCCACTCGCGGTTGGTGCGCCACATCTCCGAGAGCAGCAGCTGGGCGAAGGCCCGGTAGCGCCGGATGTACTCCAGCTGGCTGCGCACCAGCGCGGCCACCGCCTCGCGCGGCGGCAGGCCCTCGACCGCCGCCCGGAACTCCGCGGTGAGCAGCCCGATGCCGTGGCGCAGCAGCTCCTCGAACAGGTCGGTCTTCGACTTGAAGTTGTAGTAGACCGTGCCCTTGGCCACCTTGGCCCGCAGCGCGATGTCGTCGACGGTGGTGGCCGAGAAGCCCTGCTCGGCGATGAGCTCGACGGCCGCCTCGAAGAGACGCTGCCGGGTGTCCTCCCGGCGTCGCTGCCGACCGTCCGCCACCGCCGTCGCCTCCTCCACCGTCGTGCCCGCGCCCCTAATCACAGCACGAGCTCGGGGTGGAGGTCCGAGCCGGTCATCCGCCGGCTGCGCCGGGCCGCCAGCGAGGTCAGGAGGACCGCGCCGAGGCCGTACGCGACGAGCAGCAGCGCGCCCTGCACGACCGTCCCCCACGGCCCGCCGTCGATCGCGTGGCGCGCCGCCGCGACCACGTACGTCATGGGCAGCAGCGGGTGGACCGCCTGGAAGAAGCCCGGCGAGGTCTGGACCGGATAGGTGCCCCCGGAGGACGTCAGCTGGAGCATGAGCAGCGCGAGGGCGAGGATGCGGCCCGGTGCGCCGAAGACCGCGCCGAGCATCTGGATGATCGCCGCGAACACCGCCGCGGCGAGCAGCAGCAGGCCCCACGTGGCCCAGGGGCTGACCGGGTCGAGGCCGAGCCCGAAGTGCACCACGGCGAAGAGGACGGTCGCCTGCACGAGCCCGATCGCGACGGCCGGCAGCAGGCCGGCGAGGACCACGCGGTGGGTCGGCGCCTCGGACATCAGGTAGCGCCGGTTCAGCGGCTTCAGCACGAAGAACGTGATCATCGCGCCGACCCAGAGGGCCAGGGCCAGGAAGTACGGGGCGAAGCCGACGCCGTAGGTGCCGGCGGGGTGGCGCACGCTGCGGTCCAGCGACACCGGGTCGGCGAGCACGCCGGCGCGGCCGTTCGTGTCGTCGCCGTACCCCGGGATCCGCTCGGCGCCGTCGGTCAGACCGGCGGCGAGCTGCCCGGCACCGGCCTGGAGGTCGCCGAGCCCGGCGGCCAGCTTGTGGCCGCCGGAGGCCAGGGTGGTGAGGCCGCCGCTGAGCTGCTGGGCGCCGTCGGCGAGGCGGTAGATGCCGTCGCGGAGGTCGGTCGCGCCGCGCTCGGCCCGGGCCGTGCCGGCGCTGAGCCGTTCGGCGCCGGCGGCGAGGGTGTCGAGGCCGCTCGCCAGCTGGTCGACCTTGGCCCGGGCGTTGCGGACGTCGTCGGCGAGATGGGGCGCGGCCGCCGCGATCTGGCGGGCGGTGGCGGCGACCTGGCGCAGCTCCTGGCGTAGGCCGGCGAGGTCGGCGCCGGCGATCGTGCCCCGCACCTGTCGCGCGGCGGTGACCAGCCGGGCGGCGAGGGCCTTGGCGTCGGCCAGCCCCTCCGTGCCGGCGGGCAGGGCGTTCAGATAGCGCTGGAGCTTCTGGGCGTCGGCGACGGCCTGGCCGGCGGCCGTGTCGATGGCCGTGATGTTGGCGGCGAGGGCGTCGGCGCCGCGGGACACGAGGGTGGCGGCGGTCTGGATGCGCTCGGCGTTCCGGCGCAGCAGGGGTTCGGCCCTGCCTGCGGCGGCGTCCACGGCCGTGGCGAGCTGCCGGCCGCCGGCCGCGGCCTGGGCGGTGCCGGTGGCGAGTTGGTCGGCGCCGGCGCGGAGCTGGGCGAGCCCGTCGGCGAGGTCGTCGGCGCCGCTGCCCGCCGAGCCGAGGCCGTTGTCGAGGGTCCGGGCGCCGCTCTCGGCATCGTCGAGGCCGTCGGCGAGCTTGCCGGCCCCGCTGCGCGCCGTCCGCGCGCCGCTGTCGAGCTTGGCTGCGCCGTCGGCGGCCTTCTCGGTCTGCGACTTGAGGTCGGTGAAGCCGATCAGCATCTTGTCGTAGTAGTTCGCCGAGGCGCTGGCGGAGGCGGCGGCCTGCACCTCCTGGAAGGCCGAGCGCGCGAAGACGCCGGAGAGGTAGTTGGTGGCGTCGTCGCTGACGGCCACGAGCTGGGCGGCCCGGGGCGTGGCGCCGGCGTCGGGCGGGGTGGCCAGGTCGGCGGAGAAGTCGGCGGGGATGCGGAGCAGGAGCTGGTATCGACCGTCGGCCAGCCCCTTCTCGGCGCTGGCCTCGTCGGTGACGTGCCAGTCGAAGACCTGCCGGTCCTCCAGCTCCTTGGCGAGGTCCTGCCCGGCGTGCAGCGTGGTGCCGTCCTGGGCGGTGGCCGGCCGGTCCTGCACGACGAGCGCGGCGGGGATGTGGTTGAGGCGGCCGTACGGGTCCCAGAAGGCGTAAAGGTAGAGCGCGCCGTAGAGCAGCGGGATGACCGCGAGCACGACCAGCGCGGCGGTGGTGAGCCGGCCACGCAGGAAGCGGCGGAGCTCCAGGCCCGCGAGGGACAGGGTGGACAGGCCTTTCATCGCTCCTCCTCCGGCTCCGGAGCCGGCGTCCGGTCGCCGGGCAGCCGGATCACGGTGCTCACTCGCGCGGGGTCGACCTCGCGCGCCGTGACCAGGACGGCGGTGCCGCTCGCCACGATTTCGTCGAGCAGCCGCCACAGGTCCTCGCGTTCCCGGCGGTCGAGCCCCTCGTCGACGCCGTCCAGCGCGATCACCGACGGCTCGCTCAGCCGCGCCAGGATCAACCCCAGGACCTGCTTCTCGTACGGGGAGAGGTCGCGCCCCCGCCGATCCGGCTCGAGCCCGTGCAGCGGCACCTGCGCCGCACCGGCCCGTGACCGCCCGAGCAGGGCCAGGCGCTCGCGCACGTGCTCCGTGACGCTGAAGACAGGTTCGGGCCCCTCCACGTCGGGCACGTAGCCCAGCGACGCGGTGCCCGAGACGTCGACGGACCCGGCGCTGAGCCGGAACCGCCTCGCCAGCGCGAGCAGCGCGGTGGTGCGCCCACTGCCCGGCGGCCCGACGACCGCGACCAGCTCACCCGGCTCGACGGTCACGTCGAGGTCGCGGAAGAGCCAGCGGCGCCGGTGACGGACGCCCGCCCCGCGCGCGGTGACAACCGACATGCCCGGCCTCCCTTTGCACTGACTGGTCAGTGCAAAAAGTTACCCCCGTGCGCCCGCGGATCCGTCACAAGTGATGGACCTCACGGGCAGCCCACGGCAGGATCGTGGTCATGTCGACGCGATGGGGCATGACCGTTCCGCTGGCCGGGGTTCCGCTCGCCGATCACGCCGCCCTGTACGCGGCCCTCGACGAGGCCGGCTATACCGACGTGTGGTCGTCCGAGGTGAACGGCTCGGACGCCTTCACCCCGCTGACCCTCGCCGCCGCCTGGCAGCCCCGGCTGCGCCTGGGCACCGCCATCGCGCCCGTCTTCACCCGCGGCCCCGGCCTGCTCGCGATGACCGCCGCGGCGCTCGCCGAGGCCGCGCCCGGCCGCTTCCAGCTGGGCATCGGCGCGTCCTCGCCGGTGGTGGTCGGCGACTGGAACGCCGCCGACTTCACCGAGCCGTACGAGCGCAGCCGCGACATGCTGCGCTTCCTCAAGCCGGCGCTCGCCGGCGAGCTGGTCGACGGCGAGTTCGAGACCTTCACCGTCCGCCGGTTCCGCCTGGAGCGGCCGCCGGCGAGCCCGCCGCCGATCCTGCTCGCCGCCCTGCGCCCCGGCATGCTCCGGCTGGCCGCCGCCGAGGCCGACGGCGTCATCCTCAACTGGCTCTCCGCCGGCGACGTCCCCACCGCCCTGGCCGAGCTCCGGGGCGCGGCGGAGGGCTTCGAGGTGGCCGCGCGCATCTTCGTGTGCCCGACCGGCGACGCCGCCCACGCGCGCGCGATCGGCCGCCGCATGATCGCCGCCTACCTGACCGTTCCCGCGTACGCGGCCTTCCACCGCTGGCTCGGCCGCGGCGAGATCCTCAAGCCGATGTGGGACGCCTGGTCGGCCGGCGACCGCAAGGGCGCCCTGGCCGCCATCCCCGACGAGGTCGTCGACGACCTGATCGTCCACGGCACCCCCGAGGAGTGCCGTGGACGGGTCGAGTCCTACGCCGCCGCCGGCGTCACCGTGCCGGTGATGGCCCTGCTACCCACTCCGGCGCTGAGCTCCGGCGACGCCGTCACCATCCGTAAGGTCCTGACGGACCTCGGGCGCTGAGCGGGCCGGTCACCAGCGCGGGCCGCAGAAGCGGTAGGCGGCGTAATGGCGGAAGGCCGTCCTGCCCGGCTCCGCCACCCTGACGTCGATGGTGCAGACGTCGAGGGTCGCCCGCTGCTGCCAGGTGCTGCGGTCGGCGAAATAGACGTAATCGGCGCGCTGACCCACCTGATAAATGTGATAGGCCGATCGCACGAGACGATAGGCGGCGGCACATCCCTCGCCGCCGAGATAAGAAAGGTGATGCGCTATGGTGCCCACCTTTTGCATCAGCGTCGCGCGCCGCACGGTGTCGGCGAGGTCCTTGACCCGCAGCGCCCGCGCCGCCGAGAGCACCCGGATCGGGCCGACACCGGGAAGGAAGGACGAGAACGCGGACGGCGCGCATCGCAGGATCGTCCGGTTGTGCTTGACCAGGAGGTCCAGCGCGACGCCGGAGGCGTACTCGCTGCGGTACCAGCCGTTGCGGTAGCCGCTGGCGTGCTCGGAGCCGACGAGCGGCTGGGCAGCGGCGGCCCGGGCGAGCGAGGCGGCAGCGGCCGGCGGGGCACCGGCGGCCCGGGTGGGCAGAGCGGCATCGACCGGCTGGGCAGCGGCGGCCCGGGTGGGCAAAGCGGCATCGACCGGCCGGGCACCGGCGGCCGGAGCGGGCGAGGCCACACCGAGCGAGAGCGCAACAGTCGCGGCCAGCACGGCCGCGAACAATCGACGAGAATGGAACAACGGAGCCTCCCCAATTCGATCTTCAATGCACGGAAATTGATTCCGCGAATTCGAATGGGTTGACTATACGATTGTGCGCGGCCCCCGCCCGGCGGCGTTACCCATTAGGGGAGCGATACGGATGATCGCCTTACCCCGCCGAATATCGCACCCCGAAAGAAAAGCCGTTCGGCCGATCCGATCTGCGTCCAGAACAACACGGCTCAGAACAACACCGTGGCGAAGCTGCCCGCCGAGACGAATCCACACCGTGCGTAAACGCGGCGTGCTGGCGCGTTGTAGTCGTTCACGTAGAGGCTCACGGTCGGTGCCACCCGCCGCAGCGCGTCCCGGACGACGGCGGCCATCGCCGGAGCGGCCAGGCCGCGGCCGCGGAACTCCGGATCGACCCAGACTCCCTGCACCTGGGTGGTGCGGCGGGTGACGATCGCCAACTCAGCCTTGAAGATCACGCGGTCGCCGACGAAGCGGGCGTAGGCCCGCTTGCCCTTGACCAGCTCCGCGATGCGGCGCCGGTAGCCCCGGCCGCCGTCGTCGAGCAGCGGCGAGACGCCGACCTCCTCGGTGTACATCGACACGGCCGCCGGGAAGAGCTGGTCCACCTCGCCCGGGCGGACGAGCCGCACCTCGGGGTCGGGCGGCACGACCGGGTCGCGGTCGGCGACCAGCAGCGGCTGGTTGGGGCGTACGTCGCGCGCTTTGCCCCAGTGACCGCCGAGCCGGTCCCACAGGTCCAGGACCTGTTCCGAGCGGCCGATGATCGAGGAGCAGATGCGCGGCTCGGCCCCCAGCATGTCGGCGAACGCGGCGGTCGCCGGCGGCGTGGCACAGAGCGGCACCAGATGGGCGCCCGACCAGATGATGGACTCGACGCGGCGGCCGGGACCATACCCGAAGATCCGCCCGTCGGAGCGCCACCAGTTCAGGCCGTGCGCCGCCACCCGCTCGGCGATCTGGGCGCCGGCGAAGGGGTCGCGGTCGAGGATCTTCTCGACCGACGCACGCTCGGACTCACCGAGCTGGCGAATCGGCACCGTCAGCACAGGTATCACATTGCCAGATCCACCCCGCCCCACACCCGTCGCTACCCCCTCCGTTCGAGAAACCGCCGTGAGCTACACAACGAGACTTGTCGGCGATGCATTGCCGATATATCGTCTAACTATCGACAACAGATCGGAGATAGTCATGAGGCACATGCACGAGGGTCCCCACGGCCGGCGTCACCGCGGCTTCGGCTTCCCGGGCGGTTTCCCGTTCGGCGGCCCCGACTTCGGCGGCTTCGGCCCCGGCGGCCCGTTCGGTGGCCCGGGTCAGCGCGGCCCGCGCCGCGGTGGCCGCGGCCGGCTCAACGTCCGCCCCGCCGTCCTGGCGCTGCTCCTGGAGCGCCCGATGCACGGCTACGAGATCATTCAGGAGCTCGACTCGCGCACGAACGGCATCTGGCGCCCGAGCCCCGGCTCGGTCTACCCGACGCTGCAGCTGCTCGAGGACGAGGGCCTGATCGAGGCCGAGCCGAACGGCGGCCGCAAGAGCTACCGCCTCACCGAGGACGGCCGGCCCGAGGCCGAGACCGCCGCGCAGAACCCGCCGTGGGCCCGCATCGGCGACGACACCATGTCTCAGGTGCAGGACTTCCGCGACGCCGCGGCCGGCATCCTGGGCGCCCTGAAGCAGGTCGGTTTCTCGGGCACCGACGAGCAGCGCCAGCGGGCGCTGGAGGTGCTCAACGAGACCAAGCGCAAGCTGTACGCCATCCTCGCCGACAGCGAGTGAGGACCGAAGCGGTACGCGGTCGCGCGGCCCTCAACCGCGGGCGCGGGCGCGACGCCTCCCGGCACCGGCGGGGCGGCCCCGAGGCCGTACTCCGCCACCGGGCCGGTGGGTGGGAGAAAGCAGCAGGCCCCGTCGATCACGACGGGGCCTGCTGCTTTCTGAAGTTGATCAGTGGACCGTGACCTGCGGCCCGGGCACCAGGTCGCGCAGCTCCTCGGGCAGGTCGGCGCCCATCTCGTCGGCGAGGCGCAGCGCCTCCTCGACCAGGGTCTCGACGATGACCGACTCGGGGACGGTCTTGATGACCTTGCCCTTGACGAAGATCTGGCCCTTGCCGTTGCCGGAGGCCACCCCGAGGTCGGCCTCGCGGGCCTCGCCGGGACCGTTGACGACGCAGCCCATCACGGCCACGCGCAGCGGGACGGGGAAGCCGTCGAGGGCGGCCGTCACCTGCTCGGCCAGGGTGTAGACGTCGACCTGGGCGCGCCCGCAGCTCGGGCAGGAGACGATCTCGAGGCCGCGCTCGCGCAGGCCCAGCGACTCGAGGATCGCCTGGCCGACCTTGATCTCCTCGACCGGCGGGGCGGAGAGCGACACCCGGATCGTGTCGCCGATGCCCTCGGCCAGCAGGGCGCCGAACGCGACCGAGCTCTTGATCGTGCCCTGGAAGGCCGGCCCGGCCTCGGTGACGCCGAGGTGCAGCGGGTAGTCGCACTGCTCGGCGAGCTGACGGTAGGCGCGGATCATCACGACCGGGTCGTTGTGCTTGACCGAGATCTTGATGTCGCGGAAGCCGTGCTCCTCGAAGAGCGAGCACTCCCACAGCGCCGACTCGACCAGCGCCTCCGCGGTGGCCTTGCCGTATTTTTCCAGCAGGCGCTTGTCGAGCGAGCCCGCGTTGACGCCGATGCGGATCGGCACCCCGGCGTCGGACGCGGCCCGGGCGATCTCCTTGACCTTGTCGTCGAACTGCCGGATGTTGCCCGGGTTGACCCGGACCGCGGCGCAGCCCGCGTCGATCGCGGCGAAGACGTACTTCGGCTGGAAGTGGATGTCGGCGATCACCGGGATCTGGGACTTCTTGGCGATCGCGGGCAGCGCCTCGACGTCGTCCTGCGACGGCACGGCCACCCGGACGATCTGGCAGCCCGAGGCGGTGAGCTCGGCGATCTGCTGGAGGGTGGCGTTGACGTCGGCGGTGAGCGTGGTGGTCATCGACTGCACGCTGACCGGCGCGCCGCCGCCGACCGGGACGTTGCCGACCATGATCTGGCGGCTCTTCCGGCGGGGCGCCAGCGGCGGAGGGGGCACCGCGGGCATACCGAGACTGACAGCGGTCACTTTCACATCACCTGTTGAAGATCGTGATCGGGTTGACGATGTCGGCGGTGACGGTCAGCAGCGTGAACGCACCACCGATCAAGATGACTGCGTAGGTGACAGGCATCAGTTTGTAGTAGTCGACACGGCCCGGGTCGGGCTTGTGCAGGCGCGCGTAGAGCCACGACCGCGCCCGCTCGTACCACGCGATGGCGATGTGCCCACCGTCGAGCGGGAGCAGCGGCAGCAGGTTGAAGATGCCGATGAACACGTTGAGCGAGATGAAGATCGTCAGGAACAGCTGCGGCACGCCGTTGGCGAGCGCCTCGCCGCCGAGCCGGCTCGCGCCGACCACGCTGATCGGGGTGTCGGGGTCGCGCTCGTCGCCGGTGATCGAGTGCCACAGGGCGGGGATCTTGTCGGGGATCCGCTTCATCGCCTCGAACGTGTTCTCGACCAGGAACCAGCCGTAGTCGAAGGTCGCGGGCACCGCCGAGGCGACGTTGTACTTGATGATGCCGGGCACGCTCGGGTCGTCCCAGCCGATGGCGGCGATCGAGACCGTGGTGGTCTTCGCGTCGTCGCTGTCGTCGGTGATCGCGGCACGCTCGGCGCTGACGAGGGTGACGTCGGCCGTGCCCGCGGTGCCGTTGCGCTCGTACTGGAAAGTCACCTTGCCGGCGGGCAGCGAACGGATCTTGTTGACCAGGTCGCCGTAGGTGACGATCGGCGTGCCGCCCACGTTGGTGATCAGGTCGCCGTCGCGGATGCCGGCCGCGTAGGCCGGGCCGGCGATGGCGCCGTTCACGCCGGGCTTGCAGTTCTCGGCGGTGGCGCCGGCCGGGGCCGTGCCCGCCCACACGCAGGCGGGCGCGTCGATGACCGGGCGGAACGACAGCTGCTCGGCCGTGGTGGTCGGGTAGGACGTGTTCTGCAGGCCGAAGGTGAACGCGGCGATCCAGGTGGCCACCAGCGCGAGCAGGAAGTGGGTGATCGAGCCCGCGGACATGACGATCGTGCGCTTCCAGACCGGGAACCGCCACATGGCGCGCGGCTGGTCCTCGGGGGCGACGTCGTCGTCCTGCGGCGTCATCCCGACGATCTTGCAGAAGCCGCCGAGCGGGATCGCCTTGAGGCCGTACTCTGTCTCACCGCGCCGGAACGAGAACAGCGTGGGACCGAAGCCCACGAAGTAGCGGGTCACCTTCATGCCGAAGCGCTTGGCGGTGATCATGTGGCCGGCCTCGTGCAGGCTCACCGAGATCAGGATGGCCAGCGCGAAGGCGGCGACACCCAGCCAGTACAGCATCAAGCTCCTTTTGCCGCAGTCTCGATCAGGCGCCGTGCCTGGCGATCACTCTTTGTGCCTGGGCGCGCGCCCATGTTTCGGCGGCGAGCACTTCCTCGACGGTACCCGGCTCGGCAAACTCCGGGGCCTCCGCGAGCACCTCTTCGAGCGTGTCGACGATGCCCAGAAAAGGTAGCCGACCGGCGACGAACGCGGCCACACACTCCTCGTTGGCCGCGTTGTAGATGGCCGGGCGGCAGCGGCCCTCGCGGCCGGCCTGCTTGGCGAGCCGGACCGCCGGGAACGCCTCCTCGTCGAGCGGGCGCAGCTCCCAGTTGTGGGCCAGGGTCCAGTCGACCGCGGCGGTCGCGCCCGGCACCCGCTCGGGCCAGGCCAGGGCCAGCGCGATCGGCAGCCGCATGTCGGGCGGGCTGGCCTGGGTCAACGTCGAGCCGTCGGTGAACTCGACCATCGAATGGATCACCGACTGGGGATGGACCATGACCTCGATGTCGTCGTAGGGCACGCCGAACAGCTCGTGTGCCTCGATCACCTCGAGCGCCTTGTTGACCATCGTGGCGGAGTTGATCGTGACGACCGGCCCCATGTCCCAGGTCGGGTGTTTCAGCGCTTCCTCAGGTGTGACGTTCGTCAGCTCGGCCCGCCGGCGGTCGCGGAACGCTCCCCCGCTGGCGGTCAGCACGAGCCGGCGCACCTCGTCGCGGGCGCCGCCGCGCAGGCACTGGGCGAGCGCCGAGTGCTCGGAGTCGACCGGGACGATCTGGCCCTCCTTGGCCACGCGGCGCACCAGCGGGCCGCCGGCGACCAGCGACTCCTTGTTGGCCAGGGCGAGCACCCGGCCGGACTCGAGGGCGGCCAGCGTGGGCGCGAGACCGAGGCTGCCGACCACGCCGTTGAGCACCACGTCGCACGGCCAGCGGGCGAGCTCGGTCATCGCGTCGGGACCCGCCACGATCTTGGGAAGCTTGAAGTCGCCGGTGGCCCAGCCGCGCCGCTGGGCCTCGGCGTAGAAGGCGAGTTGGAGGTCCTGCACGACCGAGGAGCGGGCCACGCCGACCACCTCGACGCCGAGCTCGAGGGCCTGGGCGGCGAGCAGCGCGACGTTGCCGCCGCCGGCGCCGAGGGCGACCACCCGGAACCGGCCGGGGTTGCGGCGCACGATGTCGATGGCCTGGGTGCCGATGGATCCGGTGGAGCCGAGCAGGACGAGGTCGCGCATGCCGCCCATCTTCCCGGATCGCCGCGCGCGGCTCGCGTCGGCCTGTGGACAACTGGGTATGTCGGTGCCATGCCGCGGTGGTTGATCTCGCTCTTTCGGCCACTGAAGGGCCGTGACCTGGCGTTGCACGCCGCGGCGGTCACGTTCTACGCCGGAATCGCGGTGGTTCCGATCGCTTTGCTCGCGATCTGGGTGACCGGCTGGCTCGCCGGCGCCGACCGGGTACGGCGGCTCACCGGGCGCACGATCGACGCGCTGCCCGGCGAGATCGGCGCCCCCCGGGCGCTCTCGGCGCTGATCGACGCGGGCCTGCATCTGACGCCGTGGCTCGCCCTGGCCAGCCTGCTCCCGGCGACCTTCTACGGCGAGGGACTGCGGCGGGCCTTCGTCTCGCTGCGCTCGCGCGAGCCGGGCAACGAGCCGCTGGTCGGCTGGCGCGGGCGTCTCCTCTGGCTGCCCCTGCTGGCGGCGGCGCCGGCGCTGCTGCTGGCGACATTCCTGGCACTTCCGGCGACGAGCGGCCTGTGGGTGCGCGGTGGCTGGTATTCGGTACTAGGCGTGGTTCTGTCGTTTCTCGCGTGCTGGCTCGTGCTCACGCCGGTGGTGATCTGGGTCTACCGGTACGTGGCGCCCGGCCGCCCGCGCTGGCTCTCGACGGTCCTGGTGGGCTCGTTCACCGCGGCGAACCTCTCCGGCTTCCTGCACGGGTTCGTCCTGTTCTGTTCGCTGCCGCTCGACCTGGGCGCGCCCTTCGGCGGCTTCGACGCGATCGGCGGGATGGTCGCGGTCGGCCTGTGGCTCTACCTCTTCCACGTGATCATCCTGGCGGGCTACGCCGCCACCAGGAGCGCCAGCTCATACCAAGAACGGCGTATTTCAAACCAGTCAGCTGAGTGATCTTCACATAACAGCGCGCTACGCTCACTCGCCATGACCACTCTCCCCCAGCGTTCCGACGTGGTGATCATCGGTGCGGGCCACAACGGCCTCGTCTCCGCGATCCTGCTGGCGCGCGCCGGCCTGAGCGTCGTGGTGCTCGAGGCGGCGGACGTTCTCGGCGGCGCGGCACGCACCGAGCGGCCGTTCCCGGCCGCGCCCGGGCTCGGTCAGTCCACCGGTTCCTACCTGCTCGGCCTGATGCCGCCGGAGCTGCTGCGCACGCTCGACGTGGACATCCCGGTGCTGCGCCGCGACCCGCACTACTTCCTCCCGACGCCCGGGCCGGCCGGCTCGCCGTACCTTCTGTTCGGCCGCGACCAGCAGGCCACCAGGGCCCAGCTCGAGCGCTTCTTCTCGCCGCGCGACATCGCGGCCGACGAGCAGCTCGCGGTCGAGATCGCCGCCCTGCGCGCCGACCTCGCGCCCGCGTGGCTCGAGGAGCCCGGCACGGTCGAGGAGATCGCCGACCGGCACATCCGGCCCCAGCTCCAGAGCACCTTCGTCGACCTGGTGCGCGGCTCGGTCGCCGACTACCTCGCACGGTTCGGCTTCAAGAGCGAACTGCTGATGAGCATGTACGCGGTGACCGACGGGCTGTCCGGCCTCAACGCCGGCCCCGACGACCCGGGCACCGGCCACAACTTCCTGGTGCACAACATGTGCCGCCTGCCCGGCTCGGACGGCACGTGGATGATCGCCCAGGGCGGCATGGGCACGGTGTCGCGGGTCTTCGCCGACGCCGCCCGGGCCGCCGGAGCGCAGATCCTCACGAACGCGCCCGTCGCGTCGGTGACCGTGGACAACGGCGCGGCGAGCGGGGTCGTGCTGGCCGACGGCCGCGCCATCGGCGCCCGGGTCGTGCTCGGCAGCTGCGACCCGTACAAGCTGATCGATCTCGTGCCGGACGGCGCGCTGCCCTCGTCGCTGACCGGCCACATGCGGTCCGTGCGCAGGACCGGCACCACGCTCAAGCTCAACCTGGCGCTGCGCGGCCTGCCGCAGTTCTCGTGCCTGCCCGCCGGCAGCCCGTCCCCGTTCGGCGCGACGATCCACCTGCTGCCCGGCTCGGCCGGTCTCGCGGGCCTCCCCGGCTCCGACTCGCCGATGGCCGCGCTGCGCGCCATGTGGGCCGACGTGCAGGCGGGCCGGCTGCCCGAGGAGCCCACCATCGAGTGGTACCTGCACACCACCGTCGACCCGTCCCTGCGCGACGCCGAGGGCCACCACTCGTCGGCGCTGTTCGTGCAGTCGGTGCCCTACGAGCCGGCCGGCTCGTCCTGGGAGGCGGAGCTTCCGGGGTACGTCGACAGGCTGCTCGACATCTGCGAGCGGTACGCGCCCGGCACGCGTGACCTGGTCGTCGACATGATGCCGCTCACGCCCCCGGGCATCGAGCAGCACTTCGGCATCACCGGCGGCCACATCCACCACGTCGACAACACGGTCGCCTTCAACGAGCGCATGCCCTACTTCACGGGCCTCGACGGCCTCTACGCGGGCTCCGCCGGCACCCACCCCGCCGGCAGCGTCATCGGCGCGGCCGGCCACAACGTGGCCAAGCGCATCCTGAAGGACCTCGGCGTCTGAGCGTGTCACTGGTCACGGCCGACGAGATCGGAGCCGCGGGAGCACGGCTGAGCGGGCGCGTCGTGCGCACGCCCACGCTGCCCTGCCCCCGCCTCACCGCCTCGTCGGGCCCGGAGATCGTCGTCAAGGCCGAGAACCTCCAGCACACCGGCAGCTTCAAGGCCCGGGGCGCGCAGAACGCCCTGCTGGCCCGTGCCGAGCGCGGCCGGCTGCCGGCCGGGATCGCGACGTTCTCCGCCGGCAACCATGCCGTCGCCGCGGCCTTCGCCGGCCGGGCGGCGGGCCTGCCGGTGGTGGTCTGCATGCCGCCGAACGCCGTCGACGTCAAGGTGGCCGCGGCCCGGCGGTACGGAGCCGAGGTCGTCCTGACGGAGGATCTGACCGGCACGTGCCACGCGCTGGCCGCCGAGCGCGGCTACGAGCTGCTGCACCCGTTCGACGACCCGGACGTCATCGCCGGCGCCGCCACGGCGGGCGCCGAGCTGATCGCCGACGCGGGCCCCCTCGACCTCGTGCTCGTGCCGGTCGGCGGCGGCGGCCTGATCAGCGGCATAGCCGCCGCCGTGAAGACGGCCTCGCCGGGCACCCGAGTGATCGGCGTGGAGCCGGCCACCGCCAACGCGGTCACCCACGGCCGGCGCGCCGGCGCCCTCGTCCCGCTGCCGCACCGCCCGGTGTCCCTGGCCGACGGCCTGACCGCGCCGTATGTGGGCGAGCACAACCTCGCCCACATCGAGACCTACGTCGACGACGTGATCGAGGTGCCGGAGGACTCCATCGCCCCGGCCTGGTGGGAGCTGCTGGACACCACCAAGCTCCTGATCGAGCCCTCGGCCGCCGTCGGCCTGGCCGCCCTCCACCTGGGCCTGGTGCGGGCCGACGCCGGCACCCGGGTCGCCCTCGTCCTGTCCGGCGGCAATGTCGCGCCCGCCGCCCTTACCCGGCTCTCGGCTCAGCGCTAGCGGTCGCGGCTGGTACGCGCTTGCGGACCGTCGCCCGGCGGCTCGGTGGTGACCGCGCGCTCACCCGAGTTTCGGGGTTCGGGCGTGACCACTCACGCACGTCGCCCGGGTGGGGTGAGCGCTCTGGGCGCGCCGGCGCCCTGCTCGCCCCGCCCGGGCCCTCGGCGGGAGCAGCGGTCCGTACGCCCCACCCCGCTACGACATCTGGGGTTATTCGGTCTTCGAAGCTCGGATCTTGTGGCCCACGCTGGTCAGGCAGCGGCCGCTGGGGAGGTCGAACTTCCAGCCGTGGAGCTGGCAGGTGAGGACGTTGCCGTCGACGACGCCGAAGCGGCTCAGGTCGGCCTTGAGGTGGGGGCAGCGGCGCTGGACGGTCCAGTCGCCGAACTGGGTGTCCTCGGCCTCGACGGCCTTCTCGTGCTCGTCGTACCAGCCCTCGGCGTACTGGAGGCGCTCCTCGGAGAGGCACTTGAAGAAGGCGTAGACGAACTCGTTGTACTGACCGATGCGGGCGGCGGAGAAGCGGCAGCTCAGGAACAGCGAGTTGACCCAGTCGCCCTCGTCGATGTGGATGAGGTGCTCGACCAGGGCGCGGCCGGTCTTGAAGCGGTAGCGGACCTTTTCGCCGGCGTAGGGGCGGACCTGCTTGCCGGGGAAGTCGACCACGATCGACTCGAGGATCTCGCCGGTGGGGCCGAACGAGTCGGTGAAGTCGAAGCGGACCGGGCCGCCGACGCCCTGCGCCATGTAGATCGACTCTTCGAGCAGGGGCTCGATGCGCTTCTTCAGCTCGCCCAGCACGTCGATCTCGGGGTGCCGCCAGGACGCCTTCTCGGCCGCGATGATCGGGGCCTTGCGCTCGCGCATCTCCTCGAGGTGAGCCTGCTTGTTGGCGAAGAACTCGTCGACCGGGACCGGGTGGGTGGTCTCCGCCTCGCCGGCGGCGGTGAGCGACGTCACCGAGCCCGGGAGCAGGACGATGCCGTTCGTGCCGCCGACCTTGGCGTACTCCTCGAGGAAGACCGCCTGGTCGGGGAAGATGTTGCCCTCGTCGCCGAAGATGTCGTTGAACTGCCAGAGCTCGTCGTCGAGGAAGCACGGCGGGCCGGCGATCGGGAAGACGTGGTCGGCCTTGAGGTCGTCGATGTAGCGCCAGGTGCGGTCGAACTGGCGGTCGCGCTTCTGCTTGCCGAAGGCGGTCTTGGCGGCGTCGGGCAGCTCGTAGACCATCGGGTACCAGATCGCGCCGGAGAACTGGAGCATGTGGGCGTGCACGTGGCCCAGCTCGTTGAAGCGGCTCAGGTCGGTGGGGCGGGCGTCGTTCTGGTTGAGCACCCGGATGCCGTCGTGCTCGACCCAGAGCGACGAGTCGCCGATCGGGCCGTCGGTGGGGCTGATCAGCGCCTGGATCATGATCTTCAGGCCGCCGTCGAGCTCGTGCACCTCGTCGGACTTGGTGCGCAGGAAGCTGGTGAAGCCCAGCTCACGCAGCTCGTCCTCGAGCTGGCTCGTCGGGTATTCGGGCAGGAGCACCGTCGCCTTCTTGTTGATGAAGCGCTTGAGGTGCTCCGCGTCGAAGTGGTCGCGGTGCAGGTGGGACACGTAGAGGTAGTCGACGTTGCCCAGCGTCTCCCAGTCGAGCCGCGAGTTGTCCGGGAAAGGGAACCATGATGCGAAATATGCGGGATTGACCCACGGATCGCACAGAATGCTGCCGGCGGCGGTGTCGATCCGCATGCTCGCGTGTCCAGTGCCTGTGATCCGCACCGTATTACTCCCTCGATCCAAGAACCCGACCGCATCGAAGGTACCGGGTCCGGGTTGGTGGGCCGCGCGCGGAGCCGCCGTGCGAGACTGAGCAGGAGTGAGAACGCCTTCAAGGAAGGACTCCGGCGTGTCTGCGGAAGAACATGAAGAGGTCTACGCGCCCGATCAGCTCAAGCCGGGCAACCGGAGGCGGGGACAGAAGGGCGCGATCATCTCGGCGATCGTCATCCTGATGTTCTTCTGGGGCAACCACGAGGGCAACACCGAGAACATCTACCTGGTCGTCTTCGCGGTCGGCCTCGTTCTCGCGGTGATCGCCGACGCCGTGCTGCGCCGCCGTGGCCTGCGCCCCAGCGAGCAGTAGACCGGCCACTCCACGAAAAAGGCCCGCCATTCGGCGGGCCTTTCTTCATCGACGGCGCGTCAGGATGTCCTTGACCTCACGCAGGGCGGCGTCCACCTCGGCCTCGAAGTAGCCGCCCGGCACCAGGCCGAACTGGAGCATGTCCAGATCATTTTCCGGTACGGGCATCGGGCCTCGCCCGGTCATCGCCTGAAGGATGCCCTCGAACAGCCGGTCGACCTGCATCGGGTCGTATCCGCTGCCGAAGCGCCGCGGCTGGAACGTGCGGCGCAGCTGGTCGACGCGGTAGAGCTCGCCGCCCGGCTCGCCCATCGGCGGCGGGAGCTGCGGCTGCGGCGGGCCGCCGTAGCCGGCGCCGCTCATCGGCGCGTTGCCCATCGGGGGCGGGCCACCCATCGGAGGCGGTGCGCCGTAGCCGCGCGGGTCCTGCTCGCGGGGCATGCGGATCTCGGCGGTCATGTCGGTCTTGCCGTGCCGGCCGGCCTCGAAGCCGTCGAAGCCACCGGTGTTGTCGAACCCGCCGGTGTTGTCGAAGCCCTGGTCGTAGCCGCCCTGGTCGTAGCCGCGCGGATCACGGGGATCGCGGGGGTCCCGCGGGTCGTAGGCGGGCGGGGGCGGCGGCTGCTGGGCCGGGCGCTGCGGCAGCTGAGGCTGCGGCGGCTGGCCGTAGCCGGTGGGCTCGTCGAAACGGCCGCCGTACGGGTCGGGCGCCGGCATCTGCGGGCGCTGCGGCATCTGCGGCGGCTGCATGCGGTCGGGCATCCGGTCGTCGCGGATCGGCGGGGCGGGCAGGCGCTCGGTGGGCGGCGCCATGCGGCCGGCGGTGTTGATGCCACCGGTGTTCATCCCGCCGGGAGCCATGCCGCCCGGTGGCATGCCACCGGCGTTCGCGCCGGCGGGCGGCCGGGCGAAGCTGCCCGTGGTGAGGCCGCCGCGCAGGGAGTCACGCATCGGGTCGGGCGCGGGGGCGGGACGGCCGCCGCGGTCCTCGAGCTCGGCCAACTGCCGCTCGACCCGGTCGAGGTGCAGGTCGACCTGCCACTCGTCGTATCCGCCGAAGCGCACGCGGAAGACCACGTCGTGCACCTCCTGGGCGCCCACGGGCGGCCCGACCTGCTCGCCGGCGAGGGTGGCCTCGACCCGGTCCAGGAACGCGTCGACCTCGTCGACCTTGTAGCCGCGGCGCAGCGCACGCCGCCGGAAACGTTGCCCCTGACTCGTCACAACGTCTCCCACTCCGCTCGCTGGGACCTACGCCCAGTCACTGTGCCACCTCCGCGTCGGCCGCGCCCCCAGCGCTCGCCTCCGTCAGCTCGCCCGCGGCCAGCTGGCCGCACGCGCCGTCGATCTCCCGGCCCCGGGTATCGCGGACCGTCGTCGCCACGCCGGCCTCGCGAAGGCGGCGGACGAACTCGCGCTCGACCGGTTTCGGGCTCGCATCCCACTTGCTGCCCGGTGTCGGGTTGAGCGGGATGAGATTCACATGGGCCAGCTTGCCGCGCAACAGCTTGCCGAGCAGGTCGGCACGCCACGGCTGATCGTTGACGTCCCTGATCAGGGCGTACTCGATCGAGATCCGGCGTCCCGTCTGCGCCGCGTAGTCGAACGCGGCATCGAGCACCTCGGCCACCTTCCAACGCTGGTTGACGGGCACTAGCTCATCGCGCAGATCATCATCGGGGGCGTGCAGGGACAGCGCAAGGGTCACGTTCAGGTCTTCCGCCGTCAGCCGCCGCATCGCGGGCACGAGACCCACGGTGGAGACGGTTATGTGCCGTTGCGAAAGTCCCAGGCCCTCCGGCGCCGGAGCGGTCAGCCGGCGGACCGCCTCGATCACCCGGGGGTAGTTGGCGAGCGGCTCGCCCATGCCCATGAACACCACCCGCGACAGCCGCGGCGGCGAACCCGTGACCGCGCCCGAGGCGGCGACGCCGGCCAGGTAGACCACCTGGTCGACGATCTCGGCCACCGACAGGTTGCGGGTCAGGCCCTGCTGGCCGGTCGCGCAGAAGGGGCACGCCATGCCGCAGCCCGCCTGGCTGGAGACGCAGGCCGTCACCCGGTCGGGGTAGCCCATCAGGACACTCTCGACCAGCGCCCCGTCGTGCAGCCGCCACAGCGCCTTGCGCGTGGCGCCCTCGTCACAAGCAAGCTCTCGTACGGGGGTGAGCAGCGTCGGCAGCAGATCGCCGGTGAGCCGGGCGCGCGTCTTGGCCGGCAGGTCGGTCATCTCGTCGATGTCGCGCACGAGCCGGCCGAAGTAGTGGGCGGAGAGCTGCTTCGCGCGGAACGCGGGCTCGCCGAGCGCCGTCACGGCGGCCTGGCGGGCGGCCAGGTCCATGTCGGCGAGGTGACGCGGGGGCATGGCCGGGCGGCGACGGGTGGTGACCGCGTCGGGCTTGTCGGGGCTGGTCGGGATGACCGGAAGAATCGTCATGGCAGAACAAGTCTCGCACGCTCGGGGAAGTTCACTGGGCCCACGCGATCAGGGCGAAGAGGAGGTACGCGGTGGGCACGGCGAACAGGATCGAGTCGAGCCGGTCCATGAGCCCGCCGTGGCCCGGCAGCAGGTTGCTCATGTCCTTGACGCCGAGGTCGCGCTTGAGCATCGACTCGGCGAGGTCGCCCACGACGGCGACCACCGAGATCAGGGCGCCGAAGAGCAGGCCCCAGTAGACCTGGATGTCGAGCAGGAAGTAGAGCAGCAGGGCGCTGCCGATCGCCGAGGCGCAGACGGAGCCGGCGAAGCCCTCCCAGGTCTTGCCGGGGCTGATCGACGGGGCCATCTTGTGCTTGCCGAAGAAGACGCCGGTCGCGTAGCCGCCTGTGTCGGAAAGCACCACGGCGAGCAGCGTGCAGAGCACCCGCCAGCGGCCGTCCTCGTGATCGGGCAGGAAGAGCAGGATGCCGAAACTGAGCAGGAACGGCACGTAGACCGCGATCAGGACGCTCGCCGTCAGGTCGCGGCGGAAGGCGGCGGGGCCGTCGGCGAGGCGCCAGACGATCGCGGCGAGCACGGTGACCAGCAGGCCGAGCAGGAGGGCGTCGGTGCCGCCGTACCAGGCGAGCCCGGTCATCAGCACCGAGCCGGCGAGCAGCGGGACGGCGGGGGCGTTGGCGCCGGAGGAGCGCAGCGCCCGGACCATCTCCCAGACGCCGACCCCGGACGCGATCACGATCACGCCGAAGAAGGCCGGGCCCCAGAAGAGCAGTGAGGCGAGGACCACCAGGACCAGGCCGACGCCCACGCCGATGGCGGCCGGCAGGTTGCGGCCCGCGCGGCTGGTCGTGGGCACGCCGGGCGCACCTCCCTTGGCTCGGCGGCGGCCCGGGCCACGTTTCGGCGGGGGCGCCGCCTCCTCCTCGGGCTGCACCAGCGGCAGCTGGCTGGTGGGGGCGTTCTCGGCCGCGTGCCAGGCCGTCTTGCCCGGAACGTCATAGGCGTACGGCGCCGGCACGCTCGTGTCGTCGCCGGAAGTCTGCCCGGCACGCGGATCGAGGTAGGACATCAGACCTCGAGCAACTCGGCTTCCTTGTGCTTGACGAGCTCGTCCACCACCGAGACATAGCGGTGGGTCACGTCGTCGAGCTCCTTCTCGGCGCGACGGCCCTCGTCCTCGCCCGTCTCGCCGTCCTTGACCAGCTTGTCGATCTGCTCCTTGGCCTTGCGGCGGACGTTTCGGATGGCCACCCGGCCCTCCTCCGCCTTGGAGCGCGCCACCTTGATCATCTCGCGGCGGCGCTCCTCGGTCATCTGGGGCAGGTGGATGCGCAGCTGGGTGCCCTCGTTGTTGGGGTTGACCCCGAGGTCCGAGTCGCGGATCGCGCGCTCGATCGACCCGAGCTGGGACGCGTCGTAGGGCTTCACGATGACCATGCGCGGCTCCGGGACGCCGACCGAGGCCATCTGCGTCACCGGCGTGGGCGCGCCGTAGTAGTCCACCAGGATCTTGGAGAACATGGCCGGAGTGGCCCGCCCGGTGCGAATCGCGGCGAACTCCTCCTTGGCGTGCTCGACCGCGCTCTCCATCTTTTCCTCGGCCTCGAAGAGGGTCTCGTCGATCACCGGCTCTTCTCGCCTCCTAGCTTGTCTCGGTGGTGCGGGGATGTCAGGGAGCTTCAGGCGGTGATCAGGGTGCCGATCTTCTCGCCGCTGACGGCGCGCACGATGGTGTCGTCGCCCTCCGCGCCGAAGACGAGCATCGGCAGCTTGTTCTCCTCGCAGAGGCTGAAGGCGGCCTGGTCGGCCACGCGCAGCCCGCGCTGGAGAATCTCCTGGTAGGTGGCGGTCTCGAGCTTTTGGGCCGTCGGGTCGATGCGCGGGTCGGCGGTGTAGACGCCGTCGACGCCGTTCTTGCTCATCAGCACGATGTCGGCGTGGATCTCGAGCGCGCGCTGGGCGGTGACGGTGTCGGTGGAGAAGAACGGCATGCCGGCGCCCGCGCCGAAGATGACGCAGCGGCCCTTCTCGAGGTGACGGATGGCACGCAGCGGGATGTACGGCTCGGCGACCTGGGCCATCGTGATCGCGGTCTGCACCCGCGTCTCGACGCCCTCCTTCTCGAGGAAGTCCTGCAGGGCGAGCGCGTTCATCACGGTGCCGAGCATGCCCATGTAGTCGGCACGGTTGCGGTCCATGCCGCGCTTCTGGAGCTCGGCGCCGCGGAAGAAGTTGCCGCCGCCGACCACGACGGCGACCTGGATGCCCCGGCGGATGACGGTGGCGATCTGGCCGGCGACGCCCTGCACCACGTCGGGGTCGACGCCGACGGCGCCGCCGCCGAACACCTCCCCGGAGAGCTTCAGCACGACCCGCCTGGGCTTGTCGGTCACCATCGAGACCCGCCTTCCCCTAGTACTCAGCTGAGACCTTATGTGAGGAGGAGGCCGGACGCAGAATCGCGTTCCCGGCCTCCCTAGCCTCTAGCTCGGTGGGCCGGATTACTCCTGGCCGACCTCGAACCGGACGAAGCGGGTGATGTTGAGGCCCGCCTCCTCCGCGATCTGCTTGACCGTCTTCTTGTTGTCGACGACCGACGCCTGCTCGAGCAGGACGAAGTCCTTGAAGAAGGAGTTCACCCGGCCCTCGACGATCTTGGGCAGCGCCTTCTCGGGCTTGCCCTCCTCCTTGGCGGTCTCCTCGGCGATGCGGCGCTCCGACTCGACGACGTCGGCCGGCACCTCCTCGCGGGTGAGGAAGCGCGGGCGCATGGCGGCGATCTGCATGCCGATGCCGCGGGCGTCCGCGTCGGCCGCCTCGTCGGACTTGCCCTCGTACTGCACGAGGACGCCGACCTGCGGCGGGAGGTCCTGCGCCTTGCGGTGCAGGTAGACCGCGACGGTGCCGTCGACGATCACGAAGCGGTTCAGGACGATCTTCTCGCCGATCTTGGCGGAGTATTCCTGGATCGTGTCGGCGACGGACTTGCCGTCCTCGAGCACCGCGGCCGAGAGGGCGGCGGCGTCGGCGACGTTGTTCTTGGCGCCGAACTCGACCAGACGCTGACCCAGCGCGACGAAGTCGGGGGTCTTGGCGACGAAGTCGGTCTCGCAGTTGAGCTCGAGCAGCGCGTTGCCGTAGTGCGACACGATGCCGTTGGCCGCGGTGCGGCCGGCACGCTTGCCGACGTCCTTCGCGCCCTTGATCCGGAGGAACTCGACGGCCTTGTCGAAGTCGCCGTCCGCCTCGTCGAGGGCCTTCTTGCAGTCCATCATGCCGGCAGCGGTCAGATCGCGGAGCTTCTTCACATCCGCGGCGCTGTAGTTAGCCATGACTCTCTCTCGATGTCAGTTCGGGTTTGGCTGACTTACTCGGCGGGGGTGGCGGCGGCCGGAACGGGCTCGGCGTCCGCAGCCTCCGCGGCGGCCGGAGCCTCGGCGGCCTTCTTCTCGGCGCCCTCGTACAGGTCGCGCTCCCACTCGGGCAGCGGCTCGCCGGCGGCGACGGTGCCCGGCTCGGGCTTCTCGTCGGCGCCACCACGGCCACGGCCGGAGCGGGCGATGAGGCCGTCGGCCACGGCGGCGGCGATGACCTTGGTCAGCAGCTCAGCGGAGCGGATCGCGTCGTCGTTGCCCGGGATCGGGAAGTCGACCTCGTCCGGGTCGCAGTTGGTGTCCAGCACCGCGATGACCGGGATGCCCAGCTTGCGGGCCTCGTCGACGGCGATGTGCTCCTTCTTGGTGTCCACGACCCAGATCGCCGACGGCGTCTTGGTCATGTCACGCAGACCGCCGAGGGTCTTGGTGAGCTTGGTCTTCTCGCGGAAGAGCTGGAGGGTCTCCTTCTTGGTGTACCCGGCGGCGGTGCCGCTCAGGTCGCCCAGGGCCTCGAGCTCCTTCATCCGCTGAAGGCGCTTGTACACGGTCTGGAAGTTGGTGAGCATGCCGCCCAGCCAGCGGTGGTTGACGTACGGCTGGCCGACGCGCGTCGCCTGCTCGGCGATGGCCTCCTGCGCCTGCTTCTTGGTGCCGACGAAGAGGATGTGGCCACCCTCGGCGACGGTGTCCCGCACGAAGCTGTACGCCTTCTCGATGTAGTCGAGGGTCTGGCGCAGGTCGATGATGTAGATACCGTTGCGCTCGGTGAAGATGAAGCGCTTCATCTTCGGGTTCCAGCGCCGGGTCTGGTGCCCGAAGTGGACACCGCTCTCCAGCAGCTGGCGCATGGTCACGACGGCCATGGTGGGTTGCTCCCTGTTGTCCCTGGTTGTCACGCTCACCGGCGGTGAGCGTCCTGGCGCCCGGTCGCCGGCCACAGTCGGACCCGAAATGATCGAGACCAGGGAGGGCCGTCGCTGCCGTGGCGTTTCACCTGACGAAGTGAGGCACCCGGCAGAGGGCGCGCGAGGTCGGCCGCACGAGGCGGTCGCCGTCAACCAGCATACGCCAAGCCGTGGGGTGCCCTTATGCCACCGCTAGCCCGGCCGCCACCAGCAAGATCAAACCCGCCGGGAGGTACGCCACCGGAGGGCGCAACCAGGCCTCGCGCGAGATGGTGCCGCCCTTGGCGATCGCGAACAGCCCGATGCCGCTCAGCGTGAAACCCAGCGTGAGCAGCACCGACGGCACGATCGAGCGGGCCGACGGGTCGCCGGTGAAGGTCGCGTCGATCAGCAGGCGCAGAACCGGGATCATCAGGACGACCATGACGATCGCGACCAGGAAGGACGTCGCGGGACGACGGCTCTGATAGACGGGGTTGCGGGGCGTTACCGGCGGAACCAGGGCAGTCGGCTCGGCGACCGGCTTGGCGACCGGTTCCGGTGCCGGGACCGGCGTCGAGACCGGGGCCGGGGCCACGACCGGCTCGGGCGGCTTGATCGTCGGGTACTCGGGACCGCGCACGGGCACCCGCACGTCCGCCTGCGCGGCGTGGCTGCCGGTGTCCGCCGGCGCGTACGGGTCGGCGGGACGCTGCTCGGGCAGGCGGAACGCGCCGCTCGGCCGCTCGTGGATCCCCGAGTCGTACGGGTTGCCGATCTGATGGGAGCCGGAGACGTCGGGGCTGGTGCTCCGGGAGTACTGGCCACCCGAGTACCAGCTCGGCTCGGAGTCGTCGGCGTAGCGGTGTCCTTCCACGATGTCGCACCGTAGGTGACCACGGACGCCGATGCCACACGTGGGGCCATAACACACCGATCCGGTGACGCTCCGGTTTTCCACAATCGCACTCTGTCGCGCTTTGTCCACAGGGCCGGATGCACGCGGCCCGCGAACAGGCCACGGTTGTGCGCCATGACGACGCAACGGCGAGCGCTGGGGTCGTACGGCGAGAGGGTCGCCGCCCAGCACCTCCAAGATCTCGGACTCGAGCTCCTCACCCGCAACTGGCGCTGCGCCGACGGCGAGCTCGACCTCGTGCTGCGCGACGGCGACGACATCGTCATCTGCGAGGTCAAGACCCGGCGCAGCGGCCGCTTCGGCTCCCCGGCCGAGGCGATCACCCCGCACAAGCGGCGAAAACTGCGCCACCTCGCCGCGCGCTGGCTCGACGAGGCGCGGGTGGGCGCCCGCGAGGTGCGCTTCGACGTGATCGAGGTGCTGCCCCAGCCGCGCGGCGCCACCCAGGTCGTCCACATTCGAGCGGCGTTCTGATGAGCTACGCCCGCGTGCTCTGCGTCGGCCTGGTCGGCATGGCCGGCCACCTCGTCGAGGTGGAGGCCGACCTCTCCCCCGGGCTGCCGGCGGTGGTGCTGACCGGCCTGCCCGACACCGCCCTGCACGAGGCCCGCGACCGGGTGCGGGCCGCGGTGGTCAACTCGGGCCGGTCATGGCCCAACCGCCGGATCACGGTCAACCTGCTGCCGGCCGCCCTGCCCAAGCACGGCAGCGCCTTCGACCTGGCGATCGCGGCGGCGCTGCTGACCGGGGCCGGCGAGCTGCCGTCCCGCCCGCTCGAAGGCGTCGTGGTCCTCGGCGAGCTGGGCCTCGACGGCGCGGTGCGCCCGGTGCGCGGCGTGCTGCCGATGGTGGCGGCCGCGGTGGGCGCCGGGATCGACCAGGTGATCGTGCCGCTGGCGAACGCCCGGGAGGCGACCGTCGTGCCCGGAGTGACCGTGCGAGCCGTCGACAGCCTGCACCGGCTGGTCGACTTCGTGCACGCCAAGGGCGAGCTGCTCGACCCGCCGCCACCCGCGCCGGCGGTGCCCGCGCCGGGCCCCGACATGGCCGACATCGTGGGCCAGGAGCTGGGGCGGTACGGCCTCGAGGTGGCCGCGGCGGGCGGGCATCACCTGGCGCTCTTCGGCCCGCCCGGCGCCGGCAAGACGATGCTGGCCGAGCGCCTGCCGTCGATCCTGCCCGAACTGGACGACGCGGCGGCGCTCGAGGTGACGTCGCTCCAGTCGATCGCCGGGGAACTGCCGCCCCACGGTGGGCTGGTCCGGCGCCCGCCGTTCCAGGCGCCGCACCACACGGCGAGCACGGCCGCCCTGGTCGGCGGCGGCAGCGGGCTGGCCCGGCCGGGCGCGCTGTCGCTGGCGCACCGCGGCGTGCTCTTCTTGGACGAGGCGGCCGAGATCCGCAGCTCGACCCTCCAGGCCCTGCGGCAACCGCTGGAGACCGGGCGGGTGGTGCTGGGCCGCGCCAACGGGACGACGCGGTACCCGGCTCGGGTGCAGCTGGTCATGGCGGCCAACCCGTGCCCGTGCGCCAGCCCGGCGGGCGACCAGCACTGCACGTGCACGCCGCTGGTGCGCCGCCGCTATCTGGCGCGGCTGTCGGGTCCGCTGCTCGACCGCATCGACATCCGGCTGACGCTGCCGCCGCTGACGGCCGCTCAGCTGCTGACGGTGACGACGCCGGCCACGCCGTCGGCCGTGGTGGCGGAGCGAGTCGTCAAGGCCCGGGCGGCAGCGGCGGCGCGCTGGACCGAGGGCGGCTGGCGGGTCAACGCGGAGGTGCCGGGCTCGCAGCTGCGGCAAAAGCCGTGGCGGCTGCCCACGGCGGACACGGCCGAGCTGAAGAAGGCCCTCGACATGGGCCTGCTGTCGGCGCGCGGCTTCGACCGGGTGCTGCGGCTGGCCTGGACCATCGCGGACCTGGACGGCCTCGGCCGCCCCGCACGCGACGAGGTGATGGAGGCTCTTCAACTGCGCACGGGCGATCGTCATGGCTGACCCGGCGCCCACTTCCCCCGCGGCGGATCGGGCCGCTCGGGTGGCGCTCACCTGGCTGGCCGAGCCGGGGAACCAGAGCGTGTGGTCGCTCGTGGAGAAGTACGGTGCGCCCGAGACCCTCGCGCGGTTCCTTCGTGGCGAGGCGCCCACGGCCGCCCAGCGGGCGGCGGTGCAGGCAAAGGCGGAGGACCTGGCGCCGCGGCGGCTGATGGAGCTCACCGTCGAGCGGGCGGAGCGGCTCGGCGCGCGGATCGTGGTGCCGTCCGACGAGGAGTGGCCGCGCCGGGTCGAGTCGCTGGCGACGCTCGAGCTCGACGGCACCGGGCGGATCATCGAGAACGTCCGGCCGCCGCTGTGCTTCTGGGTGCGCGGACCGTGGCCGCTGGGCGAGACGCTCGAACGTTCGGTCGCGGTGGTCGGAGCGCGGGCCGCGACGCCGTACGGCTTGCACGTCACCCACGAGATCTCGTACGGCCTCGCCGAGCACGGCTGGACCGTCGTCTCGGGCGGCGCGTTCGGCATCGACGCCGCCGCGCACCGGGCGGCGATGGCGGCCGGCGGGCGCACCGTCGCGGTGCTCGCCGGCGGGGTCGACCGCCCCTATCCGGCGGGGAACACGGCGATGTTCGAGCGCATCGCGGAGACCGGCCTGCTGATCAGCGAGTGGCCGCCGGGCGCGGAGCCGATGCGGCACCGCTTCCTGGTCCGCAACCGGGTGATCGCGGCGGCGACGGTCGGCACGGTGGTGGTGGAGGCCGCGGCCCGCAGCGGCGCGGCACAGACGATGAGCCGGGTGCTGGCGCTCAACCGGACGGCGATGGTCGTGCCGGGACCGGTGACGTCGGCGGTGTCCGTCGGGTGCCACGAGATGCTGCGCGAGCGTCCCGAGACGATCCTGGTCACCGGGCCGGCCCACGTGCTCGAGGCGGTCGGGCAGGCCGGCGAATACCTTGTCGACCCACCGCGGGGACCCGCGCGCCGGCGCGACTCGCTGGACGAGGAGTCGGCGCTGGTGCTCGAGGCCGTCCCGGCACGCGGAACGGCGACACCCGAGGAGCTGGCCGCGAAGGCCGGCCTGGAGCTGCGCACGGTCCTGCGCCGCCTGTCCCTGCTGGAGGTGGCGGGGTTCATCGAGCGCCGGGCGACGGGCGTAGCCCTTTTGTCCAGATCGGATTTTCCGGCATGACTCAGAGGCGCCGAACCCTCCGGCTCGGTCGCCCTGGTCACCCGCACGGCTCGGTTGCGGGTCAGTCCTCGGAGTCGTCGAGGTCTCGGCGATGCACCTTCATCCACGCCTCGACGTCGTCCGTCATCCACACCTTGCCCTGGGCGAGGTCGGCGACGGGCTTGGGGAAGTCGGCGCGGCTGGTGATCTGGTACGCACGCTGCCGGCTCACCCCACCCAGCCGGATGCGGATCTCGTGCGCCCCCATGAGCCGGATCGGTTTCGCTGCCACATGATCGACCGTAGGCGCGAGACTATTAGTCTGATATCAAGTTGATAGGAGACAGCTAGTCGCGAGTCATCTACACTGTTCCCATGCCTAGGCGAAGTCAGAGCCATCCGCCAGTGCCCGTGAGCCCTGCGCATCGACGCACATGGCGGTCTCTCTGGCGCCGATGCAGCTGCGGTTTGACCGCTCCTTGCGTCGACAGCCTGGTGCCCGCTCCCCCGCTGCCGTTCCCGCCACGCGATCCCCTCCATCCCCGGGCATTCCCATCCCCGCCCACCAGGCAAAGGAGGTTCGTCAGGTCATTCCCCCGTGTAGGTATCCCTGTCACATCCGCCGCCCGGCGGCCACAGCCCTCCACCGCGGAGGCCCCCGATCCGCCGGGCGGCACCCCCCTCTCGCTCCTGAACCACACACCAAACGGGGGCGGTCGCCGTCATTCCACCCGGGCCGGCGGCGGCCGGTCCCCCCGTTCCCGACCATCCACCACACGCCGGCCCGCCAGCAGCAGACCCCGGCACCGATGACCGCCCACAACAGGACCGCGGTGGGCGCATGACGACCCGCCCACCGCCTATGAAGCTCGGGCCGCCGTCCCACGGCCCCCCAGGTCACGGCCGGTGGCCCGAGCCCGGCAGGCCGCCCCCATCTGCGGCTGGCTGTTCCACTTTCGACCGCCCGGCTCCGATCACTTCTCTTCTCCCGGGTGCTGGAGCCGTTTTCTGGGCGTCCGGGGTCCGATCGCTCTCTGCGTCCGGGGCCGCCCTAATCACTCAGGTTCCGTCGGAGCTCCTGCCCGACGCTCACGTCTGTGGAGCGCCCGTACCTGATTGCCCGCGTCGCTGCGAGGCGGCCAGTTTCGATCGCCTTCGGCGCCCGGAGCCCCAGACCCGATCACTCACGCCCCGCGGGCCCGAGCACCCTCGATTCGTGGACGCCCTGGCCCCTGGTCGCCCTTGTCGTGGCCTCGGGTGCGGATCACGGGGCGGTCCAGGCGTGCCGAGCGCTGCGGCGCAACTGATCATCCGACCGGCATCGATGACAAATGACCACCCGGGGAGCAGGTATGGCTACCGTGACGCACCTGGTCGACCGACCTAGTTGGAACTGTGGCGTCTGCCGGCAGCCCTGGCCGTGCCCGGATGCGCGAACCGCTCTGCTGGCCGAGTTCGGCGAGTTCCGTTCCGTGCTGACCGTCTACCTGGCGGCGCAGATGCAAAACGCGATGGTCGAGCTGGCTGCGCGCGGGCTGCCCCTGCCGGGCGACTTCTACGAGCGCTTCCTCTCCTGGGCGCCCCGGCCATCCACTCCGCGGGCGCCCCTCCGTGCGCGCCGGGCCCCCGAGGGCGTCGGGATCGCTGCAATCCTGCCTTCTCCCGGCCCCACGATGACGCCCTCACGGGGAGCCGGTTCGCTCTCCACCGCTGCCGACCATCAGCCTGCCCGAGCAGCAACCCCTACCAAACCACCCGCGTCGGCAGCGAAGACGCCTCTCACGATCCCCGCCAATGCGGCGACCGCCTGGACCGCCG
The DNA here is from genome assembly GCF_016862115.1 of Paractinoplanes deccanensis. Taxonomy (GTDB): domain Bacteria; phylum Actinomycetota; class Actinomycetes; order Mycobacteriales; family Micromonosporaceae; genus Actinoplanes; species Actinoplanes deccanensis. The sequence continues at coordinate 65,390 of NZ_BOMI01000010.1, forward strand.
TGCGCCCCGGCCGGCCACAGCACCGCTTCGACCGTTCACCCGGCACCCGCGCGGCAGAGGGCCCATGACCGCCGCACGAGCCTTCGGCCTGATCTTCCAGCTGACCGACAGCTACCGCGTCGGCATCGTGTCACTGGTCGTGCTCTCCTCCCTTGGCGACGCGCCGAGCCATCGCCTGACCACGACAAGGGAGCGGTCTCACTCGGAGCGTTCGCGTCGCGACGGCCACCGCCAACCCACCGGAACGGAGCCGTCGCGCTGCGCGGTGGCCGCATGGGGCCGCATGGGGTCGCCGCTCGTGGGCCGGCTGCCGGCGCGAAGGCGATGGAACGGGCGACATCCGGGTCCGGCAACCGCTGCTTCCTGTGGTGGGACTGCTGCCCGCCCTGCCGCGCGATCAAGCTCGGCCTTCTCCAGCGCGGCATCCACATAGTACTAACGCCTGGTCATACGTACAATATGACGGAGCGACGTGGTCACGTAAACTGTTGAGCATGATCGATCCTTCTGCGGACCGCGCGGTGTTTCGCCAACTGGCTGACCTGCTCCGCAATCAGATCGAGTCCGGGGAGCTGGGGCCCGGTGAGCCGCTGCCCAGCGAGCTGCGCCTCGCGCAGGAATACGGCATCAGCCGCACCACCGTCCGGCAGGCGATCGGTCAGCTGCGGACCGAGGGCCTCGTCACCGTCGATCGGCCGCGCGGCACGTTCGTGCGCGTTCCCGAACCGACCGAGCTCATCGCCCTGGCCCGTGGCGAACGCGCCATCGCCCGCATGCCCACCGACGCCGAACGCCGCAAATACCGCCTCGGCGAGGGCGTGCCGGTGCTCGTGGTGACCGCCACCGACGGCACCGAGACCGTCCACCCGGCAGACCGCGTGCAGCTCACCCGCCCGTAGCGCACCCGACGATGGGGCGCTGCTCCTGTTGCCGCTTCTGCTGATCGCCGGTTGGTTCACCGCATTGCGGTGGCGCGGCGTGCCAGGCTGGGCGTTCTCCCTGTGCCGCGCGGCTATGCCCGTGCTCTGCATCGGGGTCGGTGCCATCGCCGGAGCCGCCGAGGACCGCGGACTCCCTCCGGCTGCCGAGACCGGTCGGCCTTGAGTGCGGCTTCGGCCGCGGCGCCGGGTATCTCGCCGCACTCACCGGAACCGCCGCCCTCGCCTTGCCGGCCGTCATCTCGTTCATCGCCCGGAGCGTGCGAAGCCGCTCGTACCGCGGCCTGCCCGCCCTGACCCAAGGCAGCTGAGACCAGCTTCGCCGTCGCGCCGGCACGCAACATGGCAGGCACTCGCCGACAAACGACATGGCAGGCTCGGCGACACGCTCACAAGCCGCAATAAAGCGCCACGGCCACGGCCACGCGCCAGCGACCACACCCACCAGGGGCACACTCAGCCGCCACCACACCTCCCCGACACAATGCTGCACGGCGCCGCCCGACACGCC
>NZ_BOMI01000011.1 GCF_016862115.1 Paractinoplanes deccanensis
GCAGATGCGGCACACCGCAGGCACGGCACCGCCCGGCACACCGCGGGTGCGACACGCCGAGGTACGGCGCCGCCCGACACGATGCGCACACGGCACACCGCGACGCGACGCCGCCCGACGCGACGCCGCCCGGCACGACGCCGCCCGGCACGACGCCGCCCGGCACGATGCCGCCCGGCACGATGCGCACACGGCACACCGTCGCCGACACGCCGCGGGAAGGCATGACGCGAGCACGGCGCTGCCCGACGCGCGTGCGGCACTCCGCGTCACGACGCCGGGGGCACGGCACGGCAGAGCACGACGCGGCCGACCATCCGGTGGCGGCGGGCGACCCAAGACGAGCCCGTTCGGACAGCCCGTAGCGAGAGCGGCCCTGCCGCAAGGTCAGCGGCGAGTGCGGCGTTCGTGGCCTCGGCCCGCGTGCCACGTTTCGATGACGAGGTGGTCGGCGGGGGTGCCGACATAGGTGAGGACCACCTCCCGGATGTCGAGCCGGAAGAAGCCGGCGTCGGTGTGCGGAGAGTCGGCGGGCGGGGGGATCTCGACGGCCACGCCGGCCATCTTGGCGTCGCCCGGGCCTTTTTCGGGGGCGTCCTTGGGCGGCTCCAGGGTTGGGGCGTGCATGGCCATGCGGGGGTCGCGGCGCAGGTCCAGCAGTTTGACCGCGCCCGGCATGGAGCCGAAGGTGAGCTCGCCGTCCTGGAAGACGGCCTCGGTGGCGCTGATGCGCGGGGAACCGTCGCGGCGGAGCGTGGCGATGGTCTTGTTGGTGCCCGCGTCGAACAGGGCCCTCACGCGCTGCGCGAAGGCCGGTGCGTCCTTTTCGATTTCCATCCAGCTGGCCATGGTGTGGACCCTAGGCCGGGGGTACGACAAGAATCCGTGTCAGAAGAGGTCGTACGTGGCCCGGGCCAGCGCGAAACCGTGGCCGGACTTCTCGTCCTCGCAGGTGACGGACCTGGGCGTGCTGTCGCAGCGGATCGTGCCGGCGCGCACGGCCTCGCCGTACTCCAAAGTCTCGGTCGCGGAGCCGGCGAGCGTGTCGCCGGCGCACGTGAAGTCGGCCTTGCCGTCCTGAAGGAACATGCCGTTGCCCCAGTCGAGCTGGCAGTCCTCGGGCTGCGGCGGCGCGGACCACTGCTTCTCGAGGATGTCGCAGCGGACCGTCGTGGTGGTCAGGTCGCAGACGATGTTCTTCGAGGGCGACTGGAACGTGGCGGCGGAGACTTCCTGCACCCGGCTGCCGAGGCCGGCGACCGCGGAGGGGAACGGCGACGGCGAGGAGGGCGTGGGAGACGGGGTAGGAGAGCCGTCGAGCAGGGAACAGCCCGAGAGCGAGGCGAGCAGGGCGAGCGCCAGAAAGCATCGGAAGCGTGCCATGGTGCCCGGCAGTGTAGTGCCGCACGACCAGCGTGGCCGCTTGACGAGGACCGGGTGGAGCGATGACCGTCAACCCGATGGACACGCGCGACATGCACGAGCGGCTTCCGGACCGGCTGCGGGAGGCCGTGGACGACTTCGGCCACCATCTGGCGCGCGTCGACAATCGTTCGGCCCATACGGTACGGGCGTATCTCGGCGATGTGGTGTCGCTGCTCGACCACGCCGTCCGGGAGGGCGCGACCTCGCTCGCCGACCTGGACATCGGCCTGCTCCGCAGCTGGCTCGCCGCCCGCATGCGCGAGGGCGCCGCCCGCACCTCCCAGTCCCGCCGGGCCGCGGCAGCACGCGCCTTCACCGCCTGGGCCGCCCGCACCGGCCGCATCCCCGCCGACCCGGGCGCCCACCTCGCCAGCCCGCGCGCGCATCGCAGCCTCCCCACCGTCCTCCGCGCCGACCAGGCAGCAGCCCTCATAGAGGGCAGAAGAGGAGAGTCCGAACGGAGAAAGATCCCCCAAGAAACGGGGGCACGGGAGGAGAGGACGCGGGAAGAGAGGACGCGGGAAGAGGCCAGCGAGCAAGGCACACAGCGACCCGCCGCGCAGGGGCAAGGCGCCTGGGATGAGACCGCGGACAGCCAGACAGCGCGGGGGCAAGGCGCACGGGACGAGACGGCGCGCGAAATGGCACAGGGAGCGGATTCCGGCGATCCGGTCGCGCTGAGGGACCGGGCCGTGCTGGAGCTTCTCTACGCCACGGGCGTACGCGTCAGCGAGCTCTGCGGCCTCAACCGCGCCGACCTCGACGAGGCGCGCCGGTTGGTGCGGGTCTTCGGCAAGGGCGCCAAGGAGCGCGCGGTCCCCTATGGCCTGCCCGCCCAGCGAGCGCTCGATGCCTACCTCCGGCACGGCCGACCCCATCTCGCTACGCCAACTGCCCAACCTCACAAATCGGGCAAGGGAACGGGTGCGCCAGGCAGCGGGCACGAAGGCGGCGGAGACAACGGCGGCGGGAACAAAGACGAAGGCCGGGCCGGGCGGGCGGGCAAGGACAGCGACGCGCTGTTTCTCGGGGTGAAAGGGGGTCGCCTCCAGCAGACCGTGGTGCGGCGGATCGTGGACGCGGCGGCGCGGGAAGCCGGGCTGCCGCACACCAGTCCGCACGATCTGCGGCACTCGGCGGCGACCCATCTGCTGGACGGTGGGGCGGATCTGCGGGCCGTGCAGGATCTGCTCGGGCATGCGTCGCTGTCGAGCACGCAGATCTACACGCACGTGTCCACCGAGCGGCTCCGGGCGGCGTTCAAACAGGCGCACCCTCGGGCGTGAGCCCGTACGATCAGGGGGTGAGCGCCGGAGAACCGCCCGCAGCCATCCCCGGCGCCCGTCTTCTGTTCTCGCTCGATCCGGGCGTGTCCTATCTCAACCACGGCTCGTTCGGGGCCGTGCCGATCGTCGTGCAGCGCGCCCAGCAGCGGCTGCGCGACGAGGTCGACGCCAACCCGATGCGGTTCCACGCCGGCAACGGGCTGATGGACCGCATCGTCCATACGCGACGGCATCTCGCGGCTTTTCTCGGCGCCGACCCGGACGGCAGCGCGCTCGTGCCCAACACGACGACCGGCGTCTCGCTGATCCTGCAGTCCGTGCGGCTCGAGTCGGCCGACGAGGTGCTGCTCACCGATCACGGCTACGGCGCGGTGGCCCTCGCCGCCCGGCGGCAGTGCCGGCGGACCGGGGCGACCGCGCGCACCGTCGCGCTGCCGCTGGGTGCGGGGGACGCCGAGGTCGTCGCGCGGGTCCGGGCGGCGCTGCGGCCGGGCAAGACCAAGCTGCTGATCGTCGACCAGATCGCCTCGGCCACCGCGGTGGCCCTGCCGGTGCGGGAGATCGCCGCCGCCGCGCACGAGCACGACATCCCGATCCTGGTCGACGCCGCGCACGTGCCGGGCCAGCTGCCCGTCGAGGTCGCCGCGATCGGGGCCGACTTCTGGGTGGGCAACCTGCACAAGTGGGCCTTCGCGCCGCGGGGCACCGCGCTGCTCTCCGTCGCCCCGCGGTGGCGGCGGCGGATCGAGCCGCTGGTCGTCTCGTGGGAGCAGGAGGAGGGCTACCCACTCAACGTCGAATATCAGGGCACCCTCGACTACACCCCCTGGCTCGCGTCGCCCACCGGGCTCTTCATGCTGCGCACGCTCGGCTGGGAGGCCGTGCGGCGCCACAACGCGGCGCTCGCATCGTACGGCCAACGGGTGATCGGGGAAGCGCTCGGCGCGACCGACCTGCCCCACCCTGGTCATCCGGACGTGGCGATGCGCATCGTGCCGCTGCCCGCGGGGCTGGCCACGACGACGCCGGAGGCGCACGCGCTGCGCGCGCGGATCTCGGAGAAGCTGGCCGCCGAGGTCCAGGTGAACGCCTGGGGTGGCCGCGGCCTGCTCCGCCTCAGCGCCCAGGTCTACAACCGCGCCGACGACTACGACCGCTTGGCCGAGCACCTGCCCCAGCTGTTGAGCGAGTGGCGGCGCTGACGGCTAGAGCGGCAGCAACCGCACCCGCCCGAGGCCGAGCAACGCCAACGGGTCGAGATAGAGCTCGCCGCGCCGCAGCCCCCAGTGCAGGCACGCCGGCGCGGCGCAGCCCGGATGACCGCCCTGGAGCGCCCCGATCACGGCGCCGCCCGCGACCACGTCACCCACCGAGACGGACGGGGTCACCGGCTCGTACGTCGTCCGCAGCCCACCGGCGTGGGCGACGCTGATCACCCCGCGCCCGGCCAGCACGCCCGCGTAGACCACAGTGCCCGGCCCGGCGGACAGCACGGGCGCACCGGGCGACCCTCGAAGGTCGACCCCGCGATGCCCGGCGAGCCACGGATGGGCCGGCGGGTCGAACGGACGGGCCACCGACGGCGGCGACACCGGCCACGCGAACGACAGGACGGCGAGCAGGAACCCCAGGAACGGCATGCCCGCCAGCCTGCCGTCTGCTGGAGATCACAAAAAGGGGCTGTGGATAACCCCGCTCAGCTCCCGAAGCCCGCGTCGTCGGGCAGGGAGATGTCCGGCTTCTCCAGCTCCTCGACGTTCACGTCCTTGAACGTCATCACCCGCACGTTCTTGACGAACCGGGCCGGCCTGTACATGTCCCACACCCAGGCGTCGTGCATCTCGACCTCGAAATACACCTCGCCGTCCGAGTTGCGCACGTGCAGATCGACCTGGTTGGCCAGGTAGAAACGGCGCTCGGTCTCCACCACGTAGGAGAACTGGCGGACGATGTCGCGGTACTCCCGGTAGAGCTGCAGCTCCATCTCGGTCTCGTACTTCTCGAGATCCTCTGCGCTCATCGCTTTTCGCCCTCCATGGCCTCATCTTCCCCCACACACGGCGACGGCTGAGGCTGGTCGCCCGACGCCACGCCGACGGTACCCCCAGCGACGGCTGGAAGCATCGGCGGCTGGGCTTCGGATGCATCAAACAGTACCGGCGCGGCCTCCACCAGGCCGGGACGCCGGGCCCGGGGCGGCCGGTTGCCACGCCCGGAGGCCGCGGCCACGTTCACGTACGAGAACCTGTGCTCGGCGCAGGGCCCGTGCTCGCGCAGCGCGGCGGTGTGCTCGTCGGTGATGTAGCCCTTGTGCACGGCGAACCCGTAGGCCGGGAACTGGTCGTGCAGCTGCACCATCAGCCTGTCCCGGGTCACCTTGGCGAGCACGCTGGCCGCCGCCACGCACGCCGCCACCCGGTCGCCCTTCCAGACCGCGAGGCCGGGCACGCCGAGGCCGTCGACCGGGAAGCCGTCGGTCAACACGTACTCCGGTGGGGTGGACAGCGAGGCGAGCGCTCGCCGCATCGCCGCGAGGTTGCACACGTGCAGGCCGCGGGCGTCCACCTCGGTGGGCGGGATGATCACCACGGACCAGGCCAGGGCGCGGGCCACCACCTCGTCGTAGACGCGCTCGCGGGCGGCCGGGGTCAGCAGCTTGGAGTCGGCCAGCTCGTCGATCTCGCCGCGCTTGCCCTCGGGCAGGATCGCGGCGGCGGCCACGAGCGGGCCCGCGCAGGCGCCACGGCCGGCCTCGTCGGCGCCGGCCACCTGACGGAAGCCGCGGCGCTGGAGCGCGCGCTCGAGGGCGTAGAGGCCGCCTTCCCGGCGGACCACCGTGCGGGGTGGGGCCAGCATCACAGGCTCCGCAACAGCTCGGGGAGCTCGACCGGGAAGATCTGCTCGGCGCTCGCCTCGATCTCCTCGGCCGACCACCAGCGGTGCTCGGTGATGGTCTCCTGCTCGTCTTCGTCCATGCCGGCCATGTCGATCTGGATCTCGGTGACCCGCAGCAGGAAGAAGTCCTGCTCCTGACGATAGTCGCGGCCGTCGTAGCTGAACTCGGTCACCTGATGCCAGAACGGCTCGCCGAGCTCGCCGGCCGGCACCAGCAGCCCGGTCTCCTCGAAGAGCTCGCGCGCGGCGGCCTCGGCCACCGTCTCGCCGGGGTCGAGGCCGCCGCCCGGCGTGAACCACCAGCGCGCCTCGGGGCGGGCCGGATCACGGCCGTGCAGCAGGAGGGTGCGCCCGGCCTGATCGACGAGAAGCACGCGCCCGGCGCGGCGGTCGATGACGGTCACGCCACCAAGCCTATTGCGCTCGGCGTGGATCTTACGAGCGGGTGTTACTTCGGGTCCGGGATCTTGTCGAAGCCGTCCGGCACGGAGAGCCAGGTGGCGCGGTTGACCGGCCAGAACACGGTGAAGGCGCGGCCCACCACCGAGTCCTCGGTGATCGTCGCCTGCTGGATGTCGTGGTCGCTGTCCTGGTAGTGCTCGAGAGAGTCGCCGGACGCCGACCGGTGGTCGCCCATCACCCAGAGCCGGCCCTCGGGCACGGTGATGTCGAAGTTGGTGCTGGCGGGCGGGTCCTGCTGGCCGTCGGCGTCCTTGTAGATGTACGGCTCGTCGAGCGGGACGCCGTTGATGATCAGCTTGCCGGTGCCGGTGTATTGCACGCGGTCGCCGGGCGTGCCGATGATGCGCTTGATGAAGTCTTCGCCGTCGGCGCCCGGCTGCCACTCCTTGGGCGCCTCGAAGACGATGATCTCGCCGCGCTTGGGCTCGCGGAAGTCGTAGACGAGCTTGTTGACGAGCACCCGGTCGAGCACGTTGAGGGTGTGCTCCATCGACGGGGACGGAATGTAGAACGTCTGCAACACGAAGGCGCGGACCAGGACGGCGACCAGGATCGCCACACCCAGGAGAATCGGAAGTTCGCGCCAGAAGGAGCTTTTGCGCTTTTCCGTCTGCTCGTCAATCACGATGGGAGCCTACGACGCCGAATCGAGAACGGCAGTCCGGAACGCGCGGATAACGCCGCACTTAAGATAAAAGGAAGTGCGAAAAGTTCCGTCGCGGGGCCGGGCCGCCGCTCCGGAAGGCCCGCCGCGGTCGGATGGTCGGCGGCGTACGTCTTCCAGACGTCCGGCACCGAGAGGCTGGTGAACCGGCTGCTCGGCCAGACGATCACGAATGCCCGGCCGATGATGTTGTCGATCGGCACGGGACCCTGACATCGCGCGTCCTGCGAGACGGCCCGGTGATCGCCCATGACGAACATCTCACCCTCGGGCACGGTGATCTCGGTGAAGCGCCGGCTCGTGCACTGGTTGGGGTTGGGCGGCTGGTTGATGTCGGAGTTGAAGCCCTCGGCGATGTACGACTCGTCGATGCCCACGCCGTTCACCGTGATGCGGCCCTTGGCGTCGCAGCAGGCCACCTTGTCGCCGGGCAGCCCGATCACCCGCTTGATGAAGTCGCGCTCGCCCGGCCGGCTCACCCCGACGAGGTCGCCGATGGTGCGGCCCAGCTTGGCCACGAACGAGTTGCTGACCTGCTCGGTGACCTCGGGCGCCCAGTTGTCGGTGCCGCGGAAGACCACGATCTCGCCGCGCACCGGGTCGCGCATGTCATAGACGACCTTGTTGACGAGGACCCGGTCCTTGATCTCCAGCGTGTTCTGCATCGAGCCGCTGGGGATGTAGAACGCCTGCACCAGGAAGGTACGGATCAGCACGGCGAGGCAGAACGCCACGATCAGCAGGAGCGGGAGCTCCTGCCAGAGCGGCATCTCCTTGCGCCGGATCATGGACCGTCGCCGTCGCTCGGACGGCCGGTAGCCCTCCATCGGTTCCACGCTTCGCTTCTCCCGCCGCCGACGAAACCGCCCCGGATACAGCACTACCGCCCGAGTATCTCCCTAGGGAAACTTACGGGCGGTAGCACAGGATCGATCAAGATCAGACGGTCTGCTTCTCGCGAAGCTCCTTGATCTTGGCCTTCTTGCCACGGAGCTCACGCAGGTAGTAGAGCTTGGCGCGGCGCACGTCACCGCGGGTCACGACCTCGATCTTGTCGATCGCCGGGCTGTTGATCGGGTAGGTCCGCTCGACACCGACGCCGAAGCTGATCTTCCGGATCTTGAAGGTCTCCCGGAGGCCGGCGCCCTGCCGGGCGATCACGACGCCCTGGAAGATCTGGACGCGGGAACGGTTGCCTTCGACGACTCGGGCGTACACCTTGAGGGTGTCACCGGCGCGGAAGTCGGGAATGTCGGTGCGCTGCGACTGGGCGTCGAGAGCGTCCAGCGTGTTCATCGCTGCATCCTCGTACTCAAGGGCGCACCGGGAGTTCGGTGCGCGGCGGGTGATTCTGACCCCCCGCTATTCCAAGGGGTCCTCGGCTTCGGCCCCACGGCGCGGGGCGAAGTCGGCAACCTCCCTACTTTGCCACAGAGGGAGGCGTGATCTGAAATCCGCCCTCAGCCAGGGCCGCCCTGTCCGACTTGTCCAGCAATTCCGGCGGGTAGGACGCCATCATGTCGGGCCGCCGGGCAGCGGTCCGCAGCAGGCTCTGGGTACGGCGCCAGCGCGCGATCCGCCCATGATCACCGGAGCGCAGGACGTCGGGAACCTCCCGATCGCGCCACGACGCCGGCTTGGTGTAGACGGGCGCCTCGAGCAGGCCGGCCGAGTGCGACTCCTCGTCGAGCGACGATGCGTTGCCGAGCACACCCGGCAGCAGCCGCGTCACGGCCTCCATGATCACGATGACCGCGACCTCGCCGCCGAAGAGCACGTAGTCGCCGAGTGAGATCTCCCGCACCGGCATCCGCGCCGCGGCGTCGTCGATCACCCGTTGGTCGATGCCCTCGTAGCGCCCACAGGCGAAGATCAGATGATCAACGGCGGCGAGCTCGTACGCGTCCGCCTGCGTGAACGGCTTCCCGACCGGCGACGGCACCACGAGCGTCCCGGGACCGACCGCGTCCAGCGCCTGCCCCCACGGCTCCGGCCGCATGACCATGCCGGGCCCGCCGCCGTACGGGGTGTCGTCGACGGTCCGATGCACGTCGCTCGTCCACGTGCGCAGATCGTGCACGTCCACGGAGAGCAGCCCGGTCGACCTCGCCTTGCCGATCAGCGACAGATCGAGCGGGGCGAAGTACTCCGGGAAGATCGAGATGATGTCGACGCGCATCAAAGGTCCAGCAGGCCCTCGGGCAGGTCCACGACGACGCGCCCGCCCGCGATGTCCACCACCGGGACGATGGCGCTCACGAACGGGATCAGCGCCGTACCGCCACCGGCCTTCTTCAGCACGATCAGGTCGGACGCGGGAGCGTGCTCGATGCGCTCGACCGTGCCGTGGACCTCGCCGGAGGCCGATTCGACCCGCAGGCCGATGAGCTGGTGGTCCTGGAACTCGTCCGGATCCTCGGGCGGCGCCAGGGAGGCGCTGTCCACCTGGAGATAGACGCCGCGCAGCGCCTCGGCGACGTTGCGGTCGTAGACGTTCTCGAACAGGGCGATGCCGCGGCCCTGATGCCAGCGGATCTGCTCCAGCACGAGTTGCTTGGGCACTTCATAGCGAACGCCGGAAGCAACGGCCGCCGGGCCGGTGCTGACGCGGCGGTCCTGGGGGACCTCCGTGACGAACACCGACCCGGGGACGAAACGTTCTTCCGGTTCATCGGTACGCACGACAACCGAGACCTCGCCCCGGATGCCGTGCGGCTTACCGATCTGGCCGACTACTAGAAGCATCGATCAGTACGCGTCGACGATGTCCACGCGGATGCCGCGCCCACCGATCGACCCGATGACCTGCCGCAGGGCCTTGGCCGTACGCCCGCCGCGCCCGATGACCGTACCCAGGTCCTCGGGGTGCACGCGGACCTCGAGCCGCTTGCCGCGGCGCGAGTCGACCAGTCGGACCCGGACATCGTCCGGGTTGTCGACGATGCCCTTGACGAGGTGCTCCAGCGCCGGCCGGAGCGCCCCGTCAGCTCGCGTCGGCGCCGGCACCGGCCGGGTCCTCTGCGGTCTCGGCGACGGCCTCGCGGTTGGGCTCGTCGGGCTTGGCGGCCTTGGTCTGCGCCGGCTTGGCCTCGGCGGCCTCCGGAGCGGCGGCGACCTTGTCGGCCTTCTTGGGGGTCTTGGCGGGCGCGTCGGCGACACCGGCGGCGGCCTTGGCCTCGGCCTCGTACACCTCGGCGCGGCTCTGCTTCTCGGGGGCCACGAGCAGCGGCGGCGGGGCCGGCAGGCCCTTGAACTGCTGCCAGTCGCCGGTCTTCTCCAGGATGCGCTGCACGGCCTCGCTCGGCTGCGCGCCGACCGAGAGCCAGTACTGCACACGCTCGGACTTGACCTGGATCACCGAGGGGTGTTCCTTCGGCTGGTAGATGCCCACGTACTCGATGGCACGGCCGTCGCGCTTGGTGCGCGAGTCGGCGACGACGATGCGGTACTGCGGGTTGCGGATCTTGCCCATCCGCAGAAGCCGGATCTTAACGGCCACGGTTCTCTTCGCTCCTGATGAATGCGTGGAGTTGAGCCGACGGTCACCCACGTGGGGTTGCGGGAACCGATGTCTCGATGGACTGGCTTCGCCGGAGGGTTAGAGGGCGCTCCGGCGTACCGACCAAGGAACCATTCTGCCAGATGGGAGGCGGCACCTCCCAACCGGGCGTCAAACGCGCGCCACGACCGGGCGATCCCAGCCCGGCGGGAGCGCGACGGGCGTCTCCCAGGACGGGTCCGGCCGGAAGTCGGTCCAGGTGCCGTCGAAGGGGAACTCCCCCGCCTCGATCTGCTTGACCACGCGGTGTCCCTCGGCCCAGACGGCTGCCGGGTCGGGCACCCAGTAGTGCTCGGGAAGCTCGAGGCGCTCGGTGAACTCGTCCTCGTCCTTCCACTCCCACTCGAGGTCGGAGGTGGCGACGATGTCCAGATCCTGGTCGATCACGTCGATGCCGGCCACGTCACCGTCGTCCCAGCGGACGGCACCCTCTTCGAGGTTCACGTAGTAGGCCGCGAAATTGTCCGATTCATCGCGGAAGAACCACACCGAGTGGTTCGCGCCGGCGGGAAAGAACCGCAGGACGCCCGGCCCGCGCCAGGTGGCGAGCCGGACTGAGCGGGGCGCCGCGATCCAGTCGGCGAACGACGCGAAGTCACGCGGACCGCGCCCGTCGGCGGCCGTCTCCACGGCGACCACCGACGCCTCGGCCACCCAGAGGAGCAGCCCACGCTCGTCGTCCGAGACCACCCGGCCGGGGTGAACGAAGCCGAGCCGGCCGCGGTGGGTGTCACGGTGCAGGATCAGCCGTCCCGCGGCGAAAGCCATCAGTAGGACCGGGCCATGATCGCGATGAGGCCGTCCTCGTCGCCCGAGTCGGGCATCGAGCCGTCCGGGCGGACCAGGCACCGCACGGTGACGGCCTTGCCGTTCGCCTCGGCCTCGCCGTCCTCGCCGACCGCCGACCACGGCACCCGGGCCCAGCCGGTCTGCGCCGCCTCGATCGCGTCGCCGAGCGTCTTGACCTCGACCGTGTTGGCCGCGCGGAACGCCAGCGCCTCGTCGTAGAGCCGCTGCTGGTCCGCCTTGAGCGCGCTGGTCACCGCGCCGGCCACCTCGCCCAGCGCGGTCGGCGTCTTGGAGCCGTCGATCCGGCGCGCGATCGTCACGTTGCCGGTGGCCAGGTCGCGGGGGCCGACCTCGATGCGGATCGGGATGCCCTGGAGCTCGGCGTCGACGGCGCGACGGCCGAAGGGCACGTCCGCGCGGTCGTCGAGCTTCACCCGTACGCCCGCGGCCCGAAGCTCGTCACGCAGCGCGGCCGCCGCCTCGACGACGCCCTCACCGGCCTTGACCACCATGACCTGCACCTGGATCGGCGCCAGGCGCGGCGGGAGCCGCAGGCCGTTGTCGTCGCCGTGCACCATGATCAGCCCGCCGAGCATGCGGGTGGAGGTGCCCCACGAGGTGGTCCAGGCGTGCTCGACGCCGCCGGCGGCCGACGAGTACGAGATGTCGAACGCCTTGGCGAAGTTTTGGCCCAGCTCGTGCGACGTGCCCATCTGCAGCGCCTTGGTGTCGCCCATCATGGCCTCGACGGTCATGGTGTTGGTGGCGCCGGCGAAGCGCTCCTTGCGGGTCTTGCGGCCGGGCACGACCGGGACGGCCAGGAACTCGGTCATGAACGCCTCGTAGACGTTGCGGTGCACGTCACGGGCGTGCTCGCGGGCGTCGGCCTCGCTGGCGTGGGCGGTGTGGCCCTCCTGCCAGAGGAACTCGGTGGTGCGCAGGAAGGTGCGCGGGCGCAGCTCCCACCGCACGACGTTGGCCCACTGGTTGAGCAGCAACGGCAGGTCACGGTACGAGTCGACCCACTTGGCCATGAACTCGCCGATGACCGTCTCGCTGGTGGGGCGCACCACCAGCGGCTCGGCGAGCTCCTTGCCGCCCGCGTGGGTGACCACGGCGAGCTCCGGTGAGAAGCCCTCCACGTGGTCGGCCTCGCGGCGCAGATAGCTCTCGGGGATGAAGAGCGGGAAGTAGGCGTTCTGCACGCCGACGCTCTTGATCCGGGCGTCCATGTCGGCCTGCATGCGCTCCCAGATCGCATAGCCGACCGGGCGGATCACCATGGTGCCGCGCACCGGGCCGTTGTCCGCCAGTTTCGCCTTGGCGATCAGGTCCTGGTACCAGCGAGGGAAGTCTTCCGCACGGGGAGTGAGCACACGAGCCACGAGGCGACATTCTAGTCAGGGGCCGCGCAACCACTCCGACAGGCATCCCGTGTCCTAGGGGGAAGGGCGGTGCGGATGACGGCGACGGACGATTTCGACGGCTTCTATCGGGACACCTCACGCAGGCTGGCGCGGTACGCGTACGGCCTCACGGGTGACACCGCGGAGGCGCAGGACCTGGTGCAGGAGGCCTATGCGCGCGCCTGGCAGCGATGGCGGCGATTAGCCGGCTACGAGAACCCCGAGGCGTGGTTGCGCCTGGTGGTGAGCCGTCTGGCCGCGGACCGATGGCGCCATCTGGGGGTACGCCGTAACAGGCTCGCCCACGCACCGGCGCCACCACCGGCGCCGCCGCCCTCCGAGGACACCGTCCTGCTCGTGCGGGCCATGCAGACCCTGCCGGCCGCCCACCGGCGCGCCCTCGCCCTGTACTACCTGCTCGACCGCTCGGTGGGCGAGATCGCCACCGAGACCGGCGCGTCCACGGGAACGGTCAAGTCGTGGCTGTCCCGCGGCCGCGCCGGTCTGGCCGCCGCGCTGGGCCCCGTCATGGACCCCGTCTTGGAGAAGGAGGAGAGCCACGATGCCCGCTGACCTCGACGACCTGCTCGCCGGACTCGGCCGGGCGGCCGACGCCATCCCGCTGGCCGGCGCGGAGCACGCACGGCAGCGCGGCCGGCAGCGCACCCAGCGGCGGGCGGCGATCTCGGCGGCCCTGGCGGTCTGCCTGGTGGCGGCCGGCCTGGGCACGGTGCTCTCCCGCCCGCGCCACGACGCCGACCGGACGGTCTCGCCGACGCCGTCGAGCACCGCCCTGACCGAGGTCGGCTCGCCCGTCAACACCGGTGGCCCCGCCAAGTCGGTGGTGCAGACCACCCGGGACGGCAAGCTCTTCTCGGCCTGGACGACGCCCGGCGGCGAGACCTATCTCAACGCGGCCGACCTGCACACGGGGGCGGTGCTCTGGGACACGGCGCTCGACTCCCGGCACATGGTGGTGGACGTCCGCGCCGCCGGGAACGTCGTGCTGGTCCTCACCGAATCTCCGGGCGGCGAGCGGCAGGCGTTCCTGGTCGACCGGGCGAACGGGAAGGGGATCCGCTCCTTCCCGGCGCACCGGAAGGACGAGCTGATCCTGACTGACAAGGCCCTCGTGCACAGGCACGCCGAGAACAAGATCGTCGAGGTCCTGGACGTCGGGACCGGGGTGCGGCGCTGGCAGACCTCCGGGCCCGCGGACCCCGACCCGCCCGTGCGCGTCCTGATGCCGGACCCGGTCAAGGCCGACCGGCTGGTCGAGGTGACGAAGGCCGGCAAGATGATCGTCCACGACATGCGCGACGGCAGGGAGCTGCGCACGATCACCCCGGTCATGACCCCGGCCGCCGACTCCCTCTTCGTGACGATCGGCGATCTGGTCTTCCACGACACGGTCCCGTGCTGCGACAGCGCGGCGTACCAGATCGTCGGGACCGACCTGGACACCGGCGAGTCGTACGTGCTCCTGAGCGATGGTCCCGAACGGCTCGTGGGCATGACCGCCTGCGGCGACGATCGGCTCTGCGTCCTCGACGACAAGCCCCAGGTGACCGCGGTCGACCTGGCCAGCAGCATCAAGCTCTGGCAGTCGCCCGCGCCGGAGTCCGCCGCGACGATCTCGGCGATCGGCGACAGCACCCTGGTGACCGGCCGCGGCCCGGCCGTGGTCCTGGACGGCGGCGGGCAGCCCGCGTTCCGGTCCCCCGACGCGAACGTGGACTGGCTCGACGAGGACACGGTGCTGGTGACGCCGAGGCTGACGGCGGGCACGGTGATGACGGTGCGCATCTCCGACCGGCGGCTCACCCGGCTCGGGGACATTCCGGCCCCGAGCGGAGCCTGCGTGCACACCACCGACCGGCTGGCCTGCCCCACGACGACCCACCTGCGGCTCTGGAGCCTTACCGGATAACGCGCCCGCGCAGCACGATGCGGCTGGGCGCGCGCACCACGCGCAGATCGCGCCGAGGGTCGGCCTCGTAGACCACCAGGTCGGCGAGGCCGCCCTCGACCAGCCCCGGGAAGCCGAGCCAGGCGCGGGCTCCCCACGAGGCGCTGGCCAGAATGGTCTCGGCGGGCAGCCCGGCCTCCTCGAGGAGCAGCATCTCCTCGGCGGCGAGCCCGTGCCGGATGCCCCCGCCCGCGTCGGTGCCGACGTAGATCGGGACCCCTGCCTCGTACGCCGCCCGCACCAGCGCCGGGAACCGGTCACGCAGCGAGATCATGTGGTCGGCGTACCCGTCGTACTTGCCCCGCGCCTGATCCGCGATCTTCCCGAACGTCCTGATATTGATCATCGTGGGCACCAGCGCCGTGCCCCGGCGCGCCATCTCGTCGATCAGGCCGAGCGAGATCCCCGTCCCGTGCTCGACCGAGTCGACCCCCGCCCGCACCATGATCTCGACGGCTTCCTCGGAGAACGTGTGCACCGCGGCCCGCGCGCCCGCGGCATGCGCCGCCTCCACGGCCGCCGCCATCGTCGCCGCGTCCCACGAGGGCGCGAGGTCACCCCGCTCCCGGTGGATCCAGTCCCCCACGATCTTGACCCACCCGTTGCCGGCCTTGGCCTCGGCGGTCACCGTCTCGGCGACGTCCTGGGCCTCGACCTCGACCCCGATGTCCCGCAGATAACGCCGCGGCGGCGCCACATGACGCCCGGCCCGCGCGAGCCGCGGAATCCCCGGCTCGTCGTCCAGCTCCGGATAGGGGTACGGCGATCCGGCGTCCCGCAGCGCCAGCACACCCGCGTCCCGATCGATCGCCGCGAGCTCCCGCGCCTGGTCGAGACTCTCGATGGGCCTGGCCCCCGGCGCGATCCCGAGGTGACAGTGCGCATCCACCAGCCCCGGCAACACGAACCCGCCGTCACTGATGGTCTCGGCTCCCGCAACCGGCTCGAAGGTGACCCGGTCGCCCACCAGCCAGAGATCCTTCACGTCCCCTTCGGGCAGGACGGCCCCACGCACATGAAACGCCATAGGAACAGTCCTACCCGACGGCCACCCACCTGTCAGGGGCGGGCGTTTCTCTCGATCCAATCCCGCTTCCGCGTCCACGCCGGCAGATCCAGCGTGATCTCCCAGGGCTGGTGGACCGTGACCAACTCGTCGGTCTGGAGCTGCTGGTGATAATTGCCGTCGGGTCCGAGCAGGTACTGCGTGAAGGTCACCCGATCAGCCAGCGGGTCGATGATCCAATACGACGGGATCCCGGCGACGGCGTAGCTCTTCATCTTGTGCTTGCGGTCGTAGACCACCGAGGACCTGGAAATGATCTCCACAACGAGCGGCACGTCCGCCGCCCGCACCGGCGACCGGTTCGCACCGTCCGTGCGGATGAGCAGGGCGCCCGGCTTGAGCTCGTTGCTCGAGCTGACGAGAACGGCCTGCTCCTGGTTGACCACGAAGTCGCCGTATTCGGGGCAACCGGCGGCTGTCTCGCCCTGGGCCCTCCATCGTAATTGGCACACCGCCGCGCGACGGCCACGCGGCCGCACGCAAGCGCCTCGCGCTCGCGGGTCATGGCAGGCAGATCGATGACCGTGGGCCACGACTCGTCGAGCGGCACGCGCTCGAACGCGGCCTACCGGATCGGCCCGTCACCCGCCGGGACGGGTCTTGCTCCTGATCCGATCGCGACGCCTCGTCCAGGCCGGAAGATCCAGCGTCGTCTCCCACGGCTGATGGACGGTCACAAGGCCATCCGTCTCGATCAGCAGCTCGTAAACGCCCGGAGCGGTGAGCACGAACTGGGAAAAGGTGACCCTTTCGGCCAGCGGATCGACGATCCAGTAGGAGGGGATGCCCGCGGCCGCGTATTCCTCGAGCTTGAGTCCCCGATCGGCCGCCCGCGACGAGGCGGACACGACCTCGACGGCGAGAAGGACATCTCTCGGAAGGACAGGCGAGCAGTCACCGCTCTCCTCCCGCAGAAGGACAACGTCCGGCCGAAGCTCCGTGCGCCGTCCGAGGGCGATCGCCTGCTCAATGTTGACCATGAAGTCGTCCGGGCAGTTCACCTCTATGGCGTCACCGATCTTTTGCTCAGAAGCTGGTGCGTGGTCTTGGCGTGGGTGGACAACACGAGCCTTCCGCCGATCAACTCGTAGCGGAGATCCTCGGGAAGGTCCACCAGGTCATCGACGGTCAGGTCGCGCCGCTCGAGCAGGCGAGGGTCGGCAAGCCGAAGGGAAGCGGTCATCGAGTCCTCCTCGATGGGATCGCGCCTCACCACACTAGGCCCCAGACTAGTTGCTCTATGCCATGTTGTCCCGCTCGTCTCGCTCCATCGTAATCGGCACACCGCCGCGCGACGGCCACGCGGCCGCACGCAGCGCCTCGCGCTCGCGGGTCATGGCGGGCAGATCGATGACCGTGGGCCACGGCGCATCGAGCGTGACCCGCTCGGCGGAATGGAGGCGCCTGCGGTAGCGGCGGTCGGCACCCAGCACAAACTGCGTGATCGAGATCCGTTCGGCCACGGAATCGACGAGCCAGTAGGCCGGGATGCCCGCTCGGGCATAGAGCCACTTCTTCGGCCCGCGATCGATGGCCTCGGACCAGGACGAGGTGACCTCGACGGCAAGGAGCACGTCGCCGACGGGGACTGGCGCACGCAGGGCCGACCTGGCACGAATGACGACGGCATCGATGAAGGGCATGTTGTAGCGGTCCAGTTCGACCGCCATGCCATACGCGGCCGGATACTCCTCGGGAGCATTCCGCCGGAGTGCGTCAACAACATCAACGCACTGGATCTGATGAAACGGCAGTGGCGACGGACGGCGGAAGACCTTGCCGTCGAGCAGCTCGAACCGCAGCTCCTCGGAGAACTCCGCGACGTCGTCGACCGTGAGGCGCGACCCGACGGTCACGCGTCGTCCTGAGCCCTGCGGCATCCGTCACGGAGAGCCGTGAGCGCCGGGACATCGACGGTGATCGGGCAAGGTGTGCGGGCCGCGGGCATCGGGACCTCCTCAGGGGATGTCACGAAGCTACTGTACCCATGCCTAGATCGCCAGTCAGTTCTTGTCGTCGTCCTTCTGCTGCTTCATCAGCTTGTTGAAGTCGAGATTGGGCAGCTTGAAGCCGCCCGCGCCCCCGCCGCCGCCGAGGGCGTTCGGGTCGAGGCCCGGGGGCAGCTGGGGCATGCCGCCCGGGAAGCCCGCGGGCATGCCGCCGCCGGTGCGGGGACGGTTGTTGCCGCCCTTGGTGCCCTTGCGCTTGTTCTTCGGGCTCTTCGTGGCCTTGCGGCGGCCGCCGGGCAGGCCCATCATGCCGCTCATCTGCTTCATCATCTTTTGCGCGTCGGCGAAGCGGTTGAGCAGCTGGTTGACGTCCATGACGGTCACGCCCGAGCCGTTCGCGATGCGGGAGCGGCGGGAGCCGTTCAGGATCTTCGGGTTCTGGCGCTCCTGGGGGGTCATCGACCGGATGATCGCCGTGACCTTGTCGAAGTGGCTGTCGTCGAGCTCGTCGAGCTGGGCCTTCATCTGGCCCATGCCGGGCATCATGCCGAGGATGTTGGCGATCGGGCCCATCCGCCGGACCGCGATGAGCTGGTCGAGGAAGTCCTCGAGGGTGAAGGTCTCGCCGGCAAGCAGCTTGCCGGTCATCTTCTCCTTCTGCTCCTCGTCGAAGGCCTGCTCGGCCTGCTCGATGAGGGTCAGCACGTCGCCCATGCCGAGGATGCGGCTGGCCATGCGGTCGGGGTGGAAGAGGTCGAAGTCCTCGAGCTTCTCACCGGTGGACGCGAACAGGATCGGCTCGCCGGTCACGTGCCGCACCGACAGGGCCGCACCGCCTCGGGCGTCGCCGTCGAGCTTGGACAGGACCACGCCGGTGATGCCGACGCCGTCGCGGAACGCCTCGGCGGTCTGCACCGCGTCCTGGCCGACCATGGCGTCGATGACGAAGATGACCTCGTCGGGGTCGACGGCGGCGCGGATGTCGCGGGCCTGCTGCATCATCTCGGCGTCGATGCCGAGGCGGCCGGCGGTGTCGACGATGACGATGTCCTTGGCGGCGCGCTTCGCGTGCTCGATGGAGTCCTTCGCCACCTGCACCGGGTCGCCGACGCCGTTGCCGGGCTCGGGCGCGTAGACCTCGACGCCGGCCCGGCCGCCGAGCACCTGGAGCTGGTTGACCGCGTTGGGGCGCTGGAGGTCGGCGGCGACGAGCAGCGGCTGGTGGCCCTGGTTCTTGAGCCAGCGGGACAGCTTGCCGGCGAGGGTCGTCTTACCGGAGCCCTGGAGACCGGCCAGCATGATCACCGTGGGCGGCTGCTTGGCGAACTGGAGCCGCCGCCCCTCGCCGCCGAGGATGTTGATGAGCTCCTCGTGGACGATCTTGATGATCTGCTGCGCCGGGTTGAGCGCCTGCGAGACCTCCGCTCCGCGGGCGCGCTCCTTCACGTTGAAGATGAAGGCCTTGACCACGGGCAGCGCGACGTCCGCCTCGAGCAGCGCGAGGCGGATCTCGCGCGCGGTGGCGTCGATGTCGGCATCGGTGAGCTTGCCCTTGCCGCGGAGCTTGGTGAAGATCCCAGAAAGGCGGTCACTCAAAGTGTCAAACACGGTGCGACTTCCCGTTGGTCAGAAGGTGGGTGGTGCACCGCAAGCCTAGCCGCCCGCGCCGAGCCTTACTTGTTGCGCATCCGGTAGGTCTTCGCCGCGGCCTCGATGCGCCGCTGCGTGCGCCCGTCCTGCGAGATCGACTTCTTGGCCTTGGCGTAGAGGTAGTAGCCGCCGCCGACCACCAGGGCGCCCACGATCAGGTAGAACAGCACCGGCCCGATCAGGTTGGCCGCCACCCAGCCGACCACGACGACGCCGGCGATCAGAGCCACGAGAAATGCGATGGCCTTGCCCATCTCGACCTCCCCAGGTTGTGAGTCCACCATGACGCAGCGAGGCAACCCGGCGCATCGGCCGTATCCCTGAGCGAACCCGTAGGGGTCGGCCGGGGAAGATCGGCCACGTCACACCGGCAAATCGCGTATACCGGTGATATAGGGCGTCACTTACGGCGCAGGCGCCAGTTGAGGGTCACAGCACAGCGACTGACCCCGGCGGAAGGACGACGGCGTGCATCTGCGGCGGATCCTCGGGCTGGCGCCCTGGCCTGTCCGGCGGCGCGTGATGCGCCAGCTGGAGCTGCGGCTCCTGCCCCGCGTCCCGGCGGACCGCCGGTTGCGGACGGCCCGGCGGCTGGCTCCGCTGGGACCCCGCCGCCGGCTGCTGCCGCCACCGGCCGACGCGCCGGCCATGCGGGTGCGCACGGCCGCGGCGCGCCTCACGGCCCGTCGTTCGCCCTGGTCGGATCCCGCATCGGTACGCCGTGAGAACCTCGACCGCGTCGTGGCGGCGCTCGAGACGGCGGGCATCGACTGGTTCCGCGTCCCCGCCGACTCGCTGACCCGTACCGCCGTGGCCGTGCCCGAGGACGACCGCGAGCGCGTCCTGGAGGTGCTCGCGGCCCTCACCGCCGCCGAGGTGGGGCGCCTGGAGATCGTGGGCCGCCGCGCCACCACCCGGCTGCTGCGGGTGAGCTGGCCGGTCACCGACACGGGCGGGCACATCGTGTACGGCACGGAATACGCCTGCGAGGTCGAGCTGTGGCGGGCGGCCGACGGCCGTCTCACCGGGCCCCGCCCCAACCCGGTCGCGAGCTCGGTGCCGGCCGGCGAGCCCGGCACGCTCGCCCCCGAGCCGGTCTTCGGCTCGTTCGGCGTCCCCGGCCCGCTCCCCCGCTACCGCACCCGCGAGATCTTCACCATGGTGAGCCCGGACCGGGTGGCGTTCCCGATCGACGCCGTCTACACCTGGGTCGACGGCGAGGACCCCGGCTGGTACGAGCGCAAGGCGCGGGCGCTGCGCGACAACGGCTGGGTCGCCGGCTCCAGCGGGCAGACCGCCAACCGGTCGCGCTTCGTCTCCCGCGACGAGCTGCGCTACTCGCTGCGCTCGCTGCACGCGTTCGCCCCCTGGATCCGGCACGTCTTCCTGGTCACCGACGACCAGGTGCCGGCCTGGCTCGACCTGGACCGCGCCGACCTCACCGTGGTCAGCCACCGGGAGATCTTCGGCGACACCGGGCGGCTGCCCACCTTCAACTCGCAGGCGATCGAGTCGCGGCTGCACCGCATCCCGGGGCTGGCCGAGCACTTCCTCTACCTCAACGACGACGTCTTCCTGGGCCGGCCGGTGCCGCCGGAGATGTTCTTCACCCCGGGCGGGCTCACCCGCTTCTTCCCGTCCACGGCCCGGGTCGACTCGGCGCCGCGGCGGCCCGGCGACACCCCGGCGAACTCGGCCGGCAAGAACAACCGCGATCTGATCCGGGACGCGTTCGGCCGGGTGCTGACCCGCAAGATGAAGCACACGCCGCACCCGTCGCGCCGCAGCGTGCTCGCCGAGATCGAGCTGCGTTTCGCCGACGAGGTGGCCGCCACCGCCGGGCACCAGTTCCGGCATCCGGAGGACATCGCGCTGCTCTCCTCGCTCCAGCAGTACTACGCGTACCTGACCGGGCGGGCCGCGCCGGGCGAGATCGAGTACCTGTACACCGACCTGGCCGACCCGGCGACGCCGTTCCGGCTGGCGCGGCTGCTGCACAACCGCAACCTGGACGCCTTCTGCCTCAACGACACCGACTCGGCCGACGACCTGGCTCCGGAGCAGGCCGCGCTGCTGGCCGAGTTCCTCCCGGCCTACCTGCCGTTCCCCTCGCGCTGGGAGCTCGCCGAGCCGCGACCGGGGACCATGCCGCTCTCCCCCGTCGCCGCGCCGGTGATCGGCCGCCAGGCGACGAGGGCGCCGCGACCGGCCCCGCTGACCGAAAGGCCTCTCGCATGACCGTCGTCATCCTCGGGCTCGGCTACGTGGGCCTGCCGCTCGCGCAGCAGGCCGTGCGCTCCGGGCTGGCGGTCACCGGTTTCGACGTGCAGCCGTCGGTGGTGGCCTCGCTGGCCGCCGGCCGCTCGCACGTCGACGACCTGAGCGACGCCGACATCGCCGAGATGCTCGCCGGCGGCTTCACGCCCACCTGCGACGAGCGGGCGATCGCCGCCGCCACGACGGCGGTCGTCTGCGTGCCGACCCCGCTCGCCGAGGGCGACGGCCCGGACCTGCGGGCGGTCGTCGCCGCCACCGAGGCGATCGGCCGCAACCTGCGCCGGGGCATGCTGGTCGTGCTGGAGTCGACCACCTATCCGGGCACCACCGACGAGGTCGTCCGCCCGTTGCTGGAGCGGCTCTCCGGGCTGACCGCCGGCATCGACTTCCACCTGGCGTTCTCGCCCGAGCGGATCGATCCGGGCAACGAGCGCTTCGGCGCGCGCAACACACCCAAGGTGGTGGGCGGCTACACGCCGGCCTGCACCGACCGGGCGGCGGCGTTCTACGGCTGTTTCGTCGACACCGTGGTGCGCACGCGCGGCACCCGCGAGGCCGAGACCGCCAAGCTGCTCGAGAACACGTACCGGCACGTGAACATCGCCCTGGTCAACGAGATGGCGCGGTTCTGCCACGAGCTCGGCATCGATCTGTGGGACGTGATCCGGGCCGCCGCCACCAAGCCGTTCGGCTTCCAGGCCTTCTTTCCCGGCCCGGGCGTGGGCGGGCATTGCATCCCGATCGACCCCAACTACCTGAGCCACAACGTGCGCAGCCGGCTGGGCTATCCGTTCCGCTTCGTCGAGCTGGCCCAGGAGATCAACGCGACGATGCCGGACTACGTGGCGCGGCGGGCGCAGAACCTGCTGAACGCGGACGGGCAGGCCGTGCACGGCGCCACCGTGCTGCTGCTCGGGGTCACCTACAAGCCGAACATCGCCGACCAGCGCGAGTCGCCGGCCACCCCGCTGGCCCGCCAGCTCGCCGCGCTCGGCGCGACAGTGCTCTACCACGACCCGCACGTTCCCCAGTGGACGGTCGGCGACGTCGAGGTGTCGCGCACCGACGACCTGGAGGGCGCGACCACCTCCGCCGACCTGGTGATCCTGGTGCAGAACCACCGCGAGTACGACGCCGACCACCTGGCGGGGCTCGCGAAGCGCTTCTTCGACACCCGCGGCGCCACGACCGTCCGGCACGCGCACCGCCTTTGACCGCCGCCGAAAGAGGCACGCCGGGGTAGCGCGGCGCGGTCGCGCTCCGGGATCATTCGCGCCATGCGCCGCCTCGCCCTGCGAATCGCCGTCGCCCTCACGGCGGCGGCTCTCCTCGCCGCCGTCGTCGCCTGGGCCGCGTGGCGCGTGACGGCCGGCGATCTGCCCGGTGACGAGCGGATGCACGCCCTCGCCGGGATGGTCGTCCAGGGATCGGAGAAGGGCACCGACATCACCCGGGCCGGCCATGTCTCCGGGTCCGCCTACGGCGACGACGGTGGCGGCGTCCTGGGCTGGGTGCTCGGCATCGACGAGTACGGCGCGGGCTTCGCCGAGATGTCGTTCGGCGAAGCCCGGACCGACCTGGTCGCCGCCCGGGCGCGGCTCGAGGCGGACGGATGGCGGGTCGGCGACGACGGCTCCGGCGGGCTCACGGCGGCGAACGACGACTGGCGGCTGACGTTCCGGCCGTCCGACGGCGAGGGCTCGGACGCCGAGCTGCGGGTGGAGCGGGCGGCGCCGATCGCGGCGCTCGTGCTGACCGCGCTCGCCTGGATCGCGGGCCTGGTGCTGGGCCGGCGGGCCGCCGAGCGGTTCGGCAACGGCCTGGGCCTCGCGGCGCTGCTGTTCCTGGCGTTCAACACCTTTGGCACCACGGCGTGCCTGGTGGCCGACGCGCTCGCCGTGCGCGGCACCGGGCCGTTCCCGCTGCCGTGGGAGATCTCGATGCGGTTCGGCGTCCGCCTGTTCGCCGTGCTGGGGCTCGTGCTGGCCGCGCTTGCCCCGCTCTTCCCGCAGACCATCGCGCCGGCCGCCGCCCGCCGCGGGGTCAACGCGTAGCGCGTCCGCCGCGGGGTCAACGCGTAGCGCGTCCGCCGCGGAGACAACGCGTAGCGCGTCCGCTGCGGAGTCAACGCGTAGCGCGTCCGCCGCGGGGTCAACGCGTAGCGCGCTCCGCGACCGGCTCCGGCGCGACCGGAAGCCCGTCGACGCGCTCCTGCACCAGATAGCGGGGCCGGCCGCGCACCTCCTCGTGGATCCGGGCCAGGTATTCGCCGATGACGCCGAGGCCCAGCAGCACGAACGTGCCCATCACGAGCAGCAGCAGGATGACCGTCGGGAAGCCGGCGACCGATCCGCCGTTGACCCAGCGGATCAGCGTCTGGGCGCCGAGCACCACGGCGAACGCCGCGAACGCCAGCCCCACGAAGGTGACCAGGTGCAGCGGGGCGGAGGTGAACGAGGTGATGCCGTTGACGGCGAGGCGGAACAGCGACCGGAACGTCCAGCGCGATCCGCCGTCCGCGCGGTGGTCGATGTCGACCTCGATGGTGCTGCGCCGGAAGCCGATCCAGCTGCTGGTGCCGCGGAAGAACGACGAGTGCTCGGGCAGCCGCAGCAACGCGTCCAGCGCGGCCCGGCTGAGCAACCGGAAGTCGGTGGCGTCGACGAGGTCCACTGTGGTCATCGCCGTGAACGCCTTGTTGAACAGGCGCCCGCCGATCCGGCCGACCAGGCCCTGCCCGGCGCGGTTGCGCTTGACCGCCTCGACGACGTGCGCGCCCTCGCGCCAGCGGCGGACCATGGCGGGGATCGCCGCCGGCGGGTGCTGCAGGTCCGAGTCGATGACCACGACGGCGTCGCCGGTCGCGTGCTCCAGGCCGGCGAGCACGGCGGGCTCCTTGCCGAAGTTGCGGGAGAGCTGGATGCCGCGCACCCGCCGGTCGAGCAGGGACTGCCGCACGATGCGGTCCCACGAGTCGTCCCGGGAGCCGTCGTCGACCAGCACCAGCTCGAACCGCAGCCCGGCGCCGGTGAGCACCTCCGTGAGCCGCCGCACGAACCGTTCGACCCCCGGCCCCTCGTTGTGGACCGGCGCGACCACCGAAATCAGCGCGCTCATGCCCGGGCAAACGACGCGCCGGACCCGGAGGTTGCGATTTACCGCAGCAGTTCGGCGAGCGTGGGCGGCCGCGAGCGGTCCACGATGATCGTGCGGACCGTGTCGTGGTCGCGGTAGAGCCGCGACAGCCGCTCGGAGAGCACGTCCTCCCACGGCCGGTCGGGCCGGTGCCGGTCCCAGGTGGCCCGGTCCGGCAGGTATTCGAGCAGCACGCCCTGGTCGCGCAGGGGCGCGAAGGACGGGCAGTCGGTCACCACCACCGGCCGGTGGTCCGGGCTGACGAGCAGCCGCTGGCGCAGCGTCAGCACGAAGTCGCGCACCCCGTCCGCGTCCATGCCGATCACCACGTAGAGGTGGACCGGCGGCCGGGCGGCGGCGACGGGTGCGCGGCCGGGTCCCGGCACGGGACGCGCTCCGGCGGCACGCGGGCGGCTCACCCGGCGCAGCACCGCACGGGTCAGCCGGGGCAGCGTGCCCACCGGATCCCGCAGCAGCGACACCAGGCCGAAGCCGAGCCGATAGGACTCGCTGCCGCGCAGGCGATCGGCACGCTTGCGCTCCCGATCCCGTTCCTGGCGGTACGCCTCGGCGAGCCGGCGTTCCTCGACGAGTCGCGCCTCGAGCGAGCGGAGCCGGCCGGCCATCGCGGCCAGCTCCCAGCGGGCGCGCTCCATCGCGTCGAGCGGCACCACGGTCCTCTGCATGCTCAGCCCCTCACCCGGGCCGTGAGCCCGCTCAGCCAGGCGGCGGCCGCCGCCGCGCCGTTGCCGAACGTCAGCTCCGCGCAGCGCCGGCGCAACGCGGCGCGCACCTCCGGGCGCACCGCGGCGTCCAGCACCTGGTCGAGCTCGGCCGAGGCCGGGTCCTCGACGGTGAGCGCGACTCCGGCGGCGTCCGCGTAGCGGGCCCGGCCCACCTGGTCGTCGAGCGCCGCCCGCCGGTCGGGCACGAAGACCGTGGCCACGCCGGACGCGAGGTGCTCGTGGTACGCCTGATAGCCGGCCGTGCTGACGGTGAGCTCGAACGCCCGCAGGAAGCGGCCGATCGGGTGCGGCTGGACGATCCGCGCGCCGGCGACCGACGGCATCGGGGTGGCGGCGACGGGCGACTCGGCCAGCACGAGCTGGAAACCGTGCCGCCGCAGGTGCGCGGCGATCCGCTCGATCGCCTCCGGATGCTCGGGGGCGAGCCGCAGCAGCGCCGCCGGGCGGTCGTCGAGCCGCAGCTCGGCGCGCGCCCGGGCCGCGTCGAGCAGCTCGCCGGCGTCGAGGCCGGTGATCGGGCCGACCCGGTGGACGCGGGAGCGCTCGGCCACGGTCGGCCCGTCGTCGGCGAGCGCGGCGAACTCCCCGGGCTCCAGGACGTGCTCGAAGGCCCGGCCCGCCGCCATCCACTCGGCGCCGGCCCCGCGCGGCCACATGGCGCGGCGCATCCACACCCAGGTGACGCCGGGATGGTCGCGGACCGCCCGGACGATGCCCTCGTACGGCAGGCCGTCGACCACCACCACCTCCGGCGCGTACAGGTCGACGAGGTGCGCCAGCCGGTCGCGCAGCAGCCGGGTCCAGCGCGGCTCCGGGACGCCGAGCGCCTCGCGGGACGGGATGTACTCGGTGAGGAAACCCTCCCGGTGGGCGATCGGCGCCTCGGAGGACTGGGTGACCACGACCGCGGCCAGGCCGGCGGGGAGGCGCCGGGCGACGGCCAGCAGCAGCGAGAGGTCGTCCTCGGCGGCCATCAGGATCCGGCGGGGCCCGGCCGGCGCGGCCGGGACGAGCTCGCGGCGCGGGCCCGGGACGTTGATGCGCGGGCGGATGCCGTAACGGGCGAGGCGCACGAGGTGGGAGCGATGGCCGTAGTGCCGCTCGGCGAACTCGCGGGCCCGGTCGACCACGGCCCGGTAGCGCTCGGGGTCCGCGTAAACCTCGCGGACGAGCGCGGGTACGCCGTCCGGCGGCGAGTGCAGGGCGGCCCCGGCGAGGAACGGGCGCAGGTGCTCGCCCACGATCACCGGCACCCCGGCGGCCATCGCCTCGAGCGCGGAGCGGGAGAAGGTCTGCTGGAAGTCGACGAGGAAGTCGACGGTGCGCAGGAACTCGTCCGGCAGCTCGGCACCGAAGGGCACCGCCTCCCACTGCGGGAACGGCGAGGTGTCACCCAGCCACCGGACCCGCAGGTCGCCCAGGTCGACCGGGAAGGGCCCGCGCAGCCCCACCACCGGCTCGTCGCCGACGAAGCCGTCGCGGTCGCGCCACCAGTGCGCCACGTCGATGATCTCGTGCCAGTCGTCCGGGTCGATCCGTGCGTCCGGGGCGACCCGCAGCAGCTGCTCGCGCGCCCGCGGGCCGGCCGGCGCCCACGCCGCCTCGGCACCGAAGCAGTGCCGGGCCTGCTCGTAGACGGCCGGCTCGGCGGGTGGCCGGTCCGCCACGAGAACGGTGCGCTCGGCCCGTACGGACAGCGCGGCGGGGCGCGTCCACGGGCGCCGGACCACCAGCAGCCGCGCGGCGACCGGCTGGTCGTCGCGGGCGAGCGTCGCGGCGCCGGCGCGCAGCAGGTCGCTGATCCGGTGGCGGAAGCCCAGGGGCCCGGCCGGCTGCTGCGGCGCGGGCACGTGCACGAGCACGGTGCTCAGCGCCGCCTCGGCCTGGGCGTGCACCTCGGCGGCGAGGGCCGCCGACGCGGCGCCGGGCTGCCGGAAGTCGGCGAGAACCGCCACGTCGTACACGGTCACGGGCATGACCTGATCAACGAGCGGTGAACCGTCCGGCAACCGAAGCGCGCCGCGACCGCACCCATCCAGCGGTAATCGTCACTGGAATCGGGCCGAACTATGACGGTGAACCCGGCGGTAGCAGCCGACCGGGGCACCTACCGAAAGGCAGTCGATGCGCTCCTCGATCACCAAGCGTCTGGCCCTGATCGCCATGATCCCCGCCACCCTCTTTGCGATCGTTGCGCTCGCGTCGCCCGCCAACGCCGCCGTCAGCACCACCCAGCTGGCCGCCGACATCGTCACCCTGACCAACAAGCAGCGCGCGGCGAAGGGCTGCAAGGCCGTCCGCGTCGACGCCCGCCTCGCCAAGGCGGCCGCCGGGCACAGCGCCTACATGGCCCGCGGCGGCGCGTTCAGCCACACCGGCGCCCGCGGCTCGAGCTTCGTCACCCGCGTCAAGGCGGCCGGCTACACCCGCCCGCTGAGCGAGAACATCGCGTACGGCTACCGCACCGCCACCGACGTCGTCAAGGGCTGGATGGCGAGCCCGGGCCACCGCGCCAACATCCTCAACTGCAAGGCCGCCACGGTCGGCGTCGGCGTGGTCTACGCCGCGAACGGCAACCCGTACTACACCCAGAACTTCGGCTACTGACCGATCGTCTCGAGGGCCTCACCGTCTCCGGTGCGGCCCTCGACGCGTTGGGCCAGCTCCTCGATGTCGCGGCGCTGGGCGGCGAGGGTGTCGGTGACCTCCTGGTGGCGGTCGCCCGAGTGGAGCAGCAGCTCCTCGACCGCGCCGAGCACCCGGCGCTGGGTCTGGTCGAGCACGGCCCGCAGGTCGGCCTGCGCCTTGCGGTGGGACCGCTGCAACGCGGCGAGCCGCCGGACGAGCAGCAACAGCAGGCCGAGCAGGACGGCGAAGAAGAGCCCGAGAACCGTGAGCGCGACGCCGACATAGCCGGTCAGCGCGGCACCGGCGACCGCGGCGCAGAGCACGGCGGCCCCGGCGAGGAGGCTCGCCTGGCGTCGTGTCAGGTTGCGCAGCCGTCGCATCGCTCTCCCTTCGTCCCCCTCGTCAACGCGACGGCCCTCAGCGGGTTACGCCCGGGCAGAACGGCACGCCGGCCCGCTGCTCGGTCGCCACGCTCAGCGCGGCGTCGAAGCGGCGCAGCGACTCCGGATAGATGGCGGCGAACTCCGTCCGCAGGGCGCAGCGCCGCCGCTCGCCGGCCGGGGTGCGGTCGAAGTCGGCCATCTCCACGGCGATCCGGTCGTAGAGCCGGGCCGGCACGCTCGCCATGACCGTGTCGCGCTGCCGCTTGTTGGCCGCCGCCGACACCGCCGTGGCGCCGGCCAGCACCACCACGGCCGCGACCAGCACCCACCGTCGCCGCCGGGCGGCGAGCAGCAGCGCGGCCACGACGATCAGGCCGCCCGCCGTGGTGGTGACCGCCGAGTCGCGCCAGCCCAGGCCCCACACGGTCATCCGCTGCACGTCGGCGTTGAGCGAGCCCATGCCGGCACCGAGCAGCACGGCGGTCACCGCGACGACCGCGAGCGCCGCAGCCGGGCGCCGGTCCACAGCGGACAGGCGGGGCAGATCGCGCAGCGCGTGCCGGGCGAGCGCGGCCAGCACCACGACGGCGGTGACCAGCACGACGCCGAACAGCCACGGGCGCGGGCTGCCGCCACGCACGGCCGCCTGCCACAGCAACGGCGGCAACCACGCGATCGCCCGTACCGGCAGGGCCTCGAACGTCTCCGGGCCGAACTGCACGTCCGAGCCGCGGTAGCACCGGCCGGTCGCGCAATAGCGGTGGATCACCACCCGTACGGCCAGGAAGACCGGAAGGAAGCCCACCCAGAGCAGGCCCACGGCCTTCGCGGCAGCGGAGGCGACCATCTGGCGCGGGCCGTGGCCGAGCACGAGGTGGCCGCGGGCGAGCACGGCCACGGTCGCGAGCGGCGGCGCCAGATAGGCGATCTCGTTGAACGCGGCGAGCGAGGCCCCGCCGAGCGCGAGCAGCGGCGCCCACCAGAGCCGGAGCTCCACGAGGCGGCACAGCGCCGCGGCGACGCCCAGCACCAGGGCCGCGGACGCCAGATAGAGCCCGCCGAAGAGCACGATCGGGCTCGACCCGCCGGCCGCCACGAAGCCCGCCGCCACCGCGAACGGCACCACCGCGGCGGCGCTCGACGGCGGCCGCGCGAAGAGCTGGCCACGCGACACCACGCTCTCCACCAGCAGCAGGGCGACCACGCACAGCAGCACGGCCGAGACGAACGAGACCAGCCGGAACGCCACGTTCGCCGGCAGGCCGAGCACGTCGCCCAGGGCGTACGCGGCCAGGTCGAGCGCCTTCTCGAGCATCCGGCCGAAGAGCCGGAAATTGCCCAGCCGCAGATAGCCCGGCAGCGAGTCGACGGTGTGCGGCACGATCGCGAGCGGGTTCTCGCGGAAGAGCCCGCCGTGCCAGTAGATGTTGAACCGGTGATCGCGGCTCGGCGTCAGCGCGACCAGCGGGGCGAGCACCGGCAGCGGCACCAGCGCCGCCCGCAGCAGGGCACGCCGCCAGAGCGCGCGGACCGGCGGCCCTTCGACCACGAAGCGCATGGCTACGCGCGGGGCGGGCGGGGCATCGACCGTGGGGGCACTCATGACATCGCCAACGATCGGTCTTGCTCCCGATTACGCGGCGGCCTCCAGCAGGCGCGCCAGCGTCGGCGGATCGCGGGGGTCGACGACCACCGCCCGGTCCGCGCGGTGGTCGCGGCAGAGCTGCGCGATCCGGCCCGCGAGCAACGCCTCCCAGCCGTCGCCGGTATCGTGCCGCGACCAGGTCTGCGGGTCGGGCAGATACTCCAGCACCACGCCGGGCACCCGGAGCCCGTGCAGCGACGGCTGGTCGGTCACCACCACCGGCAGGTGGTCGGCGTCGACCAGGATCCGCTGCCGCAGGGCCCGGATCAGCGCGTGCGAGGCGGGCCGGGAGAGCCCGATCGCGACGTAGACCCGCGCCGGCACGGGCTGCGACGCGAGCCGCTTGCGGCCGGCCGGCGGCGGTGTGGCCCCGCGCAACCGGCGGGCGGCCCGGCCGGCGATGGTGGGACCGAAGCGCACCGGGTCGCGGGCCAGGTCGACCAGGGCACGGCCGAGCCGGTACGAGCGGCTGCGGCGCATCGCCAGCACGATCTCGCGGTGCCGGTCGCGCTCGCGCACGGCCGCGTCGCGCTCGTCCTCGACGCAGCGCAGCCGCCCGGTCAGCGTGGCCACCTGCCAGCGGGCCAGGGCGAGTTCCGGCTCATCCAACGGGTGCCTCCACTGTGGTGTGTCGGAGCAGCCAGGCAGCGGCGTCCCCGGCGCCGTTGCCGAAGGAGATCTCCGCGCAGCGCCGGCTCAGCGCCTCGCGGGCCTCGCGGGCGGCCAGCCGTTCCAGGGCCTCGGCCGCCTCGTCGTCGCTCGTCGCGCAGACCGCCACCCCGGCCGCCGCGGCGAACCGGGCCCGGGCCAGCTCGTCGTCGCCGGCCGCCGGGTCGGGCACGAAGACGGTGGGCACGCCGGCGCCGAGCAGCTCGTGGAAGCTCGTGTAGTCGGCGCGGGAGACGGCGAGCGCCACTTCGCCCAGCCCGTCGGGGCCGGCCTCGACCGTGCGGAAGCCGGGCAGGGTCGCCTCGACGCCGCGGCAGAGCAGGGTGCGCTCACGGGTCCGGCGCGGGCGCCGCGGCGGCAGGTCGGTGATCGGGTCCACTGTGCTCACTCCGGCGCGCGCGGTGGTGGTCCACCCCTCGTCCCCGGCGGCGGCGAACTCGCCCGGTTCGAGGATGCCGGCGAAGAGCGCGCCGCGGGCGGCCCATTCCCCGCCGGTGCCGCGCTTCCACATCGCGGGGCGCAGCCACAGCCAGCGCGGCCCGGCGTTGCCGGCGATCGCGGCGGCGATGCCGTCGTGGGGCACGCCGCCGACGAGCACAGCCTTCGGGCCGTACAGCTCGATCAGGTGCCGCAGGCGGTCGCGGACGAAGCCGGCCCAGCGCTCGTCGGAGACGCCCAGTTCGCCGGCGGCCGGCAGATACTCGGTGAGCAGCCCGGCGGCGTGCGCCTGGGGCAGGCTGGCCGACCCGGCGACGACGACGGCCTCCACGTGCGCGGGGAGGCGTCGGGCGATGGCCCGGAACCGCGCGATGTCGTCGGCCACGAAGAGCACCCGCCGCGCCGGGCGGGACGTCGCGGCGGCCGTGACCCGTTCGCGCCTTTCCCGGCCCGGCATCACACCGAGGGACGCGAGGCGGGCGATGTGCGACGCGTTGCCGAAGTGCTCGCTGACGAAGCTCCGGGCGCGGCGCACCACGGCGTCGTAGGCGGGGCGGTCCTTGTGCAGGCGACGGACCAGATCCCGTACGCCCGAAGCGTCGGTGTAGAGCGC
Source organism: Paractinoplanes deccanensis (assembly GCF_016862115.1). Classification (GTDB taxonomy): domain Bacteria; phylum Actinomycetota; class Actinomycetes; order Mycobacteriales; family Micromonosporaceae; genus Actinoplanes; species Actinoplanes deccanensis. The sequence continues at coordinate 31,655 of NZ_BOMI01000011.1, forward strand.
GGCGTCGCCGAACACCGCGCGGAAGTGCGGCCCGGCGATGACCGGCACGCCGGCGGCCATCGCCTCCAGGATCGTGCGGCCGAAGCCCTCCACCAGATCGCGGTCGTGGAAGTAGACGAAGAAGTCGAGCGTGGCGAGGAAGTCGCGGGGCGACTCGGCGCCGAAGTCGGCCACGTCCCAGTTCTCCGGCCGGCGGCCGAGACGCTCCACGGCGATCTCGCCGCCGCCCAGGACGCGCACCCGCACGTCGGGCGAGTCCGGGTACGCCTGGAGCAGCTCGCCCGGATCGCGGGGCCACTTCACCGGGTCGGGGCGGCCGTGCCGGCCGATCACCGGCGGCGCGCCCGGCTCGCGGCGGCGCTCCACCTGCCAGTCGGCGACGTCGATGATCTCGTGCCAGTCGGTGTCGGGCAGGGCGGCCCGCGGCGCGACGGTGTCGCGGATGCGCGCGCTGATCGGCGCCCAGACGACGCCCGCGCCGAAATATCGCTCGACGCGCTCGCGGACCTCGTCGAAGACGTAGTAGCGCTCGGGGTCGCTCGCGTCGCCCGGCGCCTGGTTGAGCACGACGATGGTGTGGTCCGCGCGGACCACGGGCGGCCGCGCCAGGTCCGCCGTGAAGATCCGCGGCTGGCGGATCAGCAGCACCTTCGCCTCGGTCTCGGACCCGTCGTCGTGCGCGAGGTCGGCCAGGCCGTCGCGCAGGCAGGCGACGATGCGCGACTGGAACGGGCGGGCGTGCCGCAGGTGCGGGGACGGCACGTGGATCAGGACGGTTCTCAGGCCCGCCGCGGCCTGCGCCCGCACCTCGGCCACGATGCTCGCCGAGTTGCCGCCCGGGTACCGCAGGTCGGACAGGATGGCGACGTCGTACACGGCTGGGTCAACGACGCGCCCCAACAGGGCGATACGGACAATTCGCCCGAGTCGTTCATGGTGGAGAAGGCACCACCGAGGAGGCTCCCGCCATGCACCCGCTCGCCGTCGCGGCCCTTCAGGCCCGATCCGTCGCCGCGCGAGCGCCGCTCGAACGGGTCGCCGCCGACCCCTTCGCCGTCGGCGAGCTCGCGCGGGTGATCGCCCTGCAGAACCTGCGGCCCGACGACCGGTCCACGGCGCTCGGCATGCTGGACAAACTGCGGGCCCTCGGCACCGTCGAGCCCGCCCATCAGGGGCTGCACTGTCAGCTCGCGTACGCCTCGGGCGACCACGCGCTGGCCGGGGCGCTGCTCGGCTCGTACGCGGACGTCGCACCGGGCATCCGCACGGCGCTCGGGCTCGATCTGCGCAACCCGTACGCGGGCGGCAGCGGCCACGGGTGGAGCCTCGCCGAGCTCATGCCCTCGGTGTCGATCGCCGACGGCACCGGGCCGCCCCTCGATCGGGTGACCACCCGGCCGATCCAGCGCACCGGGCACCCGCGGCGCATCACGTCGATCGTCACCACGTACCAGCCGGATCAGAGCCTGCTCACCGCCGTCCGCTCGCTGGCCCGCCAGACCTGGACCAACCAGGAGATCCTCGTGGTCGACGACGGCTCGCCGGCGTCGTTCCAGCCGGTGCTGCGCGCGGCCGGCGCGATCGACCCGCGCGTCCGGGTGATCCGGATGGTGACCCGGGGCGGCCCGTACGTGGCCCGCAACGCCGGCCTGGACGCGGCCACCGGCGACTTCGTGACCTTCCAGGAAACCGGCGACTGGTCCCATCCGCTGCGGCTGGAACGGCAGGTGGCGCCGCTCCTCGCCGACGACGCGCTCTTCTCGACCACCTCGGCCGGCGTCCGGGTGACGCCCGAGCTCGTGCTGACCCGGGTGGGCGAGGACGACGTCCGCTCATACCACCTGTCGTCACTGATGATGCGGCGCGAGCCGGCGCTGCACCGGCTCGGCCGTTTCGAGCCGATCCGCTCGGGCGCCGACGCCGAGTACATCGCCCGGGCCCGCGCGGTCCTGGGGTCGGCGGCCACGCGCCACCTGAACGATCCGCTCGCCCTTGTCCGGCCGCCGGACGCGGACCACCCGGCGCTCCGGTCGTACCGGTCGGCGTTCCGGGCCCGGCACGCGGCGGGGGACGGCCGCTGCGCGGTTCCGCGCCGGCTGCGGGGCGAGACCGGGGCGCAGGCGTACGACGTGGTGCTCGCCGGCGACTGGACGCGAGCCGGCGGCGCGGGCACCGCCGGGGTCGGGCAGCTGAGGGCGCTCGCGGCCCGCGGCCTGCGCGCGGCGCTACTCCAGCTCGACATGCTGGCGAACCTGCGCGAAGGACCGCAGGACCTCGACCCGGTGGTGCAACACCTGATCAACTCGGGCGACCTGACCCAGGTCGAGCTCACCGACGACGTGCGCACGCGGCTGCTGGTCGCCCGGACGGCACGGGTCCTCCAGCACGCGCCGGACCTGCCCAGCGGCGTCCGCGCCCAGCGCGTCGTGATCGAGGACGCGACGGTCTCCGAGGCGGCGGCCTCGGCCGCGCACCGGCTCTTCGGCAGGCGGCCGCTGTGGGCCCCCGCGGGCCCGGACGGCCGGCGGCGCCTCGAAGCCGGCAACGACCTCGCGACGCTCGACCTGCCCGGCACGCTCGACGCCGGGCAGTGGCGCCTGGACCGCCGCGGGCCGCGCGCCGACCGTCCCGTCGTCGGCCGCTACTGCCGGGGCGGCCGGGCCGAGTGGCATCGCCTGCGCGACGAGCTGCCGGACACGGGGCGCATGGACGTACGCCTGCTCGACTCGGCCGGCACCGCGGGCCCCTCGTTCGGCCGCTTCGGCCCGCCGCGAAGCTGGCTCGTCTACGGCCCCGGCGACGTCAGCCGGCGCTCGTTCCTCTACCAGATCGATTTCTACCTGCACCTGCCCCCGGCGGAGGTGCCCGCCGACCCCGACCCGGACGTGCTCGCCGCGCTGGCCGCCGGCTGCGTCGCGGTGCTCCCCTACCGATACGCCGACGCCTTCGGCGACGCGGCGGTCTACTGCGATCCCGCCGAACTGCTCGACACGGTACGGATGTTGCACGGCAACCGCCGAGCGCTGCGCGACCAGGGCCGCCGGGGTTCGGACTTCGTCCGCCGAAACCACGCCCACGAGCTGTACGCCGACCGCATCGCCCGATTGGCAACGCAGGCGTGACCGTCCGGCACCCCCCGGAATCGTCAACCGGCCCGGCACGCAACCGATTCATACAGGCGGGACGGCCCCCGCCGGCCCGCGCGGCAGGTGCCCCCCGCACCGAGGCTGCGACCGCGACCCCGCCGTTCCCCCTGCGGCGGGGTCGCGCTGTCTTCCTCACGCCCTCTGCTTCACCGCGATCGTCGACTGTGGATACTCCAGCGACATCCAGCGGCCGGGCAACGGGCGCTGAACCGTGAGCCCGTAGGCGTGGCGCGGATCCTCGTCGACCACCACCGCGCCCCGCACGGCGAGCCGCCGGCCGAGCACATGCAGCGCCGGCGTGAGCGCGTCCGACCGCGCCGGGGCGAGCGTGGCGTCGACGACGAGCAGATCGACCTCGTGCAGGCCGTCCAGGGCGTCGACGTCGTACCAGTCGACCGTGCGCCCCTCCACGCCGAGCTCGGCGACCGGCGCATGCCGCACCTCCACCGCCGCGAGACCGTGCTCGACGATCAGCGTCGCGGTCCGGCCGGCCCGGGCCTTGTCGTGCTCGACCACGACGAGGCGCCCACCGCGCAGCTCGGCCGCATAGCCCAGCCAGATCGTCGAAGGCCCACTGCCGAGCGCCACGGTCAGCCCAGGCGCACGCCCACGGGCGACATGCACGAGGCCGAGAAGGTCGGTAGGCGTCAAACTCGCCCCGGCCGGCATGGGCGCCCGCGGCGTCACCCACTGGAAAAGCTGAACCAGGGCCTCGATCTCCCGGCTCTGCTCCCGGAGAAGAAGCTCGGCCCCCCGCCCGGTGAGCCGCTCGGTGCGAGCCAGCAACTCGGTCAACTCCAGATGCCGGTCACCGGCGGCCAGCCGCTCCTTCTCCACCGAGGCGATGACCCGTCGTTGCAGCTGCTCCACAACAAGACGCAGATCCCGTACGGCCGCCTGCGTCGCCCTGTTCCCACCGGCGATCCGCCGCGAAAGATGAATGACCCCGGCGAGAACGGTGGCAAGCAGAAGCGCAAGCAGGCACATGGCCACAGCACCCTGCCCGAAGACCGCCGCCACAGCGACCCCAGCCGATCCGGCAAGCACCACAGCGATGCCGGCCAGCTGACGCCGGGAGAGGCTGGCGGCGTATCTGCGGGCGCGGGGGCGCAGCTTTCGCCTGAGGAAATCCATGGTGGGCCACACATCGGGGGTAACGCGGGGTGGGGGTGGGTCGTTACGCTGGGGTCTTTCTCGGTGTCCGGGCTGTGCTCCCCGATGCAGTCTGCGGGCGGCCTGCGCTCGCCGTCGCCTCACGGCCCGCATCCCACGGCCCGGCCCGCGGCACCCTCCGTCCGCCGCCCGGCCCGCGCTCGCCGTCACCTCGCGCCCTGCATCCCACGGCCCGCCCCGCGGCACCCTGCGCCCACCACCCGGCCTACGCCCACCGTCACCTCGCGCCCTGCATCCCACGGCCCGCCCCGCGGCACCCTGCGCCCGCCGCCCGGCCCACGCTCACCGTCGCCTCACGGCCCGCATCCCACGGGCCGGCCCGCGGCACCCTGCGCCCGCCGCCCGGCCCACGCTCACCGTCGCCTCACGGCCGTAACCCTTCAGACCTGTAGTCATCGCCGGGATTCGCGCCAATCCTTCTTACGGCCAGTTTCACGCACGCCCGAATTCGCAGCAATCGCATTTTTCCGCCTGCGACAGTGAAGGTTCGCGCGTCCTGGCACGTCGGCGGGTTGGCACGATCAACATCCTCCCCGAAATGGCTTTTGCATCCGCGAGGCGAGATAATTCAAGCATGCGGCAGCTCCAATTTTTCACCTCGTCTCAGCTCGCCAAGATGCGCGACCGCACAAAGGCGCGCAATTATTCTGCCGCGGGCGAGGAGTTTCGCCGCGAACACAAAAGGCACCGTGACTGGGGCCTGGCCCAGCGCCACGCCTTGCGCCTACGCCAACTCGAGCGCGAGGGCTTGAGGCGCGCCGGTCAGACGGTGCGCGCCGCCATCCCACAGGCGCGGGTTGCCCAGCCTGCCCTCACCACCCGACGGAGCGAGCCGGAGACAGTCACCACCGCGCCACCCAGGTCAGGTCCACCCACGTCCGCGCCGCCAAACCCAAGGCCAGCCACGTCCGCGCCGCCCCACCCGCAGTCAGCCACACCCGCGCGACCCAACCCGCGGCAAGGCACGCCCGCGCCGCCAAGCCCGAGGTCGGTCACGTCCGCGCCGCCCGGCCCGAGGCCCGTTCACTCCGCGCCGCGGGCGCGCGCCATGCCGCCATGCCCGGCGACCGCAGCGCCCGAGTCCGGTGGACCCGTCTCACCCGACAGCCCGGCCGGCAAACCGGACCCTGCGCCGCCGGCCCTGCGGCACCGGACCATGTCAGCCATTTCGGCGCCGCCTCAAACCGCCACCGAGTCGACTCCGTCGCGGCAATTCCTGTTCAGGTCGGCGATGACATCAGGCTACCGCAATGGGCAACAATTGGCGGACCCATTCGACGAAGGCCTCCGGCTTGTTCGCATTCGCCACGACCGCTCTGGCCCTTCGGCTCTGTTCGGCGAAAAGGGCCGGGTCGGCGCGATAGCGGGCGATCAGCGGCTCGACTTCGGAGCGCGTGCAATAGACGGCCGCGTCGCCGTAGAAGGGGGCATACCGAGAGGGCATCACCACGACGCAGCCGGTCTGGGCCGCCTCCAGGGCGGGGCGGCTGTACCACTCGGCCGACTCGCGGGGTGGGAAGTGCAAGTAGAAGTCGAGCTGGTGCAGGAAGGGCCGCGAGCCCAGGTCCGCCGGGACGTAGCCGAGCCATGTGGGGCCGAGCGGCACGGAGATCTCGTTCGCGGGGCGGTCGGGCAGTCTGACCCGTACGTCCGCTGTGGGGAGGCGGCCGAAGACCGCCAGCCTGTCCGCGGCGTCGGGGGGCCAGCAAGCCGTGTCGCAGAGGTCTGTGCCGACGATCGCGGGGCCGGGGGCGGCGGTGGTGCGGTCCGCCACCCAGCCCGACGGGGCCAGGGTGATGGGCAGGTTCTCCTCGTGCGCCTGCGTGGGCAGGTGGGCTCGGACGCCGTCGTCCTGGGGGATCCAGAGCGGGTCCGCGCCGAAGAGGCGGTGGGCTGCCTCCGTGCACATCGCCGGGTCGTAGCGGTGGTCTGTGCCGTCGGCTCGGGTGGGGGCCCGGTCGGCTACCACGATGGTTCGGGCGGCGCGGAGGGAGCTTCTGTGCTCGGCTGTGAACTGGAGGACCGCCGCCTGGCGGACGATCAGCAGGGCGGTCTCCACGGGCTCATCCGGCGTGAGGTGGTCGACGACGCCCTCGTTGATCAGGTCCTGGACCGGGGCGGAGGCCGCGATGCGGCGCTGGTGGACCGCGCGCAGCGAGTCCAGGTGCAGGAGCGCCACCCGCAGGCCGGCGGCCGCCAGGGCGCGCAGTTCGTCGAGGGCCGTGCGCTGGGTGCTGTCCAGGAAGCGCCAGTCGGCGACCATCACCACGTCGTAGCTCTTGTCGCGGACCGTGCCCAGCAGGTGGTCGGGGGCGGGGAACGGGCGGTCCGCGCCGTCCGCGGGGCGGTAGGCGCTCGCCCTGCGGGTGGCGATGAGCTGGTGGTGGCGCTGGTAGGCCGACATGTAGGCGGTGCGCGCGGGGTGCATCCAGTGCGCGCGGATCTCGGCGCGGGAGAGCGAGCCGGCCGACAGGCGGATCAGGGCCAGGGGCCTCGATTCGATGTGCCGTACCCGGGCCGCGCCGAACGCCGCCTGGATGCGGCCGATGTACTCGGAGTCTGCGGCCTTGCGGAGCCGGTCGAAATAGCCCACCGTACGCAGGACCGTGCCCCTCCTGATCAGCAGCGACGACGGGTTGAGGCGGCCGCTGCGCACGCCGGGGCGGGTGCACAGCAGCTGGTCGGTGACCGCGAGACCGTCCGATGTGGTCGCCACCAGGCGCCGGTCGTCGATCAGGGGCTGCACCTGGTGTTCGAGGCGGCGCGGATGCGACCAGTCGTCGGAGTCCTGGAACGTGGCGAACTCGCCGCCCGCGGCGTCCAGGCCGGCGTTGCGGGCGGCGTACGTCCCGGCGTTGATCGGCATCTTGAGCAGGCGCACCCGGTCGCCCAGCGCGACCGCCTCGGCCAGGATGTCGTCGAACTCCGGCGGCGAGGCGTCGTCGACCAGGATCACCTCGGTGTTGGCCCAGCTCTGCGCGAGGATCGAGCGCACCGCGGTGAGGAGGCCACGATCCGGGCGGTACGAGGTGACGATCACCGAGACGCGATGCGGCCCCTCGATCCTGTCGACGGGCGCCGGCACCAGCCGGTCGAACGGCGTCAAGTCCGACTCGGCCAGCGTGAACGCCGGTGTGGGAAGCAGCGCCCCGAACGCCGCGAGCCAGGGCTCCGCGGGAAGGCCGGCGTCGGCGGCGAACGGGTTGAGCAGATCCGCCATCAGCCCCTCGCGGGCCGGCTCCCCGATCTTGCGGTAGCGCCGCATCAGCTTGCGCGCCCGGGCCGGCCCCTCGCAGGCGAGCGCCAGCTGAGCGTGCAACACCTGGTTGGCCGGGGACAGCGCCCGCGACCCCAGCGCCCGCCGCGCCAGCTCGAAAAGCGCCAGCGCGTCGTCCGTCTCCTCCTGGAGGGCCATGCAGTGCGCGACCGCCGCCACCAACGGCGGATCGATGGTGCGGCGCAGGCGGCGCAACCACCGCCGGTCGCCCCGCCGTGCCGCCTCCAGCAGCTCGTCCAGCGTGCCGTGCGGGCCCAGCGCCGCCCGCGCCAGCAGCAGCCGCGCGTCGAGCGAACGGTTGCGGACGGCCGTGGCGGTCAGCGCCAGGCGCAGACGGGAGCCGGCCGCCGTCACATGATCGTCGAGCAGGCCGGGAGGGTGCTGCGGCATGCCGGGACCAACGCCCACACCAGGGCACCGGTGACGGGCCTCAGACGGCCGCCAGCACGGCCGCGCCCACCCGGTCCCGTTCGGCCTGGTCGGCCCACGAGCCGACCAGGTAGAACGCGTCCACCACGTCGCCGCCCAGCGTCGAGATGCGGGCCGCCCGCACGTCCGCGCCCGCCTCGTCGAGCGCCGTGGCCACCCGGTAGAGCAGGCCCGCCGAGTCCGCCGCCCGCAGCTCCAGGATCGCCGCGTCCGTGGCCGCCCCGCGCTGCCACACCACCCGGGGCGAGGCCGTGCCGCCGCGGGCGCTCATCGCCCGCGCCCGCACCCGCTGGGTCACCGACACGTCGCCCGCCGCCACCCGGCGCAGGTCCGCCGCGAGCGCCACCGGGTCGTACGGGCTGCCGTAGCGCGGCTGCGTGAAGAACTCCACGATCGCCCTGTTGCCCACCGTCGCGGTGTTCGCGCCCACCACGTCGAGCCGGTGCATCGCCAGGCACGCCGCCACCTGCCCGAGCAGGCCCCTGCGGTCGGCCGCGGCCACCGCGACACGATCGCCGTCCAAGTGCACGGCCGGCAGGTCGCCCTCGAGCAGCTCCGGGTCCGGCTCCGGCGGCTCCGGCAGCCCGCCCGTGTCCAGCCGCGTGTGCACCCGGCTCACCAGCTCGGCCATCAGCCGGCCCTTCCAGTCCGACCAGGCGGCCGGCCCGGTGGCCCGCGAGTCGGCCCGGGCCAGCGCGTGCAGCAGGTCGAGCGTGGCCGCGTCACCGACCGCCTCGGCCACCGACGAGATGGTCTTCGGGTCGCCCAGGTCGCGCCGGGTCGCCACGTCGGGCAGCAGCAGGTGCAGCCGGACCAGCTTCTCGACGGTCGCCACGTCGGCCGGTGGCAGGCCGATCCGGGCGGCCATCTCGGCGGCGATCGGCGCACCCACGATGCTGTGGTCACCGGGCAGGCCCTTGCCGATGTCGTGCAGGAACGCGCCGATCAGCAGCAGGTCGGGGCGTTCCACCTCGCGGGTGTAGGCGCTCGCCTCGTACGCCGCCTGCACCAGGTGGCGGTCGAGCGTGTACCGGTGGATCGGGTGGTGCTGCGGCAGGCTGCGCAGCCGCGCCCACTCGGGCAGCCAGGCGTCGGTGAGCGCGTACCGGTCGCAGGTCTCCCAGGTGGGCAGCAGCCCGGGGCCGGAGCCGAGCAGCGAGACCAGGGCGGCGCGCGCCTGCGGCGGCCACGGGTTGGGCAGCGGCGGGCAGAACGCGGCCAGCCATTCGCTGGTGGCGCGGGCGATCGGCAGCCGCACGGTGGCGGCCGCGGCGGCCACGCGCAGGGAGAGGCTGGGGTCGGGCACCGGGCCGATGGCGGTGCGGGCCAGCACGAGCTCGCCGTCCTGCTCCACCACGTCGCGGGCGACCGGCCGGCGGTTCGGCACGCCCGCGGGCAGACCCCGGCGGCGTCCGCGCAGCCGGTCCGCCGCGCGCCAGGCGTCGTCCAGGGCATGGGCGATCGTACGGGCGTCGCCCGCGACCCGGCGCAGCAGCGCGTCGCCGTCGTCGAGCTCGAGCAGGTCGGCGACCGCCGCCCGCTCCTGGGCGACCAGCCGGTCGACCCGGCGGCCCACGGCCAGGTGCAGCGCGTCGCGCGTGTCGAGCACCCGCAGGTTCGCCGCGCGGACGGCCGGGCGCATCGTGTCGGCGACCCCGGCACGGCCGATGGCGCGCAGGATGGTCACGTCGCGCAGCCCGCCGGCCGCCTCCTTGAGGTCGCCCTCGAGCAGGAAGGCGAGCTCGCCGTGGCTGGCCCAGCGGGCGGTGGTCAGGTCCTTGAGCTGGGGCAGCAGCCGCACGGCGGTGCGCCGCCACTGGTCTGAGGCGGCCGCGATCAGCTCGGCGCTCAGGGACGCGTCGCCGGCGATGTGCCGGCAGTCGAGCAGGCCGAGCGAGACCTTGACGTCGTCGTGCGCGACCGACAGCGCCTCCGGCAGCGTGCGCACGGAGTGGTCGAGGCCGAGCCGGGCGTCCCAGATCGGATACCAGAGCGAGGAGGCGATCCGGTCGATGCCGGCCGCGCCGTTGTGCAGGAGCACGAGATCGAGATCGCTGTACGGGGCGCAGTCGCGCCGCCCCAGGCCGCCCACCGCGACGAGGCTGACGCCGGGCAGGTGGGCGGGGAAGAGCTCGGTGAGCCAAGCGTCGAGCGCCGCGGCCCGTTCATCGCGGGCCGCGGCGCCGATGTGCTCGCGAAGCTTGGCCGGCGAGCCGCCGACGGGCACCGAGGGTGGCGCCGGCGGCTCGCTGGTCATGCGTGTCATGTGGTCAGCTCAGAGCGCGTCGAGGCCGCGCTCGCCGGTGCGGACCCGGATCACCTCGTCGACAGTGGTGACCCAGACCTTGCCGTCGCCGATCTTGCCGGTCTTGGCGGCGGTGACGATCGCGTCCACGATCTTGTCGACGTCGATCTCGTCGGTCACCACCTCAACCTTGATCTTCGGCAGGAACTCGACCGTGTACTCGGCTCCCCGGTACACCTCGGTGTGACCCTTCTGCCGCCCGTAGCCCTGCACCTCGCTCACGGTCAGGCCGGTCACGCCGAGGGCGTGCAGGGCCTCCTTCACCGCGTCGAGCTGGTACGGCTTGATGACCGCGGTCACCAGCTTCATGCTCAGTCCCTCTCTCGGAGCAGTCATGGTCGAATCTAACCGGCGACCTTCTGGCTGGCGTCGGCCTTGCCGTCGGCGTCGACACCCTGGCCCGGCTTGAGGCCGGCCATGGCGAAGGCGCCGCCCCCGCCGGAGCCCGCGGCGGGCGTGAGGTCGTACCCGGTCTCGCCGTGGTCCGCGATGTCGATGCCGCCGACCTCGGCCTCCTCGCTGACCCGGCCGAGCTTGATCGCCTTGAGGATCAGGGCGAGCACGAGGGCGATCACGAAGGAGTAGACCGAGACGGCCGCGCTGCCGACGAACTGCCGGCCGAGCTGGGTCAGGCCGCCGCCGTAGAACAGGCCGTTCTCGCCGCCGAGGACCTCGGTCATGGCGCCGTTGACCTGGGTGGTGGCGAAGAAGCCGATCGACAGCGAGCCGATCCAGCCACCGACGAAGTGAACGCCGACGACGTCGAGCGAGTCGTCGTAGCCCAGCTTGTACTTCAGGCCGACGGCCAGGGCGCAGACCGCGCCGGCGATGAGGCCGATGAGGCCGGCCGGCAGCGGGGCGACGAAGCCACAGGCCGGGGTGATGGCGACCAGGCCGGCGACCGCGCCGGAGGACGCGCCGACGAGGGTCGGCTTGCCGTCGCGCAGCCACTCCACGACGATCCAGCCGAGCAGCGCCGCCGCGGTGGCGACCTGCGTGTTGACGAAGGCAACACCCGTGGTGCTGTCGACGGTCAGCTCGGAGCCGGCGTTGAAGCCGAACCAGCCGAACCAGAGCAGGCCGGCGCCGAGGGCCACGAACGGCACGTTGTGCGGGCGCATGTTCTCGCGCGGCCAGCCGATGCGCTTGCCGAGCACGATCGCGACCGCGAGGGCCGCCGCACCGGCGTTGATGTGCACCGCGGTGCCACCGGCGAAGTCGAGCGCGTGCAGCTGCGCGCCGATCCAGCCGCCGCCCCAGACCCAGTGCGCGACCGGGACGTAGACGATGGTGAACCAGCCGATCGCGAACAGGACCCAGCCGCCGAACTTGAAGCGGTCGGAGAGTGCGCCGCTGATCAGGGCGACGGTGATGATCGCGAACATCATCTGGAAGGCCATGAAGACGTAGACCGGGATGCCGGTCTCGCCCCAGATGTCGCCGGCCCAGCTCGTGCCGGTGCCGAAGTACTGCGTGAAGCTGCCGATGAACTTGTTGAGGCCGTCGCTGTCGTTCGCGCCGAACGCCAGCGTGAAGCCGTAGAGCACCCAGAGCACGGACACCAGTCCGATGCTCGAGAAGCTCATCATCATCATGTTCAAAACGCCCTTGGACCGGTTGAGGCCACCGTAGAACAGCGCCAGACCCGGAGTCATGAGCAAAACGAGCGCAGACGACAGGAGCAACCAGGCGGTATTGCCGGTGTCGATCTCCACGCTGCCTCCTCTCGGAATGAAGGTGTCCTCCCACACGACCCACAGAGCTGCGTCGCCCCTCGGCCGGTTGATGACGGGAGCCTTCCGCTCCGCTGTTTCACGCACGGTCTACGCGCGATTTCCGGCACGTGACGGGTTGTTTCGTACGTGTGAAGAAACTCTCACAGCCCGTTCGACAAACGTGCTTGAACAGGCACAATTGCCACCGAAAATCGGACAGCGAAGGTCAACCGTATTGTTGACGGCCGATCAACGAAGCGCGTATTCGAGGGTGTGGCGCTCGTAATCGAGCAGCCGGAGATCGCGCATCGGGCGCCGCAGATGACCCTTGTGCACGATGCGCACGAAGGCCGGGTCGCCCGCCGCGGCCATCCGCCGGATGCCCTCGACGTGGTCGACGATGCGCTTGCGGATCGTGCGCACGAGGCGGTGCCGGTCGCGCGGGATCAGCCCGTACGCGTCGGCGAACAGCCGCAGCCGGCGCGGCCTGTTGGGCCTCTTCCACCCCAGCGTGTACGAGTCACGGTCGCTGAACAGGGGCACCCAGGTCCACGCCGCGTAGGCCACGTCGTAGATGCGGGCACCGGGCGACGCCAGGTCGAAGTCGATGAGCGCGAGGGTGCCGTCGGGCCGCCAGACCACGTTGTGCGGCGCGGCGTCGTGGTGGCAGATCACCTCGGTGTCCGGCGGGGGCGGGCCGAACGAGCGCCACACCGCGTTGGGCGGCGGGACGAAACCGTACTGCGCGTCGTGGAACATGCGCAGCATGGTCGCGACGGTGACCAGGGCCTCCTCGGTCACCCAGTGCGGGGCCAGGGGATATTCGCCGCACTCCCCGTCGAGGTACGAGAGGACCTCGCGGCCCTTCTCGTCCATGCCCAGGGCGTGCGGCGAGCCGGTGAAGCCGACGCGCTCGAGGTGGTTGAGGAGCCCGTGCACGGCCGGGGTCCACGGGCCGGCGTTGCGCCGCACGGTGTCGCCGACGCGCGAGACCGTGCTGACGTTGCCGCCGTGGAGCGGGATCTCCCGCACCGGCTCCTGCGTCACCAACATCCTCCCCGCACCACAACGGCCCCGCGCCGTACGTCTCCCCCGAGACTACGCGGCACCGCCAAGCAGCGCCTCGACGAAGGCGGCCGGCTCGAAGGGCGCCAGGTCGTCCGGCCCCTCGCCCAGACCCACCAACTTGACCGGAATGCCCAGCTTGCGCTGGACGGCGATGACGATTCCGCCCTTCGCGGTGCCGTCGAGCTTGGTCAACACCACACCAGTAACGTCCACCACTTCGGTGAAGACCCGCGCCTGCTCGAGTCCGTTCTGCCCGGTTGTGGCGTCGAGGATCAGCAGCGTCTCGTCGACCGGGCCGTGCTTCTCGACGACCCGCTTGACCTTGCCGAGCTCGTCCATGAGGCCGATCTTGTTTTGCAGCCGGCCCGCGGTGTCGATCACCACGGTGTCGACGCCGGTCTCGATGCCGCGCTTGACCGCGTCGAAGGCGACGCTGGCCGGGTCGGCGCCCTCGGGCCCGCGCACGGTCTCGGCGCCCACCCGCTCACCCCAGGTGGCGAGCTGCTCGGCGGCGGCCGCGCGGAAGGTGTCGGCCGCGCCGAAGAGCACGCTGCGGCCGTCGGCGATCAGCACCCGGCCGATCTTGCCGCAGGTCGTGGTCTTGCCGGCGCCGTTGACGCCGACCACCATCATCACGCCCGGCCGGCCGTCGTGCGGCGCGGTCTTGAGGCTGCGGTCGAGGTCGGGCTCGAGCGCCGCGGTCAGCTCCTCGGCGAGCTGCTCGCGCACCTCGGCCGCGGTGCGGCTGCCGAGCACGCGCACCCGCTCGCGCAGCCGCTCGACGATCACCTGGGTCGCCTCGACGCCGACGTCCGCCGAGATCAGGGTGTCCTCGATCTCCTCCCACGCGTCCTCGTCGAGGTGATCGCGGGAGAGCACGCTGAGCAGGCCGCGGCCGAAGATGTTCTGCGAGCGCGACAGCCGGGCACGCAGGCGCACCAGGCGGCCCGCGGTCGGCTCCGGCCGCTCGATCTCCGGCTTCTCCTCGACCGCCGGCGCGGGCTTCTCCTCGACGATGAGCGGCGGCAGCTCCTCGTCCCGCACGGGTGGGACGACCACCGGGGGCGCTTGCTCGTCGACGGTGGGCTTCTCGAGAGTGGTCGTCCCGCCCTGCGGGGGCAGCTCCCGGCGGCGCATGCGCGGCACCACCAGACCGACCGCGCCGGCGATCAGGACGACAAGCAGGATCACTGCGGCGACCACGTATTCCATGCCGAAATCCTGACAGATGCGCCGTCTGCCCGTGGCGTCGGCCGTGCACTGGCGGCCCGTGGCGCTCGTGCAGCAAGATGGGACGCCCCCACCCCTCCAGCGAAGGACCCCCACCCCGGTGACTGCTCACCTGCTCATCGGCCCGCTGCTGCGGCGGGTCGCCGGAGATCGCGCCACCATCTGGGTGGAGACCACCGAGCCGGCCGTCGTGCGGGTCGAGGCCGAGGGCGGCGGTTCCGGCTCCGCGGCGACCTTCTCGGCGTACGGGCACCACTACGCGCTCGTCGTGGTCGAGGGCCTGCGCCCGGGTGCGTCCAGCTCGTACCAGGTGCTCCTGGACGATCGTGTGGTCTGGCCCTCGGCCGAGTCGACCTATCCGCCGCCCGCGATCCACACGCGTCCCGCCGACGACGACACCGAGCCGGTCCGGCTGATCTTCGGCTCGTGCCGCGAGGCCACGCCGCACGCGACGGGCCGCCGCCTGCCGCCCGACGCGCTCGACGCGTACGCCCGCAGGCTGATGCGGGATCCGCAGAACCCGGAGCTGCGTCCCGACCTGATCGTCCTGCTCGGCGACCAGGTGTACGCGGACAAGACGTCGGCCAAGGTCCGGCGCTTCCTGCGGCGCCGCCGCGCGTCCGGCCACGACGGCCCCTCCGACCAGGTCGTCACCTTCGACGAGTACACCAAGCTCTACCTGGAGTCGTGGCGCGACCCCGAGGTGCGCTGGCTCTTCGCCACCGTCCCCACGATCATGATCTTCGACGACCACGAGATGATCGACGACTGGAACACGTCGGCCTCGTGGCGCGCCGACATGGGCGCCCAGTCGTGGTGGACCGAGCGCATCACGGGCGGCCTGGCCTCCTACTGGGTCTATCAGCACCTCGGCAACCTGAGCCCCGACGAGCTGGCGACCGACCCGCTCTATCAAAAGGTCACCACGGTTGACGACGCCACCGACCTGCTGCACGAGTTCGGCCGCTCGCTCGACACGGGCGAGCAGCCGTACCAGTGGAGCTATGCCCTCGACATCGGCCGCACCCGGCTGGTGATGCTCGACAACCGGTGCAGCCGCGTCCTCACCCCCGGCCGCCGCGAGATGCTGCCCGCCGAGGAGTGGAACTGGTTCGTCGACCAGGCGCACGGCTCGTACGATCACCTCGTCGTCGGCTCGTCCCTGCCCTGGCTGATGCCACCCGCGATCCACCACCTCGAGGCGTGGAACGAGCGCACCGCCGACTCCGGCAACAAGCGCGTGGCCACCGCCGCCGAAAAGCTGCGCCGCGCCGTCGACCTGGAACACTGGGCCGCCTTCGGCCGCTCCTTCAACGCGCTCGGCGAGCTCTTCCGCCGCCTCGGCGAGGGCGGCACCGGCGCACCCGGCCACCGGGTCGGCGCCGGCGGGGCCTACGCGGCGCCGGCCTCGATCAGCGTCCTCTCGGGCGACGTCCACCACTCGTACGTGGCCGAGGCCGACTTCGGCCACGCCATGGCCACCCCCGTCATGCAGCTGACCTGCTCGCCGGTCCACAACCAGGTGCCCGCCGTCATGCGCCCCCTGATGCGCTTCGCCTGGTCGCGCGCCGCCGCCAAGGGCGTCCGCGGCCTGGCCCGCTCGGCCGGCGTCGACAAGCCCCACTGGCGCTGGAAACGCCTGGCCGGCCCGTACTTCGGCAACGCCATCAGCACGCTCAAGCTCGCCGGCCCCCGCGCGACCGTGCGGGTGGAAGGCACCGAAAAAGACGGCACTCTCTTCGAAGTAGCTGAGGTGACTTACCCGAGATGACCTGGACAGCCCCTGAGCCCACCCGCGTCGGCGAGCCCCTGACCGGCCCGGAGCGCCCCATGCTGCAAGGCTGGCTCGACTGGCACCGCCGGACGCTGCTCACCAAATGCGCGGGCCTGACCGCCGACCAGCTCAAGCTGGCCGCCGTCGAGCCCTCGAACCTGACCCTGCTGGGCCTGGTCCGGCACATGACCGACGTCGAGCGCGTGTGGTTCCGCTGGCGGGCGGCCGGCGACCACACCGTCGGCTCGCCCTACAACTCCGCCGACAACCCCGACGGCGACTTCGACGACGTGGCGACCGCCGACGCCGAGGCCGATCTCGCCCGCTTCGAAGCGGCCTGCGCCGATGCCGACCGCGCCGCCGCCACCCTGGACCTCGACCACGAGTTCGCGACGGCCCGCGGCCGCCGCAGCCTCCGCTGGGTCTACCTGCACATGATCGAGGAGTACGCCCGCCACAACGGCCACGCCGACCTGCTCCGCGAACGCATAGACGGCGTCACCGGCGCATGAGCCGCCACGACCCGGCCAACGACGACCCGGCGGACGGGCCTCTCGCGCGGCTGCCCGACGGCCTGATCGTGCGGCGGGCGCGCCGGAGCATGTTCACACCGGCTCCGTCGGCCATGGCGGGGCGGGGCCGGACGGCGCCCGAATCCACCCGGCGCCGGCTCCTGGGCGTCGCGATCGATCTGGCCCGCAAGGAGGTCCCGGGCATCGGGAGCAAGGGCCTGGTCCGGCGGCTGCGCCACGAGGGCTGGCCGGACGTGACCAGGTCCGAGGTGGAGGCGCTCCTGCCGCCGCCTCTTCCGGGCGCGCGAGTGCGGGCCCTGTCGGCCGTGGCCGTCCGGCGCAAGCCGGCACCGGCTCCGGTGGCGATGGGCGAGGCCGAGCTCTCCCGGCTGAGGACGGCCGCTCTCCGGATCCGCGGCGACGCCTACGGCATCACCCTCGCCCGCGTCACCCAGCGCCTGCGCGAGAACGGCTGGCCCGAGGTCACCGAGGAGCAGGTCGAGCACGCCGTGCGCCGGCCCCGGAGCTCCTGGGCCTGACCGGCAGATCCAGATCGAGGACAGCCGCTCGCCGCCGTCACTCCGGCAGGTCGAGGGCCTTGCGCAGGTATGCGACGTGCTGGGGGCCGCTCCAGCGGTAGGCGGAGAGGCCGGCCGCGCGGGCGCCGCGGACGGCCCGGTCGTCGTCGTCGACGAAGAGGACGTGCTTGGGCTGCTCGCCGATGATCTGGCAGGCGCGCGTGAAGTACTCGGGGGCCGGCTTGTGGACCTTGATCTCCCAGGAGCTGACGATCACGTCGAGCTCGCCGGTCAGGCCGAGGGCTTCCAAGTCACCGCGGAGGCGGTCGGTGGCGTTGGTGGCCAGGCCCACCTTGCGGCCCGCCGCGCGCACCGAGCGGACGAAGGCCAGGGCGTCGGGGTCGGGCTCGCCCCGGTAGGCCTGCCACTCGGCGACGGCCTCGGCGGCGTTGTCGATGGGGAGGCGCTGGGCGACCAGCTCCATCCACTCGGCGTCGGAGATCTCGCCGGCCATGGCGGGACGGTAGATGTCCCACGCCATGGCCGTCTCCAGCAGGGCGGCCGGCTTCAGGCCGTACTTGACCTCGACGGCGATCATCGGGGCCGGGTCCCAGCGGCGCAGGACGCCGTCGAAGTCGATCAGCAGGGCCCGGGCGCGATCGCGCGTCATCTCAGTCCTCCGGTTCGCGGTTGAGGCGCTGGCTGATCACCTGGGTGACGCCGGAGCGCATCGTGACGCCGTAGAGGGCGTCCGCGACCTCCATCGTGCGTTTCTGGTGCGTGATGATGAGCAGCTGGCTCTTTTCACGCAGCTGTTGGAAGAGGGTAATCAACCGGCCCAGGTTGACGTCGTCCAGGGCCGCCTCGACCTCGTCCATGATGTAGAAGGGCGAGGGGCGGGCCCGGAAGATCGCGCAGAGCATCGCCACCGCGGTCAGCGAGCGCTCCCCACCGGAGAGCAGCGACAGGCGCTTGATCTTCTTGCCGGGCGGGCGGGCCTCGACCTCGACGCCGGTGGTCAGCATGTCCTCGGGATCGGTGAGCACCAGCCGGCCCTCACCGCCGGGGAACAGCACCTGGAAGACGGTCTGGAACTCGCGGGCCGTGTCCTCGAAGGCCGACGTGAAGACCTCGAGGATGCGGTCGTCGACGTCCTTGACCACGGTGAGCAGGTCCTTGCGCGTGGCCTTGAGGTCTTCGAGCTGGTCGGAGAGGAACTTGAAGCGCTCCTCCAGAGCGGCGAACTCCTCCAGCGCCAGCGGGTTGACCTTGCCGAGCAGGGCCAGGTCGCGCTCGGCCTTGTTCGCCCGCTTCTCCTGGGTGGGGCGATGGAACGGCACGGGCTCCGGTGCGGGTTTGCCGTCCTTCTCGGCCTGCGCCACCTCGGCCTGTGTCGGCGGCACCAGCTGCTCGGGACCGTACTCGGTGATCAGCGTGTCGACGTCGAGGGAGAAGTCCTCGGCCGCCTTCGCCTCGAGCTGTTCGATGCGCATGCGCTGCTCGGCGCGGGCCACCTCGTCGCGGTGCACCTCGTTGGTGAGCCGTTCCAGCTCGGCGACCAGGCGCTTCGCGCTCGCGCGCACTTCCTGGAGCTCCGCCTCGCGGGCCGTGCGGGCCTGGGCCAGCTCGTCGCGCACCTCGATGGCCGCGGCGAGCGAGACCGAGACGCGAGCCAGCGCGGCCGCCGCGCCGAGCGCCACGGCCCGGGCGATCTCGGCGCCCCGGGCACGGGCCGCGCGGCGGGCGGCGGCTCGCTCGCGGGCCTGCCGCTCGGCGTTGGCCTGGCGCAGCAGCGAGTCGGCGCGGCCGGCGATGGAGGCGACCCGCTCCTCGGCGGTGCGCACCGCGAGGCGCACCTCCATCTCGTTCTGCCGGGACTGGGGGACCAGCGCGGCGAGCCGGTCACGCTCGTCGGTGGAGGGTTCCTCGTCGATCGGGGTGGCCTCGGCGAGCCGCAGCCGCTCCTCGAGCTCGGCCACGCGCACCAGGTCGGCGTCGCGGGCGGCCTGCGCCTTCTGCAGCGAGGCGCCGAGCCGGTCGGTCTCGGCCTTGGCGGAGCGGGCGGCGGCGCCCAGCTCGGCGAGGCGGCGGGCGGCGGCGTTGCGCTCGCCCTCGGCGGCGCGCTTCTCGGCCGCGGCGACGTTCACCGCCTCCTTGCGCCGGGCGACCTCGGCGCGCGCCTCGGCGAGCTGCGCCTTCAGCTCGCCGATCGACGCCTCGGCCTCGGCCCGGCGGGCCTTCGCCTCGTCGACGGCCGCCTGCACCTCGATGTAGCTGGAGGCCTTGCCGGAGCCGCCGGCCGCGGCGTAGGCGCCGAGCACGTCGCCGTCGGGGGTGACCGCGCGCAGCTCCGCGTTGCCGGCGATCAGCGCGGCGGCCGCGGGCAGGTCGTTCACCAGGACGACGTCGCGCAACGCCCGGTTGAGCGCGGGCCGCACCGTCTCGGGACAGTCGATCGCGTCGGGCGCCCAGACCGCGCCGTCCGGCAGCGCGGGCCGCAGCGCGTCGAGCGACCCCTGCATGCCCGGCGCGGCGGGCGAGGCGACCACGAGCGCGGCCCGGCCGGCGTCGGCGATCTTGAGCGTACGCATGGCCTCGATCGCCTCGTCCACTCCGGAGAGCGCGACCGCGTCGGCGAGCGTGCCCAGCGCGGCGGCGAGGGCGGCCTCGTGTCCCGGCCGGACGGTGAGCATCGAGGCGAGGCTGCCGAGCAGGCCGGGCACCTCGGCGCCCTTGGCGAGCAGGGCGCCGGCGCCGTCCTTGCGCTGGAGACCGAGGGCGAGCGCCTCCTCGCGGGCCTTCCAGCTCGCGGCGTCCTTCTCGGCGGCGCGCTCGGCGTCGGAGAGCTCCTTGACGACGGCGTTCGCGCGATCGTGCTCGGCGACGGCCTCGGCGTGGCGCGCGTCGAGCTCGACGTTGTCCCGGTCGGCGTCCGACGACTCCGCGGCGACCAGGTCGACCTCGGCCTGCGCCGCCTCGGCGCGCATCATCGCGTCGGTGTGCGCCGCGGCGAGCCGTTCGATCTCGTCGGTGGCGCCTTCGGTACGGGCGCGCGCCGCGTTCACGTTGCCGACCAGCTTGGCCAGGCCCTCGCGACGGTCGGCGATCGCCTTGGCGGCCGAGCGGAGCGCGCCCTCGGCGGCGGCGAGCTGCCGTTCGAGGTCCTGCCGCTGCTCGATCGCCTCGGCCAGGCGCATCTGGTCGTCGGTGAGCGCCTCGCGCAGCTCCTCCTCCTGCTCGCGCACCCGCTCCGACTCGGCGACGAGCTGGTCGGGGTCGCGGCCCTGGCGCTCCTCGTCGGGGGTGGCGGCGAGGTGGCGCAGGCGCTCGGTGGCGAGCTGCTCGGTGGAGCGGAAGCGCTCCTGGAGCGCGGACAGCTTGTACCACGTGTCCTGGGCGGCCTGCAGCAGCGGCGCGTCCTCGGCGTGCGCCAGCTCGAGGTCGGCCAGCAGGCGCTGGATCTCGCGATTCTCGGCCTCGACCTGCTGGCGGCGCTCGCGCATCGCCGACTCGTCGGCGATCTCCTTGTCGAGCGTGGTGCGCAGCGTGTGCAGGTCGTCGGCGAGCAGCCGCAGCCGGGCGTCGCGCAGGTCGGCCTGGATGCCGGCGGCGCGGCGGGCCACCTCCGCCTGCTTGCCGAGCGGCTTGAGCTGGCGGCGCAGCTCGGCCGTGAGGTCGGTCAGCCGGTTGAGGTTGACCTGCATCGCGTCGAGCTTGCGGATCGCCTTCTCTTTGCGCTTGCGGTGTTTGAGGACGCCGGCGGCCTCCTCGATGAAGGCGCGGCGGTCCTCGGGCTTGGCGTGCAGCATCGCGTCGAGCCGGCCCTGCCCGACGATGATGTGCATCTCGCGGCCGATGCCGGAGTCGCTGAGCAGCTCCTGGATGTCGAGCAGGCGGCAGGCGTTGCCGTTGATCTCGTACTCGCTGGCGCCGTCCCGGAACATCCGGCGGGTGATCGACACCTCGGTGTACTCGATCGGCAGGGCGCCGTCGTTGTTGTCGATCGTCAGGGTCACCTCGGCGCGGCCGAGCGGCGCGCGGCCCGCCGTGCCGGCGAAGATGACGTCCTCCATCTTGCCGCCGCGCAGTGCCTTGGCGCCCTGCTCGCCCAGCACCCAGGCGATGGCGTCGACGACGTTGGACTTGCCGGAGCCGTTGGGGCCCACCACACAGGTGATGCCCGGCTCCAGCCGCAGTGTCGTCGCGGAGGCGAAGGACTTGAAGCCCTTGACCGTGAGGCTCTTGAGGTGCACGGATTTCCCGGGGGTCAGCGGTACCTACGTTTGGTGCAGGCTACCCGCAGCATGTGCCGGTGGCCGTACCCGCAACACCCCGCGCCCCGGAAATCGGGCAAAAAGATGCGCGCCGCCACGGGGTGGAGGCGCGCGGTTTTGCAAGGGGGGTGCGTCGAAGGGTCAGGGCCGCCGGGTCGCGACGGCCGGTGGAGCTCAGGTCAGTGCGGGCTCGGTCAGCCGCGCGAAATCGTCCGCTTCCGCGGCGGCGGCCGCGAGACGATCGTTTTCCGCCCGGAGGCGGGTGACCTCGAACTCCAGGGCCTGCACCCTGGAACGCAGTCGGGTGACCTCGTCGAGCAGGCGCCGATCGGGCGCCGCACCTACGTGGCCGAAGAGGGCCTTCGCCATGGTGACTCCTTGAGAAGCTGTGCTTCTTCTTTGTGAAAGCGTTGCCGGAAAGGCCGGCGCTACGCGCGCCCAGTGCACCGCGGCATCTATGCTCAAGGGCACGCATGAGCACAGACCTATGCACCCTCGGATGTGTTTCTTAAGGTGCAGATCTCTCACGTCTGGCCGGAGCTGTCCGTTCCGAAACAGGCATGAGTGGGCGCGACTGGCGACTTCTCCATAGTCCGCCGATACCCAACTCCCGTCAAGCCGTGCGACCCGCCCCCGGCGCGGACCGAGAGTGAATCTTGCCACCTTGACGGCTTCACCTGGGCTTTTGTGGCGTCGCGGCCGTTACGCGCGCGCGTGCCGACCCTAGTAAAGATCCAAAACGGTCCGGCAAACGCGAATCCGGACATAAGATGCCATATTGGTAGGCAAATCGGATGAAAACCGTCCAATTGTGTCACCTACCCGACACGCTTCCGCGCCGAGCGGCGGTCCGTCGTTGCCCCCATCGTGAATCCGACCCCGTCGCGAGAGCGAATCTGCCTGCTCACCGGCGGCGGGTACCCGTACCGGCGGGACGCGCTCAGCGGTTGGTGCCGCACCCTTGTCGAGGGGCTGCGCCGGTTCCGCTTCGAGTTGCTCACCGTCACGGACCGCGAGCCGCCGTCCGCTCCCGCGTACCCGCTGCCCCTCAACGTGCGCTCGGCGCACGCCGTCGCCGTCGGGCGCGACTCGGCCCGGCCGGAACGCCGCCGCGGCGACGCCGACGATCCCGGCCGCGCCGCCGCCACGCTGCTCTGCGAGGGCCTGGTCGAGCGGGCGGACGGGCCGGACGAGGCGGACCGCCCGGATCACGCCGGCCGGGCCTTCGCCGGCGGCCTGCGCCGGCTCGCCGAGCTGGCCGCGGAGCGCCCGGCCGCCCTCGGTGCGCTGCCGCTGGCCGACGCCCTGCTCGACGCGTGGCGCTCCGGAGCCGACCCGTCCGCGCCGCGGCTGACCATGCGCGACGCCCGCACGGCGGCCACGCTGCTGCGGCACGCGCTCGGCGCGCTCGCCGTCGAGCTGCCGGAGTCCGACCTGGTGCACTGCGTGGGTGGCACGACGCCGCTGCTCACCGCGCTGGCCGGGCGGTGGCGCGCCGGCACGCCACTGCTGCTCACCGAGGCGCGCACCCCGGTCGCCCGGCACAAGCCGCACGAGGAGCGCCTCTCCCCCGCCGTTCGCACGATCCTGCGCCGCTTCCGCGGGTCCGTGGCCCGCACCGGCTATGCCGAGGCCGGCCTGATCGCGCCGCTCAGCGCCTATCACCACAGCTGGGCGCTGCGGCACGGCGCCCAGGCGGCCAAGCTGGTGCAGGTGCCGGCCGGGGTGGACCCGTCGGAATATCCGGGCGCGGCCGAGCTCGACACCGATCCGGCCGTGGTGTGGGCGGGCAGCGGCGGGCCGGACAGCGGGCTCACCCCCCTGCTCGCCGCGTTCGAGCAGGTGGCGGCGGCGGTGCCCGGGACCGTGCTGCACCTGGTCGGGGTGACCGCCGCGCACGAGGACCACTGCGCCGAGCAGATCGAGCGGATGCGGCTGGGCCGGGCCGTGCGGCTGCACCCGCTTCCCGCCGACCCGCGCGACCGTTACACCGCGGGGCACGTGGTGGCGCACGTGCCGGGGCCGGCCGACCCGCCGTACCGGTTGATCGAAGCCATGATGTCGGGCCGCGCGGTGGTCGGCGTCGACGTCGGGCCGGCCGCCGAGACGCTGGGCGACGCCGGGGTGCTGGTGCAGCCCGGCGACCCGGCCGAGCTGGCGATCGCCATCAGCGACCTGCTGCGCTCACCGGCGCGCCGCCGGCAGCTCGGCGACGCGGCCCGCCGGCGCGCGCTCACCCACTTCACCAACGACCGGGTGGTCCGCGTCTACGGGGCCCTCTACACCGACCTCGCGGCGCCCCCGCCGGCGCCCGCCTTCGAACTGGCGCTCGCCGTGCCGGCACCGCGCTCCGAGCCGCCGGCCACGCTTCGCTGGCTTGTCCGGGAGGAACGATGACGATCACCCCCGCCCGTCCCCGCACGCACACCCCGAGAAGGAGGCGGCACCGGGTCCCCGCGCCGCCCCGGCACGCCATCAGCCTGCTGCCCGAGCCGGCCCCACCCGCCGAGCCGCGGTCCCGGCGCGCTCCGGTCCGGCGCACCTGCCTGCGGGCCGCCCTGCTGCGCTGCGGCCTCTACCTGGGGCCGCTCAGCGTCGCGACGGCCGCCGGCGAGCCGCTCGGCCGGGTCGCCTGGCCGGTGCCGATCGTCACCCTGCTGCTCGGCTGGGCGGCGGCGCAGGCCCTCACCAGCACCGGCGTGGCGGTCGCCCGGCGCGCCGGCCCGTCCGCCGCGACCCGGCTGGTGGGCGCCGGGTTCGCCGCCGTCGCCGCCCTGTGGTGCGCGCTGGTCTGGGTGACACCGTCCGCCCTGGTCGGGCCGGACCGCGGGCTCGCCCTGGTCATCGGCCTCGGCGGCCTGGCGAGCCTGGCGACGGTGACGGCCGCGCTGGTCACCCGCTCCGAGGCGGCGATCGTCGGGTGGAGCGTGCCGTGCTGGCTGCTCGCCGCGGCCACGCTGGCCGGGCCGGCCGGCGAGTCGGTCGCCGAGCTGCCGGTCGGCACGCTGCTGCCGGCCGCGATCGTGGTCGCCGCGGTGCGCGCGTTCCGCCCGGTCGTGATCCCCGGCGTGCCCGGGCGGATCCCCCGGCTGACCCGCCCGGAGCTGCGGCGCGGCAGCACGTTCCTGCTGATCGGCGCGTCCCAGGCGATCTGCGTGGGGCAGCTCTGGCAGGCCGGGCCGTCCGGTTCGACCATGCCGTTCTGGCTGCCGCTGCTGCTGGCGGTGCCGATCCTCGAGGCGCTGATCGGCTGGCACACCGACCAGGTGGACGCCGGGCTCGACACCTCGCCGGACGGCGCCGCCTACCGCAAGCACGTCCGCGGCGTCACCCTGATCACGCTGGCCGGGCTGCTGCCGCCGCTCGCCGTGGGCATCGCGCTGGCGCTCGCCGCCTATCGGCTGCCCCCGGAGGCGCCCAGCCAGGCGGACGTGCTCGGGCTGGCCGGCGGCACCCTGCTCGGCGGCGTCTTCGCCGTGACGTTCCTGCTGGCCGCGCGCGGGCGCACCGGTCTCGCCGCGACCCTGGCGGCGGCGCCCCCGGTGGCCGCGGCCGCCCTCCCGCTGCTGCCGCTCCCCGCAGCCGGTCCGCTGCCGGACGCCGTCGCGGTGCTCGCCGCGACCCACCTGGCCGGGCTGCTCGCGGTGGCCATGACCGCCGCCGACGACCGGCGGACGGCCCCGTAGACCCGCCGCCGACGCACGAGAACCGCACGACCGCCGCCGACGAACGGAGAACCCCGTGAAGACCCTCTTTCCCCCGTACGCCCACCCGGCTCCCGACCTGCCGCTCGACGGCGACACCTGGATCGTGCGGGACGTGCCCGGCGAGCGCCGCACCCTGCACCAGTCGCTCGGCCGCATCGACCTCGACTGGGGCAGCCGCTCGCTCGCCGACGTGCTGGCCGACGTGGACGCCTGGCGGGAGGACGGCGCCGAGGGCCTCTTCCTCGACCGCGCCCCGGCCGGCTCCGGCGGCGTCGGCCCGGTCGCGCTGACCGTGCGGCTGGCGGCCCGGCGCGGGCTGCACCGGGTCGTGCTCAACCCGGGCGTGCCGACGCATCCGCTCTACCGCGACCTCGGCGTGCGGATCTGCACCTTCGAGGGCCCGTGGGAGGCCTATCAGAGCTGGGACGGCGACGGGGTGCGCCCGGGCGACGGGCACATCGTGCACGGCGTGCCGACCGCGCTGCTCACCGCGGCGCGCCGGTTGATGGGCCGCCGGGGCGCCGGCTTCGGGCTGGCCACCGACGCCAGCCCGTACGTCAGCGCCGGATCGTACGCGGGCGGGGCTGGCAGCGCGGACAGCTGAACGACGAGCGGTTCATGAACTGCTCCCGGCGCAGGGGTGTGCCGCAGCGGTGACACGGCTCGCCCTCGCGGCCGTACGCGTTGAGCGACCGGTCGAAGTAGCCGCTCTCGCCGTTCACGTTGACGTAGAGCTCGTCGAAGCTCGTGCCGCCCGCCACGATCGCCTCGCCGAGCACGTCACGCACGTGCGCCAGCAGACGGCGTACGGCCGGCCGGGTCAGTTGATCTGTCGGCCGCGCGCCGTGCAGCTGGGCCCGCCACAGCGCCTCGTCGGCGTAGATGTTGCCGACGCCGGAGATCAGGGTCTGGTCGAGCAGCGCCCGCTTGATCTCGGTGTGCTTGGCGCGCAGCCGGGCCACGAACGCCTCGTCGTCGAAGAGCGGGTCCATCGGGTCGCGGGCGATGTGCGCGATCTCCTCGGGCAGCTCGGCGCCGCCCTCCGACAGCGACAGCCCGCCGAACGTGCGCTGGTCGACGAAGCGCAGCTCGGGCCCGCCGTCGGTGAAGGTGAAGCGGATCCGCAGGTGCTTCTCGTCCTCGGCCTCGGCGGGCTGCATCAGCAGCTGGCCGCTCATGCCGAGGTGGCCGATGATCGCGTCGCCGGAGTCGAGCGGGAACCAGAGGTACTTGCCGCGCCGGGACACGTCCACGATGGTCCGGCCGGTCAGCAGCGCGATGAAGTGCGCGTCGCCGGGCAGGTGCCGACGGATCGCGCGGGGATGGTGCACCTCGACGGTCTTGATCGTCCGGCCGGTGACCCACTTGGCCAGGCCCTGCCGGACGGTCTCGACCTCGGGCAGCTCGGGCACCGCGGTCTCCTTAGTGTCTAGAGCGTGTACGGCCAGACGGCGACGAGGTAGGCGCCGTACCAGAGGCCGAAGGCCGCCCACGCGGTGATCGACAGGATCGCCACCCGGGGCCGGGCCCGGGAGGCGGCGACCGCCGCGGGGAGCAGCGTCAACAGTACGGGGACGAGCAGGCGCGGCTTCGAGTGGTAGAAACCGGCCTGGCCGTAGACGAGCACCATGGCGATCAATCCGTAAACGGCCAGCGGCGGCCAGGGCTTCCCGGCCACCGCGACCCACGCCGCGGCCACGGCGGCGATGAGGATGATCGCCACGCTGACCGGCACCCAGCCGTCGCCGGTGCTCAGCGTCGTGGCCAGGAAGTCGACCGTGCTGGAGCCGAAGTCGAACGAGGTGCCCCAGCCCGCCGCCTGGATGCGGAACCAGGCCGCCGGGTCGCCGACGCGCCACCCCACCCAGGCCAGGAAGAGCGGCACCCCGGCCAGCGCGACCACCGCGGCCAGGACGGGCTGCCAGGACTTCGCCGCCCAGCGACGCGTCTCGCCTCCCGTCTCGCCTCGCGCTTCCTCTCGCGCGTCACGTACGGCCAGCAGCGCCGCGACCGCCAGCGCCACCGCGGCCGCCGCGCCGGTCGGGCGGGTCAGCGCCGCCAGCAGGCCCAGCAGGCCGGCCGCCCACCACACCTGGCGATGCGCGGCGACCAGCATGCCGGCGACGAAGGCCAGGAAGATGCCCTCCGAGTACGCCATGGAGAAGACGATCGAGACCGGCGCCGAGCAGCAGATCGCGACCAGCGCCCACCCCGCCCGCTTGCCGTAGAGGGACGTCCCGAGCAGGTGCAGCGCCAGCGCGGCGCCCACCGAGGCCACCCAGCTGACGACGAGCGCGGCCGTGGACGCCGAGAGCCCCAGCCCGTCGAAGACCCGGATCAGCGTCGGGTAGACCGGGAAGAACGCGAGCTCGTTGCCCTGCATCCGACCGGCCAGGTCGTACGTGTAGCCGTGCGGGTAGCCGTTGACCGCGACCTTCAGGAACCAGCCGGCGTCCCAGACCAGGAGCCGCTGCCGTACGCCGACCGGGTCGTCGGACGCCGCGTCGAGCCAGCCCAGGATGACCAGCTGGGCCACGCGGGTCAGCGCGAAGATCCCGAGGGCCGTGCCCACGCCGCGCCAGGCACCCGCGGCGTCCCAGAGCCGCGATGGCCTCACTCTTTCTCTTCGGCCTTGTCGAGCAGCGCGCCGTCCGGCTCGGCGGTGCGCTCGGTGAGGATGCGCCAGGCGGCCGCGGCGGCGCGCTGCTCGGCCTGCTTCTTGCTGCGGCCCTCGGAACCGCCGTAGCGCTCGCCGGCCACCACGACCCAGGCGGTGAAGGTCTTGGCGTGGTCGGGGCCCGAGTCCTCGATGACGTAGTCGGGCACGCCCAGGCCGAGCGCGGCGGTCAGCTCCTGGAGGCTCGTCTTCCAGTCGAGCGCGGCGCCCCGGCTCGCCGACTCCACCATCAGCGGGTCGAAGAGCCGGTGGATCACCTCGGCCGCGACGTCCAGCCCGTGGTCCAGGTAGATCGCGCCGAGCAGCGCCTCGAGCGTGTCGGCCAGGATGCTCGCCTTGTCCCGCCCGCCGGTCGTCTCCTCGCCCTTGCCCAGCAGCAGGTGCTTGCCGAGCCCCTCGGGGCCGAGGCCACGGGCCACGTCGGCCAGCGCGTGCATGTTGACCACGCTCGCGCGCAGCTTGGCCAGCTGGCCCTCGGGCAGGTCGGGATGGTTGTGGAAGAGCGCCGAGGTGATCACGACGCCGAGCACCGAGTCGCCGAGGAACTCCAGGCGCTCGTTGGTCGGCAGGCCGCCGTTCTCGTACGCGTACGAGCGGTGGGTGAGCGCGCGTTCGAGCAGCGACGGCTCGATCGGGACGCCGAATGCCTCCTCCAGCGGCAGGGTCGACGGCCGGCGACGCTTATCACTCATCTTGAGACACCTCGTTGTGCTTCGATCAGATCGGCCATGGCCGCGACGGCGGCACGGCGGTGCAGGTGGGCGGCGAAGGCGATGCCGGCGGCGACGTCCGCGCCGGACGCGGCGCCGTGGCAGACCACGACGGTGCCGTCGACGCCGAGCAGCAGGGCGGCACGCGGGGGCGGCGGGCCCGCGGCCGGGTCCGGCGGGCCGAGCTCGGCGTAGGCCGCCTCGAGGCCCTTGAGCAGGACGTTGCCGGTGAAGCCGTCGGTCACGACGACGTCGGCGACAGCGCCCGAGACCACGTCGTTGCCCTCCACCAGGCCGACGTAGCGCGCGCCGGCGGGCAGGGCGAGGCCGGCCAGCAGGGGCGGGAGGGCACGGCGCAGCCGGTCGCCCTTGCCGCGCTCGGTGCCGATGGTGAGCAGGCCGACGCGCGGCGCGGCGACCCCGTGCACCACGGCGGCGTAGGCGGCGCCGAGGAGGGCGTGGGTGGCCATGGTCTCCTCGTCCGGGTCGACGGACGAACCCACGTCGAGCAGGACGAGACGCCCGGCGCCGGTGGGAAGCACGGCGGCGAGCGGAGGGCGGCGCACCCCGGGACGGCGGCCCAGCCCGAGGGCGGCCGAGGTCACGGTGGCGCCGGTGTTGCCGGCGGAGAGCACGGCGTCGGCCTGGCCCTGTGCCACGGCCAGCACGGCGGAGCGGACGCCGGACTCGACCCAGCTGTCCGCCTTCACGCCGTCCGCGGGCGCGACGGGCAGCCGGAGGATCCGGCCGTGCTCGGCCGGATCGAGGGCATAGATGATCTCGTCGGCGGCTTCGGCCGGGCCGACGAGCAACAGGTGAAGGGCCGGGTCGGCCTGGCAGGCGCGCAGAGCGCCGTCAACCACGACGGCGGGAGCGTGGTCCCCGCCGAGGAGGTCGACGGCGATCCGCGCGGTGCCCGGCTCCCCAGCAGCTGACTGCGGGGAGACCGAAGCACCGGGAGAACGCCGTTGCGCAGGTGCGACCCGCCCGACGATCGGGCGCGTCACCTAAGCGCGGCTTCAGACCTCGAGGACCTGACGGCCGTTGTAGGTGCCGCAGACTCCGCAAGCGGTGTGCGGCAGGTGCGGCGACTTGCACTGGGGGCACGCCACGGTCTGGACCGCGGTCGCCTTCCAGTTCGCCCGGCGGGACCGGGTGTTGCTGCGCGACATCTTGCGCTTGGGGACGGCCACGGTTACTTCTCCTCGGTTTTCAAATCTTGCTTGAAGTGCGGCTCTGCCGCCTCGTCCTGCTCAGCTAGGTTGCGCAAAGCGGCCCAGCGGGGATCGACTTCCTCGTGGCTGTGATCAGCCGGAAGGTCGTCGAAATGCACCCCGCAATCAGGGCACAACCCTGGGCAGTCCGGCCGGCAGAGCGGGTTCGTCGGCAGGGTCAGCACCACCGCGTCCCGCAGAGCCGGCTCCAGGTCGATCAGGTCGCCCTGCATCCGGCCCACCTCGTCCTCGTCGGTGGTCTCCTCCGTGGTGCTGTCCTCGTAGGCGAACAGCTCCGCGATCTTGACCTCGAAGGACTCGTTGATCTCGTTGAGGCAGCGTCCGCACTCGCCGACCAGCGAGCCGCGGGCGTTGCCGCTGACGTAGACCCCCTCGGAGACGGACGTGAGCACGAGGTCGAGCTCGACGTCAGACCCCTCGGGAACCGAGATCAACTCCAGTCCGAGGTTCTCGGGCGCCGGGATCACCCGCTTGAGGGCACGCGTCGCCCCAGGCTGGCGCGGAAGTTTCGTCGTGTCGGCGACGAGCGGCTGCCTGGGATCGAGGTGACTCTGTGGTGTCTTGGGCATCGTTGTTCCTCAGCCTGGGTAGGCCGACAGAAAAGGTTACCTGAGCTGCCGCCGTACCGTCGAATCCGGGGGTGACCCCCCGCGCAGGTCCGTGGCCTGCCCTGCTTAGAACGGCAGGGGACGCTCGCTGTCTTCCCCTTGGAAGGTGCCGATCTCGCGCAGCGCGTGCATCTTGTCACGCCCACGCTCTATCGAGGCCAGGGCGCGGGTCAGGAACTGCTCGAAGTTGGCCAGCGCGGTGTCGACGTAGTCGTCGACCTCCTCACGCAGGCGCTGCGCCTCCTGGCGGGCCTCGGCGATGATCCGGGCACCCTCGTGCTCGGCCGAGACCGTGATCTCGTTGACCGAGACGAGCCGGGCGTGCTCCGTCTCACCCTCGCTGATGATGCGGTCGGCCTCGCGCCGGCCGGCCTCGATGATCCGGTCGCGCTCCTCGAGCACCGCCGCCGCCTTGCGCAGCTCGCTGGGAAGCTCGGAGCGGAGCACGTCCAGATGCTCGATCATCTCGCCGCGGTCGAACATGAAGTTCGTCCGCGACATGGGCACGGAGCGCGCTTCCTGCACGAGTTCGATGATCTCGTCGATGCGGTCGAGCGGATCCACTGCCTCACTCCCTCGGTTCCCCACCACTCGGCGTGGTGGGATCACGGTACTGCGTGCGCCACCGCCGGAGGAGTTACCGGCACGCCGGGGCGCCTAGTTTTGCTTGAGGCGCGTCACCAGTCGCTCGCCGACGAAGTCGGGGACGTAGGCCGAGGCGTCGCCGCCCCACTTGACCACGTCCTTGACGAGGCTCGACGACAGGAAAGAGTAGAGCGGGTTCGTCGGCATGAAGAGGGTTTCGACGCCGGAGAGCCCAATGTTCATCTGCGCCATCTGCAACTCGTAATCGAAATCGCTGACCGCGCGCAGGCCCTTGACAACCACCGCGGCGCCCTGCGCCCGGCAGAAATCGACGAGCAGACCATGAAACGAGGCAACCCGGACGTTCGAGTACGACGCCGTCGCCTCCCGCAGCATCTCGATGCGCTCTTCGATCGTGAAGAGGCCGGTTTTCGACTGATTGATCAACACACCGATGATCACTTCGTCGAAAAGCCGGCTGGCCCGCCCGACGATGTCGAGGTGGCCGTTGGTGACCGGGTCGAAGGAGCCGGGACACACCGCTCGTCTCATGATCGGCGACCGTACCAAAGAGTGGTCTCCCCGTAACGCCTGCTGCGATCGGCCGTCATCCCGTCGACCCAATTCATCGACGCGCCGCGACTCGATCGCTCCATGGTCACCACCGCGTCG
Source organism: Paractinoplanes deccanensis (assembly GCF_016862115.1). Lineage (GTDB taxonomy): Bacteria > Actinomycetota > Actinomycetes > Mycobacteriales > Micromonosporaceae > Actinoplanes > Actinoplanes deccanensis. Next base: position 63,270 of record NZ_BOMI01000011.1, read on the forward strand.
CCGGCCAGCCATCCCATCTCGACGAGGGCCGTCTGCACCTCGGTGATCTCGCGGTCGGTCACCGCGTACGGCGGGTCGGCGAAGACCACGTCGTACGGTCCCCCTTCCGGTGGCGAAGCCAGCACCTGGGCCACCTTTCCGGTGACCAGGCGCGCGGAACCACCGAGCCGGAGAGCGACGATGTTGTCGCGGATCGTGCGGGCCGCCCGTCCGTCCGCCTCGACGAGAAGCGCGTGGGCCGCGCCCCGCGAGATGGCCTCCAGGCCGACCGCGCCGGACCCGGCATAGAGGTCGAGGAAGCGGACGCCGGACAAATCGATCATCGAATCGAGGGCGCTGAAATAGGCCTCGCGCACACGGTCCGATGTGGGCCGGGTCAGAGCGCCGGCCGGCGCGGAGAGCCGCCTGCCGCCGTGCGCCCCGGCGATGATCCTCGTCATGCGGCCTCTAAAGGGTGAGCGATGAGCACGACTCGAAGCTACTTCACCCCCCAGCTGTCAACTCCACTGAGTGGCTGAAATGTCACGGAAATCGCCACGCTAAGCAACAGGACGCTACCGTACCGTCGATGGAAGATCACGACTGCATAACAGCAGCTTTAAGCGTCCCTGAGGGATTTCCCAGATTGGCGTAAGTCGCTATGGTCACTGCTCGTTGCAGGCCGCATTTCCCGGCTTGCCGACGACGTGGGGAGGCGCCGTCGAGGGCTGTCGCCTTCAATGCGCGACCGCTCGCTGCTTCCTCGCCCACCCCGTTGATCCCCTAAACAGGAGTAGGCGTGAACCTGCTTAAGACCAAGCTTCGGCGCACTGGCGCTGTGCTGGCCGGCTCGCTCATCGGTCTCACCGGTGTTGCCGTGTTCGCCGCCCCGGCCAGCGCGCACGCCCCGGTCCTCTCCGGCGAAACCTCGTGCATCAAGGGTGGGGACACCTGGCACATCGACTGGTCGATCGCCAACGACTACACCGCGGACGCGAACATCACGGTCCTCGACAAGAGGTCCTCCAACGGTACGCCCGTCACCGTAACCGGCGCCGAGGTCGGCACCTTTGTGGCCAAGGCTCCCCGCCGCGGCACGAACGGCCCCGCGCTGACCGCCACGACCGACGTCAGCACCAGCGTTCGCTGGGTGGAGCTCACCGTCGTCATGAAGTGGACGGACGGCTACAGCAACTGGGACCGGCCCAAGGTCGTGAAGGTCTACAAGCCGAACAAGTGCACCACGCCGACGACGCCGCCGACCACCCAGCCGACGACGCCGCCCACCACTCCGCCGACCACGGCGCCGACGACGGAGCCCACCACCACTCCGCCGACCACCGAGCCGACGACGGAGCCCACCACCACTCCGCCGACCACCGAGCCGACGACCGAGCCCACCTCGGGCCCGCCGGTCACCCCGACCTCGCCGAGCTCGACGCCGACCCCGACGCCGCCGGTCCTCCCGGTTCCGACCCCGTCGACCACCGAGCCGGCCGAGTTCACGCCGATCCTCGAAGAGGACTGCGACACCATCACGATCGGCATCGACAACCCGGCAAACGGCATCGAGTGGCAGATCGGCTACGAGACCAGCAAGGGCGAGAAGCGCAACATCACCGTCGCCCCGGGCGAGAAGAAGGCCGAGAAGTTCAGCGCGACCGAGGGCTTCTGGGTCAAGGTCACGCTGGCCGTCACGATCGACGGTGAGACCTACTCCGACTTCACCCAGATCGACTACACCAAGCCGGCCGACTGTGAGGAGGGTGGCAGCGGTGGCGGCCTCCCGGTCACCGGTGCGGCCGCGGGCAGCATCGCGGGTGGCGCGGCTGTCCTGCTCGCCATCGGTGGCGTCCTGTTCTACATGGCTCGCCGTCGCAAGGTGAAGTTCACCGCCTGACAGCAAGCGCACTGCTCCTGAGAGAGAGCGCGTCGACTTCGGTCGGCGCGCTCTTTCTGTTCCCGGAAACACGAAAGGCGCGCCGGCTCGGCCTGCGCGCCTTCCGTCATTCGCGGATCAGCACCGGTTCGTTAACTGGACAGAACGTTCTATCCACGCGCGGGTGGCCTGCTTATGCCAGGCCCTCCGGCGGGTCGAATGCTCCGTCCGGGCGCGGGCGATACTCCTTCACCGCCGCCACCGCGTCGAGTGGCAGGGCCGCGTAGAGGTGCGGGAACGGCCGGCCCTCCGGATCGGGCGGGTCGCCTTCCTCCCACGTGAGCGGGACCGGGAGCCGCGCCTCGTCGATCACCAGCAGCAGGAGGTCGTCGCGGCCGTGGAAGAGGGCCGTCGCCGGGCGGTGCACCTGGTGCTCGGTGGAACAGTGGATGAAGCCCTGGGTGGCCAGGGTGTCGCCCTCGTAGACGCCGGCCGCCTGGGCGGCCTCCCACGCCGCTCGGGGCACGATGTGCAGGATCATCCCTTCTCCAGGTATTCGGCCCGCTCCTCGTCGACCAGGGCGGCCACCGAGGCGGCGAGCGCCGGGTATTTTGCGAGGCCCGGGTCGTCGCCGACCAGTGCGGCGGCCTCGGCGCGGGCGTCGGTGATCAGCTTGGCGTCGCGCAGGAGCGACAGCAGGCGCAGGTGGGAGTGCTTGCCGGACTGGGAGGCGCCGAGCACGTCGCCCTCGCGGCGCTGCTCCAGGTCGATCTCGGAGAGCTTGAAGCCGTCGGTCGTGGACGCCACCGCGTCGAGGCGCTCGCGGGCGGCAGTGCCCTCGACCGACTCGGTGACCAGCAGGCAGATGCCCGCCGCCGAGCCCCGGCCCACCCGGCCGCGCAGCTGGTGGAGCTGGGAGACGCCGAACCGGTCCGCGTCGAGGATGACCATCACCGTCGCGTTCGGCACGTCGACGCCGACCTCGATGACCGTGGTGGCCACCAGCACGTCGAGGTCACCCGCGGCGAAGCGGCGCATCACGGCGTCCTTCTCGTCGGCCGGCAGCTTGCCGTGCAGCACGCCGATCCGCAGGCCGTGCAGCGGGCCCTCCTCGAGGATCGGCGCGACCTCGGTGACGGCCAGCGGCGGGCGCCGGGCCGGCTCGTTGTCGCCCGGCGGCTCCTCCTCCTCGTCGGCGCCGGCGGTGCCGATGCGCGGGCACACCACGTACGCCTGATGGCCGGCCTGCACCTCCTCGCGCAGCCGCCGCCAGGCCCGGTCGAGGAAGGCCGGCTTCTCGGGCGGCACCACGTGCGACGCGATCGGCGACCGGCCGCGCGGCAGCTGCGACAAAACCGACGTCTCCAGATCGCCGTAGACGGTCATCGCGACCGTGCGCGGAATCGGCGTCGCGGTCATCACCAGCACGTGCGGCGGGGTCGCGGCCTTCGCCCGCAACGCGTCGCGCTGCTCGACGCCGAACCGGTGCTGCTCGTCGACCACCACCAGCCCGAGATCGCGGAAGTCGACACCCTCGTACAGCAGAGCGTGGGTGCCCACGACGATGCCGGCGGTGCCGTCCGCGATCTTGGCCAGCGCCTGGCGTTTCGCGGCGGCGCCGAGCGAGCCGGTGACCAGGGTGAGCTGGGTGCCGGCCGGATCGCCGTCGATCTCACCGGCCCGGCCGAGCGCGCCGAGCTGGGCGCCGATGCCCCGGAAGTGCTGGGTGGCGAGCACCTCGGTCGGCGCCAGCAGGGCGGCCTGGCCACCCGCGTCGACGACCTGCAACATCGCGCGTACGGACACCAGCGTCTTGCCGGAGCCGACCTCGCCCTGGAGGAGCCGGTGCATCGGGTGCGGCTTCGCGAGGTCGGCGGCGATCTCCTCGCCGACGGCGCGCTGGCCCTCCGTCAGCTCGTACGGGAGACCGGCGTCGAACTTGGCCAGGATGCCGTCGTCCCGGCGCGGGCGCGCCCGGCCCGGTGTGCCCGTGGCGCGGGCGCGGCGCTGCGCCAGGGTCACCTGGACCGCGAACGCCTCGTCCCATTTGAGCCTGTACTTCGCGACCTGCAACGACTCCTTGGAGGTCGGGCGGTGGATCTCGTGCAGCGCCCTGCCGATGCCGATCAGGTTGCGGTTGGCGCGCACGGCCGGCGGCAGCGGATCGTCGGGGGCCTGGAACGTGTCGAGCACGGTCCGCACACACTTCGCGATCACCCAGGTCGGCACGGCCTGCGCGGCCGGATAGACCGGGATCAGCGCGCCGGCGAACTCCTCGATCTCCTCGGCCGCCTCGTCCTGGGTGGCGTCGGCGCTGAGCAGCTGATAGGCGGGACCGTTGAGCTGGCGCTTGCCCCGGAAGTCGGTGACCTTGCCGGCGAACAGCCCCCACCGGCCCCGCCGAAGCTCCCGCTCGCGCCACGCCTGGTTGAAGAAGGTGCAGGTCAGCGTCGCCCCGGAACCATCGCCGATGGTGACCTCGAGCATGTTGCCGCGGCGCTGCCGCATCGGCTTGACGCTGATGCCCTGCACCTGGGCGAGGAGGGTGACCTGCTCGCCGATCTGGAGCCCGTGCATGTCGGTGTGCTCGCCGCGCTCGTCGTAGCGGCGCGGGAAGTGATAGACGAGGTCGCCGGCGGTGTGCAGGTCGAGGTGGTCGGCGAGGGCCTTGGCGGTCTTGGCGCCCAGGACCTTGACCAGCGGGGTGTCGACGGTGGTGGTCTTGGTGTCGCTCATTCCACTCCAACCAGCAGGTGGTACCGGGGCTGACCGCCCGCGTAGCTCTGCAGCTCGACGAAGGGCCAGGCCCGCGCGACGTGGCCACGCAGCGTCCCTTCCAGGCCGTCGGGGGCGTCCGCGCCGAGCACCAGGGTGGCCAGCTCGCCACCGCCGCCGAGCAGCCGGTCGACCAGCTGCACACTGACCGCGGCGAGATCGTCGCCGATCACGTGCACCTCACCGTCGACAAGCCCCAGCAGATCACCGGCCCGGCACGGCCCGGCAACGGTCAGCGAGTCGCGCTGAGCGGTGCAGACCTCCCCATAACGGCACGCCCCGGCGGCCTCCGCCATCGCGATCACATCGTCGTCAAAAGACCGATCCAGATCTCGTACGGCGAGAGCCGCCAACGCCTGCACCGGCGACCGCGTGGGCACGACGCTGACCCGCACCCCCGCCTTCTCGGCCTCCCGCGCCGCGGACACGGCAACGGCATGAGTGTTGGCATCGTTGGGCAGCAGCACCACACAGCGGCAGCCGGACGCCACGATGGCCTCCAGCATCTCGCCGGTCGACGGGTTGCGCCCGACCACCGTGGCCCCCTCGGCCTCGAAGAGCGAGGTCAGCCCGTCCCCCGCCGCCACGACGACGGCGCCCCGCTTGCTCGTCCGCCGCTCGGCCTCGTGCGGCCCACGCCCCCGATCGTCAAGAGGCGTGACATCGATCCGGTACGGCCGCCCGGCCTCGACCCCGGCCTCCACCGCGGCCCCGATCCCCGACGCGGCGACATGCACGTGAACGTTCCACGTCTGTACGCCCTCGCCCCCGCTCCCCACCACGGCAAGCGAGTCACCGAGCGCGTCCAGCACCCGCCGCAACACCTCGACGGCCCCCGGAGCGGCATCGAGCAGATATTGCACCTCATAGCCGAAGGCACCCTCGCGCCCGCCGCTCCCCACATCACGCCCAGCCGAATCGGCGCCACCCACCCCACCGCCACCGGGACGGCTGGAAGCGCCCGGAACACCCGAACCCGCGGGATGGCTGGAAGCGCTGGGAACACCCAAACCCGCGGGATGGCCTATGCCGCTCAAGGAACCCGCACCACTGGAGCCGCCCTGACGGCCGAGATCGACGACGTCGCCCGGAGAGCCGGAACCGCCCGCGCCGACGGCGTGCCCTGAATCGGCGGGCAGGCCGGCTTCGCTGCGGGTCCGGACGTCAGCAGAGGACTCCTTAGCCGGCTCACCACCGCCCCAGCGTCTCTGGCCGAGGACCGCTTCGTTGCCCGGCTCGGCAACGGCCGAATCCGCGGGTAGTGGCGATCCAGGGGCAGGGGCTGGGCCGGAAGCGACCGCTGGGCCCGAAGCGACCCCTGGGCCCGAAGCGACCCCTGGGCCCGAAGCGACCCATGGGCCCGAAGCGACCCATGGGCCCGAAGCGACCCCTGGGCCGGAAGCGACGGCTGAGGAGGAGGCAGGGGTCGGGGCCGACCCGGACGCGACCGCTGAGATATCGACCGCGGGAACGGCAGAGGCGGGATCGGAGGCAGCGGCTGGGTCACGAGCAAAGGCCGGGTTGGCGGCAACAGCCGGGCCGGAGGAGGCGGCCTGGCCGAGGGTGGCGCCCTGGCCTGAAGCGGCGCCCTCACCCGAAGCGGCGCCCTCACCCGCGACGGCAGCCTGACCCGCGACAGCAGCCTGACCCGCGACAGCAGGCTGGCCCGCGACAGCAGCCTGGCCCGCGACAGCAGCCTGATCCGCGGCGGCAGCCTGGTCCGCGGCGGCTGGGGTCAGGGCCTCGACCAGGGCGTCGAGCAGCAGGCAGAGGCCGCGGCCGCCGGCGTCGACCACGCCGGCTCGGGCCAGGGCGGGGAGCTGCTGTGGGGTGCGGGCCAGCGCCTCGGAGGCGGCGCGGGCGGCGGCGCGGGCCACGGCGAGCAGGTCGTCGGACTTGATGCGGGCGGCGGCCTCGGCAGCGGCGGCCACGACGGAGAGCACGGTGCCCTCGACCGGCCGGGCCACGGCGGCGTAGGCCGCCTCGGAGGCGGAGCGCAGCGCCCGTGCCAGCTCGGCACCGCGGACGGCGGCCGACGCGGCGACGCTGTCGGCCATGCCGCGCAGGATCTGCGAAACGATCACGCCGGAGTTGCCCCGCGCGCCCAGCAGCGCACCGCGAGCCATGCGGCGCATCGCCCACGCCAGCGGGGTGCCACCCGCCTCGGCGGCGAGCAGGCCAGCCGAATCGTCGACCAGGCCCGGCGACCCGGCGACCAAGCCCGGCGACCCGGCGGGCAAGGCCAGCG
>NZ_BOMI01000012.1 GCF_016862115.1 Paractinoplanes deccanensis
GACCCGGCAGGCAAGGCCGGTGAATCCGCGAGCGGGGCCGGTGAATCCGCGAGCGGGGCCGGTAGATCAGCGGGCGAGGCCGGCGAATCCGCGAGCGGGGCCGACGGTGAATCGGCGGCGGCGGCGGCAACGTCCTTCAGGAGCGCCGCGTCGCCGGCGCCGGCTTCGAGGGCCTCGTGGGCCGAGGCGAGGGTGAGCACCAGGTTGGTGCCGGTGTCGCCGTCGGGGACCGGGTAGACGTTCAGCTCGTCGATCTCGCGCTGGTGGGCCCGGAGGGCGCGCAGGCCGCCGCCGCACCAGCGGCGGACGGTGGCGGCGTCCAGGGTCTCGAGCACGCGAAAATCGTACTAACCACCTCTGACAATTGCCGGGGGCCGCACGGCCGGATCCCCCTGGCCCAGGTGGGCGCGGGGACCGATTCGCCGACTCGCCCGGGCATCATGTAACCTTGCCGGGTTGCCTGCGGCGATGTTCGCTGGGCGCCTTCAGTTTCGTTTCGACCCAGGAGTACTCCCGTGGCTAGCGTGTGCGACGTCTGTGGCAAGGGACCGGGCTTCGGCCACAACGTGTCCCACTCGCACCGGCGGACCAACCGCCGCTGGAACCCGAACATCCAGTCTGTGCGCACCCCCGCCGGTGGCGGCACGACCAAGAAGCTCAAGGTCTGCACCTCGTGCATCAAGGCCGGCAAGGTCACCCGCGCCTGAGCGACGTTCGTCCACCAGCCCTTCGGCCACGCGGCCGAGGGGCTGGTTGTGTTTGCGCCCAAGAGCGCCCGGCCGGGAAGGCGAGCTGACCGTCCGCGCCCGGCCGGGAGGGCGAGCTGACGGGCGCAGGAGGCGACCACACCCGGCGGGAAGGGTTAGCTGCCGGGCGCAGGAGGCGGCCGCGCCCGGCCGGTGATGACCGCCGGGCCTCAGCGCCGGCTCCGCCCTACAGCGCCTTCGCGTAGGAGAGCACGCCCTCCTCGCCCGCGTAATAGCCGAAGTCCTCAATCCGGACATATCCGGCAGACTCGTAGAGGTTGATCGCCTCCGGCTGCTTGTCGCCCGTCTCGAGGATGACGCGGCGGCAGCCCGCCTCCCGGGCCGACTCCTCGATCGTGGCGAGCAGGCGCCGGCCGAGGCCGCGGCCGCGGGCCGCCTTCGCGGTGAACATGCGCTTGAGCTCGGCGTCGTCGCCGTGGCGGCGCCATCCGGCGCAGCCGATCAGCTGGTCGCCGTCGTCGGCCACGAAGAAGACGCCGTTCGGCGGCACGAACTCCGCCGCGCTGATCGGGGTGTCGTCGCCGCTGCCGCCGTACCGCTCGGAGAGCTCTGACAGCACGTCGACGAGCAGCTCGCGCACGACCGGCTCGTCGAGCTCGGCCCGCCTGATCTTGATTTCCCGCACGGGCTCCACAGTAATGAGCGGGGCAGGGCGGCGGCCCCTACGCGTGACGCGGGCCTCAGCGGAAGTGATCCCAGCCCAGCGGCCCCGTCCACGGCTTCTTGTCGACCGTCACACCCGTGCCGTCGTGCACGACGCCGATCTGCCGCCAGCCCTCCGGCAGCGGCACGCCCGCCGGGAAGGTGGCCGCCAGCGCGTGGTCGTCGCCGCCGGCCAGCAGCCACTGGAGCGGGTCGACGCCGAGCGCCGTCGCGGCGTCGCGCATCTGGCCGGGGATCTCGAAGCGCTCGGTGTGGACGTCGACGCCCACGACGCTGGCCTTGGCGATGTGGCCCAGGTCCTGGAGCAGGCCGTCGGACACGTCGATCATCGCGGTCGCGCCGGCGCGGGCGGCGGCCGGGCCCGCGGCATAGGGCACCTGCGGCCGGCGGTACGCCTCCACGAGGGCCTTCGGCGTCCGGAATCCCCGGGACAGCACCGTGTAGCCGGCCGCCGCGTGGCCGACGCGGCCCGCCAGCGCGACGATGTCGCCCGGCTGGGCGCCGCTGCGCAGGACGGGCGCCTGGCCGGCCAGGTCGCCCAGGGCGGTGACGGCGACCGTGAGAGTGGGGCTCGACGACATGTCGCCGCCGACCACGCTCGCGCCGACCAGGGACGCCTCCGCCGACAGGCCGCCCGCCAGGTCCTCGGCCCAGGCGGCCTCCATGTCGACCGGCGCGCAGAGCGCGACCAGCAGCGCCGTCGGGACGGCGCCCATGGCCGCGATGTCGGCGAGGTTGGCCGCGGCCGCCCGGTGGCCGATGTCGGCGGGGCTCGACCAGTCGCGGCGGAAATGTCTGCCCTCGACAAGAACATCGGTGGATGCCACTATCCGACCGTCGGGCGCGGCCACGATCGCGCTGTCGTCGCCCGGACCGAGCAGCGTCGTCGGGCCGGTCTCGAGCCGCGCGACCACCCGGGCGATGAGCCCGAACTCGCCGGCCTCGGCAATGCTCACGTGTACGGCCTTTCGTCCCTGAATAGCGTCGATGATTACGGTAGTTTCACGTTCGGGTTACGGCGGCGGCGGAATGGAGTCAGAGCGTGGTCCAGGCATACATCCTGATCCAAACCGAGGTCGGAAAGGCCCATGACGTGGCCGCCGCGATCGGCAAAATACCGGGTGTGGTACGAGTCGACGCGGTCACCGGGCCGTACGACGTGGTCGTGCTCGCCGAGGCGCACACCGTCGACGACCTCGGCAGCCTCATTGTGAGCAAAGTCCAGTACGTCCCGGGCATCATGCGGACGCTCACCTGCTCCGTGGTAAACCTCTGACATGGTCGACGTGGAGAACCCGCCGGTGAAGAAGCCGGACCCGGCGACGCGGGGCGCGGCGCTGTGGGCGACGCTCATCGCCGTACCGGTGGCTCTGATCGTGGGTCTCCTGGTCTTCTGGAAGATCGCGCCGGGCGGCGGTGACGCGGCCGCGGAACCCTCCGCGAGCGCCACCACGCCGGCCGTCGTGCCGTCCACTCCGGTCGAGATGGCCGCTCCGAAACTCGACGCGAAGACCAAGCAGGTCTGCCTCGCGGTGACCTCGCAGCTGCCCACCACCGTGCGGGACCTGCCCGCGCGCAAGGTGAGCGCCGGTCCGGAGCAGAACGCGGCCTACGGCGAGCCGCCCATCACCGTCGCGTGTGGCGTGCCGCAGCCGACCATGTGCGAGCGCACCGACGGCGGGCACGCGGGCTGCGTACCGCTCGACGCCGTGATGTTGAGGATGAACGGCGTCTGCTGGTACGGGCAGGACCTGCCGGCCACCGACGTCTTCACCACGATGGACCGTGAGGTCGCCGTGCAGGTGCAGGTGCCCGGCAGCTACGAGCAGACCGCCCAGTGGGCCAACGAGTTCTCGGACGCCGTGGTCCAGACCGTGAAGTCCCGGACCGGCGGCGTCCCGACCGGCTGCAGCCAATAGCTAGTGCAGGCCCGTGCCGCGGCGCAGCGCGGTGCGGACCAGGCGGTCGACGACCTTGGGGTATTCGAGGCCGGTGGCCGCCCACATCAGCGGGAACATCGACGTCGGCGTCATGCCGGGCATCGTGTTGATCTCGTTGAGGTAGATCTGGTGGTCGGCGGTGACGAAGAAGTCGACGCGGGCCAGCCCGGCGCAGTCGAGCGCGGTGAAGGTGCGCTTCGCGTACTCCTGGATCCGGCGGGTGACCTCGGCCGGCAGGTCCGCCGGGAGGTCGTAGCCGCCGCCCTCGATGTACTTCGTCTCGAAGTCGTACCAGTCGTTGTCGCCGACCTTGATCTCGGCGAGCAGCGACGCGTCGGGCGCGCCGCCGGCCTCGCCCTCGAGCACGCCGCACTCGATCTCGCGGCCCACGATGGCGGCCTCGACCAGCACCTTGGGGTCGATCTGCCGGGCGGTGGCGACCGCCTCGTCGAGGTCGGCCCAGTCGGTGACCTTGGTGATGCCGTGCGACGAGCCGGCCCGCGAGGGCTTCACGAAGACCGGCAGGCCGAGGCGCTCCTTGTCGGCCTCGGAGAGCGAGACGCCGGCGCGCAGCACCGCGTACGGCCCGACCGGGATGCCCTCGACGGTGGCGAGCTTCTTGGTGAACTCCTTGTCCATGGCGGCCGCGGAGGCGAAGACGTTGGCGCCCACGTAGGGCAGGCCGGCCATCTCGAGCAGGCCCTGGATGGTGCCGTCCTCGCCGTACGCCCCGTGCAGCACCGGGAAGACCACATCGACGTCGGCCAGCGAGGACACACCCGCACCCGGGTCGCGCACGATGAGCTGGGAGTCGGCCAGGACCACGGCGGAGCCGCTGCCCGCGGTGATCTCGGGCAGCTTCCGGTCGACGATGGCGAGCGACGCCGGGTCGTCCCCGGCCAGCACCCACTGGCCCTCCCGCGTGATGCCGACCGGGACCACCTCGTACTGATCCGGGTCGAGTGCGCGCAGGATGCTCCCGGCGCTCACGCACGAGATCGCGTGCTCGGTGCTGCGACCGCCGAACACGATCGCGACTCGGGTCTTCCGAGGGGTCGTCACTTTTCTCCGGGCCTCTCGCTAGCGGGCGTGCCGGGGGTGACCCTACTCTGCGTCAGCCACCTTGGGGATGGCCGCTGGCAGCACGAACGCGCGGTTCATCAGCCCCGCACGGAGCGTGATCAGCCGGACGTTCGGCGGATCGGCGTGTCCCGCATCACGCGGTAGAGGACCAGGAACCCGCCGACGATCACGGCGAGCGTGAGCACGAGCGCCGTCCCGTACGGCAGGCGGTCGATCGTCTCTCCGAACTGGTCGAACTTGACGAGATTGTCGGCCACGGCCAGCGGGATCGCCCCCGGGATGATGAGCAGCACACCGATCCACGGGTTGAACCGGTAGAAGCCGGCCGTGACGAGCATGCCGGTGACCATGTATGCCATCGAGCCCGGCAGCAGATGACCGAACTCGGCGGGCGCGCCGGTGAGCGTGAAGACCGGATAGTCCGGGCCGCGCAGGTCGAGCGCGCCCAGCAGCAGGCTCTCCACGCCGTGCCCGGCCGTGACGACCGCCGCCAGCAACGCGGTCAGCGCCACGCCGAACATGGCCAGGCCGCCGAGGAACTCGCCCCGGGTGACGCCGTTGGCGACGAACAGCCGCAGATGCAGGCTGATGAGCAGGATGCCGGCGACGAGCGGCCAGTACTTCAGCGCCGCACCGGCCATCACGATCCAGAAGCTGAACTTGGACGGCCCCACGGTGTTGCCGATGACGACCAGGCCGATCGCCTCGACCGCCAGGATGATCGCCCCGAACCAGAGCAGGATCGGCCGGTAGATCCGGGCGAGGGTGCCGAACACGGTCATCGCGACGCCTCCAGCGGCTGCGAGGTGAGGTGGACGAAGAGGTCCTGGATGCCGATCGGGCCGAAGCTGAGCCCGGCCGCCTCGCCGCGCTCGATCTCGCCGGGGTCGACGTGGCCGTCCAGGGTGACGGCGCGCACCCCGCCGAGGGTCTGCTCGCCCAGGATCACGCGCCCGGCGGCGAAGGCGGTGACCGCCTCGTACGGGCCCGTCACGGTCACGCCGCGGCCGCGCAGCGCGTCGGTCTCGTCGTGCACGATGACCCGGCCGCGATCCATGATGATCACCCGTTCGAAGAGGTCGGCGACCTCCTCGATGAGGTGGGTGGAGAGGATGATCGTGCGCGGGTGCTCGAGGTAGTCAGCGAGCAGCTCGCGGTAGAACAGGGTGCGGGCGACGGCGTCCATGCCGAGGTAGGACTCGTCGAGGATGGTCAGCGGGGTGCGCGCGGCCAGGCCGAGCACCACGCCGAACGCGGATCGCTGGCCGCGGGAGAGGGCCGAGACGCGCTTGCCCGGGTCGATCTGGAAGACGTCGAGCAGCTTCTCCGCGTACGGCTGATCCCAGGTCGGGCGCAGGCGCGCGGCCAGGTCGAGGGCGGACCGCAGGCGGTCGGAGTCGCTGAGGTCGAGGGTGTCGCGGATGAAGCAGGTGCGGCGGGCGACGCGCGGGTTCTCGTACGCCTCCTCGCCGTCGATCAGGACCACCCCGGCCGACGGTTTGCGGTACGACGCGATCGCGCTCAGCAGGCTCGTCTTGCCGGAGCCGTTGCGGCCCAGCAGGCCGTAGATCTTGCCGCCCGCCAGGTCGAGGCCGACGCTGTCGACGGCCACGGTGCGGCCGTACCGCACGGTGAGGTCGCGGATCTCGATGCTCACTTCTCCCCCAGGTGCTTCACGATCTCGTCGACACCGATGCCGATCCGCTTCGCCTCGTCGAGCATCGGGGCGACCACGTCGGCGAAGAACCGCTCGCGCCGCTCGGCGCGCAGCCGCTCGCGGGCGTCGGGGCTGACGAACATGCCGATGCCGCGCTTCTTGTAGAGCACGCCCTCCTCGACGAGCTGGGCGAAGCCCTTCGCCGCGGTGGCGGGGTTGATCCGGTAGAACGCCGCGTACTGGTTGGTGGACATGACCTGCTCGTCCTCCTCGAGGGCCCCGCTCAGGACGTCGTTCTTGATCCCCTCGGCGATCTGGAGGTAGATCGGGCTCCGGTCGTGAAACACGCCGAGCCTCCCTACTTCAGTGGTTCATTACTCATGTAACGAACCATAGACGTAGAGCGGCCGAGACCTCAAGCCGGTTCTCTACGCCGCGAACGTCTGCGGCAGCACGCCCTCGTCCCAGAGACGGTCGAGGTGCGCGAGGAAGCCGGTCAGGCTGCGCTCGAGCTCGCGCCGCTCACCGGCCGGCAGCACCGCGAGCGGGTCGCTGAGGACCAGGCCCTCCGGATGCCTGGCCCGGGTGCCCACGAACTTCGAGCACCCGGAGCACCACACGTAGCTCACCAGCGTCGGCCGCTTCGCGTTCGGCGGCACGGTGAAATAGGCGCGCAGGCGGCGCTCGCCGCACGCCGGGCAATCCCGCTCGCCCGGCTCGGCGAAGAAGCCGGCGCCCTGGGTCAGGGCCGCGACCTGGTCACCGGAGAAGGTGTCCCACCCCACGCTCAGGCCTCGTCGAGAGCGGCCGTCAGATCGGCGATCAGGTCGGCGGTGTCCTCGATGCCGCAGGAGAAGCGCACGAAGCCCGGCGAGGTGTCGTCGCCCCACTGCGCGCGCCGGTCGGCCGTGCTGTGCACGCCGCCGAACGAGGTGGCCGCGAAGACCAGCCCGGAGGCCGCGAGGAACCGGGCCACCCGCTGCTCGTCGCCGAGGTCGAAGGAGACCACGCCGGGGATGCGGCGCATCTGCCGCTTCGCCACCTCGTGCGACGGATCGCCGGCCAGGCCCGGCCAGCGCACCCCGGTCACGTCGTCGCGCGAGGCGAGGAACTCGGCGACCGCCGCCGCGTTTTGGGTCTGGCGCGCGAGCCGCAGGTCGAGCGTGGCGATCGAGCGGTGCGCCAGCCACGCGTCGAACGCGCCCGGCACCGCGCCGGTCTGCTTGCGCCACGTCTCGACCTTGTCGAAGAGCGCGACGTCGTTCGTCGCCACATAGCCGAGGAGCACGTCGGAGTGGCCGGTGAGCGCCTTGGTGCCGGAGGCGACGACCAGGTCGGCGCCGAGCGCCAGCGGGGACTGCCCGAGCGGCGTCGCCGTGGTGTTGTCCACCGCCACCAGCGCGCCGGCGGCGTGCGCGGCCTCCGCCAGCGCACGCACGTCGCACACGTCCAGGCCCGGGTTGGCCGGCGTTTCGAGCAGCACCAGCCGTACGCCGTCGAAGCTCGGATAGGGCCCGGCGGTGGGCACGAGCACCGTCTTGACCCCGAGGTCGCGCAGCGTGCCCTCGGCGAACGCCCGGACCGTGAAGTAGCCGTCGGCCGGCAGCGCCACGGTGTCGCCGGTGCGCAGCACGGCCAGCAGCAGCGCGGTGATGGCCGCCTGGCCGCTGGAGAAGACGAGCGTGCGGCCGCCCTCGAGCTCGCCGATGGCCGACTCGAGGTTGCGCCGGGTGGGGTGCTCGGTGCGGGCGTAGCCGTTGTCGCCCGGCCCGTCCGCCGGGTCGAGGTGATAGGGCGCCGCGAAGACCGGCCCGGGCAGGAACGGCCCGCCCACCACGGGCTCCGGCAGACCAGCGTGCACGGCTCGTGTGCCGTCCGAATAACTCATACCGGTTCTCCGCTTCGCTCCGAACCGGCATGAGGCACCAAAACGCCGAGCTGGCTGATTCGCTCGCTGCGCTCGCTCATTCCGGCTTCATCTCCCGGCCCATCAGCAGTTTTACGGCGACCCGCGGGTCGCCGCCCTCGTGGCAGACCCGCTCCACCTGCTCGGTGATCGGCATCTCGACCCCGTGCGCGCGCGCCAGGTCGCGGATGGCGAGGCAGCTCTTCACGCCCTCGGCGGTCTGCCGGGCGGCGGCCTGCGCCTGCTCCAGCGTCTTGCCGAGGCCCAGCTGCTCGCCGAAGGTGCGGTTGCGCGACAGCGGCGACGAGCAGGTGGCGACCAGGTCGCCGAGGCCGGCCAGGCCCGCGAAAGTCAGCGGGTCGGCGCCGAGCGCCGCGCCCAGCCGGGCCGTCTCGGCGAGGCCCCGGGTGATCAGCGAGGCCTTGGTGTTGTCGCCCATGCCCATCGCGACCGCCATGCCGTACGCCAGCGCGATCACGTTCTTCACCGCGCCGCCCAGCTCGCAGCCGATGACGTCGGCGCTCGTGTAGGGCCGCAGGTAGGGCAGCGCCATCGCGTGCTGCACCGCGCGGCAGCGCTCCACGTCGGTGCCGGCGACCACGGTGGCGGCCGGCTGCTCCGCGGCGATCTCGGGCGCCAGGTTGGGGCCCGAGACGACCACGACGCGGTCCTGCTCGACGTGGGCGGTCTCGACGATGACCTGGCTCATGCGCTTGGTGGTGCCGAGCTCGATGCCCTTCATCAGCGACACGATGGTGGAGCCGGGCTCGAAGGCGCCGGCCCACTCGGCGAGGTTGCCGCGCAACGTCTGCGACGGCACCGCGATGGCGACCAGCTCGGCGCCGGACACCGCGGCGGCGAGGTCGGTGGTCGCGGTGATGCGCTCGGGCAGCTTGACGCCGGGCAGCGCGCCCTCGTTCACGCGGTGATCGCGGATCGAGGCGGCGACCGTCTCGCGCCGGGCCCACATCGTCACGTCGGCGC
This sequence comes from Paractinoplanes deccanensis, assembly GCF_016862115.1. GTDB lineage: Bacteria > Actinomycetota > Actinomycetes > Mycobacteriales > Micromonosporaceae > Actinoplanes > Actinoplanes deccanensis. The sequence goes on from NZ_BOMI01000012.1 coordinate 9,001, forward strand.
CCGCCTCGGCCAGCACCTTGGCGAAGGCCGTGCCCCAGGCGCCCGACCCGATGACCGCGGCCCGGCTCACGCGGCGTCCTCCGGCGAGGTGCCGGCCTTGCGCCGCGGACGGTCGTAGAGCTCCGCCGGCGGCTGCTCGTGGCGCAGCTCGCCGACCAGGCCGCTGATCTCGTGCATGATGTGCTCGGTCATCTCCTCGAGCACCGCGCGGCCGGGCGTCGCGCCCGCCCAGCGGCTCAGGTCGATCGGCTTGCCCGAGGTCACCGTCACCGGCCGGCGCGGGCGCAGGCTCAGCTTGCCGGTGCGCGGGTCGAAGATGTCCTGGGCGCCCCAGTTGGCGACCGGCACCACGGGCGCGCCGGTGACCAGCGCCAGCCGGGCCGCGCCGGTCTTGCCGCGCATCGGCCACAACAGCGGGTCGCGGGTGGTCGTGCCCTCGGGATAGATGACCACCACGCCGTCGTTGTTCAGCGCCTCGATCAGCGCGTCCAGCGACTTCACCGCCTCGACGCTGCCCCGCTCGACCGGGATCTGGCGCACCTTGCGCAGGAACGGGCCCATCACCGGCACCCGCCACAGGCTGGCCTTGCCCAGGAACTGGGGCCACCGGCCGGCGCCGTAGATGTAGTGGGCCACCACCAGCGGGTCGAAGTGCGACGCGTGGTTGGCGACGATGATCACACCGCCCGATCGCGGGATGTTCTCCATGTTGAGCCAGGTCCGCTTGGTCCAGACCTTCAGCACGGGAATCACCAGCGCGGCCGCGAACCGACGCCAGAACCCGAGCCTGCGGTGCGCCACGGCCCCTCCTACCTGCTGTGCGGCAGGGTCCCGCCGCGTCTCAAATACGAAATCATGCCCGCTCGAAGCCCGCGGTACCAGGTAGGGGTCCTTACCGGCACCGGCTGGCACACTTGGCGGAATGCGTGGGGACTGGACTGCGGTCATGCCGGTGAAGCGGCTGGGGGTGGCGAAGAGCCGGCTGCGCGGCGCGGTTCCGCCGGCCCGGCACGCCGATCTCGCGCTCGCCATGGTGCGCGACACGGTCACCGCGGTGCTCGCCGTCTGCGACCTCGTGGTGGTGACCGACGACCCGGTGATCGCCGCTGCCGCCGCCGGCCTGGGCGCCCGCGCCGTGCCCGACCTGCCGGACGCCGGGCTCAACGACGCCATGCGGTACGGCGCCGACGAGGTCGCCGGGCTCACCCGCTTCCGTGCCGTGCTCGCCGGTGACCTCCCGGCGCTGCGGCCCGCCGAGCTCGACGAGGCCCTCACCGAGGCCGGGGACGCTCGCTCGTACGTGGTGGACGCCGCGGGCACCGGCACCGTGCTCCTGGCCGCGCCTCCCGGCGTACCGCTGGATCCTCGGTTCGGCATCGGGTCGGCGCGAGCCCACGCGGAGTCGGGCGCGCGGGCCCTCGGCGGCGACTGGCCGGGCCTGCGGCAGGACGTCGACACCCCGGCCGACCTGGCCACCGTGCTGGCCCTCGGCGCCGGGGCGCACACCTGCGCGCTGCTGCGTGATCTGGGACTCAAGGTGGCCTGCGTCTCGGCCGCCTGACCGGTAGCGTCGAGCCCATGCAGGGGACCATCGCCACCTTCGACGCCGGCGCCCGCAGCGGCACGCTGCTGCTGGACGACGGGACTGAGCTGCCCTTCGGCGCGCCCGCCTTCGACGGCTCCGGGCTGCGCAAGCTCCGGCTCGGCCAGCGGGTCGCCGTGGAGCGCGATCCGGACGGCGCCGTTCGTCAGGTGAGAATCCCCGGCATCGCCTGACACCAGCAAACATCAGTTCGTTTCACGTTGCTCGAAAAGCGGCAATGATGGAGCGATGCAGACCCCGCCCCGGACCCAGGAAAGCCGTCGGCGTGGCCCGAACGGCCGTTTTCTTCCGCGATCGGCCGAGCAACTGACTACGGAGCAACTCGTGACCGCCACCACCGAACCCGTCGAGGCGCCCGAGCCGGACCGGCCCGAGCTGCCCGAGGACCGCTTCCTCAACCGCGAGCTGTCCTGGCTCGACTTCAACTCCCGCGTGCTCACGCTGGCCGAGGAGCCGGAGACGCCGCTGCTGGAACGGGCGAAGTTCCTCGCCATCTTCGCCAGCAACCTCGACGAGTTCTACATGGTGCGCGTCGCCGGCCTGAAGCGGCGGCTGAGCGCCGGCCTGCCGATGCGCGGCGGCGACCGCAGCTCGCTGCGCAACCAGCTCGCGATGATCTCGCAGCGGGTCGCCGACCTGGTCACCCGGCAGGCCGCCTGCTTCGCCGACGAGGTGCGCCCCAAGCTGTCGGCCGAGGGCATCGAGCTGGTCTCCTGGAGCGAGCTCGACGCGCCCGAGCGCGAGCGCCTGCGCACCTACTTCCGCGAGCAGGTCTTTCCGGTGCTGACCCCGCTGGCGGTCGACCCGGCGCACCCGTTCCCGTACATCTCCAGCCGGTCGCTCAACCTCGCCGTGGCGCTGCGCGACCCCGACGACGCCAACGCCGAGCTGTTCGCCCGCATCAAGGTGCCCAACAACGTGCCGCGCTTCGTGACGGTGCAGAACGACAGCCGCGGCGTGCGCTTCCTGCCCGTCGAGGAGCTCGTCGCGGTCCACCTCGACCAGCTCTTCCCCGGCATGCAGGTCCTGGAGTGGCACCTGTTCCGGGTGACCCGCAACGCCGAGCTCGAGGTCGACGAGGACCGCGACGAGGACCTGCTCCAGGCGCTCGAGCGCGAGCTCGCGCAGCGCCGCTTCGGCCCGCCCGTGCGGCTGGAGGTCGCCGCCTCGATCAGCGACCACGTGCTCGAGCTGCTGGTGCGCGAGCTCGACATGGACAGCGAGGACGTGCAGCGCGTGCCGGGCCTGCTCGACCTCTCCGCGCTCTGGCAGGTCTTCGGCGAGACCGACCGCGACGACCTCAAGGACCGCCCGTTCGTGCCGGCCACCCACCCGCAGCTGGCCGACGGCGAGGTGCCGCGCAGCGTCTTCAACCGCCTGCGCGAGAGCGACATCCTGGTGCACCACCCGTACCACTCGTTCTCGACCAGCGTGCAGCGGTTCATCGAGCAGGCCGCCGCCGACCCCAACGTGCTCGCCATCAAGCAGACGCTCTACCGCACCTCCGGCGACTCGCCGATCGTCGACGCGCTGGTCGACGCGGCCGCCGCCGGCAAGCAGGTCGTGGTGCTGGTCGAGGTCAAGGCGCGCTTCGACGAGGTGGCCAACATCGCCTGGGCGCGCACCCTGGAGCGGGCCGGCTGTCACGTGGTCTACGGCCTGGTCGGCCTCAAGACCCACTGCAAGACCGCTCTGGTGGTGCGCCAGGAGGGCAACCAGATCCGCCGGTACTGCCACATCGGCACGGGCAACTACCACCCCAAGACCGCCCGGCTGTACGAGGACTTCGGCATGCTCACCGCCGACCCCGAGGTGGGCGCCGACGTCACCGACCTGTTCAACGTGCTCACCGGCTACAGCCGCCAGCGCAAGTACCGCCGCCTGCTGGTGGCGCCGCACGGCGTGCGCTCCGGCCTGATCGAGCGCATCGAGGAGCAGGCCCGCATCGCGCGCGAGGGCGGCGACGCGCTCGTCCAGATCAAGGTCAACTCGCTGGTCGACGAGGAGAGCATCGACGCGCTCTACCGGGCCTCCCAGGACGGCGTGCGGGTCGACCTGATCATCCGGGGCATGTGCGCGCTGCGGCCCGGCGTTCCCGGCCTCTCCGAGAACATCCGGGTCCGCTCGATCGTCGGCCGCTTCCTGGAGCACTCGCGGGTCTTCCGGTTCGGCGCCGGCGACGACGCCGAATACTGGATCGGCTCGGCCGACCTGATGCACCGTAACCTCGACCGCCGCGTCGAGGCGCTGGTCAAGGTGGTCCAGCCGAGCGCCCGCGAGGAGCTGCGCTACGTGCTCGAGCTGGCGATGGACGACCGCACCGAGGGCTTCGACCTGCACGGCGACGGCACCTGGCACCGCAACCCGGTCAACCCGGCCGACGCGCACATGCACCTCCAGGAGGCGCTGCTGCGCCGCGTCATCGACAAGAAGGCGAAGGCGGTCTGATGCCGGAGCCGATCCGTGCCGCGGGCGGCGTGCTCTGCCGCCCGGCCGGCGACGGCCTCGAGGTGTGCCTCGTGCACCGCCCGCGGTACGACGACTGGGCGCTGCCCAAGGGCCATCTCGACCACGGCGAGCCGGCGATTCTCGGCGCGCTGCGCGAGGTGCTGGAGGAGACCGGCCGGTCGGGCCGCCCGGTGCTCGCCCTGCCTCGCGTCGCGTACGACCTGCCCGACGGCCGGCCCAAGACGGTCGACTACTGGCTGATGACCGTCACCGGCGACGAGGGCCCGGTGCGAGACACCGACGAGGTCGACAGCGTCGAGTGGCTCTCGCTGGCCGACGCGGCCGAGCGGGTCAGCTACGCCGACGAGCGCGCCCTGCTCGAGCACGTGGCCGGGTTGCCGCCGGTGACCTCGGTGGCCGTGCTGGTCCGCCACGCGCACGCCGGCGAGCGCAAGAAGTGGAGCGGCAACGACGCGCTGCGCCCGATCGACCCGGTCGGCCAGGCGCAGTCCGAGCGACTGGCCGACCTGCTCGCGCCGCTCGCACCGCAACGCCTCGTGTCCGCCACCCCGTTGCGGTGCAAGCAGACCCTGGAGCCGCTCGCGGCCGCGCTGGGCGGCATGCCGATCGTGATGGACGGCGGCTTCGCGGAGCCCGCCGACGCCGACGAGGCGCCCGCCAAGGCCAAGCTGGCCGCGCAGCGCCTGCTCGACCTGCGCTCGCACGGTCTGACCGTCGTGTGCAGCCAGGGCAAGCTGATCCCGCGGCTGCTGGCCACGCTGGCCGACGCGGCCGACCCGGCGCCCTACAAGACGTCCAAGGGCGAGGGCTGGCTGCTCACCTGGTCCGGCGAGCGGCTGCTGGGCTCGTCGCGGCTCTGACGCGCTCCCGCTGCCGCCGCACGGGCGGCGGCGAGTCGGCGCGCCAGTAGCCGAGCAGGTCGCCGGTGAGCCACCGGGCGCGCCACAACTCGTCGTCGCGCGGCTCCCAGTCGCGATAGGGCAGCAGCGCGACCCGCCAGCTGAGCACACAGACGAGATACCAGTTGTAGAGGGGGATCACCCCCAGCCAGGCGTCCCGGGGCCGGTACGACGCCCACGGGGCCAGCAAACGCACGGCCAGGCCGGCCCAGGCGCCCGTGACGATCCAGTCGAGCAGCGCCGAGCCGGTCCACCGCTCGGCCAGTCCGCCGAGGATCCAGCCCGGCACGACGGCGGCCGCGAACAACAGCGCCGCGATCAGCGACCGGCCCACCAGCCCCCTCGGCAACGCTCTGCGCTCCATGCCCGGACGGTAGGCGCCGCGGCCTCCTCCGCGCCGGGACACAGAAAAAGCGTCCACCGTTCGGGTGGACGCCTTCTCGGCTGTGCGTGCTGACGCCGAGGCGTCAGCTGGTCTTGCGGGTGGTACGGCTGGCGCGAGCGCGCGACGGGGTCTCCGCGGCGGCTGCGGTGGTGGTCTTGCGTGCGGTCGTCTTCTTGGCCGCGGCGGCGGTCTTCGTCGCGGTGGCAGCCTTCTTGGCGGGGGCGGCCTTGGTAGCGGCGGTCTTCTTCGCCGCGGTCGCCTTGGTGGCCGTGGCCTTGGTGGCCGTGGCCTTGGTGGCTGCGGCCTTGGTGGCAGTGGACTTGGCCGGGGCTGCCTTGGTGGCGGCGGTCTTGGCGGGGGCCGCCTTGGTCGCCGTCGTCTTCTTGGCCGCGGCCGTCTTGGTCGCGGTGGCCGACTTGGCCGGTGCCGCCTTGGTGGCGGCGGTCTTCTTGGCCGCCGTCGCCTTGGTGGCGGTCGCCTTGGTGGCGGTCGCCTTCGTCGCGGTGGCCTTGGTGGCGGCCGCCTTGGTGGCTGTGGACTTCGCCGGAGCCGCCTTGGTGGCAGCAGCCGCCTTGGTGGCGGTCGCCTTGGTCGCCGTGGCCTTGGTGGCAGCGGCCTTCTTCGCGGGGGCCGCGGCCTTCGCGACCTTTCCGCTCGCCACCATCTCGCGGAAGGCGGTGCCAGGCTTGAAGGCCGGCACCGATGTTTTCTTCACTTTCACCGGTTCGCCGGTGCGAGGATTGCGAGCCGTACGCGCGTTGCGTGCCCGCTTCTCGAAGACGCCGAAGCCGGTGATGGCAACCCGGTCGCCCTTGGTGACGGCGTTCTCCACCTCGCTGATGACCGCATCCAGCGCCGCCGTCGCCGTCTTCCGGTCTCCTAGCCGGGCGGCCAGCGCCTCGATGAGCTCGGCCTTGTTCACGATTTTCCTCCCGAACGTGAGAAGTGGCCCAATGCGAGCCATTCTGCGCGCACCGTATGCCCTCTGACCAGCGGACACAAACATTCGTGTCAAAAAAACCCTTGTGTTGCAACGATTTCGCCCCCGCCGGGGACTCGGCGAGGGCGAAAAATCGTGTTCTGACAGGGGTTTTCGTCGCTCAGGCAACGACCGGCTTGAAGGCGGGACGCTTCTTCTCGTACGCCGTGATGAGCTCTTCGTGGCGCAGGGTCAGTCCGATGTCGTCGAGGCCCTCCATGAGCCTCCACCTGCTGAAATCGTCGATCGGGAACTGCCACGAGGCGTCGTCCACGCGCACCTGACGGGCCTCGAGGTCGACCGTGATCTGCTTTTCCGGCTCGCTCTCACCGAGATCCCAGAGGGCTTCCACGGCCTTCTGATCGAGCTGGACCGGCAGCAGACCCTCCTTCAGGGCATTCCCCCGGAAGATATCGCCGAAGCGGGCGGCGATCACCACCTTGAAGCCCCAGTCGCGCAGCGCCCAGACCGCGTGCTGGCGCGACGATCCGGTGCCGAAGTTGGGCCCGGCGACCAGGATCGTGGCGCCCGCGTGCGCCGGGTTGTTGAGCACGAACGACGGATCGTCGCGCCAGGCGCTGAAGAGGCCGTCCTCGAATCCGGTGCGGGTGACCCGCTTGAGGTACACCGCCGGGATGATCTGGTCGGTGTCCACATCGGAACGGCGCAGCGGCATGACCTTGCCGCTGTGGCTGACGAACTTGTCCATCTGATCTCTCCCAGGCTCAGAGGTCGGCGGGCGCGGCCAGCTTGCCGACCACGGCGGTGGCGGCGGCGACCTGCGGCGAGACCAGGTGCGTACGCCCGCCCTTGCCCTGCCGGCCCTCGAAGTTGCGGTTGGAGGTGGAGGCGGCGCGCTGGCCCGGGGTGAGCGTGTCGGGGTTCATGCCCAGGCACATGGAGCAGCCGGCGAACCGCCACTCGGCGCCCGCGTCCTTGAAGATCTTGTCGAGCCCCTCGGCCTCGGCCGCCTCGCGCACCTTGTACGACCCCGGCACGATCATCATGCGGACGCCGTCGTGCACCTTGTGGCCGCGGATAACCTCGGCCGCGGCGCGCAGGTCCTCGATGCGGCCGTTGGTGCAGGAGCCCACGAAGACCACGTCGACCGGCACCTCGCGGAACGGCGTGCCGGGCTGGAGATCCATGTACTCCAGCGCGCGGCGGGCGGCGCTGCGGTCGGTCTCCTCGACGAACTCCTCGGGGTCCGGCACCACGCTGTCGAGCGGCGCGCCCTGGCCCGGGTTGGTGCCCCAGGTGATGAACGGGCTGATCGCCGAGGCGTCCACGATGATCTCGGTGTCGTACTCCGCGCCCTCGTCGGTCACGAGCGTCTTCCAGTACGCGACGGCGGCGTCCCACTCCTCGCCCTTGGGCGCGTGCTCGCGACCCTTGAGGTACTCGAAGGTGGTCTCGTCCGGCGCGATCATGCCAGCCTTGGCGCCCCACTCGATGCTCATGTTGCAGATCGTCATCCGGCCCTCCATGGAGAGCTTGCGGATGGCCTCGCCGCGGTACTCCACGATGTGGCCGTTGCCGCCGCCGGTGCCGGTCTGGGTGATCAGCGCGAGGATCAGGTCCTTGGCGGAGACGCCCGGGCCGAGCTCGCCGACGACCGTGACGGCCATCGTCTTGGGCTTCGCCTGCGGCAGCGTCTGGGTGGCGAGGACGTGCTCGACCTCACTCGTGCCGATGCCGAACGCGAGCGCGCCGAACGCGCCGTGCGTGGCCGTGTGCGAATCGCCGCAGACGATCGTCATGCCCGGCTGGGTGAGACCGAGCTGCGGCCCGATCACGTGCACGATGCCCTGGTTGATGTCGCCCAGCGGGCGGATCTGCACGCCGAACTCGGCGCAGTTCTTGCGCAGCGTCTCGATCTGCGTCCGCGAGGTCGTGTCGGCGATCGTGAAAAGCTCGCCGCGCTTGGTGTTGAACGCCGGGTCCGCGTAGCCGGTCGGCGTGTTGTGGTCCTCGGTCGCGAGCGTGAGATCGGTGCGCCGGACCTGACGGCCGGCCATGCGCAGGCCGTCGAAGGCCTGCGGGCTGGTCACCTCGTGCAGCAGGTGCAGGTCGATGTAGAGCAGATCAGGCTCACCCTCGGCAGCACGCACGACATGGTCGTCCCAGACCTTTTCGGCCAGGGTCCTCGGAGTGACTCCCACCATCTGGACATCCTAAATTCTGGGAGGTATGTTTCGGCTTGTGGGACACAGTATGAGCGGTGTCGGCGTTCTCGACAAGGCGGTGGTCATCCTCGCGGCCTGTGTCGACGGCGCCAGCCTGGCGGAACTCGTCGACCGTACGAAGCTGCCCCGGGCGACGGCACATCGCCTGGCCCAGGCCCTGGAGATCCACCGGATGCTCGTCCGCGACACCCAGGGACGCTGGCGCCCCGGCCCCCGCCTGGGCGAGCTGGCGAACGCGGCACCCGACGTGCTGCTGACCGCCGCCGAGCCCCTGCTTTCCGCATTGCGGGACGCGACCGGGGAGAGCGCGCAGCTCTACCTGCGCCGTGCCGACGAGCGCATCTGCGTGGCCGCCGCCGAGCGCGCCAGCGGCCTGCGCGACACCGTGCCGGTCGGCTCGGTCCTCCCGATGGTGGCCGGATCGGCGGCCCAGATCCTGCTCGCGTGGGAGCCGCCCGAGGCGGTCATGCCGCTGCTGCCCCGCTGCAAGTTCACCGGCCGCACCCTGGCCGAGGTCCGCCGCCGAGGCTGGGCCCAGAGCGTCGCCGAGCGCGAGCCCGGTGTGGCAAGCGTCTCGGCGCCGATCCGCGACCGCACGGGCCGGGTCATCGCGGCCATCTCGATAAGCGGTCCGATCGAACGGCTCGGCCGCCGCCCCGGCGAGCGCCACGCGATGGCTGTGGTGCGGGCGGGGCAGCGGCTTTCCGGCCTCTGAGACATCGGATCGGAGACTTTCGGACCTGTGATGGGCGCGCCCCGCGTCGATAGGGTCGCGGCGTGCGGCTGTTCGGGCGTGAGGCGGAGTGCGCCATCCTCGACGAGCTCGTGGCGGGCGCACCCGAGGCGCGCAGCGCTGTCGCGGTCCTGCGTGGTGAGCCCGGTGTGGGCAAGACCTCGCTGCTGCGCTACGCGCGCTCCCGGGTGCCCCGCAGCCTCTGGGTCAGCGGCGTCGAGGCCGAGGCCCATTTCCCGTACGCGGCGCTGCACCGCCTGCTGATCCCGCTCCTGCCCGGCCGTGCCGCCCTGCCGGCCGCCCAGCGCGCGGCGCTCGAGGTCGCCTGCGGGCTGTCCGGCGGCGAACCCGCCGACCTGCATCTGGTCAGCCTCGCCGCGCTCACCCTGCTGGCGCGGGAGCCTCGCCTGTGCGTCGTCGACGACGCGCAGTGGGTCGACAGCGAATCGTTGCGGGCGTTGGCTTTCGTCGGCCGCCGCCTTCACGCCGAGGGTGTCGTCCTCCTCCTCGGCTGGCGCGGCTCGCCGGCTCCCGCCGAGGCCGGCCCGGAAACCGGATTCGGCGGGGCGGTCAAGGGAGCGGGAACAGGCGCGGTCCCGCCGGCCGGGCTTCCCGTGCTGGACGTCGGAGGTCTTCGGGAGGAGGCGGCGCTGGCGCTGCTGGCCGAGAGCGCCGACGGGCCGCTGGATCCGGCGATCGCGGCGGCGATCGTGCGGGCGACCGGCGGCAATCCGCTGGCGCTCACCGATCTGGGGCGGGAGCTGACCGCCGAGCAGCTTCGCGGTACGAGCCCGCTGCCCGGGCCGATGCCGATCGGCAGCCGGCTGGAGGCGCACTATGCGGCTCGGGTGCGGGGCTACACCGAGGCGACACGCGTCTGGCTGCTGGTGGCCGCGGCGGGGGCGGGCGAGCACGTCGGGGCGGCCGCCACCGCCCTCGGCGTATCCGCCTCGGACGCGGAGCCGGCGGAGTCGGACGGGCTCCTGACGAGCGTCTCGCCGCCGGTCTTCCGGCATCCCCTGATGCGGTCGGCCGTCTACGGTGACGCGCCGGCTCCGCTGCGCCGCTCGGTGCACGCCGCCCTGGCGGCGGCCGCCGGCGGTCCGGACGACGCGGACCGGCGCGCCTGGCATCTCGCGGCGGCCGCGCCCGGCCCGGACGAGGCGGTCGCCGCGGAGCTCGAACGCCGCGCCGGCCGCGCCGCGGCGCGCGGGGGCCATGCGGCCCGGGCGGATTTCCTCGCCAGGGCCGCCGAACTGACCGATGATTCCCGCGACCGGGCCGTGCGGCTGACCGCGGCGGCGGAGGCCGCCCTGACCGCCGGCGCAGCGACGCGCGCCCTGCGCCTGCTGGACGACATCACCCCGGCCCGGCCCGGCGAGCCGCACCAGCGCGGCGCCGTGGCCGAGACCGGGGCTGAGGCGGGCACGCAGGCGCGACTCCGGCCCGCGATGGACGCGCGGTGGCGGGGTGTGGCGTTGATGGTGCGCGCCGGGGCGGCGGTCAGCGCGCACGTGCCCGGCGCCAACCGGTATGCCTCGGCCATGTGCCTGGAGGCGGCCGAGGCGTTCGGCGCGGCCTGGCCGGAGCTGGCCCGGGCCGCGGTGCTGTCGGCGATCGAGCACGAGATCGCGGTGGAGGACCTCATTACCGGCACGACGGCGGGAGGCATCGCGGCCGTCGCGCGGCGGATGGCCGGCGAGCCGCCGGTGGGTGCGGCCGGCGCGCTCATGGCGGCGTACGCGGCGGTGATCGAGGAGGACCTGGTGGCGGCCGCGCCGGCGCTGCGCAGGGCGGTCGCGGCGATGGCCGACGTCGCGCTGCCGGAACGGGAACTGCTGCGGCACATCGTGGTCGCCGTGTCGGTGAGCACGATGCTGTGGGACGACCGCAGCCGTCAGGCGATCCTCGACCGGGCGACGGCCGCGGCGCACCGGACGGGCGCGCTGCAATCGCTCGACCTCGTGTACTTCATGGCGGCGATGAGCGACGCGACGCTGGGACGGCTCACCGACGCGGATCGGCACGAGGCGGCGGGCCTGCGGCTGCGCCGGGCCATCGGGATCACCGCCGAACGGCAGCGCGTCTGGAACCACCCCGAGCTGGCCGCGTGGCGGATCGGGCCGGGCGAACGGGCACCGGTGCGGCCGGAAGCGTTCGAGGCGCTGGGTCTCGGCGCCATGCGGTCGCTCACGGCGCACGGTCTCGCGATCCGCGACATCGCCTGCGGGGACTACGCGGCGGCGGCCCGCCGGCTGGCGCCGCTCGCCGATCTCGGGCGGCCCGGCCGCTACGCGCGGGTGCTGCCCGATCTGGTGGAGAGCGCGCTGCGCACCGGCGATCGGCGCACGGCGGGCCTGGCACACGACGATCTCGCCAGGGCCGCGGAGGCGGCGGGCACCGACTGGGCGATCGGGCTGCGGGAGCGCTCCGCCGCGCTGCTGGCCGAGGACGGGGCGGCCGAATCCCTTTACCGGCAGGCGATCGAGCGGCTCGGCGGCACGCTCGCGTACGGCGACCTCGCGCGGGCGCGCCTGCTCTACGGCGAGTGGCTGCGGCGCCGGCGGCGACGGCGGGAGGCCCGGGAGCAGCTCGGTGCCGCACTGGAGATGTTCGACGCGGTCCGGGCGGTGGCCTTCGCCCATCGGGCCGGGCGCGAGCTGGGCGCGCTCGGCGGGACCGGGCGCAACCCCGTACCCCAGCAGAGCGAAGCGACCGGACTGACCACGCAGGAGGCCGCGGTGGCGCGCCTCGCCCGCAACGGCGGGACCAACGCGGAGATCGCGGCGCATCTGTTTCTCAGCGCCAGCACCGTGGATTACCACCTGCGCAAGGTCTACCGGAAGCTCGGGGTGAACTCGCGGAGGCAGCTGCGCGAGGCGTTGCACGACTGACTACGCGAATCGCGTGATGCGCCGGTGGTCGCGCTCCCATGACGATCGAGGCATGAGACCTGTCGTTCTTGTTCATGGTTTTTGGGTGACCCCGCGCAGCTGGGAGAACTGGAAGGCGCACTACGAGGCCAAGGGCCATCAGGTGATCGCGCCCGCCTATCCCGGCTTCGAGGTCGAGGTGGAGGCGCTCAACGCCGATCCGACCCCGGTCGTCAACGTCACCGTGCCGCAGATCATCGCCCGCTACGAGGAGGCGATCAGGGCGCTGCCGGAGCCCCCGATCATCATCGGTCACTCGGCCGGCGGCGCGTTCACGCAGATCCTGCTCGACCACGGCTTCGGCGCGGCGGGTGTCGCGCTCAACTCGGCACCGACCGAGGGCGTACGGGTGGTGCCGCTCTCCCAGCTCAAGTCGACGTTTCCCGTGCTGAAGAGCCCCGCCAACCGGCACAAGGCGATCCCGCTCACCTTCGAGGAGTGGAAGTACGCGTTCACCAACACGTTCACCGAGGAGGAGTCGCGCTACCTGTACGAGCGGTACGCGATCCCGGCCAGCGGCGGCATCCTGTGGGGCGGCGTGCTCGCCAACTTCCAGCCGGGCCACCAGGACACGTGGGTCGACTACCACAACGACAACCGGGCGCCGCTGCTGTTCGTCTCGGGCTCCGAGGACCACATCATGCCCCCGGCGATCCAGGAGTCGAACCACAAGCACTACAAGTCCAACACCATCACGGAACGCAAGGAGTACGAGGGGTACGCGCACCTGCTGCCCGCGCAGAAGGGCTGGGAGCAGATCGCCGACGAGGTCCTCGACTGGGCGCTGAGGCACGCGTCTTGAGCGACCTGTCCATCACCCACATCGGCGGCCCGACGACGCTGCTCGAGCTCGGCGGCGTACGCCTGCTCGTCGACCCCACGTTCGACGCTCCCGGGCGCAGGTACTCCTTCGGCTGGGGCACGTCGTCGCGCAAGACGGCCGGCCCCGCGCTGCCCGCCGCGTCGCTCGGCCCGCTCGACGGCGTGCTGCTCACCCACGACCAGCACGCCGACAATCTCGACGACGCCGGCCGGGCCCTGCTCTCCTCGGCGCCGACGGTGATCACGACGGTCGCGGGCGGCCGCCGCCTCGGCGCGACGGGCTTGGCACCGTGGGAGTCGGCACACGTGGGCGACGTCGAGGTGACCGCCACCCCGTCCCGGCACGGCCCGTGGTGGAGCGTCCCGATCGTCGGCCCCACAACGGGTTTCGCCCTGCGCCCGCGCGGCTCCTCAGCGGTGGTCTGGATCTCCGGCGACACGGTTCTGTTCCCCGGCGTGCTCCAGGTCGCCGACCGGTTCGACGTGGAGACCGCGATCCTGCACCTCGGCAAGGTCCAGTTCGGTCTGACCGGCCCCGCCCGTTTCACCATGACCGGCCGCGACGCCGCGGCCCTGTGCGACCGGATCAGGCCACGCCGGATCGTTCCCGTGCACTACGAGGGCTGGTCGCACTTCCGCGAGGGCCGCAAGCAGATCGAGGCGGCCTTTCCTCAGGGCAGGCTGACGTGGCTGGAGCCCGGGGTCCAGACCGCGTTGTCGTGAGCGAAGACCACCTGCTTCGGATCGAGCGCCATCAGCAGGCCGAGCCACGCCGGTTGCTCCCCCACGCCGGCGTGGCGCCCCAGCACATCACTGGTGAACAACGTCGCGTTGTCGTGGCTCTGCCCCGCCACCACGACAACCCCGTCCCGCCGCCGCACCACCACCGACTGATGCCCCGCCGTATGCCCCGGCGTGGGCACGATCCGCACCCCCGGAAACACCTCGGCCTCGCCGTCGATCTCCTCGATCCGCGCCCCCGGATGATCCACCAACTCCGGCAACGTATGGCTCTCCGCCGCCCGGGCCAGCGCCAGCTCCGCCCGCTGCGCGAAGACCGGCCGCCCCGCCAGCTCCGCGTTCCCCCCACAGTGATCGAAGTGCAGGTGACAGTTCACCACCACCTTCACCCGCCCCACATCCCCATCGGCCTCCGCCAGCGCCTTGCCCAACGGCACCCGCACAGGCCGATACCAGGCATCCACCTCGGGATGAGCCCCCATCCCCGTGTCCACGAGCAGAACCCCCGCATCCGGATGCTCGATCAGATACCCGAACGCCGGCTCAACCCGCGCCCGCCCGGTCCCCGTCTCTTCCGCCGGCCGCACAAAGAACCCGTAATCCACCCGCCGAACCCCGATATCCCGCATCCCCCCACCGTAGGCACTCTCCCTGCCCAGCCCTTACGCCCAGAACGAACAGCAACACCCACGCACGCCGCCCTCCCCACGGCCGACACAGAACCAACGGCCGACGCAGAACCAACGGCCCACACCCCCGACCAGCCAGCAAACGCCCGCCTTCACGCGACGCGCC
>NZ_BOMI01000013.1 GCF_016862115.1 Paractinoplanes deccanensis
ACGAGACCCCCAAACCATATAACACCACAAAATACTTTAATCAGACGTCCTCTGAGATCCACCGCATTGTTTCCCGTCGGCCGGCGCCGTAGATAACCGGCGTAAAGTCTTCCCTATCCGGCGCATAGAGAGGAGGCCGCATGAGACGTATGGTCCTTGAAGGTAGCGGGCGTCGGAGGAGGGAACGCCGGTGGCGATCGAGAAAGTGCCGGGCATGCGCGGCAATGAGAATCGTGTGGTCACGGGCGATGTCCGATCTCACTGGACGGGCGCGGCCCTCATCTACACCGACGGTGCGGCTCTGCAAAAGGCGATCAAATCTCAATGGGGCCAAAAGGGCTGGCTGACGGGCTGGGGGTTCGTTTCTACCGGCGGGCGTTACGGCTGCGGTCCGTACCCACAGCTGGAAGGTCAAGCAGGTCAAGACTTAGCAGTGATTGCCGAGCTACGCGCCGTCTGGTATGCGATCCGCGGCGATGAGCTCGCCGCGCCGGTGACCGTAGTCCTGGACTCACGGCACGCTCTCGACGTTCTGGAAAGGTGGAAGAAGGGCGCTGTCGATATGCCCGGAGGCTATGTGGGCTCCAGGGTGCGCACGCCGACCATGGAGAAGCTTCGAACTTTGATCGCGAGCCGGCCGGCAAATCTTACGTTGCAGCACGTGAAAGGACATGCTGGAGATCCACTCAATGAGGCCGCCGATTCCCTCGCCCGTTTAGGTGCGCGCTGGATCAAGGACAAACTGCCTCAGCGAGAAGTCGAGAGTCGCGCTCGCGGCCTTGCGGAGGCATTCCTTGCCGCCGGGCCGACCTGCTGAATCGGAATACGACCGTGGGATTTCCGCATCCCCGCCGTGGTCTGTGCCGGTTGGCATCGGGCCGCCGGCCATGGACAGTGGCTTCATGACGTGCATCGTCGGGATTACGGATGGGCGGACCGTCACCGTCGGCGGTGACTCGGCGGGGAGTGACGGGTGGCACGTCGCGGTGCGCTCCGATTCCAAGGTGTTTCAGGTCGGTCCCTATCTGATGGGCTTCACGACCAGCTATCGGATGGGGCAGCTGCTGCGCTACTCGCTGAATGTCGGCGAGCCCGACACCTGGGACGTCGACCGGTTCATGGCCACCACGTTCATCGACGCCGTCCGGGAATGTCTCTCCCGGGGCGGTTATGCGCGGACCGAGGACGGACAGGAGCAGGGCGGCCAGTTCCTCGTCGGCATTCGCGGGCGCCTCTATGTGGTCGGCGACGACTATCAGGTCGGGCACACGATCTCCGGTTATGCCGCTGTGGGGTCCGGCTACCTCGTCGCGTTGGGGTCGCTGCACTCCACGGCCCAAGCACCCCTCGACAGCCGGCAGCGTGCGGTGATGGCCCTGGAAGCGGCGGCCGAGCTCACCGAGGGCGTGCGACCGCCCTTCACGGTCGTGCAGTCGAAGTGAACGAGCCCTGATCATGCAGTCGCGAATAGACTGTCAATCGTGCAGCGGAGAAGGCCGACAGAGAACCGCGTCCAGCGGGCCACTGTCGCTGCGCTTTTCGCCGCGACCAACGCCTTCTCCGAGGCGTTCAAGATTGTCGCCGGCTTCGACCAGTCTCCCGACGTGTCACAGATCTGGTCGTTGATCGCCGTCACCGTGGTGGCCGCCGCCCTGGGGTGGGTGGCCGCGCCCCGGCTCAACACACACCTTTTAAAAAAAGTCAATGAAGTGTCGCTAAGACGCTATTGACAGGGGCCGGCCAGTTCGGGAGGGCTTTACTGCGAGCACACAGCGCCCGCTACAGCCGGAACGGGTTGCGGCTCAGCGCCGCCAGCAGGTACCAGGCCGTCGCTCCGGTGTGCAGGCTCGCGTGATACAGGTCGCCGAAACCGGTGTCCAGGCCGTCGCTGGAGGCGGCCGGGACGCCGCGTCCGTCGCCGTGCGGGGTGGTGGCCTGGGCCCGGCCGATGTTCCACAGCAGTTTGCGGCTCAGCAGGGCGTCGCCGCGGCCGTCGCGGGCCTTCAGGGCCAGCGCGGTGTGCGCGGTGCCCTCCAGCCACACCTTGCTCGTGTCGGTGTCGCTGTAGCTGACGCCGTAGACGCCGGCGTCCAGGGCGGCGAGCTTGTCGAGCACCCAGGTCACCGCCCGGTCGTAGCGGTGGTCGCCGGTGGCGAGCAGGGCCCACGTCTGCACGTCCTCCGGAATGGGCGTGCGGTTGGTCGTGGTGCCGTCGGGGTCGGTGCCGGTCCACAGGTGGCCGCCGCGCCGGTCCTGCATCGCCTCGACGAAGGCGAACGCGGCGCGGGCCCGGGCGTGCCAGACCCGGTTGCCGGTGAGCGTGCCGAGCATGGTGAGGAACGCGCCCACGTCGATGTTGTGCTCGGTGGCCTTGAACGTGGTGGGCTGGTCGTCCGCCGTGCGCCCGCCCGTGTAGCCGTGCGGCGCCCGTTCGCCGTCCCAGGTCTTGTCCTGGATCCACGCGGCCTCCCGCAGGGCGCCTTTCAGGAACCGCTTCTGCCGGGTACGGGCGTACAGGTGCGCGAACGCCATGCCGACCCACGCCTGGTTGCCGGTGAAGGCGGCGGGCGAGCCGATGTCGAGGGTGCCGTTCAGCGTGGTGAAGGAGTCCGGCTGGTACGAGGCGCGGGTGCGCCCGTCGCCGATCGGGTCGTGCTCCTGCGCGTAGAGCAGCGTGTCGCCGAGGATCGTGGCGCGCCGCACGTCGCCCCGGGCCAGCCACGCCATGATGACCAGCGCGTCGTCGTACGCGAAGGACGACACGAACGTCCAGGTGGGCGTCTCGAAGAAGCCGCCGGTGTAGCTGCGCGGGACGCGGAGCGCGCTTCCCGACCCGTACTCGTCGAATGTGGCCGTCAGGAAGTCGAAGGCCGCGCCGACCGACGACGGGCTCGCGCCGGCGGTCCAGCTCGTCGCCGAGGCCGAGGCCGAGGCCGGTGCGGGCAGGAGGGCGCCGGTCAGCACCGCGGTGAGGGTGCCGGAGGCGCCGAGCAGGACGTCGCGGCGGCGGGGGTTGAAGGGCACGGCGGGCTCCTCAGGTAGCGCTGATGGTGGCGACGAGCCGGGCGATGTGCGCGGCCCGCTGCTCGCGGGTGTCGGGGCGGCCGGGCACGCCGGGGCGCCGCTGCCAGGGACGGGGGCCGTCGGCCGGCCGGTACTCGACGCCGAGCGCGTCGAGCCGGAGCAGGTGGTGGCGCAGCCGGCGCTCGAAGTCGGCGAAGTCGCGGGCGGCCGGTCCCCACAGCGCCTCGGCGATCGCGCAGAGGCGGGGGAAGACCAGGTAGTCGACGGTGCGGGGCGAGTCGGCGTGCTCGGTCCAGATGTTGGCCTGGCCGCCGAGCACGTGCCGGGCCTCGTCCTCGGTCAGGCCGGCCGGCACCGGGTCGAGCGCGTACACGTCGCGCAGGGTCAGCGGGATGGACACCGGGATCGGCTCGTCGGGCAGCTCGGACTGGCGGTAGTCGAGGTAGGCCAGGTCGTCGGGGCAGGCGACGACGTCGTAGCCGCGCCGGGCCGCGCCGGTCAGGCCGCGCCACGAAGCGATGGTCGTGCCGGCCGAGAGGTCGTGGCCCTCCAGGATCTCGTCCCAGCCGAAGAGGCGGCGGCCGGCGGCGCTCAGGTGCTCGTCGAGGCGCCCGATGAACCAGGCTTGCAGGCCCTCCTCGGTGGCGATGCCGAGCTCGGCCATGCGCTGCTGGGTGCGCGGGTCGTCGCGCCACTGGTCGCGCGGGCACTCGTCGCCGCCCACGCCGATGTGGCGCGCCGGGAAGAGCTCCAGCACCTCGTCGAGCACGCCGCGGAAGAAGTCCACCGTGGACTCCTCCGTGTTGAGGACGTTGTTGTTGATGCCCCAGCGCGTCCAGACCTCCAACGGCTGCCGGGTGACGCCCAGTTCCGGGTACGCCGCCAGGGCCGCCTGGACGTGCCCGGGCGACTCGATCTCGGGCACCACGGTGACGAACCGCTCCGCCGCGTACGCGACGATCTCCCGTACGTCGTCCTGCGTGTAGAAGCCGCCGTGCGGGCGGCCGTCGCCGGGCGCGTCGCGGGCCGCGCCGACCTGGCTCTCCCGCCGCCACGCGCCCACCTCGGTGAGCCGCGGATAGCGCTTGATCTCGAGCCGCCAGCCCTGGTCGTCGGTGAGGTGCCAGTGCAGCGTGTTGAGCCGGTGCATCGCCATCAGGTCGATGAAGCGCAGCACGTCGTGCTTGGGCATGAAGTGCCGGGCCACGTCGAGCATCGCGCCGCGCCAGCCGAAGCGGGGCTTGTCGTGCACCTCGGCCGCGGCGACCGCCCAGCGCCGCCCGGTCACCGGCGCGCGCCGGTACACCTCGGGCGGCAGCAGCTGGAGCAGCGCCTGACAGCCGTAGAACACGCCCGCCGGCCCGCCACCCTCGACGGTGGCGCCGTCCGGCGTGACGCTCAGCCGGAACTCCTCGGGGCCCAGGTCGGCCAGACCGAGCCTGATGGTCCCCGCCGGCGCCTCGCGCAGCGGCAGCCCGGTGGCGGGCCGTAGTGCCTGCTGCAGCCAGATCAGGACGCCGCCGAGCGGTTCTTCGGCCGAGACGGTGGTGCTGTGGTCGAGGACGAGCTCGCCCCGGCCGGGGACGAACGAGAGCGGAGCGGGGATCAGCAAGGTCTAGCCCTTCACGGCGCCGGCGGACATCCCGGCCACCAGGTTGCGCTGGATGATCAAGAAGAAGACGACGACGGGTACGGAGAACAGGACGGACGCCGCCATCTGGCCGCCGAAGTCCGTACCCGTGTGCGGGTTGGTGAACGACGCCAGCCAGACCGGCAGGGTGTAGCGGCTCTGGTCCTGCATGAACGTGTACGCGAACAGGTAGTCGTTCCACGCGGCGATGAACGCGAAGATGCCGGTCGAGATGACGCCGGGCGCGACCAGCGGGAACAGGACGCTGGTGAGCACGCGCCAGGTGCTCGCGCCGTCCATCCGGGCGGCCTCCTCGATCTCGGCCGGGATGGTGACGAAGAAGCCGCGCATCACCCAGATCGAGAACGGCAGGACGGTCGCCACGTAGGCGAGCACGAGGGCCGCGTACGTGCCGAGCAGGTCGAGCTGGTTGAACATGACGAACATGGGGATCAGCAGCGCCGTGCCGGGCAGCATCTGCACCGCCAGGATCACCACCATGATCAGCCGCCGGGCGCGGAACCGGAACCGGGACAGCGCGGCGGCCGCGAAGATGCCCAGCACGATCGAGACCATGACGGTCAGCACGACCACGATGACGCTGTTGCGCAGGTTGGTGAGGAACTGCTCCTGGGTCACCGCCTTGACGAAGTTGTCGAGCGTCGGGTGCTCGGGCACGAAGTGCGGCGTCGGTGTCATCACCTCGGGCCGGGGCTTGAACGCCGTGTTGACCATCCAGTAGACCGGGAACGCCCACACCAGGCAGAAGACGGCCGCGAGAGTGTTGGCGATCCATCGCCGCTTGTGCTTCACAGGTCCTCTCCCGCCTTGAGCAGGTTGCGGATGTAGACCGCGGTCAGGCCGAGCAGCAGCAGCGTCGTGACGACCGAGATGGCCGCGCCCTGCCCGATGTGGAAGCCGACGAACGCGGTCTTGTACGTGTAGACGCCGAGCGTGCTGGTGGCGTCGCCCGGCCCGCCCCGCGAGATCAGCCAGATCTGGTTGAACACGTTGTAGTCCCAGATCACCGACAGGATCGTGACCAGCAGCAGCGTCGGCCGCAGGTGGTTGAGCGTGATGATCCGGTAGACGGCGAGCTCGGTGGCGCCGTCCATCCGCGCCGCCTCCAGGTATTCGCGCGGCACCTGCGTCTCGGCCGCGTTCAGCGTCAGCGCGATGAACGGGACCGCCTGCCAGACGATCAGGAGCCAGATGACCACGTACGCCCGCGCGGGGTCCTGCGCCCAGTCGAGGCTCGTGGTGTCCCCGAAGACGCGCAGCTGGTCGAGACCCCAGTTGACCACGCCGTAGCCAGGCTGGAAGAGCCAGTTCCACACCAGCGACGAGGCCACGTTCGGCATGGCCCACGCGACGATCAGCACCACCGTGACCGTGTAGCGCCAGCCGCGGCCCAGCCGGGTCAGCAGATGCGAGACGCCCATGCCGGTCAGGACGCTGCCGGCCACCATCGCCGCGGTGAACAGCACCGTGCGCACCAGCGAGGCCCAGAACGCGCCGCTGCCCAGCAGCTCGGTGTAGTTGTCCAGGCCGACGGCGTGGTACGCGCCGGTGAACAGCGACCGCTGGTTGTAGTCGGTGAACGACGTGTAGACCAGGAACCCGATCGGCGCCAGCGTCACCAGGGCCAGCACGAGGCCGGCCGGGCTCAGCAGGAACAGGGGGGCGAGGCCGCGCCGGGTGCGGCGGGACCGGGGCGCGGGCGGGGCCGGCGCGGCCGGCGGGGCGCCGGCCGCGCCGGTGATCACGGTGGTCACTTACCGCCGGCGAGAGTCTCGCCGAGGTGCGCGTCGAAGTCCTTGGCCGCCTGCTCGGGGGTCTTGGCGCCGGAGGCGACGGCGGAGAAGAGCTGGTTGACGCTCTTGTCGCCCTCCAGGGTCGGCCACTGCGCGGCGGCCGGTGTCGCCTTGGACGTCAGGGCGGCGGTGAAGAAGCCCTTCTGCTGCTCGTCCAGGCTCGGCTGGGCGGCCTGGATGCCCTCGGTGCTGTTCGGGATCCAGCCGTCCTTGCCGAAGACCCACTTGTCCTGCATCTCGGGGCTCGCGGCGATCTTCGTCCACTGCAGCGCGAGGTCGTGCGCGTCGCTCTTGGCGGCGATGCCCCAGTCGGAGCCGCCGAGCATCACCGGCTGGGCCTTGCCGGAGACGCCCGGCAGCGGGAACGTACCGATGTCCTCGGTCTTGATCTGGGGGTTGGCCTTCTGGATCAGGCCGATCGAGCCGCTGGTGGCCAGGATCGCCGAGGTCTTGCCGTCGGCGAAGAGCTGCGTCTGGTCGGGCTGGAGGGTGTCCAGCGTGCGGGAGGCGGCGGTGGAGTACGCGTTCTGGAAGGTCTTGAAGTCGGTCAGGCCCTTCTGCCCGGCCGGGGTGGAGAAGCCGCCCTTCCAGGCGCCGCCCTCGCTGGTCGCGATGTCGCCGCCGGCGTCCCAGAGGAACTGGAGGCCCGCGAACCAGTATTGGCCCGGCAGGTAGAACGGGGAGAAGTCGGCGGCCGGGTTCTTCGCCTTGATCTTGTCGAGGGCGGCGGTCAGCTCGGTGTACGACGCCGGCGCCGCGGTGACGCCGGCGGCGGCCCAGGTCTTCTTGTTGTAGATGACCGCGCGGGCGCCGGCGAAGCCCGGCACGGCGTAGAGCGCGCCGTCGACCGTCGCGGGCTCCTCCAGGCCGGCCAGCCAGGTGCGGCCCTGCCTCAGGTCGTCTTTGTATTTCGTCAGGTCGAGCAGGCCGCCGTTCGCGGCGAAGCCGGGCACCTGGGTGTTGCCGAGGTCGAGCACGTCCGGCGTGCCCGAGGTGGACAACGCCGTGCTGATCTTGGTGGTGATGCCGTCCCACTGCTGGATCTGGAGGTCCACCTTGGCGCCGGTGTCCGCGGTGAACTTGGCGTTGATGGCGTCGAGGGTTTCCGGGGTGTAGTCGCCGTCCATCACCCAGACGGTGAGGGTCTTGCCGTCGCCCTTGACGGCGGGAACCGCGGCGGCGGCGCTGTCACCGCCGGAGCCGCCGTTTCCGTCGCTGCTGCAGGCGTTCAGGCTGAGAAGGGCGGTGGTGCTCAGGGCGAGTGCTGCGATATAGCGGGTGGACCGCATGATGACTCCTCGTGGAGGGGGGAATCTTTCACTGGTTCTTGCCGCGGCCGCGGTAGCGGGTCGGCATCTTCTCGGGGAGCCTGTGGGCGTCCACCGCACGAACGGTCAGCTCGAGCGCGTCGGCCGTGCGCTCGTAGGTGCGCTGGGCCACCGCCACGTAGATCATGTCGAGGACCAGCAGCTGGGAGTGGAGCGCGGAGAGGGCGGCGAGCCGGAACGTCGTCTCCTGCACCGCGGTGGTGAAGACGACGTCGGCGACCTCGGCCAGCGGCGAGCGGCTGTAGCTGGTGACCGCGACGGTGAGCGCGCCGTGGTCGGCCGCCTCGGCGAGCGTTTCGATGACCTCACGGGTACGCCCGGAGTGCGACAGCCCGATCGCCACGTCCCCGGGCAGCAGCAGCGCGGCATTGGTGAGCGCGGTGTGCGAGTCGGGCCGGTGCCACACCGGCACCCGGATGCGCTCCAGGCGGAACGCCATCTCGCGCGCCGAGGTGCCGCTGCTGCCCAGCCCGAAGAGCTCGACCCGCTTCGCGCCGGCGATCGCGGCGGCGACCCGGTCGACGGCGGCCATGTCGAGCGCGGCCGCGGTGTCGTGGATGGCCCGGGTGTCGGCGGCGGTGACCACGCCGAGCACCTCGGTCAGCGGGTCGCTCGGGGCGATGTCGCCGCTGATGTCGGTCTCCCAACGGGCCTGCTCGGCCCGCCCGGTCTCGGTCGCCACGGCCACGCGCAGGTTCGCGTACCCCTTGAAGCCCAGCGTGCGGCTGAACCGGGTGACCGTCGCCGTCGAGGTGCCGGACCGCTCGGCGAGGTCGACGATGCTCGCGTGCGCCGCGGCCTCCGGGTCGGCCAGGATCGTCTCGGCGATCCGCGCCAGGGCCTCCGGCATGCCGGGCCCCTCGATCCGCAGGCGGCCGAGCAGCCCGCCGCTTTCACCCGTCACGTCGGTCATCCTTTTCATCAGCTGCTGTTGCCGATGAAAATTACGACCGAAGGGTGAACTAGTCAACAACTTTTGTCTGTGCTTCGATCGGGGCCATGACGTTGGTGGTCGGAGTGGATGCGGGCGGCACCTCCTCACGCGCGGTGGTCGCCACCACCACGGGCACCGTCGTCGGCCGAGGCCAGGCCGGCCCCGGCAACCCGCTCACCGCCGGCCCCGCCCGCGCCGCCGCGTCGGTGGCCGCCGCCGTGCGCGACGCTCTGCAAGGGCGGCCCCCCGAGCAGATCGGCGCCGCCACCCTCGGCATAGCCGGCCCCGCCACGGCGTCCCAGTTCGCGCCCGCGCTGGCCGCCCTCGGCGTGACCGCCCCCGTCACGGTCACCGGCGACGTGGTGACGGCCTTCGCCTCGGGCACCCCCGCCCCGCACGGCGCGGTCCTCATCGCCGGCACCGGAGCGATAGCCGCCGCGGTGCGCGCCGGCGCCGTCGAGCGCACCTCGGACGGCCTGGGCTGGCTGCTCGGCGACGAGGGCTCGGGCCGCTGGCTGGGCCTGCGGGCGGTCCGCACGGCCGTACGAACGTGGTCCACCCCGTTCGCCGCCCGCGTGGCCACCCAGGTGGGCGTGGCCACGGCCGACGAGATGGTCTATTGGGCGCAGGCCCTGCCCTGGAACGAGATCGGCGACCTGGCCCCCCTGGTCTGCGAGACTGCCCGAGCGGGCGACCCCCACGCGACAGCCCTCGTCGCCGAGGCCGTCGCCCACCTGGTGCACACCCTCGACGACCTGGGCGCCGACGGCCCGATCGTGCTGGGCGGCGGCCTTCTGGCCTGCGACACCCCCGTGCGCGACGGCGTCCTCGGCGCCCTCCGGGCCCGCGGCCTGCACCCCCGCACGGCCCGGGACCCCGCCGCCGGCGCCGCCTGGCTCGCGGCTCGGCCGTTGAGCCCGCTCACCCCTACGGCACTGCACGAGGCGCTTTTGGGGCCACGGGTGCGCTAGCATTGCTAGCACCGCGCCCGACGTGGAGAGACCCGACGAGGAGGGACGAGCCATGGCGGCCCTGAGCATCAGAGACCTCGACGACTCCGTGAAGGAGAAGCTTCGTCAGCGCGCGGCCCGGCACGGCCGCTCCATGGAGGCCGAGATCCGCCTGATCCTCACGGCGGCCGCCACCGAGGACGAGCGACCGCAGAACGACCTCTTCAGTGCGTTGACCGAGCGGTTCACCCAGCTCGGGGGCGTGGACCTGGAGGTTCCTGCCCGAACCACCTCGCCGCGCGCGGCGGACCTCAGCGAGTGATGATCGTCCTCGACACGAACGTCGTCTCCGAGCTCATGCGTGCCGCGCCCGAACCGGCTGTGCTCGCGTGGCTTCAACAGACGTCGAGCACTGGGCTCTACACCACAGCGGTGACCGTTGCCGAGATCCGCTATGGCATCGCGCGGCTACCAGAAGGCCGGCGTAGGCACACACTGCACCAAGCCGCCGACGAGATCTTCGCGGCGTTTCCGCGCCAGGTGCTGCCCTTCGACCTCGCTGCTGCCACCGCGTACGCGGACGTGGTCGCCGGCCGCGAGAGAGACGGCAATCCGATCAGTGGGTTCGACGGTCAGATTGCCGCAATCTGCCGCTCTCGCGCCGCGACCCTGGCCACGCGCAACATCAAAGACTTCACCGAGACGGGCATCGCCCTCGTTGATCCGTGGCAGGAGACGCGAGGGCGCGATCAGAGATAGCTGACGCCGGTCAGCTCCTCGGCCGCCGCCCAGAGTCGCTCGCCGGCGGCCGGGTCGGCGGCCTCCTGGCTGAGCCGCGCCTCGGTGACCCGGCCCCGCGTCTCCCCGAGGCCGGCCGGGCCGAAGAACTGACCGCCGCGTACGCCCGGATCGGTTGCGGCGCGCAGCTGCGGCAGCGCGCCCCGATCCACCGGCTGGGTGGCCAGCAGGCCCAGCCGCGCGATCACGCGGCCGAGCCGGCCGCGGTGCTCCCAGGCGCGGGGTGTGAGGTTGGTGCGGGTGAGGCCGGGATGGGCCAGCGCGCTGACGATCGGCGACCCGGCGGCGCGCAGCCGGCGGTCCAGTTCGATGCCGAAGATCGTGGTGGCGAGCTTGGACCGGCCGTACGCGGCGGCGGCCCGGTAGTCACGCTCGTACATCAGATCGTCGAAGTCGAGATGCGCGCCCTTGTGGGTGATGGAGCTGAGGCTGACCACCCGGGCCGCCGGCGCCGCGGCCAGATTGCTCAGCAGCAGCCCGGTCAGGGCGAAGTGGCCCAGCATGTTGGTGGCCAGGTGCAGCTCGAAGCCGTCGGCGGAGGTGCGGCGCGGCCCGAGCAGCACCACGCCGGCATTGTTGACGAGCAGGTCGATCGCCGGGTGGTCGGCGGCCAGCTTCGCCGCGAAGGCCCGCACGGAGGCGAGCGAGGCCAGGTCCAGCTCGCGCACCTCGACGTCGCCGGCGATCCGCCGGGCGGCCTTTTCGCCGGCGGCGAGGTTGCGGACGGCCAGCACGACGCGGGCGCCGTGCCGGGCCAGCTCGGTGGCGGTGACCAGGCCGAGGCCCGAGTTGGCGCCGGTCACGACGGCGATCCGGCCGCGCTGGCCGGGGATGAGGTCGGCGGTCCACCCTGTCATCTGCTGCTCCTCGGGGTCGGTGCGGTGAGACCGTCGACGCTAGGAGCGATCCGGGCCGGCTCGGTCGTACCCCGTTGCCTAGGTCTGCGGGACCTACCTTCGGCGCCGCCGGCCGCGGCACACTTGCGGCATGAACAGCCCCAATCCGTACGCCCGTGAGCTCGGCGACTTCCTGCGCGCCCGGCGGGGTCAGCTCCGCCCGCGCGACGTCGGCCTGGAGCCGGGCGGCCGGCGCAAGGTCACTGGGCTGCGGCGCGAGGAGCTGGCCCTGCTCGCCGGGCTGAGCACCGACTACTACCAGCGGATGGAACAGGGCCGGGAGGTGCGCCCGTCCGACGACGTCCTGGACGCGCTCGCCGCCGCGCTCGGCCTCGACGGTCAGCAACGCCGGCACCTGTTCACCCTGGCCCGCGCCGCCCGCCGCCCGGCGGCCGCCCGAGCGGGGCGCGAGCCGGACCGGGTGCCGGACAGCACGCGGCGGCTGCTCCGGGTGATGGACACCCCGGCGGTCGTGCTGAGCCGGCATCTCGACCTGCTCGACTGGAACCCGATGGCCGAGGCGCTGCTCGGCGACCCGGACGGCTACCCGCCCGACCGGCTCAACATGCTCCTGCTCATGTTCGACGACACGCTGACCGGCCGGCGCACCTGCCCGGACTGGGAGCGGCAGGCCCTGGACTACATCGGCATGATGCGCGCCGCCGTGGCCACCGACCCCACCCACCCCCGAGCCACCGCCGTCATCGGCGAGCTGACCATCCGCAGCGCCGACTTCCGGCGGCTGTGGGCCCGGCACGACGTACGCGAATCGGTCAGCGGCACCAAGACCTTCCAGGTCCCCGAGGTGGGCGCCATCGTCCTCGACTGGGACACCTACCCCCTGCCCGGCAACCCCGGCCCGGTCATGCTGGTCTTCACCACCGAGCCGGGCAGCCCCGACGCGGACCGCCTGCAAATCTTGGCGTCCCTGCACGCGACCCGCTCCACCCGGTGACCACTCCCGCCGGCAGATCAGGATGGTGATCACGGCCCCAGCCTGACGCGCCCGCCCCTCTGCGCCAGCCGATACAGGGGAGGAGAAAAGCGGTGCCGACCCTGCATTGAGCGGCAGGAAAGCTGTCGAGGGTCGGCGAACGACAATCAGCCGTCGGAGATCCGGATCTGTCGGAAGCACATGAAAAACGCTTCAGTACGGAGCGGCGGCGTCAT
The DNA here is from genome assembly GCF_016862115.1 of Paractinoplanes deccanensis. Lineage (GTDB taxonomy): Bacteria > Actinomycetota > Actinomycetes > Mycobacteriales > Micromonosporaceae > Actinoplanes > Actinoplanes deccanensis. Next base: position 12,545 of record NZ_BOMI01000013.1, read on the forward strand.
TCTTGAGGATTTGACTCCGGTTGTGAACTGCGTTCATGATCTTGGTCCGCTGATGCCGAGGTGGGTCAGCCGAGTTTCCGTGGGGACAAAAGTACAGCTATGAGTATCGGTGCCGCGAAGTCGCCTTGGACCGGCGCGTTGGTCGCTGTGGTTTCGATTGCGGTCGTCAGCGCCGTCGCGGTGGTACGAAATTGGGACTTCGGCTCCTGGATTTGGGCGGCAGCCGTGTGCGTAGTGGGCGGAGTTGCCTCTTCCATTGCGCAGGCGGCCCGAAATCGGCGTCTCGATCGCATGGTCGCACAAGCACGCGAACTGGACGGCAGGCCCCAATTCGAGCAGCGCTCGAGGTAACCCGCCGGCACCACCGAGGATCCGGCGCGATCCGCGTGCCGGCCGGCTGGGCCGCTGGTCAGCGAGGCAGGGCCGCGCAGTCCGGCCGTGGCGGGTCATGAGTCGGTGGGCGTCAGCCGCCGCGTGAGCGACGTCGGTGCCGGCGAGGAGGGTGCCGATGTCATCGCCGGGGTGACGCCGGTCCCAGGACATGTCGTCGATCAGCCAGTGCACGGGCTGCGGGTGTGACTTCCGGCGCGTATCGTGCGGCTCGTGACCGCCATCTCGCTGATGCTCGCGGTGCCGGACGCTCCCGCGGCATCCGCCTGGTATCAGCGCGCTCTCGGCGCCACCGAGCTGTGGAACCTCGGCTCGGTGATCGGCCTGGAGGTGGGCGGGGCGCCGTTCTTCCTGGCCCAGCCGGAGAACAACCGATGGGAGAGCCCCGCCGAGCTGGGCACCACGACGGTGCGCGTCGAGGTCTTCGTGGACGACCCGGACTCGTTCGCCGCCGGCGCCGCGGCTGCGGGGGCGGATTACCACGATCCTGTACGAGACCACGAAGCGCCGTGGGGGACACACCGGCAAGGCGGCTTCTTCGATCCGTACGGGCATCTCTGGCTCGTGGGCGACGAGTCACCCCTGCGCCGTCGTTGAGCCGGCCCGTCCGGTGAAGTCCGGGTAGGCCGTCACCTGGGGATGGGCGGCCACCCAGGCGAGCAACTCGGGACCGAGCGTGCCGTAGAGCTCCGCGAACACCATCTCCGCGCTGTCTTCGACACGGGCGAGCAGGTCGGCCGACCGTTCGTTGTGAGCCAGGGCGGCCGCCGTGTCCGCGTACTGCTCGATGACGAGATAGCCGCCGTGATCCGGCGCGAACCAGCGATAGCTGAGGGTGCCGGCTTCCTCCGCCGCTCGCGCCGTCAAGGCCAGGACGATCTCCTCGAAGTCCGCCCGCCGGCCGGCCCGCGCCTCGAAGCGCGCGCGCACGAAGATGGTCATCGCCCCATTGCACCATGCCGCTTGGCGTCGGAGGTCGTCGCGCTCGTTGGCCGCTGCGTTTCAGCACCACGTCGGGGCGCTAGCGCTCGATAGTCACCGTCCGCGACGCGTCCGACAGGCCGGCGTCCCGCACGTACCCGGACTTGGTCAGATCGACGGCGAACGCCGCGCCGAACGTCGACAGCTTCTCCGGCACCTCGACGGCGAACGCCTGGCTGTAGGCCTCCTCCGGGGTGCCGGGCTGGAAGCCGAGGTCGACCGCGAGCGCGGAGGTCCCGGCCGGAAAGAGCCGCGCGGGCACGCCCTGCCCGGACAAGCGCAGCGCCTTGCCGAGATCCACCTCGACCGGTACGGGCACCTGCACGGCCTTCGCCATGTCGGGCACCTTGACGGCGCCGGCGGTGACCGACACCGTGCCGGTCAGCCAGGCGCGGCCCGCCGAAGCCCAGCCCTTCTTCTCGGTCCACGACGTGAACTCCGCCTTGAGGGAGACGCTGACCGTGGTGTACGTGCTGCCCCGGTATCGCCACACCTCCTGCAGGTTGGTCCTCGCCTCCCGCACCGGATAGAGCCCGGCCGCCGCGTTGATCCGCTTGCCGGTGCGCAGATCCAGCGACTGGGTGCGGCCCTCGTCCGTCAGATCGAGCCGCACCTCGGCCCCCACCGGGACGACCGCCAGCAGCGCGTCCCGCGTGTTGTACGCGACGAGTCTGTTGCCCAGCGGCCGGCTCTGCCCGCCCACCACGAGCGTGAAGCTGACCTTCTGCATGACACCGTTCTGCGAGGGCGCGAGCATCTTGGGGTCGTCGGCGTCCACGATGAACAGCTCGTGTCCCTCCGGCGCCCGCACCTCACCGGCCGAGGCCGGCAGCCCGTCGCCGCCCTTGAGATCGAGTCCCGCGGCGGTGAGCTGCTCGCCGGTCAGCTCGCGGGCCACCGCCCACCGCGCGAACTTGATGGTCTGGTGCGGGCTGACCAGAAGCGCGTCCTTCAGCTCGGTCGCCGGCAGCCCGAGCCGCGAGACCGGCCCCTCGCGAACGCCACTGGAATAGAGCCCCAGCGTCTCGGCCGCCCCGGTGCCCGCGCCGGATCCCTCCGCCCCGCCCGAGCAGGCTGCCGTCAGGGTGACCAGAACGGCCAGAAATCCCGTCATCACACGCTTCATCAGCGACCTCCCCGACGATCGCCGATGAGTGTAGACGTGAGCCGCTTGTCGCATTTCCCGGATGAGACCGGATGGGAGACGGGGTGAGGCCCGCGGCGCCGGCGATGTGCGACGTTGTCGTCCATGGGCGGTCGCCAATGGACAGTGATCGCGGCTCTCGTGCTCGCCGGGCTCGTCGTGCCGGCCCGGCCGGCCGAGGCGGCGGTTGCGCTGCCCTTCAAGGTGGACTTCTCCGATGCCGCGACGGCGCCGGCCGCCGGGTATGTGCGGGACTCGGGTGGTGCCTTCACCGCCGCGCGCGGCTACGGGTGGGTCGATCTCGGCGAGGGCACGCCGGTCGACCTCACCGGGAACGGGCGCAACCGCAACCCCGCCGCCGGGCAGGCCGATCCGCGGCTCGCCACCTTCATGCACGCTCAGCTGCCCGCCGGGTCGGCCGGGGTCGCCACGCCCGGCGCGTGGGAGGCCGCCGTGCCGGCCGGCCTCTACACCGTGACCGTGGCGGTCGGTGACGCCGGCACCGCCGTGGACAGCAAGCACTGGGTGTCGGTCGAGGACCAGAACGCGATCGCCGCCTTCGTTCCCACCAGCGGCACCAAGTTCGCCACCGCCACGCGGACCGTGCGGGTCACCGACGGCAAGCTCACGATCAGCCCGGCGGGCGGGGTCAACACCAAGTTCGCGTACGCCGACATCACCGCCGTCGCCGGAGCCGAGACCATTCCCGCCGTACGCGCGAGCACGCCCGCGAACGGCGCGACCGGCGTGCCGGTGACCACCAGCGTCGTCGAGGACCTCGTGTTGCCGAACGGTGGCGTGCGGGCCGCCTCGCTGACGTCGTCGACGGTGACCCTGACGCGGGTGCCGGACGGCGCGCCCGTGCCCGCGACCACGATCACCAGCGGCGGCGGTGACGTCATCAACCTGTCGCCGACCGCGCCACTCGCGCCGCTCACCGCGTACCGCTTCTCGGTGACGGCCGGCGTGACCGATGTGACCGGCAAGCCGTTCGCGCCGTACTCGATCGTCTTCACCACCGGCAGCGGCGGCGGCACCGGCGGACCGGCCGCCTTCGACAAGACCGTCGGCGTGGCCACCGGGGCGCCCTTCACGACCGTGGTCAAAGGACCCGACAACAGGGTGTACGCGGGCACGCTCGACGGCCGCGTCTTCCGCTTCCCGATCAACACCGGCGGCACCCTCGGCACGCCGACGGTCATCAATGCCGTGCGGAACAACGCCGCCGCCCTGGGCCTGCCGGGCGCACCGGCCCGCACGATCATCGGGATGGCCTTCGACCCCGCGTCGACGGCCGCCGCGCCGATCCTCTGGGTGACCGACAACTACGAGTACGTGGGGCCGCTCGACGTGCCCGACTGGTCCGGGCGGATCGGCCGGCTCAGCGGGACGGACCTGAGCACGTACACGCCGATGGTGGTGAATCTGCCCCGCTCGGTGAAGGACCACGAGACCAACTCGCTGGCGTTCGGGCCGGACGGCGCGCTCTATGTGTCGCAGGGCGCCAACAACGCCATGGGCGCACCCGACTCGACCTGGGGCAACCGTCCGGAGCGGCTGCTCAGCGCCGCCGTCCTGCGGCTGGACCCGGCCCGGCTCCCGGCCGGCACGCCGCTGAACGTGAAGACCGGGGACGGCGGCACCTACGACCCGTACGCGGTGGGCGCGCCCTTGACGTTGTACGCGACCGGCGTACGCAACGCCTTCGATCTGGTGTGGCACCGCAACGGCCATCTGTACGCCCCGACGAACGGCTCGGCCGCCGGCGGCAACACCCCCGCGACCCCGGCCACCCTGCCCGCCTCGTGTGCCCGGCGCGGCTACACCGGCCCGGTCGTGCCCGCGCTGACCAACGTACCCACCGCCGAGACCGACTACGTCTTCGACGTGCGGCCGGGCCGCTACTACGGCCACCCGAACCCGCTGCGCTGCGAGTGGGTGCTGGCCGGCGGCAACCCGACCGCGGGCACCGACCCCTTCCAGGTCGGCGCCTACCCGGTGGGCACCGCGCCCGACCCCAACCTGCATCTGGCCGGCATGACCGACGCGGGCCTGCACGCCTCCGCGAACGGCGTCATCGAATATCGCGGCGGCGCGCTCGACGGCAAGCTGCTCGTGGTGCGCTACTCGGCCGGGCAGGACATCGAGACCTTCGACGTGAGCGCGTCCGGCGCCCTGTCCAACCGCACGACCGGCATCACCGGCTTCACCGGGTTCAGCCAGCCCCTCGATCTCACCCAGGATCAGACGACCGGTTTCCTGTACGTGACGGAGCTGGGCGCCTCGCGCATCACGCTGCTCACACCGCGAGCGACCGCAGCAGGATCCTGACCCGCCCGCCGGGGCCCGGCATCACGTCAGCACCGACCCCGAAGACCTCGGCGATCGACTCCTCGGTCAGCACCCGCGCCGGTGTGCCCGCGGCCACCACGCGGCCGGCGGCGAGCAGCACGATCCGGTCGCAGTACTGGCCGGCCAGGTCGAGGTCGTGCAGCGCGGCCACCACGGTGACCGGCGCCCGCGCCAGGTCGGCGAGCAGGGCGAACCGGTGCCGGATGTCGAGGTGGTTCGTCGGCTCGTCGAGCAGCAGCACGTCCGGCTCCTGCAGCAGCGCGCGGGCGATGGCGACCCGCTGCCGTTCGCCGCCGGACAGCGAGGCCCACCGGCGCCGCTCCCACCCGGCCAGGCCCGCGCCGTCGAGGGCGGCGGACACGCGGTGTACGTCGTCGGCGCCGACCGGCGCCAGCAGCGGCCGGTGCGGGATGCGGCCCAGCAGCAGCACGTCGGCGACGGTCATGTCCGCCTCGGTGGGCTCGTGCTGGGTCACCACCGCGACGCGGCGGGCCACCGCCCGGCGGGGCAGGGCGGTGCGGTCGGTCTCGTCGAGCAGCACCCGGCCGCCGTCGGGCCGGTCCAGGCCGGCGAGCACCCGCAGCAGCGTCGACTTGCCCGAGCCGTTCGGCCCGAGCAGGCCGACCGTGCTGCCCGGGGGAGCGTCGAGCGTCACGGAGGCGAGCAGAGTGGTGGCGCCGATGCGCCGGTCGACGTCCTGTGCCCGTACCCTCATGACGCCCTGCCCGATCGGTGCAGCAGCATCGCGAACGCCGGCACCCCGAGCAGCGCGGTGACCACCCCGACCGGCAGTTCCTGCGGCGCGAAGACGGTCCGCGCGGCGGTGTCGGCCCAGATCAGCAGGACCGCACCGGCCAGCGCGCAGGCGGGCAGCAGCAGGCGGTGCCGCGAGCCGGTGAGCCGGCGCACCGCGTGCGGCACGATCAGCCCGACGAAGCCGATCGCGCCGCTCGCCGCGACCAGCACGGCGGCCAGCAGGGCGGTCACCGCGAAGAGGAGCGCGCGGACCCGGGCGGGGGAGAAGCCCAGCGTCTGGGCCACGTCGGAGCCGAACGCGAAGGCGTCCAGCGCCGGCGCGGCCGCCCAGCACGCCAGCACGGCCACGCCGCCGGCCGACGCGGCGAGGGCGACCGCCGGCCACGACGCCGCGGTGAGCGAGCCGAGCAGCCAGAACATGACGCTGCGGGTGGTGTCGGGGCTCGCCTGCCCGACGATGACGAGGCTGGTCAGCGCCGAGAACAGCTGCGCCGTGGCCACCCCGGCGAGCAGGATGCGCGACGGCTCGGTCCACCGCCGGCCGGCGAGCAGCACGGCCGCCGCGAAGGCCGCAACGCCGCCCGCGAAGGCGCCCGCCGACAGCGCCACCGCGCCGGCGCCGAGACCGAGCACGAGCACGGCGACCGCGCCGGTGGAGGCACCGGCCGAGATGCCCAGCAGGTAGGGGTCGGCCAGCGGGTTGCGGGTCAGCGCCTGGAGCACCGCCCCGCACACCGCCAGGCCGGCGCCGACGATGCCGGCCAGCAGGACCCGCGGGGTGCGCAGGTCCCACACGATGCTGTCCTCCAGCGGCGGCAGCCCGCGCACCGGCAGCCCGGCGTGCGCGGCGAACGTCCGCAGCACGTCGGCCGCGCCCAGGTCCGCCACCCCGATGGTCACCGAGACGCAGACGCTGAGCAGCAGCGCCGCCCCCGCCACGGGCAGCGCCGCTTTGGCGCCCGTCACCGTCGCGCGAGGACGACGTAGTCGTCGAGGTACTGCCAGGCCGTGCCGGCCTCGGCGAAGCCCGCCGTCCGCAGCGCGGCGAGGTGGAACTCCAGCGGGGCGAGCGGCTGCGGCGGCCGGTCGGCGAACCGCTTCTCCCGCACCGGCACCAGCGCCGCGAGGCCCGGCTCGCGGGCCGCCTCGGCATACCAGGCGGCGTAGTCGAGCGCCCCGGCGGCGAACCCGGCCCGCTGGGTCTGCTCGTCGTGGCGGGCCGACAGGTCGCGCAGGGCCGGCGAGCGGTCGTCGAAGCGCAGGTGGTCGGCGTTGAGCAGGAACCCGCCGGGCGGCAGCAGCTCGGCGGCCGCCTGATAGACGGCGAGCAGCTGGGCGGGGGAGAGCCAGTGCAGCGCGGTCGAGGTGAGCACCGCGTCCACCTTGCCGACGCCCGCGGTCCACTCCGGGGCGATCAGGTCGGCGTCGAGCACCCGGGCGCGGTCGCCGAACTCCGCCAGCGCCCCGGCCGCGATGCGCAGCAGGATCGGGTCGTAGTCGACGGCGGTGACCCGGGCCTCCGGGAAGGTCTCCAGCACCCGGCGCGAGATCGCGCCCGGCCCGCACGCCAGGTCGAGCACGTGTGGCCGCCCGCCGGGAAAGCTCAGCCGCAGCACGTCGAGCATGACGGCGAAGCGGTTCTCGCGGTGGGCCACGTACGCCGACTGCTGCTCGTCCCAGGCGCGCAGCAGGCGCGTGGCGGTGCCGGCGGTGAGCGCGCTCATCGGCCCAGCTCCGCGAGGCCGGCGCCGACTTGCTCCGCGGCAGAGACGCTGCGCACGGAGGGGTCCATCGAGGAGCCCGGCACGGTGATGAACCGCCCGGCCCTCACCGCGTCCAGCTTCGAGGTGACCGGGTTCTTCCTCAGGAAGTCGATTTTGGACCGAGCGCTGTCGCCGTCGCCGCCGCGGGTGAGGTCGGCCAGCACGATCACGTCCGGGTTCCGGGCCGCGATCTGCTCCCAGGCGCCGGCGGGCCAGGTCTGCTTCGCGTCGGCGTAGACGTTGCGCGCGCCGAGCTTCTCGGTGACGGCGGCGGGCACACCGCCGGGCCCGGCGACGTACGGCGTGCTCGTGCCGGAGTAGTACCAGAGCAGCGAGGTGTCGCCGTGCTCGCCCTTCAGCGCCGCGTCCAGCTTCGCCCGCTGCTCGGCGACCAGGCGCTGCCCGCGCTCGGGCACGCCGAACAGGGTCGCCACCTCCTCGATCTCGGCGAAGAGGCCGTCGAAGCCGAACGCCGCCGGGTCCTTCTCGCACGCGAACCGGGAGAGGTACGCGGGCACGCGCAGCTTCGCGAGGTCGGCGCGCGGGCCGGCGGCGTCGCCGGCGTACGCGGAAGTGAAGGTGGAATAGACGAAGTCGGGCCGCGCCTCGAGCACCTTCTCGCGCGACGGATAGAGCTTGGCGAGGACCGGGACGCCGTCGTACGCGGTCTTCAGCGACGGCAGCACCGGGTCGGTCTGGTAGCTGGTGCCGGCCATCCGGTCGCCGAGGCCGAGGCTGAGCAGGATCTCGGTGGCGTTCTGCTCCATCGTGACCGCTCGCTGTGGGGACGCTGTGACAGTGACCGTCGTCCCACAGTTGCTGACCGTCACCGCCTGCGCTTCCGGTGCCGCGCTTCCCTCGGCGGCCGTGCACCCAGCCAGGAGCCCCGCCGTCGTTAAGGCAATGAAAACCGTTTTCATGTTCGGCAACGTACTGTGACGGGCTTTCGCTGGTCAAACCGGGGCTCCGTGACCGGCCTCACTGCGCCGCCAAGATCTCGGGACGACGATCGGAGACGCAGCCCCTCACGGGGGTGAACAACGGCTGTCTGGAGGGCGACATGGTTCCTGTGCGCCTGCGCCTGTTGGGGTGGATCGCCCGCCGGTTCGGTGCCGGCAAAGCCTCGATGTCCCTGTCCTCGCTGCCGGACAGCTCGCTCTTCCCGCTCTACCGCGACGGGCTCGACCCGGTGCCCGAGATGGCCAAGCTGCGCGAGCGCGCCCCGGTCAGCCGGCTGCCGCTGCCCATGGGCATCCGCGCGTGGCTGGTCACCGGCTACGAGCCGGTGCGGGCCGTGCTGGGCAGCGCCGAGGGCTTCAGCAACGACTTCGGCCGCTTCGCCGCGGGCGTCGGGCTGACGGCGGGGGAGCAGCCCGGCGGCCTCGGCATGACCGACCCGCCGATGCACACGCGGCTGCGCCGGCTGGTCACGCCCGAGTTCACCATGCGCCGGCTGGCCCGGTTGCAGCCGCGCATCGAGTCCATCGTGGCCGAACGGCTCGACGCGATGGCGAGCGCCACCGGCCCGGTCGACCTGTTGCAGGAGTTCGCCCTGCCGGTGCCCGCGCTGACCATCTGCGAGCTGCTCGGCGTCCCGTACGCCGACCGCGCCCTCGTCCAGGAGTTCAGCACGGCCCGCTTCGACCTCGGCGACGGGGCCTACGCGCCGCTCGACGCGATCAACGAGTCGCGCGCCTACCTGCGCAGCCTGGTCGCGGCCCAGCGCGCCGACCCGGGCGACGGGCTGATCGGGTCGCTGATCCGCGCGCACGGCGACGAGCTCGGCGACCAGGAGCTGGCCGGGCTGGCCGACGGCGTGCTCACCGGCGGGCTCGAGACCAGCGCCAGCATGCTCGCGCTCGGCTCCCTGGTGCTGATGACCCAGCCCTCGCTCGCCGATCCGCTGCGCGCCGGCGAGCCGGCCGACGCGCTGGTCGAGGAGCTGCTGCGCTACCTCACGGTGGTGCAGGTCGGGTTCCCGCGCTTCGCGGTCCGCGACCTGGAGGTGGCGGGCGTGCGCATCAAGGCCGGCGACATCGTCATGTGCTCGCTGAGCGCCGCCGACCGCGACGAGGTCCTCGGCCCCGGCATGGACCAGATCGACGCGGGGCGCCCCACCAGCCGCTCCCACCTGGCCTTCGGCCACGGGCTGCACCGCTGCGTCGGCGCCGAGCTGGCCCGCATGGAGCTGCGCACCGCCTATCCGGCCCTGGTGCGCCGCTTCCCGGCCATGCGCCCGGCGATCGATCCGGCCGAGCTGCCGATGCGCCGCGCCTCGATCGTCTTCGGCTTGGAGGCGCTGCCGGTCCGGCTATTCGTCGAGGCGTAGGCCGGGGTGCCGGCCGGCGATCGTGCGCATGCGCCAGCGGTGCGGAAAGACGGCGAGCAGCGCGTCGTCGCGTACCCGGGTCATGACCTCGACGTTCGACTCGGTCCGCAGGATCTCGCGGCCCGCCGCGTCGGTGCGGGCGGCCAGCTCGTAGGGCAGGTGCTCCAGGCGCACCTTCACCCCGAACTCGGCCTCCAGCCGGTGGGTGGCCACCTCGAACTGCATCGGGCCCACGGCGGCGAAGACCGGCGCCTGGTCGCCGCGCTGATCCGAGCGCAGCACCTGCACGACGCCCTCGCCGTCGAGCTGCTCGATGCCGCGCCGGAAGCGCTTGAAGGCCGAGGTGTCGTCGGTGCGCACGACCGCGAAGTGCTCGGGCGGGAAGGACGGCAACGGCGGGAACCGCACGGGATCGCCGGTGTAGAGGGTGTCGCCGATGCCCAGCGAGGTCGCGTTGACCAGACCCACCACGTCACCCGGGTACGCCTCGTCGATCGTCTCGCGGCCCCGGCCGAAGATCTGCTGGGCGTACTTGGTGGCGAACGGCTTGCCGGTGCCCGCGTGGGTGACCACCATGCCGCGCTCGAACCGGCCCGAGCAGACCCGCATGAACGCGACCTGGTCGCGGTGCGCGCGGTTCATGTTCGCCTGCATCTTGAAGACGAACCCGGAGAACGAGCCGTCGACCGGCTGCTGCGTGCCGGCGGCGGTGGGCCGGGCCGACGGCGGCGGGGCCAGCTCCACCAGGATGTCGAGCAGCTGCCGTACGCCGAGATTGGCGACCGCGGCGCCGAAGAGCACCGGCGTGCTCGTCGCGGCCAGGAACGTCTCCTGGTCGTGGTCGGCGCCCGTCATCGCCAGCAGGTCGAGCTCCTCGACCGCGGTGGCCCAGTCGGCGCCGTACCGCTCGGCCGCCTCGTCCGCGCCCATCTCCTCCTCGATGGCCAGCTCGGCGCCGCCGGGGGAGCGCTGCATCCGTACGAACCGGCCGGTGCGGCGGTCGATCACGCCGTGGAAGTCGCCGGCGATGCCCACCGGCCAGGTCAGCGGGGTCGGCTTGAGCCCGATCCGCTGCTCGATCTCGTCCATCAGCGCCAGCGCGTCGTTGCCCGGACGGTCCCACTTGTTGATGAAGGTCATCACCGGGATGCCGCGCTGCCGGCACACCTCGAACAGCTTGAGCGTCTGCGGCTCCAGGCCCTTCGCGGCGTCCAGCAGCATCACCGCGCTGTCCACCGCGGTCAGCACCCGATAGGTGTCCTCGGAGAAGTCGGCGTGCCCCGGCGTGTCGAGCAGGTTGATCACCACGTCGCGGTACGAGAACTGCAGCGCCGCCGAGGTGACCGAGATGCCGCGCTGCTGCTCCATCTCCATCCAGTCGGAGACCACGCCCTTGCGGTCGCCCTTGCCGTGCACGGCGCCCGCCTGGCCGATCACCCGTGCGTGCAGGGCCAGCGCCTCGGTCATCGTCGACTTGCCGGCGTCCGGGTGCGAGATCACCGCGAACGTACGCCTCCGGCCCGCCTGAACGGCGACTCCCGACGCCGCCAGCACGTTCTGACTCACGATCCGCTCCCTAAGCTCCCGCCTGCAACCTGACGACGTTACCTCGTCTCGCCCCCGCGTGATCAGCAGGCCGGGCCCCCGGGGAGCCGCCGGCCGGTACTCTCGGGGAAAGCCACTGACCGGGGACGATGGATGAGCCAGACCAGAGCGGAGCAGGCCGGCACCACCCGGCAGCGCATCCTGGACGCGGCCGAGCGGCTCTTCGCCGAGCACGGCGTCTTCTCGATCTCCAACCGCCAGATCAGCGAGGCCGCCGGCCAGGGCAACACGGCGGCGGTCGGCTACCACTTCGGGTCCAAGGCCGATCTGGTACGAGCCATCGTGCGCCGCCACTCCGAGCCGACCGAGCGGATCCGCGCCCGCCTGCTCGCCCGCTACGACGGCAGCGCCGTGCTGCGCGAGCGGGTCGCCTGCCTCGTGCTGCCGTTCACCGAGCACCTGGCGTCGCTCGGCACCCCGAGCTGGTACGCCCGCTTCGCCGCCCAGCTGATCGCCGAGCCCAAGCTGCGCGAGCTCGTCGCCGTCGACGTGGGTGAGGCGCCGACCCTGCGCGCGGCCACCGGCGCGCTGCACGACTGCCTGCCCGAGCTGCCCGATCGGGTCCGGCGCGAGCGCGACGACATGGCCCACACGCTGATCGTGCATTTCTGTGCGCAGCGTGAGCGCTCCCTGACCCCGCAGTGGCCGGCCGCGGCGAGCAGCCTCATCGATGCGGTCCAGGGCCTGTATCGAGCGCCCGTGACCGTTCCGGAAGTCAATCAGTTGGTTTAAATTGTGGGCCCGGGATGCGATCCACTCCGGACGGTCTTCGCGAAAGGGCCCCCATGTTCCCCACCACCCCGCACCGCTACACGCCCGAGGAAGTGGAGTGGCTGCGCTCCCGCTACCGGCAGGAGCGGGACCGCCGCATCCGTCCCGAGGGCAACGCGCAGTACCAGCGGGCGTCCGGCGAGATCGTCACCGACCCGTACACGGAGCGTGCCGAGCGTGCCCCCGTCCACGACCGCGTCGAGGCCCTGGTCATCGGCGGCGGCTTCGGCGGCCTGCTCGCCGGCGCGCGGCTGCGCCAGGCCGGCGTCGGCGACATCCGCATGGTCGACGAGGGCGGCGACTTCGGCGGCACGTGGTATTGGAACCGCTACCCCGGCGTCCAGTGCGACGTCGAGGCCACCGTCTACATGCCGCTGCTCGAGGAGGTCGGCTACGTCCCCAAGTGGCGGTACGCGCCCGGCGAGGAGATCCGCGCCCACGCCGTCGCGATCGCCAAGCAGTTCGACCTGTACGCCGACGCCCTCTTCCACACCCGCGTCACCGAGCTGCGCTGGGACGACGAGACCGCCGAGTGGACCGCCACCACCGACCGCGGCGACGAGTTCCGGACCCGCTACGTGGTCATCTCCTCCGGCACGCTCGCCCAGCCGAAGCTCCCCGCCGTCCCCGGCATCGACGACTTCGCGGGCCACACCTTCCACACCAGCCGCTGGGACGCGGGCTACGAGCTCGCCGGCAAACGCGTCGCCGTGGTCGGCACCGGCGCCAGCGGCATCCAGGTCATCCCGCACGTCGCCGAGCAGGCCCAGCACCTGTACGTCTTCCAGCGCACCCCGTCGTCGGTGGACGTCCGCGACAACCGCCCCATCGACCCGGCCTGGGCGGCCACCCTGAAGCCCGGCTGGCAGCGCGAGCGCATGGAGAACTTCCTCACCCTGGTCACCGGCGGCCACGTGCCGGAAGACCTGATCGACGACGGCTGGACGGCGACGGCGAACCTCCAGCGCCAGATCCTCACCGGCACCGTCGACCCGACCATCTCCGCCGAGGAGCGCGAATACCTCGACGAGCGCGCCGACTTCCGCAAGATGGACGAGATCCGAGCCCGCGTCGCCGCGGTGGTCGAGGACCCGGCCACCGCCGAGAAGCTGAAGCCCTGGTATCGCTACATGTGCAAGCGCCCCACCTTCAGCGACGACTACCTGCCCACCTTCAACCGCCCCGACGTCACCCTGGTCGACACGGCGGACACGGGCGGCATCACGGCGATGACCTCATCGTCCGTGGTGGTGGGCGACCAGCACTACGAGGTCGACTGCGTCATCTTCGCCACCGGCTTCGAGACCGGCATCTCCGGCGTGGTCTCCGGCACTCTGCCCGTGCACGGCCGGGGCGGCCTGCCCCTGCTCGGCCACTGGCGCAACGGCCCCCGCACCCTGCACGGCTTCGCCAGCCACGGCTTCCCCAACCTGTTCCACCTGGGCTCGCTGCAGAACGCCGCCTCGGTGAACTTCACCCACGTCCTGCAGGAACAGGCCACCCACATAGCCGAGTTGGTCGCCGAGGCCGCCCGCCGGGGAGCCCACCGCATCGAGCCCACGGCCGAGGCCGAGGAGGCGTGGGTGGCCACCATCCGCGAGACGGCCCCCGACAACTACAACTTCCAGGCGGAATGCACTCCGGGCTACTACAACGGCGAGGGCAGGCCCCGCCCGGTGAACAACTCGTTCGGCCCGGGCCCGGTCGTCTTCCACGAGCTCCTGCGCACCTGGCGAGCCAACGGAGGCATGGACGACGTCATGCGCACCGCCTGACCGTCCGCCTCCCCTTGTTGGCATCGAAAGCTTTCGTCGCCGCCTTCCCATCGCAGTTGTCGCACGCCTATAGTCATGAAGCATGACCAGTGTCCTGCTCCGCGCTCCGGAAAGCCGCTCTTGTAGGTACAATCCCCTCAACGTAGGCACATCGTTGAGGGGGCAGCCGATGGGCTCGGTGTCGGTGCGGGAGTTCTCCTACAACCCCAGTGCCATGTTCAACCGCGTCGAGCAGGGCGAGACGATCGAGGTCACGCGGCACGGCAAGGTCATCGCGGTGCTGCTCCCGGGCGCGACGGGCCTCGGCCGCTACTCGTCGCTGGTCGCCAAGGGGCTGATCCGGCTCAAGGCCACCACGACCGCCGACCTCGACCGCATACCGCCGTACGACGTTCCGGGTGACGCTTCGCCGCTGGACCTGCTGCTGGAGGCCCGAGCCGAGGACGACCGTTGATCTACCTGGACGCCTCCGCGCTCGTCACGCTCCTCGCGGGGCGCGCCTACGCCACGGAGCTACGCGACTTCCTGGCGGCCCGGCCGGTGATGCCCATGGCCACCAGCACCCTCGGTTTCGTCGAGACCGTTCGCACCATGGACCGCATCGGCGACTATCCCCATCTCATGCGCGATCTCGTCGGCCGCTTCACCGAGATCCTGCTGACCGAGGAGGTCCGCGACGCGGCAGCCCACCTTGCGGGCACCCTCCGGACGCTCGACGCCATCCACGTGGCGAGCGCCCAGATCCTCGGCGATGCGCTGGACACCCTCGTCACCTACGACAAGCGCATGCTCGACGTCGCGCGCGCCGAGGGATTGCCGGCCGCGGCTCCCGGCCTCCTCTGAGAGCGGTCCGGCCACGGCGCGAAATCCGCCGCCTCCCATGGGCTGCCCCCTTTTGCGAGCACCCGCCGCATGCCGATACGCGCGCACGACCGGGCCGTTCCGGCAACGTGGTGGTATGTCCTTTCCTGGCTTATACCGTTCCGGGCCGGTATTTGTCGTTCGCGGAGCGGGAGGAGATCGCGGTGCTGAACGGCCAAGGCTTTGGGGTGCGTGAGATCGCGCGTCAGGTGAGGCGTGATCCGTTCACCATCTCGCGGGAGCTGCGCCGCGACGCGGGCACCAGAGGCGGCAAGCTCGAATGCCAGGCGTCGGTGCGCGGTGGAAGGCCGAGCTGTTCGCGCGGCACCCGAGGCCGGCTGCGAGCAGGGTCGGAGGGTGTTTGCGATGGTGGTGACCGCCGGGCATCGTGGGGACGGTCCGCATCAAGGCGTGCTTAGCGGAGCTGGCCGGCCGCCAGGCCGCTCTGGAACTGGCGGTGGAACAGCAAGTAGGCGGCGATCACCGGGAGCATGGCGATGGTCATGCCGGCGAAAAGGCCGCTGAAGTCGCCCCGGTACCCCTCGTTGACGGCCAGCGCGGTCAAGCCCTGGGCCAGGACCCATCTCTTGTCCGCGCCCTCGCCCTGCATCAGGACGATCGGCAGGACGTACTGGTTCCACTGGAACAGGAAGGTGAAGATGCCGACGCTGACCAGGCCGGGGCGGGCCATGGGCAGCATGACGCTGAAGAAGAGGCGGAAGTGGCCGCACCCGTCGACCATGGCGGCCTCGGCGACCGAGGTGGGCAGGGTGCGGAAGAACGCGGTCAGGAAGAACACGGTGAACGGCAGGGAGTAGGCCGCGTACACCAGAGTCAGGCCGGGCAGGGTGCCCAGGAGGCCCAGGTTGCGGACGACGAAGAAGAGCGGCACCAGGGCCAGGAAGACCGGGAACATCATGCCGCCGACGAAGGCGTAGTAGATGACGCGGGCGCCGCGGAAGCGGTAGCGGGCCAGGATGTAGGCGGCCATGGCGCCGAGCAGCATGGTCAGGGTGAGGGCGCCGGTCACGACGATGGCGCTGTTCAGGAAGTAGCGGCCGATGTGGGCCTCGTTCCAGGCGCGCTCCCAGTTCTCCCAGCGCAGGCGGGACGGCAGGCTCCACGGGTCGGTGAGGATCTCGTTGTCGCTCTTGAAGGAGCTGAGCACGGCCCACAGCAGCGGCAGCGTGGTGAGCAACGCCCAGCCAGCCAGGAACACGTGGGATAAAACGGGCACCGTAGAGCGGGGTCGCGGCGGCGACGGAACTGGAACCGAGGAGCGCGGGCGGGTGAGCACAGCCATCTACAGCTCCACCCGATCGCGCCGCGTCACGCGCAGGAACATGGCGGCGACCGTGAGGGTCAGGAAGAACATCGCCACGCCGATCGCCGACGCGTAGCCGAACTGGCCGTCGGCGAAGGCCGCCTTGTAGAGGCGCAGGCCCACCACGTCCGACGACGAGGACGGGCCGCCGTCGGTGATGATCTGCACGATCGCGAAGCCGTCGATCGCGATGATGGCCAGGTAGACCCAGGCGACCTGGATGGTGTCCCACAGCAGCGGCACGGTCAGGCGCACCAGCGTGGTGAGCCGGCTCGCGCCGTCGAGCAGCGCGGCCTCGTACAGGTCGCGGGGGATCGACTGCATGGCGGCGCTGAACAGGACCACGTAGAAGCCGACGTTCATCCAGATCATCACGGCCATCACGCACCAGAACGAGAACCGTGGGTCGCCGAGCCACGCCACCGCCAGCCCGTCCAGGCCGGCGGCGCGGAGGAAGCCGTTGATCATGCCGGTGTGCGGGGCGTACATCTCCTTCCAGAGCACGCCGACGATCGCGACCGACAGCACCTGCGGGAAGAAGTAGACGACGCGGTAGAAGGCCGATCCCCGGACGCCGTGGACGCCCGCCCGGTCGGCGCGGCCGCCCACGCTGATCATCGAGGCGAGGAAGAGGCCGAGCAGGATCGTCACCACCGGCAGCAGCAGGAGCAGCCAGGCGTTGTGGCGCAACGCGTTCCAGAAGTAGCCGTCCTCGGCGAGCCGGCGGAAGTTGTCCAGCCCGACGAAGTCGTACGTCGGGGACAGCCCGCTCCAGTCGGTGCCGGCGATCTGGAACGCCTGCGCGTACGGCGAGACGACGAAGATCCCGTACAGCAGCAGGGGTGGAATGAGGAAGACGGCGATGAACAGCCGCGTGCCGCGCACCTCAGGCCCGCTTGTACTTCTTGATCGCGGGGTCCTGGGCGAACTCGTCGGCCGACTTCTGGATCTTGTCGCACCACTGGGCGGCGGTGATCCGCTTGGCGTACAGCTCGGCGGAGGCCGCGTCGACGCGCTCGCGTTCCAGCTTGCGGTAGTACGACGAGTAGAGCCAGGTGAACGCGGTGCCCTTCGACGCGTCGATCAGCCCGGTCACCGACGTGAGGCCCGGGCCCAGGTCGATGCCCTCGCTCGACCCGCGCACGCAGGTGAGGCTGCTGACCTTGCGGGTGAAGTCGGCGGCGCCCTGCCGGGACAGCATGACGCGCAGGTATTCGAGCCCGCCGCGCACGTTCTTGCCCTTCGACGGCACCACGAACGGCTCGCTGCCGGTGCCGCGGAACGCCTCGTACGGCATCTTGTCGCTCGTCGTGAGGCTCGGCGTGGGCGCGACGGCCATGCGGAAGTCCGGTGGGGTGACCGCCTTCTGCTCGTTCTCGAGCCACGATCCGCAGGAGACGAACGCGGCCTTGCCCCGGCACCACTCGGTCTGCGACTGCACGTGGTCCATGCCCTCGGCGCCCGGCTGCAGGTACCCGTCCACAGCGAGCTGGTAGTACGCCTCCGCGGCGGCCTTGACGGCGTCGTGCTTCCAGGCGTTCGGCTCCAGGTTGTCGATCGCCTTGATCACGTCGAGGCCGCCCATCTTGCCGGCGGCGGCGAGGATCGGCCAGCTCATGTAGCGGGCGTGCTTGCCGGGATACGTCCACGGCGCGATGCCGGCCGCCTTGATCTGCTTGCAGAGGGCGATCATGTCGTCCCAGGTCCTCGGGTACGCCCAGCCTTTCGCCTCGAAGAGCTTCTGCGAATACCAGATGCCGTACGCCGAGTAGGCGTAGTTCAGCGACAGGAACTTCCCGTCGTACGAGCCGACGTCGACGATGCCCGGCAGCAGCGTGTCGCGGACCTTCGTGTCCGGGTCGTCCAGGCTCGGCGCGTCGAGCAGCTCGCCGAGGTCGGCGAGGGCGCCCTGGGAGACGAGCCCGTTGAAGTCGATCTGGCTGCCGCCCGAGTTGTTGACCACGTCGGGCGGATCGCCGGCGACGAACCGGGGCTGGAGCGTCTCGGCGATCTGCTGGGTGGCCGAGTGCTTGATCTCCGCCTGCGGGTGGCGCTGCCGGTACATGGCCTCGTGCGCCTTCGCGTACTCCTCGCCGAAGCCGCCGTTGAAGATGACCACCTCGAGCGGCGCGTCCTCCTTGACGCCCAGCGGGTTGCTCGCGCTGGTCTCGCCCTTGGCGTCGTCCTCGGCGTCGTCGCCGCCCATGGCGCACCCGGCCAGCGTGCTCGCCGCGGCGACGCCGGCCGCGCCCTGCAGTAGTCCGCGCCGGCTGATCGTGTGTCCCATGCTCGGCTCCCGCCTAAGTGTTCGGTAAGGGGTTCCAGCCGTCGGCGGCGAACGGGGTCGTGCCGTCGACGAGGGTCGCGCCGGGCTCGGCGACCCGGATCCGGCCGAGGAGGACGCCGCGGCCCTGCGAGTTCGCGTCGGTGCGGTAGGTGAAGCGCAGCGCGGTGGTGCCGGCCGGCACGTCGGCCGTGACCTGCCACCAGTGCCGGCCGCCGAATCCGGTGAGCGTCCCGTCGCTGGTCAGCGTGTCCCGGCGATCGTGCAGGGTCAGCGGTACGAGGGTCCAGGTCACGCCGTCCGCGGACCACTCGACGGCGGCGGTGTCGGCGCGCGGCTCGGTGTCGTACCAGAGCAGGAACGACGCCCGTGCCCGATCGCCGGCCGGGCGCCGCAGCGGCGCGGTCAGGGTCATGACGGCGTTGTCGCGCAGCTGGGTCCGCCAGTCGCCGCCCACGATGGGACGAGCGTCGGCAAAGGCACGGGCGAGAGCGCGCCGCGCCACGTTGTTGCCGCCCCAGGCCCGGTCCGGGTGCACCCGGTTGCTGAGCAGCACGAGGAACGACTGGTCGAGCGGGTCGATGACGATCGACGTGCCGGTGAAGCCGGTGTGCCCGAAGGTGACCGGCGAGGTCATTCCGTCCATGTACCAGTGCTTGGCGAGCTCGAAGCCGAGCCCGCGGGCGCTCTCCGGGTATTGCGGCAGCAGGTCGGCGTTGTAGTTGACCAGCGCCTGGCGCACCATCGCCTCGGACAGGATGCGCCGGCCCCGGTAGGAGCCGCCGTCGAGCAGCGTCTGGCACAGGACGGCCAGGTCGCCCGCGGTGGAGAAGACCCCGGCGTGTCCCGCCACGCCGCCGAGCGACCACGCGTTCTCGTCGTGCACCTCACCCCAGACCAGACCGCGGTTCACGTACGGCTGGTACTCGGTCGCCGCGGTCCGCTGCCGCAGCTCCGGGCCGGGGCGGTAGCCGGTGTCCCGCATGCGCAGCGGGCCGGTGACGCCGTCGCGTACGGCGGTGGCCAGGGGTTTGCCGGTGACGCGCTCGATCAGCACGCCGAGCGCGATGAGCCCGATGTCGGAGTAGACGTACTGCCGGCCGGGCACGGACCCGGCGGTGACCGGCGTCGCCAGGGCGGCGGCGAAGCGCTCCTCGGGCGTGGGATAGCGCGAGTAGAACGGCAGGAACGCCGGCAGCCCGGAGGTGTGGGTGAGCAGGTGCCGGATCGTCACGTCCTGCTTGCCGCCGGCCGCGAACTCCGGGACGTACGTGGCGACCGGCGCGTCGAGGCTCACCCGGCCGGCCTCGGCCTGCTGGAGCACCACGATCGTGGTGAAGAGCTTGGAGATCGAGGCAAGGTCCCACAGCGTGTCCGTACGGGCGGGAACGCGCTCGCCCGGGGGCAGCTCGGCGATGCCGGCCGGGCCCGCGGTGTAGCGGACCGCGTCGCCGACCGCGAAGCGCGACACCACGACGCCGTGGCGGGCGGCGAGAACGGTGGCTCCCGCGTACGTGGGATGGTCGGGGTGGTCGGGCGTCGGTCGTAAATATGACTCGGCGACGGCGGGCAGCGCGGCCACCGGGCCCGGCAGCAGGCCGGCCTGGCGGGCGGTGCCGGCGCGCAGCACATCGTGCCGGAAGTGGATGTCGGCGGGGGTCACGACAGGCCCCTGAGCTGGGGCTGCGGTCGCCGGCGCGCCCACGGTGAGACCGGCGGCCAGACAGAGCGGGAGCAGCACCAGAAGTCTCATTATCAACGCCTTTCGATACGCCGATTCGTCGAGGATGGATGTTTCCTTCGCGACTTGCAAGAGGGGTGAAGGTTATTGCCATCGCTCCGTGACCCGGCTACCTTCCGACAACATGCGGACGCGTACTGTCGCTCTCCTCGCCCTCGCCGCCCTGGGCGTCCCGGCCGCCGGGGTCCCGAAGGCCTCGCCCGTCGACGCGCTCCTGGCCCGCATGACGCTGCCGGAGAAGGTCGGGCAGCTGTTCACCACGTACGCCTACGGCAGCGACGCCCACACAGTGTCGGCCGAGAACCGCCGCCTCTACGGCGTGGACACTCCGGCCGAGGTCGTCGCGAAATACCACCTCGGCGGCGTCATCTACTTCGCCTGGACGAACAGCCTGCAGAACCCGCGGCAGATCGCCACGCTGAGCAACGGGCTCCAAGCCGCCGCCACCCGCGTGCCGCTCGCCATCTCCACCGACCAGGAGCACGGCGTGGTCACCCGCATGCCGGCGCCCGCCACCCAGTTCCCCGGCGGCATGGCGCTCGGCGCCGGGCGCGACCCGGCCGGCGCGTACCGCACCGGGCAGGTCACCGGCCGCGAGCTGCGCGCCGTCGGCATCACCCAGGCCTGGGCGCCGGTCGCCGACGTCAACGTCAACCCGGCCAACCCGGTCATCGGGGTGCGCTCGTTCGGCAGCGACCCCGGCCTCGCCGCCACGATGACCGCGAGCCAGGTGCTCGGGTTGCAGCGCGGCGCCAACACGTCGGCCGCCGCCAAGCACTTCCCGGGCCACGGCGACACCGCCACCGACAGCCACACCGGCCTGCCGGTGATCACGCACACCCGCGAGGAGTGGCAGCGCGTCGACGCGCCACCGTTCCGGGCCGCGATCGCCGCCGGCGCCGACGCGATCATGAGCGCGCACATCGTGGTGCCGGCGCTCGACCCGTCCGGTGACCCGGCCACCCTGTCGAAGCCGATCCTCACCGGGCTGCTCCGCGGCGAGCTCGGCTACCGCGGCGTGATCGTCACCGACTCGCTGGAGATGGCCGGGGTCCGGCAGAAGTACGGCGACGAGCGGGTGCCGGTGCTGGCCCTCAAGGCGGGCGCCGACATGCTGCTGATGCCGCCGAACATGCAGGTGGCGTACGACGCCGTGCTCGGCGCGGTCGCCTCCGGCGAGCTCACCGAGGCGCGCATCGACGAGTCGGTGCGCCGCGTCCTCACCCTCAAGCAGAAGCGTGGCCTGCTCACCTGGCAGCCCGTCGACCCGGAGGCCGCCGCCCGCACGGTCGGCTCGGCCGGCAACGTCCGCGTGGCCCAGGCGGTCACCGACCGCACGATCACGGCCGTGCGCAACGAGGGCGGCCTGCTGCCCCTCGCCGAGGGCAGGTCGGTGCTGGTGACCGGCTGGAACTCCAGTGCCACCAACAACGTCACGACGCTGGCCGGCGAGCTCGGCGCCACACCGCTGGTCACCGGCCTCCCGGACGACGCCAAGATCGCCGAGGCGGTCACGGCGGCCAACGCGCACGACGTGACGGTGGTGCTCACCAGCCGGGCGTGGGACACCACCACCGCCGATCCGGGCGGCCGTCAGCAGGCCCTGGTCAAGGCGCTGGTGGCGACGGGCAAGCCGGTCGTGCTGGTCGCGGTGCGCGACCCGTACGACGTCGGGTCGCTGCCCGGCACCGGCGCCGCGCTGGCGACGTACAGCTCCTCGGTGGTCTCCATGAAGGCGCTCGCCAAGGTGCTGCGCGGCGACCTCCCGCCGCGGGGCAAGCTCCCGGTCGAGATTCCCGGGCACTATCCGTACGGGTACGGGCTGAGCTGGAGCGTCCGGTGAAACGGCGCGCCGTCCTCGCCGCCGGCGTCGCGACGGGTCTCGCCGTCGGCGCGGAACCGGCGGCCGCCGGGTCGCCGTCGAGGGTCCGTACCGGCCTGGACCGGCTCGCCGCCCGGGGCTGGGACACGCTGCGGGGCACGCGCGTCGGCGTGGTCTCCAACCCGACGGGCGTCGACCGGTCGTACCGCCACCTGGTCGACCGCATGCACGCCGACGGGGTCACCATCGGCGGCGTCTTCGGGCCCGAGCACGGCTTCCGCGGCTCGGCGCAGGCCGGCGGCAGCGAGGGCACCGGCGTCGACGCGCGCACCGGGCTCACCGTCTACGACGCCTACCTGGCCTCCCTCTCCCGCTGGACCGAGATGTTCACCGCGGCGGGGGTGGGCACGGTGGTCTTCGACATCCAGGACGTGGGTGCGCGCTTCTACACCTACATCTACACGCTGTACGACTCGATGGCGGCGGCCGCACAGCTCGGGCTCCGCTACGTGGTGCTCGACCGGCCCAACCCGATCGGCGGCCGCGCGTACGGGCCGATGATGACCGACGGCTACACCTCCGGCGTGGGCCGGCTCGCGATCGTGCAGCAGCACGGCATGACCGTGGGCGAGCTGGCCCGCTTCTACAACGGCGAGTTCCTCTCCGGCGCGGTCCGCCTCGAGGTGATCGCCTGCCAGGGCTGGACAGGGCGGCTGCGCGCGGCCGACACCGGCGTGCCGTGGGTCATGCCCAGCCCCAACATGCCGACCCCGGACACGGCGGCGGTCTATCCGGGCACGGGGATGTTCGAGGGGGTGTCCTCACTGTCCGAGGGGCGCGGCACCACCCGGCCGTTCGAGCTGATCGGCGGGCCGGGCTTCGACTACCACTGGGGCGACCGGGTGGCGGCGCTCGGGCTGCCCGGCGTGGAGTTCCGGGAGGCGTACTTCACGCCGACGTTCAACAAGTTCAGCGGGGTGCTGTGCGCGGGCGTCGAGGTGAAGGTGACCGACCCGGGCGTGTTCGACCCGATCCGCACGGCGGTCGGCATGCTCGTCGAGGGACGCAAGTCGCCGGCCTTCGCGTGGCGGCTCGACGGCAGCCGCTACTGGATCGACCTGCTCACCGGCTCGGCGCGGCTCCGCACGATGATCGACGCGGGCGCGACGACCGGCGAGGTGACGGGGGCGTGGGCGGCGGAGTTGCGCGCCTTCTCGGCGCAGCGGCGGCCCTATCTGCTGTATCCGCGGCCGGGCTCCTCCGGCTCGGTCCCGTCGGGGGCCGGTCCGCTCGCGCCGCGGGCCGGCTCGTGAATGCTGCTGGTCAGGCGGGCGTGCACCACCGGGGGCACGGGGGCGCCGGTGAGCCGTCCGAGGGCCAGCGCGGCGGCTCCGCCCGCGCCGTCGAGCGCGGGGCGGGGCTCGCCCGCGGTGCGCGCGCGAAGGCCGGCGCGCACCGCACGGCCGACCGGCCCGGGAGTGAGCAGGACCGAGCCGGCCAGCACCACGGCAGCGCCGGGTGGCGGCTCGACGCTGTCGTAGGTGTGCAGCAGCCGCGCGGCGGCCGCCGCGCAGATCCGCCCGGCCACGGGGTCGCCGCCGTCCGCCGCGGCGCTGACGGCGGGCGCGAATCGCCCGAGCGCGGCGGGCGGGACGGCGAACCCGGCCGCGAGCAAGGCCTGAGCCGTCTCCTCATGGCGCGCGGCGTCCGCCTCTTCACGGCCCGCGCCGCCTGCCTTTTCACGGCCCGCGCCGCCCGCCGCCTCATGGCGCGCGATGTCCATGTCGAAATGGGCGCACGCCTCCTCCACCAGGGTCGTCCACTCTCCTCGGCCGTCGAGGGCGGCCAGCACCGCGCGCAGCGCCCGCACGGCGATCCACACCGCGGAGCCCTCGTCGCCCAGCAGCCAGCCGTATCCGTCGCAGCGCCGCCGCAGCTCCCCGCCCGCGAACCGGGCCGCCAGCGCGCCGGTGCCCGCCAGCAGGAGCACCCCGTCGGCCGCGGGCGTGCCGGCCGCGTACGCCACCTCGAGGTCTGTCGCCGTCACCACCTCGCCGGTCAGGCCGGCGTCGCGCCAGGCCCGCAGCGCGGCCGCCCGGAACGCCTCGCGGCCCGCGCCGGCCGATCCCGCCGCGCCGAGAACCCCGAGCCGCACGCTCGCCGGATCCACAGTGGCCAGCGCTTCGGCGAGCGCCACGCCCAGGGTCGCGGTCACCTCGCCGCCGCTGCTGTTGCGGTTCGCGCCTCCCGCCGTACCCCTGCCCCGCACGTGGCCGTCGACCGTCGCGATCACGCACCGCGTGGTGGTGGCACCCGCATCGACCCCCATCACCAGGGTTGCCATCCACCGACCGTACCCCCCGATCGAAGGAATACATCTCCATGACTACGCCGGTCACGGTCCGAGCGCGCGGCCTGCTGCCGTCGCTGTCCCCGGCCGAACAGCGGGTGGCCCGAGTGATCATCGACGAGGCCGCCACCGCCTCCCGGCTGACGATCACCGACCTCGCCGAGCGTGCCGGCTCCAGCGAGACCACCGTGATCCGGTTCTGCCGGGCGCTGGGCTTCGCCGGCTACTCCCAGCTGCGGCTGACCCTGGCCACCGAGGCCGGGCGCGCCCCGTCCGCCGAGGAGCCGGTGGGCAGCGACATCAGCGCGAGCGACGACCTCGCCGAGGTGGTCAAGAAGATCGCCTTCGCGGACGCCCGAGCGGTCGAGGAGACGGCCTCGCAGATCGACATCGCGGTGCTGGAGCAGGTCGTCGGCCTGGTGGCCGGCGCGCG
Organism: Paractinoplanes deccanensis; assembly: GCF_016862115.1. Taxonomy (GTDB): domain Bacteria; phylum Actinomycetota; class Actinomycetes; order Mycobacteriales; family Micromonosporaceae; genus Actinoplanes; species Actinoplanes deccanensis. The sequence continues at coordinate 37,226 of NZ_BOMI01000013.1, forward strand.
GCGGGTGGACATCTACGGTGTCGGCGCGAGCGCGTTCGTGGCCACGGACTTCCAGCAGAAGCTGCACCGCATCGGGCGCGTCGCGTACGCCTGGAGCGACACCCACGTGGCCCTCACCAGCGCCGCCCTGCTCGACGAGCGCGACGTGGCGTTCGGCATCTCGCACACCGGCACGACCAGCGACACCATCGACGCGTTCGCCGAGGCGGGCCGGCACGGCGCGCGCACTGTCGCGCTGACGAACTTCCCGAAGTCCCCGATCACCCGCGTCGCCGACCTGGTGCTGACCACCGCGGCCCGCGAGACCACGTTCCGCTCCGGCGCGATGGCCAGCCGCCTCGCCCAGCTCACCGTCATCGACTGCGTCTTCGTCGGCGTCGCCCAGCGCACCTACCAGGAGACAAGAACAGCCTTGGACGCCACGTACGAGGCCGTGCGCGGCCGCCGGATCGGCACCGACCGGAGCCGCGCGTGAGGCCCGTGGAGGAGGCGCCGCTGGCGCGCACCGAGCAGCGCAACCCGCACAGCGCCACCATCGACCAGATGTCCACCCCCGACCTGCTCCGCCTGATCAACGAGGAGGACAGCCAGGTCCCGGCCGCGGTCGCCCGCGTCCTGCCCGAACTGGCCGCCGCCGTGGAGCTCGCCGTGACCGCCCTGGCCGCCGGTCACCGGGTGCACTACGTCGGCGCGGGCACCTCCGGCCGGATAGCGGTCCTCGACGCGGCCGAGCTGATCCCCACCTTCGGCCTCGACCCCGACCGCGTGGTGGCCCACCTGGCCGGCGGCCCGCGAGCCCTGACCCGCCCCGCCGAGGACGCCGAGGACGACGAGATAGCCGGCGCCGCCATAGCCGGCCAGGTGGTCGAGGGCGACCTGGTCGTCGGCGTCACCGCGAGCGGCCGCACCCCCTACGTCCGGGCGGCCCTGGCCGCGTCCCGGGCCTGCGGCGCCCGCACGGTCCTGGTGTCGGCCAACCCGGCGTCACCGATAGCCACCGGCGTGGACGTGCACATAGCCCCCGACACCGGCCCCGAGGTGCTGACCGGCTCCACTCGCATGAAGGCGGGAACCGCACAGAAGCTGGTCCTGAACGCCTTCTCCACAGCCACGATGGTCCGGCTGGGCCGCACCTACTCCAACCTGATGACCGACATGCTGGCCGGCAACGCCAAACTGCGAGACCGCCGCCTCCGCATCCTGGCCGAGGCGACGGGCGCCGACCTGGAGAGCTGCCGAGAGGCGTTGGAGGCCGCCCAGGGCGACGCCAAGGTGGCCGTGGTGACGCTGATAGCCGGCGCCACCACGGAGGCGGCCGGCCGGGCCCTGGCGGAGGCGGGCGGCCACGTCCACCTCGCGTTGCGGCACCTCGACTGACCGAGGGATCTCGGCCGATCGCCCGCGACCCGTAGCCCTCGGTGACACCGGCTGCACACGAGCTCCCACGATCAGCGATCCGGCAACGTCCGACGCGGGCACCGACGCCTTTGCTGCTGAGGCCGCCGTCTAGGGCCGCCGCGGGGGTCGCAGGCCGAGCCACTGGTCGGCGTCCCAGGCGTGGAAGCGCTCCACCTCGACGAAGCCCAGCTTGCCGGCGAGACGCATCGAGGCGGTGTTGGCGGTCTGGGTGGCGAGCACCACCGCTTCGCCGGGAAGGGCGTTGTCGAGCCAGTCGAGGGCGGCGAAGCAGGCTTCGGCGGCGTAGCCGTGTCCCCAGGCGCGGGGCAGGAAGAGGTAGCCGAGGTCGATCTTGCCCATGGCGGCGGGGCGGTGCCGGGCCGGCCTTCTCAGCAGGACGTGACCGATCATCGAGCCGTCGAGCTCGGCGACGAAGCTGCCGGGCCACTGCTCGGGGGTGCCGGGGGTCTCGCGTTCGATCTGGTCGCGGGGGCGGGCGCCGCCCAGGTAGGTGTGCACCTGGGGGGAGGCCAGCAGCTCGACGAAGGCGGGGCGGTCGCGGGACTCCGGCGCGCGCAGCACGAGCCGCTCGGTCCGGATCGGCTCGGGTGGCCAGGCGACGGGTCCGAGATCGGTCATGGCGGACAGCCAACCAGCGGACCCGCTGCCGATCAAGGCTCGCCATTCGTGGCCGCCCATGCATCGGAAGTGGCTCGGGCGCTTGTCTCACGAATGGCGCTCATGGCACGACTCCTGCGCGACTTGAGCGAGAACTGGGCGATAAAGCGCGCCAAACGGGCAAAATGATCCGGCCGAAGGGGTCTGACCGAGGGCTTCCCAGAAGATCATGCTGCAGGTACGGACATGGTCGAGCGGAAGGAGCCGACGTCATGTTGTTGCAAGGTAGCCGCCCCGAGGAGCGGCCGAGGCGAACCGTCGCCCCCGTCCCCGCACCCGCTCCCGTTCAGCCGGCCACGGCAAGAACCGTCGTGGAGGCCGCTGTCCAGCCCGCCCGCGCATACCCGCCGATCACCTGGGAGCAGCCGAGCCTGGGCCGGGCGGTCACCGACGGGCTCGGCGGCATCAGCCGCACGGTGGTGCTGCTCGCGGTGGCGGGCTTCGCCCTGCTCGGCGTGGCGATGGTCGTGGCGATCATCGTGGCGAGCATCGTCGGAGGCTTGGGCTTCGACCCGGCGAGCGGCTACTGACGGGTCACCAGGCGGTCAGCACGAGGTGGTTGACGAGCAGAGCCGTCACGGCTTGGGCGGTCAACCACCATCGCCGGTCCCGGCCGGGCAGCACGACGGCGGCGGCCGGCAGCCAGACGGCGAAGGGCAGCCAGATGCGTTCCACCTCGGCCTTGCTCATGCCGGAGAGATCGGCCGCGAGCGCCGCGGCGCAGAAGGCCGCAACGAGCAGAGCCACGCGCCCGTGAACGCCGGCTCCGCGGGTGGTGAGACGGTGGAAGGGGACCGCGAGACTCCCGGCCAGGAGACTGCTGCCGGCGATGCGGCGCAGGACCGGGGCGGCGATGGGGCCGGTGCTCAGGCAGAAGGCGGCGAGGTTCGCCCACACCCAATATCCGTATGGTCGCTCGCTGGCGAGCCCCTGGTAGTAGCGCTCCCTGACCAGGTGGTAGCCGTCCCACCACGAGAAACCAAGCAGGGTCATCGCCACCACGACGGCTGCCATGCCGGCCAGAACCCACGTCAGCAGAGAAAGAACGTTCGTTCTGCCCAACGGGGTGGCGTGCCGGCCGGCGAGATGCGTCAGTGCGACAGCGGCGGCGGGCAAGGCCAGCAGGATCAGGCCGTACGACAGATAGGCGCAGCCGGCCAGGGCCGCGCCGGCGGCGATGAGGCGCCAGGGTGACGAACGGGCCAGGCCGGCGGCGAGCAGGGCGATGGCGAGGGCGGCCACCCCGGCGAAGAGGCCGTCGGCGGAGACGCCCACCCAGACGGCGCCGGGAAAGAGGACGAGGTAGGGCAGCGCGGCGCGGGCGGCCGGCTCGTCGTGCAGGGCTCGCAGCGTGCCGGCTACGGCCGCGGTGGCCAGGCATCCGATGAGGGCGCAGGCGATCGCGGCCCAGGCGCCGCCGTGCAGGCCGAGGCGGTCGAGGGCGACGAAGACGAGCAGGGCGCCGGGTGGGTGGCCCGCCACGTGGGTGGTCCACGGGTCGGGGGAGCCCTCGACGATGTGGCTGTCGAAGGTGCGCAGCATGGTGAGGATGTCGGTGACGCGGGGAACCTCGGCGAGGTATTCGAAGCGCGTGGTGAGGCGGTCCGCTATGCCGCGCTCGGGGCCGTCGATCAGGGCGAGCGCGAAGGTCCATGCCACGGAGGCCGCGTAGGCCGTGGCCAGCAGCCGCCGCCACGGCAGGCGGGCCGCCAGGGGCGGGCCCCACCTGATCACTGCCAGGGCGACGGCGATCGCGGCGGGTGTGCCGGGGCCGGCGTGCGGGAGGACATGGCCGAAGAGCGGCGCGGCCGGGGCGTGCACCGGCCGCCCGGCCAGGCCGAGGAGGCCGCCGGTCAGCGCGGCCGCCGCGATGAGGACGGCGACCGCGGCGAGCGCCCATCGATCACCGCGTGACGACGGAAGCAAGCGCGGGCGCGGCCCTCGCGCGGGGGAACGGCCGGTCAGCCGCGCAGCGGTGCGCATGCGAACTCCCGCAAGCCGGTGGCGGGTGGCACCGCGGCGCGGAAGCCGAGCTCGGCGGCGGCGCGTTCCGGCGAGGCCAGCACGTGGCGGACGTCGCCGAGGCGGAAACGGCCGGTCACCTCGGGGGACGGGCCGCCGAACGCGTCGGCGAGGGCGGCGGCCATCTCACCCACGGTGGTGGGTCGGCCCGAGGCGATGTTGTACGGGTGGAAGCCGTCGCCGACCGTCAGCGCGGCCAGGTTCGCGGCGGCCACGTCGGTGACGTGGACGAAGTCGCGCAGTTGGGCGCCGTCCTCGTACACCTGGGGTGCCCTGCCCTGCTCCAGCGACGAGCGGAAGATCGCCGCGACGCCGCTGTAGGGGGTGTCGCGGGGCATGCCGGGGCCGTAGACGTTGTGGTAGCGCAGCGCCGCCACCGCTGCCCCGCACTCGCGGGCCCAGAGCGCGCACAGGTGTTCCTGCGCGACCTTGGTCGCCGCGTAGACGCTGCGCGGGTCCATCGGCGAGTCCTCGTCCACCAGCGCGGGGCTCAGCGCCGCCCCGCAGGCGGGACAGGGCGGCTCGAACCGGCCCGCCGCCAGGCCGGCCGGGTCGCGGGGTGCCGGCCGTACCGGGCCGTGGCGCTCGCAGCGGTAGGCGCCCTCGCCGTACACGACCATGGAGCTTGCCAGGACCAGCCGCCGCACGCCCGCCTCGGCCATCGCCGCCAGCAGGACCGCGGTGCCGAGGTCGTTGCAGCCGACGTATTCGGGCAGGTCCCGCGGGCCGGCGCCGAGACCCACCAGGGCGGCCTGGTGCACGACCGCGTCGACGCCGCGCAGCGCGCCCTGCACCGCGGCCCGGTCGCGCAGGTCGGCCCGGTGCAGCAGCGCGACGCCGTCGGGCACCTCGGGCGGCTCGTGGTGCGCGGCGGGGTGGGCAGAGTCGAGCACGGACACGTCATGGTTCGCGGCGAGCAGGGCCGCGGTCACGGCCGAGCCGATGAAGCCGGCGCCGCCGGTCACGAGGATATGGGTCACGCCGGCGACCGTAGGCCCGTCGTGGGGGCCGTGACGACGGCCGCGGGCGATCCGTCAGCGGTTCGTAAGGACTGGCGGCGGCGTTCGCATTCCGTAAGAAATATCGGCCCTGGCCAGGGCTAACTTCCAGCTCATGACCGATGTGGTGTTGCCCTGCCTCAACGAGGCCGCCGCCCTGCCGTGGCTGCTGTCGCGCATGCCGGACGGCTTCCGGCCGATCGTCGCCGACAACGGCTCCACCGACGGCTCCCGCGAGATCGCCCGCCGGCACGGCGCACGGGTGATCGACGTGCCGCGGCGGGGCTACGGCGCCGCCGTGCACGCGGGGATGCTCGCGGCCGGCCCAGGGGACGGCGTGGTGTGCGTGCTCGATGCCGACGGGTCCTTCGACCCCGCGGAACTGCCCCGCCTCGCCGGCCCGGTGCGCGACGGCGCCGTCGATCTGGTGTGCGGGCGGCGCCGGCCGACGGGCGTCCGGGCGTGGCCCCTGCACGCCCGGGCCGGCAACGCCGTGCTCGCCCGCCGGGTGCGCCGGGCCACCGGCCTGCCCGTGCACGACATCGCCCCGATGCGCGCGGCCCGCCACGACGCGATGCTCGCCCTCGACCTGCGCGACCGCCGCTTCGGCTATCCGCTCGAGCTGCTGCTCGCCGCGGCCCGCGCCGGCTGGCGGGTGCGCGAGCTCGACGTCACCTACCGGCCCCGGGCGGCCGGGACCCGGTCCAAGGTGACCGGCACCGTCCGCGGCACGCTGCGGGCGATCCACGACATGCGGGCGGTGCTGGCCCGATGATTCAGCTGCTCATGATGGCCAAGGCGCCGGTGCCGGGCCGGGTGAAGACCCGCCTCTGCCCGCCGTGCACCGCCGAGGAGGCCGCGACGATCGCCGCGGCCGCGCTCGCCGACACCCTGGAGACGATCACAAACTTCCCGGCTGTACGGCGGACGCTCGTGCTCGACGGCTCGTACGCGCCCCCGCCCGGCTGGTCCTGCGTGCCGCAGCGCGGCGCCGGTCTGGGCGAACGGCTGGCGCACGCGTTCGCCGACACCGCACTGCCCGGCGTGCCGGCGCTGCTGGTCGGGATGGACACGCCGCACCTGTCCGGAAGCCTGCTGCACGACGCGGCCGCCACGCTCGGCGCCGGCCGCGCGGTGCTCGGCCCGGCCCGCGACGGCGGCTGGTGGGCCCTGGGCCTGCACGATCCGGCCGACGCCGGGGTGCTGCCGGCCGTGCCGATGTCCACAGCGGACACGGGGGCGCTGACGCTCGCCGCCCTGCGCGGTCGCGGCGTCGACCCCGTCGCGCTGCCCTGCCTGCGCGACGTCGACACCGCCGCCGATGCCGTCGCGGTCGCGGGGGAGTGCCCGCCGGACAGCCGGTTCGCGGCCGCGGTGTCTTTCCTGGGCGTGGGGGATGGCCGGGTGTCTTTCGTGGGCGTGGGGAATGGCCGGGCGTCTTTCGTGGGCGTGGGGAATGGCCGGGCGTCTTACGTGGGCGTGGGGGATGGCCGGCGCGCGGCGGGGTCTCCGGGCGCGGACAGGCGGTTCGCGGAGGCGGCGCGGATCGGCGCCGGCGGGGTGGGCGGCCGAGGCGCGGACGTGGGCGCCGCGCCGGGACGGCCGGCGTGAACGTCGCGATCACCGACTGCCCGCCCGAGGAACGGGCCGCCCTGCACGTGTTCGACGAGGCGCTTGTGCGGGCCGCCGCCGGCGCCGACGCCACGCTCACGCTGCGCGACACGCACGGGCGCGAGCACCGGGTGGACGCCGCCGCCTGGTGCCGGCCGGAGCGCCCCGGCGACGACGGGCTGCTCGGCCGGTGCGACGGCGCCACCCTCGACGTCGGCTGCGGGCCGGGCCGGCTCACCGGCGCGCTGCTGGGGCTGGGCCGTCCCGCGCTCGGCATCGACGTCAGCGCCACCGCCGTGCGCCTGGCCCGCGCCCGCGGCGCGCTCGCCCTGCGCCGGGACGTCTTCGCCGCGGTGCCGGGGCAGGGCCGGTGGGAGCACCTGCTGCTCGCGGACGGCAACCTCGGCATCGGCGGCGACCCGGCCGCGCTGCTGCGCCGCTGCCGTGACCTGCTCGCCCCGGACGGCCGGCTGCACGCCGAGGTGGAACCGCCCGGCGCCGGCAGCTGGAGCGGCCCGGCCACCCTGCACGACGGCACCGCCGGCTCCGGCGCGCCGCTGCGCTGGGCGCAGGTGGCCGCCGACGACCTGGCACCGCTGGCCCGCGCCGCGGGCCTGCTCATCCGCACGAGCTGGACGGAGGCGGGCCGATGGTTCGCGACGCTGGCGCCCGCCTGAGGCAGGTGCTCACCTGGCCGAGCCGGCCGCCGCGGTGGGGTCCCTGGCGCCCGGGCGCCTTCGGGTCGCCGCTGCGCTCGACGCGGCTCACCAGCCTGCTCGGCGTCGCGCTCGGTGCGGCGTTCGGCGTCTGCTTCGTCACCGGCGTGCTCAGCCACCTGATCCAGCACCCGCCCGGCTGGTTCTGGTGGCCGTCGCGGCCGGTGGGGCTCTACCGCTTCACCCAGGGCCTGCACGTCGCCACCGGCCTGGCCACCGTGCCGCTGCTCGGCGCCAAGCTGTGGTCGGTCTATCCGCGCCTGTTCGCCTGGCCGCCGGTGCGCGGCCTCGCCCACGCCGCCGAACGCCTCGGCGTGGCGGCCCTGGTCGCGGCCGCCCTGTTCCAGGTGGTCACCGGCGTGCTGAACGTGGCCCACTGGTACGCGCCGATGCCGTTCTTCTTCACCGCCGCCCACTACTGGGTCGCGTGGCTCGCGATCGGCGCCCTGCTGACCCACATCGGCGTCCAGCTGCCGGCCATCCGCGGCGCCCTGAGCCGTGCCACGGGCGCGGCGGAGGCAGGGAAGGGCGCCCCGCTGGGGCGGGGCGATCGCGGCGAGGAGGTGGACGACGGGCGGCGGCGGCTTTTGCGGGCTGTGGGTGTGGCGGCCGGCGTGATCACTGTTGCCACGGTGGGGCAGACGGTGCGGCCGCTGGCGAGGGTCAGCGTGCTGGCGCCGCGCCGTCCCGGTGACGGCCCGCAGGGCCTGCCGGTGAACCGGACCGCCGACGCGGCCGGGGTTCGGGCCGTCGCGCTCGATCCCGCGTACCGCCTCGTCGTCAGCGGTTTCGGCCGCGACGTCTCGCTCAGCCTGGCCGACCTGGGCGCGATGCCGCAGCACACCGCGAGCCTGCCGATCGCCTGCGTGGAAGGCTGGAGCGCCACCGGCACCTGGACGGGTGTGCGGCTGCGCGACCTCGCCGCCCTGCTCGGCGCCGACCCGCACGGCAGCGAGGCCGAGGTCGAGTCGCTCCAGGCGGCCGGCCGCTATCGCACGTCCGTGGTGGCCTCCCCGCACCTGGCCGACGGGCTCACGTTGCTCGCGCTGCGGCTGGGCGGCGAGCCGCTCGCCCTCGATCACGGCTTCCCGGTGCGGCTCATCGCGCCCAACCGGCCCGGCGTGCTCCAGACCAAGTGGGTCGGCCGGATCACGGTCCGGAGGTCCCGATGAGGCGGGTGCTGGTGGGGCTGGGTGCGGCCGTCATGGCGTACGCGATCGTCGGCTCCTTGACGGACGGCGACGTCGATCCGGTCGGCGTGGCGATCTTCCTGGTTGCTGTCCTGGTGTTGCACGACGCGGTGTTCCTGCCGCTCGTGCTGGCCGGCGGCGCGCTGATCCGGCGGGTCGTCCCGGTGCGGTGGCGCTCGACGGTCCGCGCGGTCGCGATCGTGGATCTGGCCGTCGTGGTGGTCGCGCTGCCGTTGATGATCGGTCTCGGGGCGCCGTACGGCCTCGGCCTTCTGTTGATCTTGTTGGTGACGCCTGCCGTAAGGAAATGGAAAGGGACGCGACGCGCCCCGCGCGGGTAGCGTCCGAGGCGTGACCCACCAGGTGCTTGTGGTCGACGACGACCCGACCGTCAGCGACGTCGTCCGCCGCTACCTCGAGCAGGACGGCTGCCGGGTGCGCCTCGCCGCCGACGGCCTCGCCGCGCTCGCCGCCGTCGACGCCGAACGCCCCGATCTGGTCGTGCTCGACCTCATGCTGGGCGGCGTCGACGGCCTCGACGTGTGCCGCCGGCTGCGGCGCGACCAGCCGGGCCTGCCGGTCGTCATGCTCACCGCGCTGGGCGAGGAGAGCGACCGGGTGCTCGGCCTCGAGGTGGGCGCCGACGACTACGTGACCAAGCCGTTCAGCCCGCGCGAGCTGGTGCTGCGGGTGCGCTCGGTGCTGCGGCGCACCGCCCCGCAGGCCCCGCCCCGCCCGGCGCTGCTGCGCGACGGCGACCTGGTGGCCGACACCGGCCGGCGCACCGCCGAGCTGGCCGGCCGGCCGCTGGCGCTCACCGTGCGCGAGTTCGACCTGCTGGAGTTCCTGATGCGTCACCCGGCCCGCGCGTTCTCCCGGGCCCAGCTGCTCGACCAGGTGTGGGGCTGGCAGTTCGGCGACCAGTCGACCGTCACGGTGCACGTGCGCCGGCTGCGCGAGAAGATCGAGGCCGACCCCGCGGCGCCGGCCCGCCTGCTGACCGTGTGGGGCGTCGGCTACCGGTACGAGCCGGCCGGCCATGCGTGACATCCTGCTGATCGGGCTCTTCTCGCTGACCGCCGGTGCCGTCGTCGGGCTGCTCGGCGCGGTGGTGCTGCGGATGCTGCGCGGCCGGTCGATCGCCGTGCACGTGTGCGTGCTGCTCCTCGTGACCGTCGCCGCGGTCGTCGCCGGGGTGGTCACCGTCGCCCGGGCCATGTTCCTGTCGCCGCACGACATGCAGGTCGTGCTCATCACCGTGGCCGCGTCGGCGGTGGTCAGCCTCGCGGTCGGGGCGATCTTCGGGCGCCGGCTCGCCGCCGCGGCGATGTGGGCCGCCCAGGCCCGCGACCAGGAGCGCCGCATGGAGGCCGGTCGCCGCGACCTGGTCGCCTGGGTGTCGCACGACCTGCGCACGCCGCTCGCCGGGCTGCGCGCGATGACCGAGGCGCTGCAGGACGGCGTGGTCGCCGACCCCGCCACGGTCGCCGATTACCACCGCCGGATCCGGGCCGAGACCGACCGGATGAGCGGGCTGGTCGACGACCTGTTCGAGCTCTCCCGCATCCACGCCGGCGCGCTGCGGCTCGCCCCGGCCGCCCTGCCGCTGGCCGACGTCGTCTCGGACGCGGTCGCCGCCGTGGCCCCGCTGGCCGGCAGCCGCGGGATCCGGGTGGTGGCCACCGACCGCGAGTGGCCGGTCGTCACCGCCGGCCCGGCCGAGCTCAACCGGATCCTCGACAACCTGCTCACCAACTCGCTGCGCTACACGCCGGCCAACGGCACCGTGCACATCGACGCCGGCCGCGACGGCCGCACGGTGTGGTTCGCGGTCTCGGACAGCTGCGGCGGCATCCCGGAGGAGGACCTGCCGCGGGTCTTCGACGTCGCCTTCCGCGGCACCCGCGCCCGCACTCCGGAGAGCGCGGGCGGGGGCGGGCTGGGCCTGGCCATCGTGCGCGGCCTGGTGGAGGCGCACGGCGGCCAGGTGCGGGCGGGCAACGTCGACGGCGGCTGCCGCTTCGAGGTGCGCCTGCCCGCGCCGCCGGCGCGGCCCTGAGCGAGAGCCTACGAGCAGGCAACACCGCCGAGCTTGACCGTGGCCGGGGCTGAGGCGGGGCCGTTGGCGACGAAGCCGATGGTCACCGACGCGCCCGCGGACAGGGACGGGCTGCTGCCCGGCGCGGTGGCGGTCACCCCGGTGCCCGACTGGGTGACGGTGGCGTTCCAGCCGCTGCCGAGCGTCACCCCGCTGGGCCAGGTCCACGTCACGGTCCACGGGTTCACCGCCGCGCCGCCGGTGTTCTTCACGGTCAGCGAGCCCTGGAAGCCGCCCTGCCACGCGTTGTCCTGCCGGTACGTCACCGTGCAGCCCTCGGTGGGCGGGGTGGTGGTCGGCCCGCCGGTCGGCACCGGGGCGATCAGGTACGGCTGGATGATCGCCTGCTTGGTGGTGTTGACCGTCGTCCAGTCGTCGTTGGCGATGCCGCCGGTGTCGCCGGAGTTCGGGTTCCACGACCAATAGGTGAACGACATCCCGGTGACGCCGGTGCCGGTGTAGGCGAGCAGCTCGCGCAGCCACACCTTGTCGACGTCGCTCTGCAGGGTGCTGCCGAACTCGCCGATCATGATCGGCGCGATGTTCTGCTTGTAGAGGTAGCCCCAGTACTTGTCCCAGATCGCCGGCATGTTGGCCGGGTAGCTCGGGTCGTCGAACCAGGACTGGTGGTAGACGGAGGTCGCGTATTCGTGCGGCGAGTAGACGAGCCGGTTCGCCACGTCGAGGCGTACCGGGAACTGACCCGCCTTGGAGAGGTTGCCACCCCACCAGCCGCAGTCCTCGTCGTTGCTGGGGTCGTTGTCCCAGATGTTGGAGAGCCCGCCGCTGGGGCAGCTCACGCCCTCCACGAAGATGAGCCAGTTCGGCTGTACGGCGAGGATGGCGTTGCCGGCGCGCTCGGCGGCCAGCCGCCAGTCGCGCGCCGGGTCGCCGCAGCCCCAGCACGAGCCGGTGGCGGCCGGGTTGGTGCCCTCGGCGTGCGGCTCGTTGTGCAGGTCGGCGCCGATCACCGTGGGGTTGCCGGCGTAGCGGCGGGCCAGCGCCTGCCAGTTGGCGATCCAGGTCGACTCCGGTACGCCCGCCGTGTACCAGAGGGCGGTCTGCCCGGCGGCGGTCGGCCGGTGCCGGTCGAGGATGATCCGCATGCCCTTGGTGCCGGTGTAGTCGACGACCTTGTCGAGGATCTGCAGCGGCGACAGGCCGACGAGGTCGGGGTTGATGTAGTCGTTGATGCCGGTGGCGGTGGCACCGGCCTTGAGCGCGTCGTCGGAGAACGGCACGCGCAGCGTGTTGTAGCCGAGCCGGGCCATGGTGTCGATCTGCGAGCGCCACGGGTTGCTCGACCACAGGCCGTGGAAGGTCTTGTTGTCGGTCTCCATGCCGAACCAGTTGATGCCGGTCAGCCGGACGGTCGCGCCGGTGCTGTCGACGATCTTGTTGCCGCTGGTGCGCAGGTAGCCGGTGCCGGTGCCGGCGGCGGCCGCCGCGGAGGGGCCGGCCACGACGATGGTGGCGGCGACGGTCAGCGCCGCGACCGCCGCCGCGAGGAGGGAGCGAGGTCGTGAGGGGGACAAAGGGGACTCCGTCTCGTCGGTGGGACAACGCAATCCATTGACGAGCATCGTGACATGGGAGCGCTCCCATCACAATCGGATCAGGTGACGTCCCGCCGCACGGTGGTCAGGACCGCCGCCACGGCGAAGACGGCGGCGTAACCGGCCAGCGCGACACCGGCGAGCCACTGCGGCGGCCCGTCGGTGGCGGTGGGCAGGGCGTCGAGCGCCGAGCCGAGCGCGAACGGGAGCCAGTCGGCCCCGTCGCCGACGAGCGCGGCGACGACACCCTCGACCAGGGCGAGCCAGGCCAGCGCGGCCGCGACCGCGCCCATCAGGTTGGTGATCAGGGCCCCGACGCCGACCCCGATGGCGCAGAACAGGGCGTTCCAGATGATGCCGCCGCCGACGGTGCGCCAGAGCTCGCCCGATCCGGTGGCGAGCGAGGCGCCCCTGCCGGACAGCCACAGGGCGGCCGAGATCAGCGCGGTCGCCGCGGCGGCCACGCCGAAGACCAGGCCCACGACGGAGTAGACGCCCAGCTTGGCCACGACGACCCGGGCGCGGTCCGGCGTCGTGAGGTAGGTGTCGCTGATCGTGCGGTGCCGGTATTCGCCGGCCACCGCCGTGATGCCCAGGACGAGCGTGAGGATCGAGACCAGGCCGGCGTGCGCGACGGCGTCCCGCTGGATCGCGGCGGCGGCGATGTCGTCGCGCCGGGCCAGGACCCCGGAGATGCCGGCCACGACGAGCAGCTGGGCGGCGGCGAAGAGGATCAGCGGCGTACGGATGGTGAGCAGCTTGCGGATCTCGGCGCGGACCGTCATCACCGGGTCTCCTTCGTCAGGCGCAGGAACATGGGCTCGAGCCCGCCCTCGTCGGAGAGCCCGGCGAAGCGCAACCGGCCGCCGCTGATCACGATGACGCGGTCGGCGACGCGGTCGACCTCGGCCAGCACGTGGCTCGAGACGAGCACCGTGCGGCCCTCGCCGGCCAGGGAGCGGAGCAGGCCGCGCAGCCAGGCCATGCCGGCCGGGTCGAGGCCGTTGGCGGGCTCGTCGAGGATCAGCACGCCCGGATCGCCGAGCAGCGCGCCGGCCAGCCCGAGCCGCTGGCGCATGCCGAGGGAGAAGCCGCCGACCCGGCGTTGCGCGGCGGCGGTCAGCTCCACCTGGTCCAGCACCCGGTCGACGCGCTCGGCGGGGATCCCGGCGGCGGTGGCCAGGACCATGAGGTGCTGCCGGGCGGTGCGGGCGGGATGGAACCCGGTCGCCTCGAGGACCGCACCGACGGCGCGGCGCGGGTGCCGCAGCTCGGCGTAGCGCCTGCCGTCGATGGTCGCGGCGCCGGCGGTCGGGCGGATCAGCCCGAGCACGATGCGCAGGGTGGTCGTCTTGCCGGCGCCGTTGGGGCCGAGGAAGCCGGTGACGCCGGGTGTCACGTCGAAGTCGAGGTCACCGACGGCCTCCACGGTGCCGAAGCGCTTGGTCAGGCCGGTCACTCGTACATGGGTCATGGGAGGTGAGAGTGTCCGAACGGGAGGGCTTTCTCGTCACCCGGCGGCGGCATCTTCGGCGTACAGCATCGGCGGTATCGTGCCGCGACCGGCGCGCCCTTACGGTGGGTCCATGGAGGCTCTCGGCCGCCCGCACGTGGCGGATGGCGCCGTCGCGAGTGCGGTCTTCCTCGCCACCCTGCTCGGCACGGCGGGCGGCGGTCACCCGCACGACGTCCTGTCGGTGCTGCTGGCCGTCGCGGCGGCCGCGCCGCTGCTGGTGCGCCGCCGCTTGCCGTACACGGTGCTGGTGGTCAGCACGGTCGCCGCCGAGGCGTACATGTTCCGCTACCGCGGCGACAACGGGATCCTGGCGCTGAGCGCCCCGCTGGTGGCGCTCTACACCGCCGCCGAGCATTCCGACCGGCGCCGGTCGCTGCTGTTCGGCGGCGTGGTCGTGCTCGCGGTCGGCGCGTTCCACACGTTCGGGGCGCCCCACCGGGTGCTGGGCCCCGAGAACCTGACGCTGGTCGCCCTGGGCGGGCTCGGCGTGGCGGCCGGGACCGCCGCCCGGCATCGGCGGCTCTACCTGGCCGAGGTGGTGCGCCGGGTGCGGCAGACCGAGCACAGCCGCGACCTGGACGCCCAGCGGCGGGTCGCCGAGGAGCGGCTGCGGATCGCGCGCGACCTGCACGACAGCGTGGGCCACCAGCTGGCCCTCATCAACGTGCAGGCCGGGGTCGCCGCGCACCTGCTGGACGGCCCGCAGCCGGAGGTGCGCGAGGCGCTGCGGCACGTGCGCGACGGCAGCCGGGCGGCGCTCGAGGAGCTGCGCGACTCGGTGGGCCTGCTGCGCCGGCCGGGCGATCCGGCCGCCCCGACGGCGCCGACCGTCGGCCTCGACGGGCTGGACGACCTGCTCGCCTCGTTCCGGCGTGCCGGGTCGCGGGTCGAGCTGAGCCGGCCCGGTCAGCCACCGGCGCTGTCGCGGCCGGTCGACCTCACCGCCTACCGGGTGATCCAGGAGGCGCTGACGAACGCCTGCAAGCACGCGCCGGGCGAGCCCGTCCGGGTCACCGTGGCCGCCGAGCGCGGCGACCTGACGCTCACCATCGAGAACGACGGCGCTCCCGTGGCACCGCGCACCGGCCACGGCATCGTCGGCATGCGCGAGCGGGTCGTCGCCGTCGGCGGGTCGCTGCGGGCCGGGCCGCGGCCGGCGGGCGGCTTCCTGGTGACCGCCACGCTGCCCGGGGGACCCGCGTGATCCGGGTCGTGGTCGCCGACGACCAGCCCGTCGTGCGGGCCGGGTTCGCCACCCTCGTCCGGTCGGCGCCCGACCTGACGGTGGTCGGCGAGGCCCGCACCGGCGCCGAGGCCGTCGCCCTGGCCCGCAGCGAGCGCGCCGACGTCGTGCTCATGGACATCCGGATGCCCGAGCTCGACGGCCTCGGCGCCACCCGCCTGATCACCGGGGACGACGACCTGGCCGGCGTGCGGGTGCTGATCCTGACGACGTTCGAGATCGACGAGTACGTCTTCGCGGCCCTGCGCAGCGGCGCCAGCGGCTTCCTCGGCAAGAGCGCCGAACCGGAGCAGCTGCTGGACGCGATCCGCGTGGTGCACCGCGGCGACGCGCTGCTCACCCCGGCCGCGACCCGCAGCCTGATCAGCCGCTTCCTGGCCCGCCCGGAACCGGGCCGCCTCGTCCCGCCGGCCCGGCTCGCTGGCCTGACCGGCCGCGAGCGCGAGGTGCTGGCCCTGGTCGGCTCTGGCCTGTCCAACGACGAGATCGCCGACCACCTGGTGGTCAGCCCGCACACGGTCAAGACCCACGTCAACCGCACGATGGCCAAGCTCGGCGCGCACGACCGGGCACAGCTGGTCGTGGTCGCCTACGAGACCGGCCTGATCGTGCCGCCGCCGGCTCGGTGAGCTGATCGGGTGGCGAAGCCCGGCCGGTCGGTGGGCACCCGCCGGCCTCCGCTGCCGCGGGAGGACGACGCAAGCCTGACGCGTATCCTGCTTTGCATGGACGAAGACCTGTTCGAGTCCGAGGCAGGCTTCGCGGGGTTGGGGCTCCGGCCGGAGCTGCTGCGCGCGCTCGCCGCCCTCGGCTACGAGGAACCCACACCGATCCAGCGGGGCGCCATCCCGCCGCTGCTCGACGGCGCCGACCTGGTCGGGCAGGCGGCCACCGGCACGGGCAAGACGGCCGCCTTCGCGCTGCCCATGCTCCAGATGCTGAGCGGCTCGGCGCGGGACGCCGTCGCCGAGGGGCCCCGGGCGCTGGCGCTCGTGCCCACCCGGGAGCTCGCCGAGCAGGTCTCCCAGGCGGTCCACCGCTACGGGCGCGAGCTGGGCGTGCGGGTGCTGCCGGTCTACGGCGGCCAGCCGATCGGGCGGCAGCTGCAGGCCCTGCGGCGCGGCGTCGACGTGGTGGTCGGCACCCCGGGCCGGGTCCTCGACCACATCAACCGCGAGACGCTGCACCTCGGCGACGTCGGCATGGTGGTGCTCGACGAGGCCGACGAGATGCTCGACATGGGCTTCGCCGAGGACCTCGAGGCGATCCTGGCGGAGACCCCCACCGAGCGGCAGACGGTGCTCTTCTCGGCGACCATGCCGCCGCGCATCGACGGCATCGCCCGGCGCCACCTGCGCGACCCGGTCCGGGTCCGGATGGGCCGCGAGGACGCCGCCCCCGGAGAGCTGCCGCTGGTGCGCCAGAGCGCGTACATCGTGGCCCGGCCGCACAAGGCCGCCGCGCTGGGCCGCATCCTCGACGTCGAGGCGCCGGCCGCGGCGATCGTCTTCTGCCGCACGCGCGAGGAGGTCGACCAGGTCACCGAGACGCTGAACGGGCGCGGCTACCGGGCCGAGGCGCTGCACGGCGGCATGAGCCAGGACCAGCGCGACCGGGTCATGGGCCGGCTGCGCGCCGGCAGCACCGAGCTGCTGGTCGCCACCGACGTGGCCGCCCGCGGGCTCGACGTCGAGCAGCTCACCCACGTGATCAACTTCAACGTGCCGGCGGCCCCCGAGGCCTACGTGCACCGCATCGGCCGGGTCGGCCGCGCCGGGCGCGAGGGCGTCGCGATCAGCCTCGCCGAGCCGCGCGAGCAGCGCATGCTCAAGGCGATCGAGAGGTTGACCGGGCGGCGGATCCCGCTCGAGAAGCTGCCCACGGTGACCGACCTGCGGGCCCGGCGGCTCGAGCTGACCCGCTCGGCGCTGCAGGCCGGCCTCGACGACGCCGACGGCCTCGACCGCTTCCGCGTGGTGGTCGACTCGCTGACCGGCGACTACGACCTCGAGACCATCGCGCTCGCCGCGGTGAAGCTGCTGCACGAGGCGGCGGGCGGCGACGTGGACGAGGAGGAGATCCCGTCCCCGGCGCCGGCGCGGCGCGACCCGCAGACCCGCATGCGGCCCGCCGACAGCGGCGTGGCCCGGCTCTTCGTCGGCATCGGCCGGCGCGCCGGGCTGCGGCCGCAGGACCTGGTCGGCGCGATCGCCGGCGAGTCCGGGCTGCCGTCGCGCGACATCGGCGCCATCCAGATCACCGACCGGTTCTCGCTGGTCGAGGTGCCCGAGCAGGCCGCCGACATGGTGATCAAGGCGCTGTCGCGCGCCACCATCCGGGGCCGCCGCCCGACGGTGCGCCGGGAGCGCTTCACCCGCTGACCGGAGGACGACCAGGGGATGACCGCGACACAGGACGACGTGCTCGGCTACTTCGACACGCTGTCGAACTGGGGACGGTGGGGCGCCGACGACGAGCTCGGCACCCTCAACCACATCACCGACGACGTCCGGCTGGCGGCGGCGCGGGCCGTGCGCCATGGCCGGAGCGTGTCGTGCGCGTGGGAGATCGCCGCACCGGACGAGATGGAACGGTCGACGACGGTGTGCCCGCACGCCGTCGAGATGCCGGGCGCCGAGGCCATGCCGCCGGCCTTCCACGCCGACCGGCGCTGGGGCTTCTCGTCCGAGCGGCTCGGCCTGTCCTTCCACGGCAACACGATCACCCACCTCGACTCGCCGTGCCACATCCTCTGGGACGGCGCGATGTACAACGGGCGGCCGCACACCTCGGTGGACGCCACGACGGGATCGGCGTGGGCGGCCGTGACGGCGGCGGCGAACGGCATCGTCACGCGCGGCGTCCTGCTGGACATCGCGGCGGTCCGCGACGTGCCGTGGCTCGCACCGGGGCAGGGCGTGCTTCCCGAAGATCTCGAAGAAGCCGAGCGCCGCCAGGGCGTGCGGGTGCGGCCCGGCGACGCGGTGCTGCTGCGGACCGGCCACGGCCGCTTCCGGCACGAGTCCGGCCCCGCGGGCGGCGTCACGCAGGCCGGGTGGCACGCCTCCTGCCTGCCGTGGCTGCACGAGCGGCGGGTCGCGCTGATCGGCGCGGACACGCCGCAGGACGTGCAACCCTCGGGGTACCCGGACGTGCTCATGCCGGTGCACGCCGTCGCGCTGGTGGCGATGGGCCTGTGGATGGTCGACAACTGCGACCTGGAGGCGTGCGCGGCCACGGCCGCCTCGCTCGGGCAGTGGGAGTTCCAGCTGGCGGTCGCGCCGGTTCGCTTCGCCGGCACGTCCGGCAGCCCGGTCAACCCGATCGCCACGTTCTGACCGCGGGCCGCGCTCTGCCCTCGGCCTCTCCCCGGGCCGGGTCAGGGCTCCTGCGGCGGGTGTGAGGCCGGGCCGCGCTCCTGTGCCCGGCCGGGTTCTTGTGCCGGGGCGGGCTCCTGTGTTGAGGCGGTGGCTGGGGCGGGCTCCTGGGGTGGGGCGGTGGCCGGGGCGGGCTCCGGTGGCGGGAGCCGGGACGGGACGGTGGCTCGGCCGTGGGCTATGACGATCGGGGGCGGGCGGCGGCGCGGGCGGATGCGGCGGATCAGCGACCAGGTGACCAGCAGCGCGAGGGCGAGGACGCCGGTCGCGGCGAGCACGGCGGTCAGCCGGCGCCGGGGCTCGGCGGCCGCGGCGGCTGCGTCCGGATCGGGCAGCCGCACGTCCGCGGCGAGGGTCAGGTCGGGCGTTCGTACCCGCAGCGGCACTGCCTGCTGACGGCGGGCCGGCGTGGGGAACCGGACCAGGTGGCGCCCGTTCAGCGTGGTCTGGATCTGGTCGAGGGCCGGCACCACCACCGGGTGCCCGGCGGGAGCGAAGAAGCCCCCGGTCGGCTCGGTGGCGGCCGTCCAGTACGGACTGGTGCCGGCCGTCGTGGCCACGACCAGGATCATCCCGGCGGCCCGGAACCGCTCCGCCACCGCGGCCGCGGCAGGCCCGCCCGCGTCGGCCGCGCCGGTGTAGACCACGGTCAGCTTCCGGCCCGCCGGCACGTCCGGATATTGGCCGGCCGCCAGGGTCAGCGCCGCCGCGGTGTCCCGGCCGCCGCGGGCGCGCACCTTGCCGAGGGCGGCCACCACCCCGGCCGGGCTCCGCTGCTGCGCCGCGATCACCCCGGCCGGCGCGGCGTCGCCGATCACCGTCGCCCGGGTGCCCATCGGCGCCTCGAGGATGAACCGGGCGCCGGCGCTGAGCCAGGCCGGCATCGTGGCCGGATCGGCCGCGGACGTGTCCACCACGATCGTCACGGCGAGCCCGGCGGACATGAGCGGCACCAGCTCGGCGGGGCGCCGGACCCCGTCGACGACCACCTCGGCCGTGCGAGGGCCGGGGCGCGTGCTCGCGGTCAGGTCGACCACGGCCGACGTCTGCCGATCGCCGGGGAAGACGGCCTTCACCGGCAGCGGCACGGTGGCCGCCGCGGCGGGCTGCGCGCCGGCCACGATCGCCGCACCGGCCAGCACCGGCGCCCACCACCGGCGCCCACGCCCGCACCCCGGCGCGGGGCGGTCAGGCGGCTTCGGCGAAGGCGATGACGTTGTCACGGTAGCTTCCGCTGCTGTGGTCGAAGCTGCCGCCGCAGGTCACCAGGCGGAGCGTCGGGTCGAGGCTGGGCCCGTACACGAGGTCGGTCGGGAAACGGGTCTTGGCCACCCGGGACACCTCGGTGATGCGGAACCGGGCGGTGCTGCCGTCGGCGCGGTCGACCTCGGCCAGCGTGCCCGGCCTCACCCGGTAAAGGTCGACGAAGACGCCCGGGCCGCGCTTCGAGTCGACGTGGCCGAGGATCACCGCGGGGCCCGGCTGACCGGGGCGCGGCCCGCCGTCGTACCAGCCGGGGACGGACGCGTCGCCGGGCACCTCGATCGAGCCGTCCGGCCGGAGGCCCAGGTCGATCAGCCGGCTGTCCACGCGCAGCGCCGGGATGCGCAGCCGCACCGGCAGTGCCACCGACGGATAGCTGCTGCTGGAGACGAAGGAGTCGGCCGGCGCGGGCGACGCCGCGGGCGGCACCACGCTCGGGGTGGGCGGGCCGGCGGCACCCTCCGGCCGGCCGGAGGGTGCCGCCAGCACCAGGGCCAGCGCGACGGCCAGGCCGGTGATGCGGGCGTACACGGGCATCTCAGCGATGCCCCACCACGTCGGCCAGACCACCGTGGCCGGTCTGCGCCGCGCCCTTGGGCAGCCGGGCGGCCACCGAGGCCCCGAACGCGTCGGCCAGGGTGCGTGCCAGCGAGGACATGTGGTCGTACGTCCGGTAGGCGATCTCGTGGGCCTCGGGGTAGTCGCGGGCCGCGTAGGCGTCGGCGTGCTGGAGCAGCATGTGGTCGTGCTCGACCAGGGCGGCCCGCAGCGCGGCCGGCGTGGCCCGCCCGTTCGTCGCGCCCGCCAGGAAGACCGCCATGTCCTGGTGGAACTTGTCGAGCCGGGCCCGGGCCTCCCGCTGTCTGGCCGGGTCGCGCGCCGCGCCGGCCGCCGAATAGGACACCAGCGCCGTCACGTGCGTGCCCCACAGCTGCTGGAAACGCCGTGCCGCCGCCGAGCCGAACAGCGTGTCCATCGCCGCCGCGAGATCGCTGGTGTTCGCGTTCAGCATGCGGGCCGAGGCGGTGAAGTCGGCGGTGCGGGTGACCGCGGCCCGGGTGGCGTCGCCGATCAGCACCGCGTGCTCGGCGAGCAGCTTGCCGAGCTGCGAGCGCAACCGCCAGACCGGCTCGCTCAGCACCCCGGAGTCGGACGGCGGCAGCAGCGCCTTGGCCAGGCCCAGGCCCAGGTCGTACGTGTGCTGGAAGCCCTGCCGGAACTGCTCGTCGGAGCGCGTGTAGTCGCCGGCCGCGTAGGCGTCGGCCTGCCCGGTCAGGTGCTGCACGTGCAGCACGACCAGGCTCCGCGCGGTGGCCGGCGGCAGCCGCCCCTGCGACCCGGCGGCGAAGAACTCGGCCAGGTCGATCTCGTAGCCGGCGAGCTCGTCGCGGGCCTCCTCGCGGGCGGCGTCGTCGTGGTTGGCCAGGGCGCCGGCGTACGCGAAGAGCGCCACGATGTGCTGCGACCACAGCGGCTCGAACTTCTCCGCGGTGGCCGTGCCGAACAGGCGCCCGACCAGCGCGGTCATGTCGGTCGTGTTCTGGCCGAGCGAGGCGTTGGCGGCCTGCGCGAAGTCGTCGTCGCCGCGGACCCGGCTGCGCATCATGTTGGCGGCCAGCACCGAGTGTTGCCCGAGCAGCGCCTCGAACCGCACCGCCAGGTCGGCCGGGGCGCCGGCGGGCGCGGCGGCAGTGTGCGCGAAGGGATGTGCCGGTGCGGGCGCCGGCTCCTGCCGCAGGGCGGCCACGCCGGTCGCCGTCGCGGTCAGCACGGCGACCGCCCCGATCCGGTATCCGATCGTCCGCATGCCCCTCGCCCCGTTGGTCGTCGTTCGCCGGTGACGTGTCGCTTCGCGACGCTACGCCCGGTATCGACGCCGGTCGAGTCCGCCGGACGGTCAGGCATGCGACCTTACGGTCCGATGGCGATCGGCGTCGGTTGATGAATCGTCCGGCGGTGTGCAGTACGGTCGAGGGTGCAGGGGGCCGGCGCGAACGGTCTTGGGGGGCCGATGACAGCGGCAGGCGACCTGATCGCCGAGCGCTACCGGGTGGGACGACCCCTGGTGGCGGGGCGGTTGGGGCACATCTGGCTGGGCACCGACGAGCGGTCCGGCCGCGAGGTCGTCCTGAAGAGATCCGACCTGCCCGACACGCTCACGCCCCGCGAGCGCGACGTGGTCCGGGTGTGGATGCCCCGCGAGGCGCGGGCCTTCGCGCGCATCCGGCACCCCAACGTGATCCGCACCCTCGACGTGCTGCTCGACGGCGACGCCTCGTGGATCGTCATGGAGTACGTGCCGTCCCGCTCGCTGCTCGACGTGGTCCGCGAGGACGGCGCGCTGCCGCCCGGCCGGGTGGCGGAGATCGGCCTCGACCTGCTGGCCGCCCTGACCGCGGCCTGGGAGGCCGACGTGCTGCACCTGGACGTCAAGCCGTCCAACGTGCTGATCGCCGACGACGGCCGGGTGGTGCTCACCGACTTCGGCCCGGCGGGCACCCGGGCCGGGGTGGCCGCGATGGCCGAGGCGGGGATCATCTTCGGCACCCCGCACTACGTCGCCCCCGAGCGCCTCTTCGGCGGCGCGTCGGACGAGCGCTCCGACCTGTGGTCGCTGGGCGCGACGCTCTATCACCTGGTCGAGGGCCGCCCGCCGTACCACCAGCCGGCCGCCGGCGAGGACGGCCCCGACCCGCCGTACCTGGCCGGGCCGCTCACCCCCGTGCTGCTCGGCCTGCTGCGCCGCAACCCGGCCGAGCGGATGACGGCGGCCCAGGTGCGCTCCCGGCTGCGCCGCACAGCCCCGTCCGCCCGCCGAGCCACCGCCCTGCGAGCCGCCGCGGCGGTGGCGGTCGCGGCCGCGGTGGTCGCGGTCGGCGGCTCGGCCTTCGACGCCGAGCGCGGCGTCCCGAGCTCCGCCGCGGCCCCGTCCCCGGCGGCGTCACCGTCCGCCTCCCTCCCGAGCGGCTACGGCTGGTGGACCGACCCCGGCGCCTTCCGCGTGGCGGCCCCGAACGGCTGGCGCCCCACCCGCACGGACGACGGCCTCACGCTCACCGCCCCCGGCGGCCGGCCCACGCTGACCGTGATGAGGTGGAACGCCACCGGCCCGCTCGTGCCCGCCCTGGTCACCGCGGAGCAGCAGGCCCGCCTGCCCGGCTACCGCCGCATCCACATCGTCCCGGCCACGGACCCGCCCGGCGCGGTCTGGGAATACACGTTCCAGGACCCGGTCACCGGCCCCATGCGAGCCCTCCGCCAGATCGTGACCCTCGGCGACCGCTCCTACCAGCTCGACTGGCGAGCCCCCGCCGCCGGCTGGGCCTCCGCCCTGCCCACCCTGCTGACCGTGCTCGCCACGCTGGGCCCCGATCCCGCCGACTGAGCCGGCCCTCAGGCCGGGTCGACGACGATGACCGTGATGCGGGCCGGGCGGCGGCTCAGGCGGTAGCGGATCACGCCGAAGCGGCCCGTCAACCAATACTTGCGGCCCAGGACCTTGGCGAAGTGGTCGCGCTCGGCGTCGTCGGCGATGCGGGCTCGGCCCTCGACCGTGGGGCCCTGCAGGTTGCCGCGGAAGTCGCAGGGGGCCACGGTGACGTGGGGGTTGTTGCGGACCCGCTTGACCTTCCACGAGTCGGTGGTGGTCCAGAACGCCACCCCGGAGCCGGCGGGCAGCACCCAGAGGGGCGTCGCGACACCCCGCCCGTCCTTGCGGAACGTGGTGAGCGACGCGTACTTCGCCGAACCGATCTCCTGGAGCGACATGATCCCACCGTAGCCGCCGCGGCGATCACCGGCTCAGCAGGCGGGCCAGCGCGTCGACGGCCGGGGTGTCGCCGGGCTCGGTGTCGAGGTCGCGCCCGAGCCATGCGGTGAGCTGGGGGAGGACGGAGGGCATGACCGCCACGGTCGCGGGGCTCTCCCTCGTGCTGTCCCGGCCCGCGGGCATGCGGCACCAGTTCCACCAGAGGTCGTCGGCGCCGGCGTTGCGGGGATCGGCGCAGCGGTCATGGAAGTCGAGCAGCCGGCGGAACTCGTCGCCGCGCAGGCGGACCACGAGCGGGGCGGCGCGGGTGCCGAAGACCCGCGTCACGTCGAGGGCGGTGACGTCGCCGGCGCACAGGGCGCCCACCGCGCCGTCGAGGGGCGCCTGGGTGCCGTGCTTGCCCGGCGGGACCAGCGCCGCGTCCGCCCCGGTGGCCCGGCGCAGCGCGGTGGCGACGAGGTCGGGCAGGTAGTGGCGCGCGCCGGTGCGGGTGAGCCAGGTGTGGTCCAGCCGGGCCACCACTCGCGCCGCGGCCTCGTCCAGGGCCTCCACCGCCTCGGTGCGCGCCGCGGGGCGCTCCGGCGGGACGGGATACGAGCCGCGGACCACCGCGGACGCGGGGTCGTCGAGCAGGTCGGCGACCAGCACGGTCGAGGCGAACGCGAACGGGTGGGCGACCGGCACCCCGTCGACGGCACCCGCCCAGCCGGCGGGCGTGTGACCGCCGAGCACCAGATCGACCTGCGCAAGCCACGGCCGTACCAGAGCGGCCAGCCGGTCGGCCCGCGTGTGCACGGGCCGGTCGCCGTCCGCCGGCCACCACGCCACGCCGTCGTGCACCACCGCCACGACCCAGCGCGCACCGGCGGCGCGCAGCCCCCGGGCATGCGCCGTGACCCGTTCCGTCCCATCGTCGTACGGCCGGGGAGCCCCGGTGAACTCGTGGATCCAGGGGTTCGTCAACCCGATCACGCCGAGCCCTCCGGCCCCGGTGTCGATCAGCGCGCACGGCGCAAGGCCGGCGTCGGCGTTGGCGCACAGCAGCGGAAAGCCGGGCGGCGACGCGGGCAGCCCGTCGTCGAAGTCGTGGTTGCCGGCGGCCGCGGCGTCGATGGGCAGGCCCGTCACCTCGTCCCACGGCCGCCGGCCCAGAAGGGCCTCCACCGGGCCCACGGTCAGGTCGCCGGCGTCGAGCCACACCGTGGGCCGGCGCCGCCGTTCGCGGTCGAGCAGGGCGGCCACGCCGGCCGGCGTACCGCCGAGGCCGTGGCTGGTGGTCATCGGCACGAGGGCGAAACCCAGGTCGGTGGTGGCCAGCACGCGGACGGCGGTGCCGGGCACGGGCGGCGGCAAGGGGTCCATCGTCGCAGGCTAACGGGCCGTACGCTTCGACGATGGTGATCGATCGCGCCGGGCGGCGGGCGGGGTTCGCCGTCGTCGTGCTCGCGTACGGGCTGGCGGGCCTCGCGGCGTGGGGCGCCGCTGTGGCCGTCGGCGGTGCGCCTCCGCTGGTGGTCACGCTGGTGGCCGATCTCGCGGCGACCGTCGTGGTGTTCCTGGCCAGTGTGGTCGTGGCGAACGCGAGCCTCTACGACCCGTACTGGAGTGTCGCGCCGCCGGTGATCGTGGTGGCCTGGGTCGTGTGGCAGGGCGGGCTGACCGGGCGGCAGGTCGCGCTGCTGGTGGTCGTGTTCGCGTGGGCGGTGCGGCTGACCGCGAACTGGGCGGTCTCCTGGCGGGGGCTGGCGCACGAGGACTGGCGGTACGTGCGATTGCGTGACCAGCGGCCGTCGTGGCTGCCGTTCTGGGTGGTGAGCCTGACCGGCATCCAGCTGATGCCGACGCTCGTGGTCTTCGCCGGCCTGCTGCCCGTCTGGCCGGCGGTGACGGTCACCGGCCGGCCGTGGGGTCTGCTGGACGCCGCCGCCGTCCTGGTCGGCCTCGGCGCCGTCGTCATCGAGGGGGTCGCCGACCGGCAGATGCGCCGCTTCACGCGCGACCCCGCCAACCACGGCCGGGTGAACGACCGGGGCCTGTGGCGCTGTTCGCGCCATCCCAACTACCTCGGCGAGATCACCTTCTGGTGGGCGATGTGGCTGTTCGCCCTGGCCGCCGCGCCGAACTGGTGGTGGACGGTCGCCGGCCCGGCCGTCATGGTGCTGCTCTTCGTCTTCGTCAGCGTCCCGTTGATGGACCGCCGGTCGCTGGAGCGCCGTCCGGGCTACGCCGGCTACATGCGCCGCGTGCCGCCCCTGCTGCCGTTTCCGGTGCGCCCCGGGGCGTGACACCCCGCAACCGGCGGTTGCTCTTCCCGGCGAACGTGGCGCCCGAGGTGGCGCGGCAGTGGCAGGCGCGGAACAGCCTGGTCACCACCGCGCCCACCGAAGCCACCGCGCCCACCGTGGGCGCGTGACTCACCGGCCGGTCTCGGTCGGCGTCTCGATCGGCTTGGCGTCGCTCGTGATGCCGAGGCCGTGCAGGGCCGGGGACGTCCCGGCCCGGCCGCGGGTCAGCTCGACGCGGTACTGCGCGTAGCGGGAGCCGCCCACGACCCGGTCGCCCTGGCCCACCTGCTTCCAGGCGGTCCAGCCGGCGCCCGGCGCCGAGGTGCTGCCGGTGCGGACCCACACCCGCACGCTCGCGCCGGCGGGCACGGTCGCCTGGTAGGAGAGCCGGTCCCAGGTGACCATCTGGCCGGCGTCGAGCACCCGGGACACCATGCTTCCGCTGCGGGCGCCGGTGGCCAGCCGTACGCCGTCGGCGGCGACCGTGGTGCCGTTCGCCCTGCCGGTGCGCAGCGCGGGCACCGTGTGGTCGGCCACCCCGGCGGCGGTGGAGACGAAGGTGCCCGCCGGCGACACGGTCACGTTGCCGGAGCGGTCGGTGACCCGTACCCGGAAGTGATGGGTGGTCTGCGGATCGAGGCCGGTCACCGTGGCGGTGTGCTGCCGGCCGGTCAGGTCGGCGGGCCAGTCCTGGCCGTCCACCTCCAGCGTCGTGGCGGCCGGCTCGTTCGTGCTCCACGAGACCGTCGCCGTGCCGTCCGGGCGGGCCACGACGGCGATGTCCGAGACGGCCGGCGCGACGGAGTCCGGAGCGGGCGTGGCCTGCCGCTGCTGGGGCGCGGCAGCGGGTGCGGCGGTCGCGTAGGTGGCCACGTGGGCGCCCGGCGCGGCGGTGAACATCGCGTACTCCACCCCCTTGATCGTCGTACGGGTGAACGGCACCGCCGTGCCCGCACGGGTCAGCGTGGTCAGGGCGCGGCCGTCCGAGCCGAGGGTGGGCACCATGCCGGTGAGCCCGTTCGCGCCGGTGCCGACGTTCACCGTGAACGACAGCGTGCCGTTCGACCACCAGATGTTCGAGTACGACGACGCGTTGCGGCCGTCGAGCCAGGTGAGCAGCTGCTTCGCCGTGATCAGCGGGACGCCGCGGGCCCGGGCCGAGGCGAGGATCTGGTCGCTGTCGTACGTGGTGGCGCTGTCGGTGTGCATGTTCGCGGTGAACGCGCCGTAGTAGCCCTCCGGACCGAGCGCCCGGTCGAGCAGCGTGTTCACGGTGAACGGGTAACTCTGGCCGGACTCGTCGGTCATCTGCGTGGCCGCCTGGTAGACGTCGATGAGCCCGCCGGTCTTGGGGGAGAAGCGCATCGGCATGCCGGAGCCGGTCATGAAGCCGGGCCGGTTCGTGACCCAGGAGCCGGGCCAGTAGTAGTAGTTGGTGTCGAGCCGGATCCCGTTCGCCGCCTCGACCGTCGCCTGCGAGGACCAGTCCGACCAGACGATGCAGTGGGTGCGGTTGGTGACCGGGCCGGGCACGGCGCTGTACTTCGCCCGCCAGGAGGCGAGCTGGTCGGTGTAGAAGCCGCTCAGCGTGCTCGGGGTGTAGTCGCCGCAGCTGGTGCTGACGTGCAGGCCGACCTCGAAGCCCCGGGATTGGTACGCCGACGCCTGCCCGCCGGTCAGCGGGGTGTTCGGATAGATGTACGACGTGAAGCGGGCGCACTGCCAGTCGTCGACCGCGCAATTGGCGGGGCTGTTCGCCGCGTACTGGTCGAATCGTCCCGCCGTGCCGCCGTGCGCATGGTCGTCGCCGGTGGCCACGACGACCGCCTTGAGGCTGCGCGGGAAGTACCAGAACTTCGGCAGCGGCGCGCGGTCCAGGTTCATCGCGCCGATCAGGTTGGCCAGCAGCCGCTGCTGCTCGTCGGCCTGCGGGACGGCGGCCTTCGCCAGGTCGACCCAGTCGGTGGTGCCGGTGCCGCCGAAGTAGAGGTCGTCGGAGCGCCGCGGCGAGGATCCGTCGCGTTCCTGGCCGTCCCACGCCGGGTTGCCCTGCCGGGTGTAGACGAGCGACTGCGGCAGGTCGAAGCTGAACGCCGCGGCCTGCCCGCCGCTGGTGCCGACGCTCGTGAGCGACACCGCCGGGTTGGTGGTGGCCGTGGTCGCGTTCGAGTAGAGCGTGGCGACCGCCCGGGCGCCGTTGAGCGTGTAGCGGTCGGCGGTGCCGTGATACTGGAGTGTCTGGTCGGTGATGCCCGTGCCGGGCGGTGCGGTCGTGTCGACGCGCAGGTATCCCTCGGCCAGGGTGCCGGTCGTGGCGGTGAGGCCGAGCAGGCCGGCCAGCTGCTTGTCCGGGCGCATGGCGATCAGGTTGCCGCCGCCGTCGACCCAGGCGGTGAACATGGCGACCTGGGCGGCGGTGAGCGGGGTCTGGCCGAGCAGCACCACGTCGTACTGGCCGAGCGTGGTGGCGGTGACCGTGGACAGCTCGGCGGTGGCGAACTCGTTGAGGCCCTCGGTGCGCAGCACCTCGGCGAGGAACGGGGTGAAGCCGGCCGTCGGCTTGACGACGAGCACCGGGCCGCCGGGGCCCTGGTCCGGCGGCGGCGGTGGCGGGGTGCCGGTGGTGAAGGTCCAGGTGACCGGCGTCATCACGTTGCCGGCGGCGTCGCGGGCGCCGCTCACCGAGACCGTGTACGCGGTGGAGTGGGCCAGCGTGGCCGACGGTGTGAAGGTGACCGTGGCGCTGCCCGGGTCGTACGCCGTGGTGCCCGCGACGGCGCCCGAGGGGCCGGTCAGCGACATGGCCGCGCCCGAGACCGGCTCGTCGAAGGTGGCGGTGACGGCGGTGGTGGCCGCGACGCCGGAGGCGCCCGCCGACGGGGCACGCGCGGCCAGGCCGGGGGCCACGGTGTCGGTGGCGGAGGTGTTGTAGACGACGTCGACCCAGTAGTTGGTCGACTGGTAGCTGGCGGTCGGGTAGGCGCTGGCCCCGTACCGGTAGACGCCGTTGCTTCCCGACGGTGCGGTCAGGGGACCGCGGGTGACCGTGGAGGCGAGCCCGTTCTGGGTGGCGGAGTAGAAGCCCGTGTCGGTGTGGTACGACGCCACGTACGTCGTGTTGGCCGTGATCGCGACCGGGTTGGGCAGTGTGGCGCTCTGCCAGCCGGTGGCGCTCTCGCCGGTGAAGGTGACCGTGGACAGGCGGGTGCCGGCGGTGTTCCAGAGCGAGCCGGTGTGCGTGCCGGTGTTGCCCGGGCCCTTGTAGAACCTGATCCCGGTGATGTAGCCGGCCGCGTTGGCCCGGAACTTGACGCCGACCTCAACGGCGCTGTTGTCGGCGACCGCGGCGGTGGCCGGCGTCGCGGTCGGCGGCCAGATGGTGCAGGGACAGCCCGTTCCCGTGCCCGTGGTGGTGGTGAACGACCACGTGTGCGCGGCCATCGTGTTGCCGGCGGTGTCCCTCGCGCCGCTGACCGTTGCGGTGTAGGCGGTGGATGTGGCGAGCGCGCTCGACGGCGTGAAGCTGACGGTACGGGTGGCCGCGTCGTACGCCGTCGTGCCGGCCACGGCCGTGCTGCCGGCCCGCAACGCGAGCGCGGCCGTGCCCGCCTGAAGCGGCTCGTTGAGCGTGGCGCTCACCGTCGCCGTGGTGGCCACGCCGGTGGCGCCCGGCTCCGGGTTGGTGCCGGTGACCGTCGGCGGCGTCGTGTCGGCCGCGCTGGTGTCGAAGACGACGTCGACCCAGTAGTTCGCGGACTGCCACGTGTTGGTGGGGAAGCCGCCGCCCGTGCCGTACCGGTAGACGCCGTTGGCCCCGTCCTCCCCGTCGCGCAGGGCGCGCAGCGGGGCGTTGTCGGCACCGGCCGACGCGAACGCGCCGTCGTCGCTGGCGTAGCGGCCGTTCGGCGCGTAGTAGGACGCCACGTACGTGGTGTTGGCGCTGATCGCGATCGGGGCCGCGAAGGTGGCGGTCTGCCAGCCGGACGCGGTCTCGCCGGTGAAGGTGACGGTGCCGAGGTTCGTGCCGGTCGCGCTCCACAAATGGCCGACGTGCGTCCCCGTGTTGGCGGTGCCCTTGTAGAAGCGCACCCCGGTCACGAAGCCGTCGGTGTCGGCGCGGAACTTCACGCCGACCTCGACGGCCGCCGTGTCGGAGTCGGAGGGGACGGCCGGCGCCGCCGAGGCGGGCCAGATGGTGCACGGGCAGGTGGCCGCCTGTGCCGCCTGCGGCACGGCGAGGAGGGCGGCCACGAGGGCCAGGACGATCGCGAGCTTTCTCATCGTGCACTCCTCAGGAGGCCGCGGTGAAGACGACGTCGACCCAGTAGTTGGCCGACTGCCATGTGTTGGTGGGGAAGACCCCGCCCGTGCCGTACCGGTAGACGCCGTTGGCGCCGTCGACGCCGTTGCGCAGCGCGTGCAGCGGGCCGTTGTCGACACCGGTGGTGGCGAAGTAGCCGGTGTCGGCGGCGTAGTGGCCGTTCGGCGCGTGGTAGGAGACGACGTAGGTGGTGTTCGCGGCGATCGTCACGGGCGTGGCGAGGGTCGCGGTCTGCCAGCCGGACGCGGTCTCGCCGGTGAAGGTGACGGTGCCGAGCAGGGTGCCGGTCGAGGTCCACAGCCGGCCGATGTGCGTGCCGGTGTTGCCGCTGCCCTTGTAGAAGCGGACGCCGGTGACCTGACCGGCGACGTCGGAGCGGAACCGCATGCCGAGCTCGACCGCCGCGGTCTCCGGGTCGGCCGGGGTGCCCGGGACGGCGGTGCCGGGCCAGACCGAATACGTGCCGGTCGGCGGTGGGGTGTTCGCCGCGGTGGTGAACGACCAGGAGGTGGGGGCCATCGTGTTGCCGGCGGCGTCCCGGGCGCCGCTGACGGTCACGGTGTAGGCGGTGCTCGGGGCGAGCGCCGCGCTCGGCGTGAAGGTCGCGGTGCTCGCGGCCGCGTCGTACGCCGTCGATCCGGCGACCGTGCCCGACGGCCCGGCCATCGCGACGACGGCGCCGGAGACCGGCTCGCTGAAGGCGGCGGAGGCCGTGGCCGACGTGGCGACGCCGGTGGCGCCGGAGGCGGGGCTGCGCGTGGTGACGGTCGGCGGCGTGGTGTCGGGCGCGCCGCCGCCCGGGTTGAAGACCACGTCGACGTAGTAGTTGGCGCTCTGCCACGCCACGGTCGGGAAGCCCGAGCCGTAGCGGTAGACACCGTTGACGCCGTCCTCGCCGTCGCGCAGCGCGTGCAGCGGGGCGTTGGAGTAGCGCTGGGACGCGAAGTAGTTGGTGTCGCCGGCGTAGTGACCGTTCGGCGCGTAGTAGGACACGACATAGGTGGTGTTCGGGCTCAGCGTCACCGGCGTGGAGAGGTTCGCCTGCTGCCAGCCGGACGCCGACTCGCCGCTGAAGGTGACCGACGCCAGCTGGGTGCCGGTGTTCGTCCACAGGCGCCCGACGTGGGTGCCGGTGTTGGTGCTGCTCTTGTAGAAGCGGATCGCGGTGACCTGCCCCGCGACGTCGGTGCGGAAGCGGGTGCCGACCTCGGTGCCGGTGCCGTCCGGGTCGGCCGGGGTGGCCGGGACGACGCCGGCGGCCCAGATGGTGCACGGGCAGGTGCGCGCGCCGACGGTGACCGTGCGGGTCGCGTCGGCGCCGACGTTGCCGCTGTCGTCGGTCGCCCGCACCCGGATCGTGGGCGTTCCCGTGCTGCCGGGCCGCCAGGTGTACGACCAGGTGGCGCGCCCGGTGGCCGGGTGCCAGGTGGATCCGTTGTCGGTGGAGACCTCGACGCCGCCGACCACGCCGCCGCCGGTGTCGGCCGCGGTGCCCGAGATGACGGTCGGCGAGCCCGCCGGCACGGTCGCGCCGGCGGCCGGGGCGGTGATGGTCGCCGACGGGCCGGTGGTGTCGGTGGAGGCGGTGGCCGCGGTCAGTCCGGCCTGGAGGGTGCCGGGCTGCACGCCCATGTCGGCGAGCAGGTTGACCGTGGCCTGCCGCATCGGGGTGCTGGCCGCGCCGGAGCCGCGGTCGTGGTTGCTGTCCAGGCCCCATGACCACTGCACGGTGCCGGCGCCGAAGACCAGCGCCCCGCTCGGCGCGCGGTAGAGCGTCAGGTTGTGCGTGGCGCTGCCGGTCGCGTACGTCGATCCGTAGTCCTGCAACACGTCGAGCCCGGACGCCGTGGTCGTGGAGAGCTTGATGAGGCCGCGCGGGCGGAAGCCGTTGTCGGCGTCCTCGTCCCACTCGTAGCCGACGGTGCCGCTGCCCAGCGTGGCGGTGGCGCCGGCGGCCTGGGTGGCGACCGTCGTGTCCCGCCAGAGCCGCATCTTGCCGTCCGCGGCGGGCACCTGGAGGCTCACCGTGCCGGCGTTCACCTTGAAGATCGTGCCGGTGAGCGCGTTCTCCGGCCGGTTGCCGTCGGCCGGCGGGCTGAACCGCGGGTCGCGCCACGTGCCGGTCCAGGCCGCCGTCGGGTCGATCTTGTCGTTCGCGTGCGTCTCCTTGTAGCAGACCATGGTCCGGTACGAGCTCTCCCAGCGCGTCTTCCAGAACACCTCGTTGCCGCTGAGGAAGGCCAGGTGCACGCCGGCGTCGCGGGCCGCCTCCACGTTGGCCCGCTGCTGGCCCGACCAGTACTCGTCGTGGCCCACCGAGAGGAAGGCCCGGTGGTTGCGCAGCAGCGCGCCGTTGCGGTCGGCGTCGACGCCCGCGATGTAGCTGACGTCGTAGCCGTTGGCCTCCAGCCAGCGCACCATCGGGTATTCGGCGTTGTAGACGTAGTCCTCGGCGCCGGTCCCGCGCGTGGTGATCGGCCGGTTGTAGCTGACCTTGTACGCGCGCCCGGCCGGCGACCCGACGTACAGGCTGTTGCCGCCGTACTGGTTGTAGGCCTGCCACGTCGAGTCGGACGTCTGGAACACGATGCCGGAGCGGCTCGCGTCGTCGCGTACGACGAAGTGGATGTGACTCGCCCCCGACGTGCCGTCGGTGCGCACGAGCCGGGCGAAGTAGATGCCCGAGACGGCGTTGGAGGGCACCGGCCACGACGCCGAGACCGCCCAGTTGCCGCAGTCGACGAGCCCGGTGGCGGCCTGGGTCATGCAGTCCGGCTGGTTCTGCCGGCCCACCGGGTTGACCGAGGTGATGAGCCGCGCGCCGTTCCCGCCGTAGTAGCCCATGCGGTAGATGTCGACCCGGTACGACGCGGCCGAAGAGTCGATCTTGAACTGGACCGTTTCGCCCACGTTCACGCTGATGTCGGTGCTGAAGCCCTGAAGGGCCGCGCTGCCGTAGCCGGTGATGTCCCACGTGCTGCGCGGCGTGCCCGGCTTCGTGTTCTCACACGCGACCGGATTGACGAGCGGCGCGCAAGCGTCGGCGGCGGCCGGCCCCGCCTGCGCCACGGAGAGTCCCGCGACGACGAGGGCGGTGACAAGCAAGGTCCTGAGTGTACGCACGCGAATCGCCTCCACGCCGTTCGACCGTTGCGGCACAGCATGTGAATGCCTGCCCGCATGATCTGTCAGCCCGGCGACACCCCCGCCCGCTGTGGGCGAAGTGCGCAACTAGTCAGCCCGGTCAGCGGCGCGGCGCTGCCCCACCGGAAGCCGAAGACCCCCCGATCGACGGATCCCCCAGTGCACGGCCGAGTGCTTCCGCGGCCCGCGCGGCGAGCGAGGCGACCAGCCCCTCCGCCGACGGCAGGTCCCGGACGAGGTCGACACCCTCACCGGCCCAGACGGGCTGCGGCGGGATGACACCACGCGCCAGATCGTCGTCGTAGTCCCGCCGCGCACGCGGGTCGGTGGCCGCCTCGCCCTCCCGGCCCTGCCACCGATCCAGGTGCGGATGCCCGAGCGTGCGAGCGGTGTACTCCGACGGCCACCGCGACCCGCGCACGACGTCGAGCAGGGTGCTGCGCTCGGTGTCCGCACCACGCCCGCCGACGATGGCCCGGACGATCGCCGGGTCGGCCAGGCTCTCGGCGGTCGCCTGAAAGCGCGTGCCGATCAGAGCCCCGGCCGCGCCGAGGGCCAGCGCGGCGGCCAGCCCCCGCCCGTCGGCGATGCCCCCGGCCGCCAGCACGGGCACGGACCCCGCGAGATCGACCACGACCGGCACGAAGGGCAGCGTCGACCGCCCCCGCGAAGCACCGTGCCCGCCCGCCTCGGTGCCCTGCGCCACGATCACGTCGGCGCCCAGATCCACCGCCCGCCGAGCCTCGTCCACGCTGGTCACCTGAAGCATCAGGGCGGCACCGCCACGGCGGACGTCATCGGCGTACGGCGTGGGGTCACCGAACGAGAGCATCACCGCGCGAGGGCCGTGCTCGAGCGCCCGGCCCAGCACGGCCCGGTCGATCGCCCACGTCAGAAAGCCGACGCCCCAGGGCCGATCGGTGGCCGCGGTGAGGAGGGCCACCTCACGCGTCAGCCACGCGGGGTCACCGTCCCCGGAGCCGAGCAGCCCGAGCCCGCCACCCCGCGAGACGGCCGCGGCGAGGGCGCCACCCGCCGTGCCACCCATGGGCGCCAGAGCGACCGGATGCCGCAACCCGAACATCTCGGTGAACGCCGTCGTCAGCCCCATGGCCTCCGATCAAACCAGTTGCGGCCCCACGCCGGGACCCCGTTGGCCGCTCTTGACCTCGTATGGATCAAGTACGTGCCCTTTCCTTTCGGCGGGCTGGGCAAACTCCATCGCCGTCTGGGCCGTGGCGGCGTTCCTGCTCGCCTTCCTCGGCCGGTGGACGTTGCCGGTCGGCATTCTCGGCGCGATCGTCTGCCTGGTCCTGGCCGTGCCGAGCTACTACCTGGCCGCCACGCTGATCCAGGATGATGCCCTGGCGAACATGTACGACGCAACCGCGTGGATCTGGATGGGGTCGGGCGTGTTGGCCGGCACGGTCTTCGGTGCGGCGGGCGTCCTGGCGCGAACCGGGGGTCATCTTTGCGCAGCCGCCCTTGGTGAGCCGGTCCTGGCCCCAGCGCGGGCTCGCGCTGCTGCTCGCCCTTCCGCTGACCGCAGTGGGATACGTCCTGCTGTCACTCACGGGATTCCGCTGATCAGAGGCTTGGCTCGAATGAGGGCGTCTGCGACTAACAGGTTCCGTCGAAGCGCCGCCGCCGGTCGATGATCTCTTGCCGGTGGGTAGCAGCCCAGGCGGCGAGCATGGTGGCAGACTCCAGAAGCGTCGTGCCCAGCTGCGTCAGCGCGTATTCGACGCGCGGCGGGACGCTGGGGTGCACTGTGCGGGTGAGCAGGCCGTCACGCTCGAGCTGCCGCAGCGTGCGGGTGAGCATGCGCTGCGAGATGCCGGTGACGACACGGTGCAGTTCACTGAAGCGCAGGGTTCGGTCGCGGAGCTGGCCGATGACCAGGATCGTCCACTTGTCGCCGACCAGGGTGAGGATTTGCAGCACCTGCCGACATTCCTCATCCGCGGACGCGTGATCACCTGAGTCCGGCGACGGGAGCGTGATGTCGAGCTGTCGTCCGTCCGGTGCGGTGTCACCCAGGGGCGGCAAGGGGGTTACCTCCGTGTGCGTCACCGACATTGATGTGCCGTCTTGTCGCCGTATCGGCGGTGACCGATCATGTTGCTACGAACAAACAGTAACCGCCGGGCGCAAAGGTGCGGTGGGCCTGAAGGCAAACGGCTGCGGGCGGGAAGGATGTTGTGGTGCCGAAGACGCTGGTCATCGTCGGAGCCGGCCCGGGACTCGGGATGGGCGTGGCCCGCGCCTTCGGTGGCCACGGCTTCCGGGTCGGGTTGGTCGCCCGGAGCGAGGCAACCTTGGGCGGCATGGTGGACGAGCTGGCCGGGCTGGGCGTGGCCGCCGCCGCGTTCCCGGCCGACATCCGTGATCGCGACGCGCTTGCCGACGCTCTCTCGACGGCGGAAGATCGGCTCGGACCGATCGATGTCCTGGAATACAGCCCCAGTCCGACCGGGCCGATCACCGACGCCGCGCAGACCACGGTTGCCTCCGCTCTGGCGCAGTTCGAGCTGCACGTCCTGGGCGCGGTGACAGCGGTGGGACACCTGCTCCCGCAGATGCGAGATCGAGGAGCGGGAACGCTGCTGCTGACGACCGGCGTGTCTTCCGTGATCCCCGCGCCGTTCCTGGCCAACGTGGGACTGGCCATGGCCGGCCTGCGCAACTGGGCTCACACCCTGCACGCTGAACTGCGACCGCTTGGGATTCACGCGGCCACAATGACCATCGCCTCAGGCGTCATCCCGGGTGACAAAATCGCCGACCCGGACGTTATCGGTGCTCGCTACTACAACCTGTACCAACATCCACACCGCGCGGAGGAAGTGATCGGCGATCTGAACGCTTTCCGCGACCTGGTTGCCAAACTGGCCGTCGGCGCGGCTGATCACCGCTAGTGGCAGACGGCGAGTTCAGTCGCCGCCAACGAGAGAAGCCTGCCCGACCCATTGCAGCGGGTCTTGGCTCATCACAGTCCTGCCTCGAGAGCACCTTTCCTGGACCGACGCCGTCACGACGTCTCCCCGGGAAGGGCAGTACGGGGCGATGACGATCGTCGCAGACCAGCACGACTTCATCGTCGGCGTGGACACCCACGCCGCCTCCCATACCCTCGTCCTGATCGCCGCCGGCACCGGCGCGGTCAGTCAGCAGGCACAGTTCCCGGCCAGTCCAGCAAGGCTGCGCCGTGCCGTCGGCGGGATCCAACGCCACTCCCAGAACACGGCGCCGCTGATCGTCATCGACGGCGCCGGCCCCTACGGCGCCACCTTCACCGAGCAGCTCGTCGCGGCCGGTTGACCGTCGCGGAGGCACCCGAGATCCCGGCCGCCACCCGGCGTCGCCGCGGCAAGAACGACACCGTGGACGCCGTCGCGATGGCCCAGGCCGCTCGCAGCCTGGAGGTCGACCACCTGTGCCGGCCGCGGCAGGCCGGCGAGCGCACCGCCCTGCGGGTCCTGGCAGCGGCTCGCGAGCAGATGAGCGGCGAGCGCACTCAGGCGGTAAACGCGCTGACCGCGCTGCTGCGCACGGTCGATCTCGGTGTTGACGCCCGCCGTGCCTTGACCACGTACCCAGGGCGCGCGATGAGCGACGCAAGCAGCGAACGGTCATTCGGTGGATTCCCGACGGCGAAGTTGATCATGTCGCGACGCTGTGCGGACGTGCCGATGAGAGTGCGCGCGGTTGCGGCCCGGGTCTTTTGGAACAGACAGCTATCGTCACGAATGCGAGTCGAGTCCGTCCGCTCGTTTCCCTTGCGCGGGAGGGTAATGAAGCCGTTAGCACTCGGGCCTTACCCCCTGTGCCCATCCTGCAGGCTGATCAATGGCGGACTGATCGCAGTGAGTCACCGCCAGGTTCATCTCCGGGCACACGGCAAAGAGGCATGCGTGGACCGTGGCATCGCCGGGCTCCTTGCCTGCCTGTGGGCAGTCTGCGACACCCGTAGCTGCTGTGAGAACGACGGCGGGAAGGCATACGTGGTGCCTACTGCGGACACATGCGACGCGGCCGTGCGGATGCTGGCCGACCTCGGACTCGACCCGGAGGTCACCGACGGCGTTGTCTCTTTCCAAGAGCGGGGCACACTCCGGCTGGACAGCGTCGAGCACGTACGCCGCAGACTTCAAGGGCGGTCCGGCATCATGACGATCTGGCGCGTGAACGGCAGTGGTGTGTTCGAACGGTCCAGCCCGGTCGACGGATCGGGCGAGTGATATATGAGCGGTTACGACTGACGGTTGTGCAACGTCGACGCGCGCTTGCCTGCACGCCGCGATTCGGTCGGGCCGGAGACGCGACCGAAGGGTCGTCGCGGGCATGGTGCACTCGCCGGCGGGCTGTTGCTTCGGGCCGCGCTGCCTGAAGCCGCGGGGCTCGTATCCGTTTCCGCTCGGACGTCCGAAGTGATCGAATACTGCGGTGGCCGGGTGGGAGAAGAAACTGAAGGAACGTGAACAGCAGCAGCGTGCCGAGGTGCTGGCGCTGCCGGTCGTGCCAGTGCGCCGGCATGGTCAGCTGACGGCTGCCGACGACGAGGTGCTGCTGTCGGTATCGGTCGGCCCGGCGGGTGAAGCTGTCGCTCTGTGGTCCACGCCCGCCGATCGGGAGGCGTTGACATCGGTGACGGTACAGCCCGGGTGGGCGTCGTTCCCGGATCCGCGGGCGGCCCGGCCGGCCGAGGCTCGGATCACGGTGCAATCGTCCGGCCCGGTTCGGGTGGTGCGGATCGCGGAGATGCCGCTGGCGCACGCCACCGTCCAGCCGTTGCCGGACGGCCGTTTCCTGGTGGTCGCGGCGCGGTGCCGGTGGCGGCCGGAGGGTCCGGACCGCAACGCGCTCGTGTACGGCCCGGACGGCGCCGTGGTCGCCGAGTACACCTTCGGTGACGGCGTCGAGGACGTGTTCACTACGCCGTCCGGCGATGCCTGGGTCGGCTACTTCGACGAGGGCGTGTTCGGCAACTACGGCTGGGGCGGTCCCGGACCCGAGCCGTTGGGCTCTTGCGGGCTGACCCGCTTCGGCCTGGGTGGAGACCCGGACTGGCGGTTCTCCCCGGACGACACGGCGCCGATCGACGACTGCTACGCGCTCAATGTCGTTGGGGATACCGCTTGGGCGTGCTACTACTCCGACTTTCCGGTAGTGAAGGTCGAGGACGGTAAGGTGACCGTGTGGCGTAACGAGCTCGCCCACGGCGCCAGGAGTCTCGTCGTGGATGACCGTCGCGTGGGGATGGCCGGCGGCCATGGACCGAACCGGGATCGTCTGGTCGTCGGCGAACTGCGCGACAGCGACCTGCGCGACGCGGGCCGGTACCGGCTGGTGCTACCCGACGGCGAGCCCTTGCCGGATCATGTACGCCTGGTGGGACGCGGTCCGGACCTGCACGTCTTTCACGGTACCGACTGGTACCA
Source organism: Paractinoplanes deccanensis (assembly GCF_016862115.1). GTDB lineage: Bacteria > Actinomycetota > Actinomycetes > Mycobacteriales > Micromonosporaceae > Actinoplanes > Actinoplanes deccanensis. The sequence continues at coordinate 75,852 of NZ_BOMI01000013.1, forward strand.
ACTGAGCCTGACGGACATCCCACCCGCGTAGAAGTGCCGCTTGGGCCGCTTCAATTCCGGAGGCCCGCGGTGCGAAGTGCACCGATCTGGCGATGAGGGCGATGTGGGCTACCCCGAGAGCGGCACCTCATAGATGATTTGTTGATGGCTGAGCAGGCATGGACCGCAGCCGAGCTGCGCGCCGAACTCGCGAGGTACCACCAAGAGCTCGTCGCGGCCGGCAACCACCGCCCGAGCACGATCGCAACCTACATTCAGCATCCTGAGCGGTTCATTGCATACCTTGAGGGCGAGTATGACCCGCGAAAGCCTCAGGGCCGAAACGCTCGGTAGCCGGGCGTCGAACGTACTCACCTAGCCGCAGAGCGAGCGCATCGGCTAGCAGCGGTCTGTAACGCTGCGTGATGCAGGCGGGGGAAGCTCGACGCGTGCTCGTGCCGACGAGAGGGCAGTAGACCAGGCTGATGTCCGCACCGTCCTATGCCGAATCGATCGAAGGGTCGGCCAGGTCGTCGATTGTGTTGTCGGTCAGCATGGCCAGATCGGTGGCACGGCCAGCGGTCCGGACGGCCTTGAGTGCTGCCACTGCCTCCGCCGCTGCGGTCATGAAGCGCGAGGACATCCAAGAGGTCGATACAGGACGACGATGCCGCCCTGAGCACCGCGATGTAAATGCGGGAAGCCCGACGGCGCCATCCTGCTCGTGTCGGGCACCATTTCGGCGTAGCCGGCGAATGAGTCGAAGCGGGCACGCGAAGACCCTCGCACGGCGGCTTTGTGAACAGCTTCCGATCCCGCGCCTCAACCCTGCCCCGCCTCGAAGCATTCGAGCGGTGCCCGGCATCGACCTGACTAGGTCTTCGTCCGGGCCGTTCGAGCCGTCCGAGCCGTCCGAGCCGGGCGGGCCGACCCGGCCGGCCTCCGCATCGCCCGGACCAGATCGACCAGGTTGGCCGTGCGTTTCGAGCTGGCCAGCACCCAGCAGAAGGCGACAAGGGCCAACGCCAGCACGGACGCTATGCCGGCAAGGGCGGGTCCGCTCATTGCGGCCGCGGCGGTCGCCACACCGCCGATCGCGGCCCAGGCCGTCGTCCTCATGGCCGGATCCGCTCGGGTGCGGGCGCCTTGAGCTCGGCTCGCAGCACCCACGCCTCGTTGAGGATCCGCAGCGCGTAGATCAGTTGAGTCCACCGTGACGCACCGGAGAGCGCCAGCTCGTACAGCTCGGCCTGCCACTCCTCCGCGTAGCGGGGCTGGGCGGCGGCGGGAAGGACCCGGACCGACACCAGGGTCAGGCGGACGGCGCTGGTCCACGGCGTGGCTTGTCCCGCCGCGGTGACCGCCGCCGCCCTCGGGTGGCGATCGACGGCGAGCTGCTCGACCAGCTGGCTGATCTCCTCCGCGCACCGGGCGAGGTTCGCGATGTGGGATTCGTCGATCGACTCGCCGGCCAGCGCCTCGAAGATGCTCTCCAGGTTCTTGAAGAGCCGATCCACCAGGAGGTCGTCGAGTTCCTTCTCGCAGTAGGCGGCGTTGTCCAGGACCCGGATGCAGTCGATGGCCTGCAGTGTGCAGGACTGCAGCGCGATCACGGTCAGCAGGAATCGCTGAATCTGCCTGCCGCGCAGGATCTGGGACAGCTCGGCCCGATCGCCGTCCGTCAACGCGGGAATGTCCGGAAGGATCAAGGGCCCTTTCACGCCAGTCCTCCGTCGGCCAGGCGCGGCTTAACGCGCCCTTCCAGGAATCGGCTCACCGGCGTGCGCGCGTCGTCCAAGGCTGTGCGCGCGTGCTCGGCACCGTCCGGGCTCAGCCGGTAGTAGCGTCGACGGGGTCGGCCCTCACGTGCCGGGTCGATGTCCTCCCAGTGCGACTCAAGCCAGCCGAGCTTCTCGAGGCGGGCGAGGATGGGGTGGATGGTTCCGGACGGCAGCCCGGACGCGGTCGACAGCTCCAAGCCGTACCGCTCATGCGTCGGATCTTCCAGAAGTGCCCGCAGCACCATCTGAGTCTGCAGCGTCATCCGGGGACGTCCCATGCCTTATCTCTACCATGGGGCTAGGTAGAGTTCAACCTACTTGGCGATCGGGTCGTCCCCGAGGAGTGATTGACGCCGCTCGGCCGGCGGTGGGGGAATCTTGGCGCGCGGGCGAAGGATAGCCTCGTTGCGGTGGGGACGGCATGAGCGACGAATCGGGTGACGAGCCGCGGCGGGAGGGCCGCCGGGGTCCCGTTCAGCGGCTCTCCGCTCATCGGCTGCTGCTGGCGCTGGCGCTCGTCTCCACGGGATGGCCGCTGATCGTCAAGTACGGCTGGGGTGGTGTCGCCGCCGCGGTGGTGGCTCTCGCGTACGCCGTCTATCTGATCGCCGGCAAGCGGCTGCCCCGATGGCGCCGCCGGCGAAAACAGCGTTAGCCGCGGGCGCGCAGCATGCGGCGTAGCTCGTCGGCCCGTTCGAGCACGGTTTGGCGGATCACCGGCGCGGCCTCGGCGACGGCCTGCTCGGCGCGGGCGGGGAAGTCCGCGGCGACGCCGAAGCGGGGGAGCAGCCGACCGGAGTAGGCCATCGCCGGCATCATGCCGCCGCGGTCGAAGCCGGGCAGCAGGTCCAAATACTTGTCGCCGTAGCCTGCCAGGATGTGGTCCTGGCCGGGGCGCCAGAAGGCCGCCGTCACCATGAAGAGGGCGCTGATCGGCACGGCCCGGTCGACGGCGATCCTCTGCCAGACCGCGGCCTTCTCGGCGGCGTCGGGGCGGGCGGCGCGCACCGCGAGGGCGCGATAGGTGGCGTCCGGGTCGGGGTCGCGTTTGAGCAGGTCGGCGGCTTCGGCCTCGGTGTCGCCGCCCAGTTCGGCCGCGCGGCTCAGGCAGCGCCAGAGCAGGTCGGGGTCGCCGTCGGCGCTCTTCTTCAGGCTCGCGACCGTGTCGAGGTCGGCCGCCGAGCGGATCATGCCGCGCAGCGCCACCTGGCGGCGGGCGGGCTGCTCGGCGAGACGCGTGCACGTCGCGAAGACCTGGGCCAGCAGCGCGGGACGGTCGGCGTCGCCGGCCCACAGCTCGGCGGCGTCGCCGGCCAGGCGCAGGTACGGCTCGATCACCGTGTCGGCCGTCTCCGCGTCGAGCACCGAGGTCAGGCAGCGCACCGCCTCGGCGGGGGTCGCCTCGCCGGCGGTCAGCATGTCCCAGACGGTGGCCACGGCGACGCCGCGCGACACCGGGGCCGGCAGCGCTCCGGCCTGGTCGATCAGGGTCTGCCGGTCGGCGGCCGAGGGCCGGACGGTGGCGAAGGTCAGGTCGTCGTCGTTGACCAGGTAGAGGTCGGCGCCCGCGGGCAGCGTCACGGCGGTCGCCGCCGCCTGCACGTCCACCCGCTCCAGCGCCGTCCGGGTCAACCCCTTCGGGCCTTTCTCGTACGCCGCCACGGCCAGCACCTGGGGTCGCGGCTCACCGGCCGGCCCGCTGCCCGTCAGCGTCACGCCGTCGAACGTGAACCGGTCGACCCCGGCGGTCTCGAGCCAGCCCGCGCGCCACGCGTTCAGATCGCGCCCGGAGGTCTCGGCCAGCGCGTCGATCAGATCCTGGAGGACCGTGCTGCCCCACGCGTGCCGCGCGAAGTACTTCTTCATGCCGGTGACGAAGTGCTGCTCACCGACGTACGTCATGAGCTGGTGCAGCACCGACGCGCCCTTGGGGTAGGTGATCGCGTCGAAGATGGACGCAGCCTCGGCGACGTCCGGCACCGGCTGGCGGATCGGGTGGGAGATCGGGCCCTGGTCGGCGAGGTACGCGTCGAGCTTCTCACCGGCGAGCAGGCCGACCCGCGCGTCGGTGTGGCGGGTGGCGTGCTCGGCCGCCCAGTAGCACGCGAACTCGGCGAACGCCTCGTTCAGCCACAGGTCGTCCCACCAGCGCATCGTCACGATGTTGCCGAACCACATGTGCGACAGCTCGTGCAGCAGCACCACGGCCAGCATCTCCTGCTCGGCCGGGGTGGGCGCGGTCCGCTTGAGGAACGAGTCCATCCAGGTGACGCAGCCCCAGTTCTCCATCGCGCCGCCGAAGTCGGGCATGAAGACCTGGTCGTACTTGCGCTGCGGGAACGGCATGCCGAAGACCTCGCCGAAGAACGCGAGCCCCTGCTCGGTGACGGTGAAGATCTGGTCGGCGTCCCGGTCGAGCATGGGCGCCAGCGAGCGGCGGCAGAACAGGCCCAGGTCGTGCCCGCCGGCCGTGCGGCGCACCTCGTGCAGCGGGCCGGCATTCACGACCGTGTTGTACGTGGCGAGCACCGGCGTGTCCGGGAACGCCCACCGGCGTACACCCTCGTGGGTCTCGATCGTGGGATCGGCGGTGTTGGAGACGACCGTCCAGCGCTCGGGGGCGGTCACGGTGAACGCGTGCGGCGCCTTGAGGTCGGGCTGGTCGAAACAGGCGAACAGATAGCGGGCCTCGTCGGGCGCGAAGGTCGTCCAGACGTAGACCTCGCCGTCGCCCGGGTCGACCGCCTTGTGCACACCGGCGCCCTCGGTCGTGTCGGTCTGGAGCGTCTCGACGCGCAGCGTGTTGCGCTCGGCGAGCCCGGCCAGCGGGATCCGGCCGTCGGCGGCGGGCGGCAGCGGCTCACCGTTGAGCGTCGCCGAGACGATCGGCGCGACACAGTCGGCGAACGTCGAGGCGCCGGGCTCGCGGCAGGTGAAGGTCACGGTCGACACGCAGGCCACACCGGAGCCGGTGGGCAGGTCGGTGAGGTCGATCGCGATGTCGTAGCGCTCGACGGCGATCAGCGCGGCACGCTGCTCGGCCTCGGCCTGGGTGAGACTCCGGGGGCTCATCCGCCCGATGGTAGGGGCTTTCGCGGGTCACGTCGCGTGAGTAAAAAGGGCCAGGCTCACGGCGGTGCCCCGAGGCCCGCTGCGCAGGGTGAACTCGTCGGTGCCGTGGCGCGCCAGCCAGAGCCCGCGGCCGCCCACGGCGTCCGGCAGCGGGGCGCGGGGCCGCACGCCGGCGGGCAGGCCTGCGCCCCGGTCGGTGACGGTGCAGTGCAGCCCGTCGGCGGCCCGCCACAGCCGGACGTGCCCGTGACCGCCGCCGTGGCGTACCGCATTGGTGGTGATCTCGTTGACCGCGACGACGAACCGGTAGAGCACCAGCCCGGTGAGCCCGTGGGCGCCCGCCCACTGCTCGATCTCGTGGCGCAGCGCGACCAGGCTGCCGAGGGTGAAATCCCGGTGGAGCCGGTCGTGGTCCGGCGGCTCAGTCATGGCCGTTTCCACAATCAGTCCGGCGTACGGCGAGCAGGCACGTGTCGTCGTCGGGGTTCGCGCGTTGCAGGCCGGCGAGGAGCACGTCGAGCGGATAGTCGCGCCGCTCCGCGGTGACCCGGCTCATAAGATCGGCGACCGGTGCGGTGCCCTCCGACAGGGTCCGCTCGCGGTGCTCGACGAGGCCGTCGGTGTAGAGCAGGAGGATGTCGCCGGCCGCCAGGTCGAGGGAGTTGGTGCCGTATTCGGCGTGGGCCAGCCCGCCGAGCAGCGGCCCGGCCGGACGGGGCAGTTCGACGGCGACGCCGGCGCGGGCGTGCAGCGGAGGCGGATGGCCGGCCTGCGACCACGTGCAGGCGTGGGTCGCCGGCTCCCAGCGGACGATGACGGCCGTGGCGGGCGCTGTCGACACCCCGAGGGCGAGCAGCAGGCGGTTGAGGTGGGCGAGCAGTTCGGCGGGCTGCGACGTGGTGGTCATGGTGAGGGCGGCCATGGTGTGGCGCAGCTGCGCCATGGTGGCCGCGGCCTGCACGCCGTGCCCGGCGACGTCGCCGACGGCGAGCACGACGCTGCCGTCCCCGGCAAGCGCCGCGTGGAACCAGTCGCCGCCGATCCGGCTGGCCTGCTCGGCGGGCAGATAGCGGACGGCGGCCCGCAGGCCGGGCAGGTCCACGGGTGTCTCGGGGATGGGCAGCACGATGTGCTGCAGCTGGGCGGCGAGCCGGTGCTCGGCGGCCAGATCCTGCTGATGCTCGTGCAGCTGCCGCTCGACCTCGGCAAGCTTGCGGCGGCTCGTCTCGCGCGCGGTGACGTCCTGGATGATGCCGTAGACCTTGCGCGGCCGCCCCTCGGCGTCCCGCACAGTGTCGATCACCGCCCGCAGGTGCTTCACCTTGCCGTTGATGAGCGCCCGGGTGGTGAGGTCGATGGTCTCGCCGCGCCCGAACTCCTCGGCCGCCTGGCGCCGCAGCGGCTCGTCCTCGGGCAGCCCGAGCGCCTCGGACTCGGCCCGGGGCAGCGGGCCGTCAGCGGGATCGCGCTCGTAGATCCGGTACAGGCCGTCGGACCACACGGTGGTGTCGGTGATCAGATCCCATTCGCCGTAGCCGAGGTTGCCGAGACGCTCGGTCTGGTCGATACGCTCGGCGAGCCGGGTCTGCTCGTCGTGCATGACCCAGGAGTTGAGCAGCCCCGGCCCGACGGGACGCACCCGCACGGTGAGCAGGTGCTCGCTGGCGTCGCCGTTGTCGATGTGCACATAGGTGAACGGCTCGACGGAGCGGGGATGCCCGTCGGTGAGCGAGTCGGCCCAGGCCCGCCAGACCGGCCCACCGACGATGTCCGGGTAGGCGGTGCTGATCGCCATCCCGATCAGCTGCGGCCCGGTGCGGCCGGACAGGTCCCGCATGCCCGGGCTGACGGCCACACACTCGTAGTCGGTGATCCGCCCGTCGTCCCCGCGGACCGGGACGACGACGATGTGCTTGCCCGGCAGCGCGTTGAGCATCTGCTGCACGACGTCGAGCCACGAGTACGACGCATCCGGCGCGCTCACCCGTACCGGCTGGTCAGGCTCTTGATCGGTGGCCCGGAGAGCCTCCTCGACAGAGTGCCGCACCTGCCGCAGCGAGGTGGAACGCCGGATCTCGAGCGCCCCGATGACGGTGGCCGCAACCGAGGCGACGCTGGTGTTCTGCTGTCCGGCGAGCAGCCGCAGGTGAGCATGAGCCTCGTCGATGCGGCACCCGATCCGCCCGGCCAGCAACCCCGCCGCCCGCTCGCTGAGGATCTCGGGGCTGAGCCTGGCCTGGTCGACCCGGGCTTCGAGCTCCGCCAGCCGTTGCAGGTAGCCCGAGTCGGTCTCCGGGATCATGCCCGCCGCAATCCGAAGACATCAACCAGCCCCGCGGTATTGAGCTGATCGAAGACCACAAGCGTGGGCCGCTCGACGACAAAGGAGGCGTTGACCTGATCGGCGGCCTTCATGGCCCGAACAAGCGCCCCGATGCCCGAGGAGTCGAGAAAGGTAACCTCAGCGAGATCAACCCGAACGCTGTCCGGCCGGCAATCGTCAATGGCGGCCTCCATAGCCGCCACAATCCGCGCCGCCTGAGTGAAGTCAAGCTCGCCGCGCAGCACCGCACTCAGGGTCCCGTCGTCTCCCACGTCGATCGAAACCGTCTGCATCGGCCTACTGTCCCTCCAGGTACGCCCCATCGCGTACGCCCGTTCGGGTGGCGGTCGTGCCTGGGTCCCCTTCCGTCCCCGCCGCAAACTCAACTCTTCGGCCAGCACCACCTGCCTGAAAAGGCCACCGCCCCCGTTCGCGGACCGTGTCGGCCGTTCGACGGCCTTGGCGGCGGTTTCGCTCTTTGCTGGCCCTGCCGGTGTTGCCGGTCCCGTTGCGGGCCCGGTCGCCGGTCGCCGGTCTCGTCAACGGGGCCGGCGTCACGAGACGGCTCGTTCGGCGGACGCGGGCTGGTCGGCGCCGTCGTCGAGCGGGAAGAAGTCGGCGAACGGGTCGGGCAGCGCACCCCAGCTCTCGGCGCCGTCGGCGATCTCCGCGTCGGTGAGCAGGCAGCGGCCCAGCGTCGCGGTCATCGCGTCGACGTCGAGCCCGAAACCGACGAACGACAGCACGGTGCCCCGGTCGCCGTAGTAGGGATCCCAGGCAGCATCGGCCGCGAGCCGGCGCATGTCGCTCGCCTCGTCCCACCGTTCGCGGGGCAGCGCGGCGAGCCAGTGCCCGAGGTTGCCGAGCAGCAGGCCACCGCCGGACGACTCCCAGGCGATCGCCGTACCCGGCTGGGTGGCGATCCACAGCTGCCCGCGCCCTCGCAGCGCCTCCGCGGTCAGATCGTCGAGCGCGTCGTGCAGCCGCTGCGGGTGGAACGGCCGCCGGCTGCGGAACAGCATCGCGTTGACCCCGTGCTCGCCGTGCCGGTCGTGAATGCCGATCGGATACCCCTCCAGCGCCCTGCCCATCATGCCCGGAACGCCCGGGTCGTGACGCCCCGTGCGCAGCAATCGCCCGGCAAGCCCCGTGCAGTCGACCTTGGGGCTGTCGCCGACGTGCACATGCGCCGCCCAGGGCGCCAGCCGATGCAGCAGCGCGGCAAGCCGATGCCGCTCGAACGCGTCCGCGCCCGGACTGCTCCACACCACGACGGTGTCGGCGAACTCGATCTGCCGCACCACCACATCGGCGACCGCCCGCTCGTCGTTGCCCGCCGCATGCAGGCCACGGTCACGCAGGCTGTCCGTGCTGCACAGATCGTCGACGACGCCCGCAGCCTCCACCACGGCAACGTACGAATCGAACCGCACGGCATCGGTCACGGCCACCCCGTCAACCGAGCCCACAGCGCAGGCCGCCGCAACAGCCTCCGGCTCGATCGCCGGAGGTAGCGCCAGCACCAGATCGCTAGCCGGATGCGCCCGGCTCAGCCGCACAAGGGTCGGCAGCACGTCTTCCCGCAGAGTGCACGACACACATCCGTGCACCAGATCGGTCCGCCCTTCCTCCAAAACCTCCCCAGCCGTGCGCACGGTCCGCCGCACCACCCCATCCCGAACACCGGCAAGATCATGCGCCACAAGAATCAGCGAGGGGTCGGTAAGCAGCAGGCTACGGGCCACAGCATCAGTAGCCGCCGCCGAGAAGCCGGCCAGCACAGTCACACGAGGACGGGTGTCGTTCATGTCTCCCATCTTGTTGGAAACGGTTTTCATTGTAAAGTGACGCCGCTCGCCCGGGGTGTCGTGCTCGCCCCGCAGACCCTGCCGCCCGACCGCGACCGTCACCGCGACAGCGACCCCGACCGCCGCTGCGACCGCCACCGCGAGTCCGACCCCGACCGCCGCTGCGACTCCGACCCCGACCGCCACAGCGACAGCGACGGCGGCCTGGCGGTGGCGACGTTCTGAGGTGGCGGCGGTCCAGGGCCGGGATGGGCCCTGGGGGCGGGGCACGGTAATGCGGACAGCCGCCGCCACCAGCCCCGCGGGTGGCGGAGGCTGTCCGGATGGTGCGTCGGGCCTTGCGAGTGGCAATGGCGCGGCCTGCGCTGGCCCGCGGATGGCGTTGCGCCTGGTGGCGGTGGCTGTGGCAGCGGTGGCGATGGCAGTGACGGTGGCAGTGCGGATCACCGCGGCCTCCGGGCGACGGCTGGCGTGCGGGTGGCGGTCGCGCCGCCGGAGGCGGTGGCAGCGGTGGCAGTGGCAGCGGAGGCGGTGGCAGTGGCAGCGGTGGCGGTGGCAGCGGTGGCAGTGGCAGTGGCAGTGGCAGTGGCAGCGGCAGCGGTGGCGGTGGCAGCGGTGGCGATGGCAGTGACGGTGGCAGTGCGGATCACGGCGGCCTCCTGGCGACGACGGGCGTGCGGGTGGCGGTGCGCGGCGGTGGCGATAGTGACCACCGGAGGAACTCGCCGTGGTCCGGCGGAAGGGCGTTCATCGGAGGCGGTGGCGGAGGGCGACGACGGCGAGGGCCGCGAGAAGCAGGAGCGCCGCAGCGGTGGCGATTATGAGCGGTTGGGGACCGCCGGCGAGGACGCCCATGTAGTCGAGACCCGCGACGTCGTTGACCACCATGTACCAGAGCAGCGGGTATGCGGCCTGGAACAACCTCTGCGTGCGGCTGATGACACCGGCGGCCAGCGCCAGCGCGGGAATGAAGGCCGCGCCGGCGAGCCAGTCGGCGAAGTGACCGTCAGCAGCCATGGCCAGGGCCGGGCCGAAGCTCACGACGGCCGTCAGCACGACGCCGCTCAGCCACTGCGCCAGCGTGCGCAGCAACGGCGCAGGGCAGGAGTCGAGGAGCGCCTCTGCGTGCTGCTCGCGCGCCTGGCAACCGAGCCGCGACCAGATCAGCACCGGCCAGATCCACGCCGCCATGAGCGCCACCGGCGCCGCAGATGGCACAGCAACACCGGCCACGACCAGGGCCAACGTGCCCAGCCACCACCATCGGGAGACGCCACCGGCAAGGATTCGCACCTCCCCGGCCACGACCCGTAGAGCACCCGCCGCGCGCCACGGCCCGTGAACGCCCGACTCGCCCGCTGTCAGCACTTCCGCCGCCGAGCGGTGCCGGCCGACACCGGACGATGACACCCCGTTCGCTGGCGGGCCCGGCGGGCCGAGTGGCTGCAGCGGCGTGGCGACGGGCGCCGGACGTGCCCATCTTGGCGCTGCCGACCGTAGTGCGACGGCACGATCGAGTGACTGCTTCTTGGCCGCGGGGGCGGTGCGGCGCGCCTGGTCGAAGCGGTCGAACCACAGTGCCGGCACGAGGGCCACACCGACGGCCAGGGCGATGAGGGCCATGCGCTTACCTGCGAAGGCGGCAGTGAAGTCGATGCCGTCCCAGGGAACAGGGCGGGGTGGATCGTCCATGTACATCAAGCCCAGCGCCAGATCGGTGCCTTTGAGGCCCCGCGCCGCCAGTTCGTCGCGCAGCGACTCGGCGAAGGCGCCTACGCCCAGGCCGCCGAAGGGAGCGTCCGCGGACTGACCGGCGATCAGGCCGATCAACGAGACGACCAGCCAGATGATGTTGCCCAGACCGCCGCGAAGCAGGGGAGTGGTCTCGAAGACGACGGCCGCCGCCGCTGCCACAGCGAGCACCGGCAGGGTGCAGAGCACGAACGGTGCCAGCAGGGCGACCAGGTCGACGGATCGGGACTCGCCGCGGGCCAGCTGCATCGCCAGGGCTGCCGCGGCCAGCGTCGCAGCCATAGAGGACAGGACCAGCAGGTTGCTGAGGAACTTTCCGATCAGGTAGTCGCCGGTGCGCATCGGCGTGGCCGCCAACAGTTCACCCACGCCGCTCTGCCGATCGCGCGCAACGGCCGAGCGAATCACGTAGAAGCCTCCGGCCGACAACCACAACGCTCCCGCCAGTGCCGTGACCGTACCGACATAGGCGCTGTCGTAGACGCCGCGATAGGACCCGGCATTGACGATCGTCCAGTGGTCTCCGACGGCTGGGACGGCCAGATAGCCGAGACAGACGGCCGCGAGCAGAACCACGATGTACGCCGGTCTGCGCACCCGTTCTCGGAAGTCCGCCACGGCCATTGCGGCCAGTACTACGGGCCTCATCGGGCCACCTCCCGCATCGTGCCGACCGCGGCGAGGTAAGCGTCCTCGAGGTCGGGGCGCACGGGAACCGCATCGGGCGCCGGTGGATCGGGGGAAAGCAGCCGGACGTGCACGCCGTCGCTCGTGCGCACGATCCGGCTCACCGTGTGTCGCGCCTGAACGGCGCCGAGCGCGGACGGTGGGATCGTCATCTCCCAGACCTGGCCCTCCACCGTCCGGACCAGAGCGTCGGGACTGCCACGGCGCAGTACCCGGCCGCGTGCCACTATGGCGATGTCGCCGGCCACCGACTCGACGTCGGACACGATGTGAGTGGACAACAGGACAAGCCGGTCGGCTGCAAGCTCGCTGAGAAGGTTGCGGAATCGGACGCGTTCCTCCGGGTCGAGACCCGCGGTGGGCTCGTCGACGATGACCACGCGGGGATCGGCCAGCAGCGTCTGCGCGATGCCCACCCGCCGCAGCATGCCGCCCGAGTAGCCACCGAGTGGGCGGCGGGCCGCCTCGGTGAGGTTCAGCAGCGCCAGCAAGTCGTCGATGCGGGCCCGGGCGGCACGCGCCGGCAAGCCCTTGACCGCCGCCAGGTAGGAGAGGAACTCACGCGCGGTCAGGTGGGGATAGACGCCGAAGTCCTGTGGAAGGTAACCGAGGCGATGGCGGAGGGCGTCGGGCTTGGTCACCACGTCAGTGCCCTCGAACAGGACCTGCCCGGTCGTCGGCCTCGTGACGGTGGCGGCCACTCGCATCAGCGACGACTTGCCGGCGCCGTTGGGACCGAGTAGGCCCAGTACGCCCGGGCCGAGGCTCATGGTCACGCCGTCGACCGCTCGCTTGCCGCCTCGGTAGACCTTGGTGACGTCGATCAACTCCAACATCAGCGCGCCTTCCGGACCCGAGCGGCGTGGGCGTCGCCGGCCGTCGCAGAGATGGAGCGCTTGCTGGCGGGGTCATGGCGTAACGCCGATCCGCCGGGCGTGGCGGTCACTCGATAGGTCTCAGGGCCGGCGGGCAACACGACGTCGACGGAGCCTGCGGCACGGGCCTCGACGTGGCTAGGTGGGCTGGTGAAGTTGATGCGCACGTCATCGTCTCTGGACGACACCGCAACGTCGGCCGAGCGGGCGCCGGTGACCTCGACTGCCAGGCCTGCGTCGAGCCGGAGCGGGCCGCCCGGGCTCTCGACGTGGAGCCAGGAGTCGGACACCGTCGCAGTGAGGGCCGCGCCGAGACCGACGGCCCGGACCGGCGAGTCACTGGTGACCTGGACCTCGACGCCGGGCGGCACACCGACGACGTGGCGGCCGCCGCAGTCGGGCACGAAACCGCTGCAGGAGACACTCAGCCGCAACGTGTTGTCGCGCATGGACCAGGAGGCGTTGCCGTCGACGGTCGCCTTGCCGGTCAGCGACCGCTGCACCACGACGGCGTCACCGGTGCCGGCCGTCAGCCGGAGCTCGACGCCGTCGTTGTCGATGACCAGGCGCTCGCCTGCCAAGGCGAACTCCTGCCGGTCGTCGCTGGTCTCGTCGATGGCCGCCAGGTCGGTGCACCCGGCGACCGGCAGGAGCAGCAGCAGTGGGAACAGAGCCGTGAGTCGCATGGGCTCACTCGACCATCGGAGGGGTTCGTGCCGCACTACGCCTAGGCACCGTGAAAAGGTATGTCTAGCTATACCGCGGCGGAGCAGCCCGGCCAATTAGCCTGGGCCGCATGTCAACGCCGAGCACTGCGATGGAAGCGGTCACCCACCGCCGATTCCTGGTGTCCGCGTGGCCGTGGCGAGCCGCTGCTTACGTGCTGACCACTGGACCGATGGTGGTTCTGGTGGGGGCGCCGATGGTGCTGCTCGGCCTGCCGTGGGCGATTCTTCTGCAGCGGGTCGTGACGTGGGACCAGCCCGCGCTCGTCCCGCTTGCGCTGCTTCTGGTGGGTGGTGGTGCGCTGATCGCAGGGCTCGGCCCTCTGGTGGCCGTGCCGGCAGCCGCCTTGGAACGACGACGACTGCGCCTTACCGACAATCGGCCGACCAGGTCCGGGCACCGTCCCGCGCCGGCCGACCCGGTCGGTTGGATACGGGTCAGGTACCGGGAGCCGGCGACCTGGCGTGCGCTCTGCTACGCGATCCTGCTCGTCGGCGCGGTCCCTGTCTGGTACGGCGCGGTGCTGATCCTGCTCGTCGTCATCGCGGTGTCGCTGGCGAGCCCGTTCCTCGTCGACGGTGACGGTCCGGTGTCGCTCGGCGTCGGCACGGTCGCGACGGTCGGCGATGCGCTGCCCTACGCGCTGTTCGGGCTGGCGTTGCTGCCCGCGGTGCCATACCTGCTCGCGGTGACGGCCGGCGCGCACACCGCTGCGGCGAGGCTGTTGCTGTCCGCGTCGACCGACAGCGAGCTGCGTGCCGAGCTGACCGCGGTGGCGAGATCCCGGGTGCGGCTCGTCGACGCGTTCGAAGCCGAGCGCGCCCGGATCGAGCGCGACCTGCACGATGGCGCCCAGCAGCGACTCGTCAGCCTGACCCTGCAACTCGGGCTGGCCCGCGTCGACCTGCCCGGCGACTCCCCGGCCGGGCAGGCGGTCGCCGTCGCGCACGACCAGGCCAAGCTGCTCATGGCTGAGCTGCGGGAACTCATCCACGGCATCCGGCCGCAGACTCTGACCGAAGCCGGCCTGCCGGCGGCGTTGCGGGAGCTGGCCGACCAGGCCACGATCCCGGTGACGGTTCGCGCCGACCTGCCCGCACGGCCACCACCCGGCGTCGAGTCGGTGGCGTATTTCGCAGCCGCCGAAGCGCTGACCAATGTGTTCAAGCACAGCCAGGCTGCGACAGCCGCCGTGACTGTCGCCGACCATGACGGCATCCTGACCGTCGAGATCCTCGACGACGGTCGGGGTGGTGCCGACCCGTCGCGCGGGACCGGGCTTACCGGGCTTGCCGACCGTGTCGCGGTCGCTGATGGGCGCATGCTGCTGTCGAGTCCGGCCGGCGGGCCGACGCTGATCCGTGTGGAGATTCCGTGCAGACCGATCGACCGATCCGCGTAGTCCTCGCCGAGGACGGCGTGCTGCTGCGTGAAGGGCTCATCGGGCTGATGGGCCGGTTCGGGTTCGACGTCGTGGCCGCCGTCGGCGACGCGGACGCCCTGCGGGCCGCCGTCAGTGAGCACCGGCCCGATCTGGTGCTGACCGACATCCGGATGCCACCGTCCTTCACCGATGAAGGGCTACGGGCGGCGGTCGAGCTGCGGCGCGACCATCCCGGGCTGGCCGTGGTGGCGCTCAGCCAGTTCGTGCAGCAGGGCTACGCGGCCGACCTGCTCGACTCCCACGGTGGGCGCGGTGTGGGATACCTCCTCAAGGACCGGGTGGTTGACGTGGAGGACTTCGTGGCCGCGGTTCGCCAAGTGGTCGAGGGTGGCACGGTGGTCGACCCTCAGGTGGTGCGTCAGCTGCTGCGCCGCCACCGCGATCCGGTCGTCCAGCTCTCGCCGCGAGAGCGCGAGGTGCTGGCCCTGATCGCCGAGGGGCATTCCAACGCCGCCATCGCCCGCATCCTCATGCTGTCCGACCCGGCGGTGGGCAAGCACGTCGGCAACATCCTCGCGAAACTCGACCTGCCCCCGACCGACGACACCAACCGCCGAGTGCTCGCCGTTCTCGCCTACCTCCGCAGCGACTCGACTCACGACCCGCGCAGCGCCCAGCCACCCGACCAGGTCCGAATCTAGAGCGAGGACCCGCTGCGTCTCCACCGCCACGAGCCGGCCGCTCGGCAGAGGAAATCGAGCTGCGGTCAGCGGGCGGCGCAGCAGGGGGCGACCAGCGGCGGCGGTTAGAGGGCGAAGGCCATCCAGTGGGCAGCAGTCAGCGGGCGGGTCAGCGGTCAGCCGTCAGCGGGCAGCAGGGGGCGACCACCGGCGGCGGGCAGCAAGGGAAAGCCAGCCGGGGCCGGCAGCGGCGTCCAGCGGGTTGCGGCCAGTAGGTGGCCAGCAGACGCCGGGCGGCGGACGCGGCGGCAGCAGACGGCGGGCGGCGGACGCGGCGGCAGCAGACGGCGGGCGATGGGCGGGCGGCATCAGGCGGTGCGTAACGGATTCGATTGGGTGACGGGATAGGGAGGTTTGCCGTGGGTCTTCGATAGGGTCGGGTGCATGGGTGTGCCGAGGTGACCGCGCCGCGGTTCGAGATTCTCGGGCCGGTTCGGGCGTTTCGGGGCGACGACGAGGTGGATCTCGGGCCGATCCGGCAGCGGGCGGTTCTTGCTCTTCTGCTGTTGAGGCCGGGGGAGCCTGTGCCTGTGGAGCGCATCGTCGCGACGTTGTGGAACGGTGATCCGCCGGAGAACGGGGTGGACATCGTTCAGCGATATGTGGGTGCGTTGCGGCGGGCGCTCGACCCGGAGCGGACGTCGCTGATCGCGCTGACCGGTGGTGGATATGTGCTCCGGGTTGCTGACGAGGCGGTGGACAGCGGGGTCTTCCGGGCCGCGCTGTCGCGGGCGCGCGCCGAGCATCAGACCGGCAACGTGCAGGCGGCCACCGAGGAGATACGCCGGGCGCTCACCCTGTGGCGGGACGAGCCGCTGGCCGGCCTCACCGGGCCGGTGTTCGAGGCGGCCCGCGCGAGGCTCCGGAGCGAGCAGTCCGCTGCGGCGGGGCTCGGGGGCGGGCAGTCCGCTGCGGCGGGGCTCAGGGGCGGGCAGTCCGCTGCGGCGCGGCTCGGGAGCGGGCAGGCGACGGCTGCGGTGCCGAAGGGTGCGCGGGCAGCAGCTGTGCGGGCGACTGCTGTGGTGCCGGGGGGTGTGCAGGCGGCACCTGTGGAGCCGATGGGTGTCCACGCGGCTGCTGTGGAGCCGATGGGTGCCCACGCGACCGCTGTGGAGCCGAACGGTGTGCAGGCGGCACCTGTCGCGCCGATGGGTGCCCACGCGACCGCTGTGGAGCCGAACGGTGTGCAGGCGGCACCTGTGGAGCCGAAGGGCGTCCACGCGACTGCTGTGGAGCCGAAGGGTGCCCACGCGACCGCTGTGGAGCCGGACCGCGGTCATGGTCCGAGGGCTGAGGGCAGGGATCAGCGGGCCGCCGAGGTCGAGTACGCCGAGGCGGTTGATCCCTGGGATGGGCATGATCTCTTTCCGCCGGATCCGTTGTCGATCATTTGAGGGGATCGATGTGGCTGGTCCGGTGTTAATGATCGTGGTGAATTACTCTGTCAGGACCCCCACAGCAGGCGTGGGCCCGGACAGGGGAGAAGCACATGACCATGCGCAGACATGTTCGCGGGGTCGCCTTGGTGGCGGCCGCCCTGCTGCTTGTTGGCGGGTGTGCGAAGAAGGATGAGGGCGGCACCACCGAGAGCGGGGTGGCGCTGATCAAGAGCGGGGCGCTGACCACCTGCACGCACCTTCCGTACGCGCCCTTCCAGTCCAAGGATGACACCGGCAAGGTTGTCGGCTTCGACGTTGCCCTCATCGATCTGGTCGCCGCGAAGCTCGGGGTCACGCAGGAGATCGTGGACACGCCGTTCGAGGGCATCAAGTCCGGCGCCGACCTCAACTCCGGCAAGTGTGACGTGGCCGCCGCCGGAATGACCATCACCGACGAGCGCAAGAAGGTTCTCGACTTCTCCGACCCCTACTTCGACGCCACCCAGGCGCTCGCCGTCGTCACCGGCAAAAACATCAAGACGCTCGAGGAGCTCGTCGGCAAGCGCCTCGGCGTGCAGGGTGGCACCACCGGCGAGGAGTACATCAACGCCCAGGTCAAGGAGAAGAGCCTGAAGATCGAGGTCGTCTCGTACCGGGATTTGGCCGCCCTGCAGCAGGCGCTCGCCACCAACCAGGTCGAGGGCGCCGTCAACGACCTGCCCGTCTGGAACGAGTACATCAAGGCGAACCCCGGCAAGGTGGAGGTCGCGGCCGGGTTCGACACCGGTGAGCAGTACGGCTTCGCCGTCAAGAAAGGCAACGCCGAGTTGCTGAAGACCGTCAACGAGACCATCGCCGCCGCGCGCGCCGACGGGACGTACGACCGGATCTACAAGGAATGGATCGGCGAGAAGCCCGCGAGCTGATTCGCTGAAGAAAGCACATGAAGCTGAGTCGCCGCCGGCGGCAGCGGATCGTCCGTGTCGCCGGCTACCTCGTCTTTGTCCTGGTCATCCTGGTCGTGGTCGCCGCCGCGGACTGGGGGCGGCTGTCCGACGCGTTCTTCCGCGGCGACGTCGCCCGCAGCATGTTCCCCGAGGCGATCACCGTCGCGCTGCGCAACACCATCATCTACACGCTTCTCGCGTTCGTCTTCGGGCTGACGCTCGGGCTGGTGCTCGCGCTGATGCGGCTCTCGTCGATCCTGCCGTACCGCTGGGCCGCCACGGCGTACATCGAATTGTTCCGTGGTCTGCCCGCCCTGCTCGTGCTCTTCATGGTCGGCTACGGCATCCCGCTCGCCTTCCCCGACCGCGAGATCCCGGGCGGCGTCTACGGCTCCGTCACCATCGGGCTGGGCCTGACCGCCGCCGCCTACATGGCCGAGACGATCCGGGCAGGCATCCAGGCCGTGCCGAAGGGCCAGCTGGAGGCGGCGCGCACGCTCGGCATGTCGCACACCCGGGCCATGGTGTCCATCGTGCTGCCGCAGGCGTTCCGCATCGTGATCCCGCCGTTGACCAACGAGATCATTCTGCTGACCAAGGACACTTCCCTGGTGTACGTCCTCGGCGTCACCCCCGCGACCATCGAGCTCACCAAGTTCGCCGGCGACACGCTCAACACCCGGGTCAACCCGACGCCGCTCGTGGTCGCCGGGCTGCTCTACCTGGTGATCACCCTGCCGTTGTCGCAGGTGGTCCGCGCGCTGGAGCGCCGGGCCGGAAGGGAGAGGTGACCGGTGTCCACCATCGAGATCACCGGCCTGCACAAGTCGTTCGGCAAGCTGGAGGTGCTGCGCGGCATCGATCTGCGGGTCGAGCCGGGCGAGGTCGTCTGCGTGATCGGCCCGTCCGGCTCCGGCAAGTCGACGCTGCTGCGCTGCGTCAACCTGCTCGAGGAGCCCACCTCCGGCTCGATCAGGGTGGCCGGTGTGGAGGTCACCGACCCCGACACCGACATCGATGCGGTACGCCGGGGGATCGGCATGGTGTTCCAGCAGTTCAACCTCTTCGGCCACCTCACCGTGCGCGAGAACGTCACCATCGCCCAGCGGCGCGTCCTCAAGCGGGGCCGTGCCGAGGCCGACCGGGTCGCCGCCGAGAACCTGAGCCGGGTGGGCCTCACCGACAAGGCCGCCTCCTATCCCGCGCAGCTCTCCGGCGGCCAGCAGCAGCGCGTCGCCATCGCCCGGGCCCTCGCCATGGACCCGAAGCTGATGCTGTTCGACGAGCCGACCAGCGCCCTCGACCCGGAGCTGGTCGGCGAGGTCCTCGCCGTCATGCGCGGCCTGGCCGCCGAGGGCATGACCATGCTGGTGGTCACCCACGAGATGGCCTTCGCCCGTGAGGTGGCCTCCCGGGTCGTCTTCATGGACGCCGGCGCGATCGTCGAGCAGGGCCCGCCCGCCGAGGTCTTCGGCAAACCCCGCGAGGCCCGGACGCGTGAGTTCCTGCACCGCGTCCTGGAGCCCACTCACGTCAGCGAGACCGAGATCGGCGCCCACCTCACCGACTGAGAGCCTTTCCACAACGAGCTTGTTGTGCAAAGCTTAAGTTGTGGAAGTGGAATCTCTCGCGCGCACCTTCGCGGCCCTGGCCGACCCCACCCGGGTGGCGATCGTCGCCCGGCTCGCCCGGGGCGACGCCACCGTCAAGGAGCTGACCGAGCCGTTCGACCTCACGCAGCAGGCCGTCTCCCGGCACCTCAAGGTGCTGGCGGACGCTGGGCTCGTCTCCCGGCGGCAGCAGGCGCAGGCGCGCCCGGCCAGTCTGGAGGTCGACCGGCTCGTGGAGGTGCTGGCCTGGATCGGCGCCCGGCGGGCCGAGTGGGCCGACCGGCACGACCGCCTCGCGAAGTACCTGGGCGAGTCGTGACCGGGAACTTCACCGTCCGACATGTGCACCGCGCGTCCGTGGAGACGGTTTTCGCCTGTCTGACCGAGCCGGAGCATCTCACCCACTTCTGGGGCCCGGCCGGCACCCACACACCCCTGGAGAACATCGTCGTCGACCTGCGACCGGGCGGCGCCTTCGAGACCACGATGGTCAACGACACGACCGGAGACACGTACACGATGCGTGCGGTCTATGTGGCCGTCGAGGCGCCGCGCTTCCTGTCGTGGCGCGAGCGCGACTCCGGGGTGCTCACCGAGGTGACCTTCGCCGACCTGGGCGACGGCACCACCGAGGTCGTGACCACCCAGCGCGGGCTGCCGCCGCACATGCGCACGCCCGAGGCGCGGGCCGGCTGGGGCACCGCGCTCGACCGCGCCGCGGCCTACATCGCGGCCCTGACGAGGAGATCTGGATGACCGAGATCGGGCCGCAGTTCCGGGCGCTGGCCGACGCGCTGGAGGGCCGGCCGCCGGACGCGCCGTCGATGTGCGAGGGCTGGCAGGTGCGCCATGTCGTCGCGCACCTGACGATGGCCGCCCGCTACGACGGTCCGGCCTTCGTGGCCGAGCTGGCGGCGGCCGGCAACGACTTCGCCGCCCTGTCCGAGAGGCTGGCCCGCCGCGACGGCGACCTCCCTTTCGCGAGGCTGCTCGACGACCTGCGCAGCGAGACCATGGCCACGTGGATCCCGCCCGGCGGGGGTGTCGCCGGGGCGCTGAGCCACGTCGTCATCCACGGGCTCGACATCACCACTCCTCTCGGGCTGCCCCGCACGGCCGGCGACGAGGCCACCCGGCTCGTGCTCGACAGCCTCGTGACCGGGGGCGTCAGCAGGCATTTCGGCGTCGATCCCGCCGGGCGGCTGTGGCGCGCCACCGACCTCGACTGGCAGGCGGGCGAGGGCGAGCCGGTCGAGGCGAGCGCCGGTGACCTCGTGCTCGCCCTCGCCGGGCGGAGGGTCAGCGCGGTACGGCCCTGAACCACTCCTCCCGGTCGGCCGGGTCGGGTCCCCGGCGCGGCAACACGGGCGGTTCCTCGCCGGTCACCGGGGCGTAGTGGTCGAAGTGGGCGGTCAGCACCGCCTCGCCGCCGGTGAGGTCGGGCAGCGCCGCGACGACCTGCGGCACCCGGGACGACGGCAGGGTGCCGCTCACCTCCAGGTAGCCGCCGGCCGCCGCGGTGTCGCGCAGGACCGCGCCGAGGCGGCCGAGCAGGGCCGTCACCGCGTCGAACGTGTGCGGCGGCAGGTTGACGTCGAAGCGCTCGATCGGCTGGCAGACCCGGGTGCCGGCCCGGCGCAGCGCCGCGGCCACCACCACCTGGGCGAGGTTGCGAAAGTCGGCGGCCACGCTCGAGATGGACTTGTCGAACTTCTGGTGCGGTTTGCTCTGCCTCGGGTAGTACTGCGAGGACGTCATGCTGACCACGCAGTCGGTGACCGGCCAGCCGTGGCGGCCGGCGCGCAGCGCGGCCCGTACCCCCTCCTCGGTGGCGGTGATGAAGGCGGGCGTGAGCCTTCCCGGCTCCACGCCGGCGCGGAACTCGATGCCGTGGCCCACGGGCGCGGCCTCGACGCGCAGGCCGATCCCGGCGAGGTACGGGTTGCCGCGCTCCTTGATCCGCTCCTCGGCCTCGCCGGTGCCCGCGACCCGTTCGATGCAGGCCGTCAGCGTGTTCGAGAAGCGTGCCCGCACCCCGTACCGCTCCTCCAGAAGGCTCGTGATGACCTCCTTCTGGACCTCGCCGTGCAGGCGGATCGCCGCCTGCGCCTGCTGCTCGTCGAGCCGCAGGTCGACCAGCGGGTCCTCGTCGGCCAGCTCGGCCAGGCCGGCGAACAGCGCCAGGCGCTGCGCCGGGTCGACCGGTTCGACGAGCGCCTGCCGGGTCGGCGGGGGAAAGCGGTAGAGGTGCCGGCGCGGCGGATCGCCGACGTGCTGGCCGATGCGGGCCGGCAGCCCGCGTACCGCCGCGATCTGACCGGCGGACGCCGAGGAGCGCACGTGGACGCCGTCGGGCTCGCTGACCGCGATCTGCGTGACCGCCCGCGGCCGGTCGCCGGCGAGCTCCACCCGATCCCGTACGCGCAGACGCCCGGACCACAGCCGCAGCCAGGCCCGCCGCCCGTGGGCGTCGCGGTCGACGGCGAACACGGTGCCCGCCAGCGGCCCGTCCCGCTCGTCGCCGCGCGGCAGCAGGCCGGCCACGACCTGGCGCAGCTCGGCCACGCCGGCGCCGGTGATCGCCGAGCCGTGCACCACCGGGGTGAGCCGGTTGCCGCGTACGCCCTGGCGGATCGCGCGCCGCACGTGCCGGCAGCGGACCGGTTCGCCGGTCAGCCAGCGGGCCGCCACCGCGTCGTCGGCCTCCGCGACCGCCTCGACCACCGGCTCGGCGTCGAGGGCGAGGGACCGGACGCGGGCCTCGCGCTCACCCTGGCCGGTGACAGCGGTCAGCACCACCGGGCACACGGCGAGCCGGCGGCGCAGCTGGGTGACGACCCGGTCGACGTCCGCGCCGCGCCGGTCGACCTTGTTCACGAAGAACACCGTCGGCACGCCGATGCGGCGCAGCGCCCGCCAGATGGCGACGGTCTGCGGCTGCACGCCCTCCACGCCGGACACGACGAGGACCGCGGCGTCGAGCACGGCCAGCGACCGTTCGACCTCCGCGATGAAGTCCGGGTGGCCCGGCGTGTCGAGCAGGTTGACGGTGAGGTCGCCGAGGCTGATCGAGGTGACGGCCGCCCGGATGGTGATGCCGCGCCGGCGCTCCAGCTCCATGGAGTCGGTGCGGGTGGTGCCGTCGTCGACGCTCCCCGGCCGGGACACCGCCCCGGCCTCGTAGAGGAGGCGTTCGGTCAGGCTGGTCTTGCCGGCGTCAACATGGGCGACGATCCCGAGGTTCAACAATGCCAAGAGAGAGCTCCACGGTAGGACGGTCAGGGGTCCGAAGCGTGGAAGCTGCTCGCATTGTCACTCCTTGTCATCGCCGGATGCGGTTCTCACCACCCTCACACAGCGGCCGCGGTCGGCACCACCGATTTTCCTTGTTTACAGAATTCGTGGCCGTCGATACCTTGTTCGCAACCGGAGAGCGCTCTCTTCCCCCATCCCCAGGGAGGCTCCACCGCAATGACGAATCCCCGTTTGTCCGGCGTCCTCGTCCTCCTCCTGGCCGCCGGCGGTCTCGCCGTGGCCACCGGCGCCTCGGCCGCACCGGTCGGTGCCGGCAGCTACACCGAGACCCTTCCCGCCGGCCGCAGCCTCCCCACCGGCTGCGGCTCGATCTCGACCAATCCCCGGCTGTACGTGACCGGCAACGCCCCCGCCGGCCCCGTGCCCACCAACGACTGGTGGTCCTCGCTGCTGTTCAAGCGCACCGACTGCCAGTTCTCGATGCCGCTGTACGCGGGACCGGCCGCCTACAAGCCCGGACCCGGCGGGCTCGGCCTCTCCTACCAGACCGACGCGGCGATCAGCGGCTCCGCGACCGGCACGGGCGAATACCACTATCCGTACGCGGAGCACGTGCGCGTCGGCGTGGACGGCCTCGCCGCCACCCAGGCCCTGGTCGACGGCTGGAGCGACTGGACGGTCAGCACCCTGCTGGCAGGCGGCGGCCGCACCCTGCGCGCCACCGTCGGCCGGGGGCTGCCGCTCTCGTACTACCAGGTCACCGGCGGCGACGCGGTGATCACCACGACCGGCCCGGCCACCGCGTGGTCCAACGCCGGCAACCGGATCGGCTTCTCGATCGGCGGGCACGACTACGTGGCCTGGGCCCCGAGCGGCGCCACCTGGACGCTGAGCGGCACGACGATCCGGTCCACGCTCGCCGGCCGCGGCTACCTCTCGGTCGCCGTGCTGCCGACCACGGCGTCCACCGGTACGGCCGACAAGATCGCACTGGCCGACCGCTTCACGCCGTACGCGCACAACCACGTCACCGGCAGCCGCCTGTCGTACGGCTACAACCCGGCCACCGGCGCGGTCAGCACCACGTACGCGCTGACCACCACCGCCCGCGAGGGCGCCGGCACCGGTACGGTCATCGCGCTCTACCCGCATCAGTGGCGCTCGCTGACCGGCTCCACCCCGCTCGCGCAGAGCTACGTGTCCCCGCGCGGCGCCATGCGCATCGTCACCGGCACCCAGTTCAGCACCTCGATGACGTACACGGGCGTGCTGCCGGAGATCCCCGCCGTGGGCGACTCGTCCGGCGCCGACCTGGCCACGATCACCTCCTACCTCAACGCCGAGCTCAACAACCCGGCCGACTTCCGCGGTGACGACACCTACTGGACCGGCAAGGGGCTGGGCCGCGCGGCCCGCATCGCCGAGATCGCCGACCAGCTGGGCCTCACCTCCGTGCGGGACTCCGCCCTGAACGTCATCCGGATCCGCCTGACCGACTGGTTCACCGCGTCGGCCGGCAAGACCTCGCGCGTCTTCTACTACGACCGCGCCTGGGGCACGCTGATCGGCTACCCCGCGTCGTACGGCTCCGACCAGGAGCTCAACGACCACCACTTCCACTACGGCTACTTCGTCGCGGCCGCCGCCACGCTCGCCAAGTTCGACTCGGCGTGGGCCTCGGCCGGCCGGTACGGCGGCATGGTCGACCTGCTGATCCGCGACGCCAACAACTACGACCGCGCCGACACCCGGTTCCCGTACCTGCGTGACTTCGACATCTACGAGGGGCACGACTGGGCGTCCGGGCACGGCTCGTTCGGCGCCGGCAACAACCAGGAGTCCTCGTCGGAGGGGCAGAACTTCGCGAACGCCCTGATCCAGTGGGGTCAGGCGACCGGCAACACGGCGGTCCGCGACGCCGGCGTGTGGATCTACACGACCCAGGCGGCGGCGATCAACGAGTACTGGTTCGACGTGCGCGACGAGAACTTCCCGGCCACCTGGGGCCACAACTACTCGGCGATCGTGTGGGGCTCCGGCGGCGCGTACGCGACGTGGTTCTCCGGCGAGCACGAGATGATCGTGGGCATCAACATGCTGCCGATCACCGGCGGCCAGTTCTACCTGGGTGATCACCCCGCGGCGGTACGGAGCACGTACGCCGAGATGGTCCGCAACAACGGCGGCGAGCCGACCCTGTGGCGCGACATGCTCTGGCAATATCTGGCCCTCGGCGACCCCGGCGGCGCGCTGTCCCGGTTGCGCGCGAACAGCTCCTACACGCCGGAGGAGGGCGAGAGCCGCGCGCACACGTTCCACTGGATCCGCAACCTCGCCGCGCTCGGCCAGGTCGACACCACCGTCACGGCCAACCATCCGCTGGCCAAGGTCTTCGTCAACAACGGCGCCAGGACGTACGTGGCCTCGAACATCACGAACGCCGCACAGACCGTGGCGTTCTCGGACGGCCGCACGCTGACCCTGCCGGCCGGCCGCACCGTGGCGAGCGGCGCGACGAACTGGTCCGGCGGCAACGCGACGGGCGGCGGCACCGGCGGTGGCACCGGTTGCGGCGCCGGCACCCTGGCCTCACAGGGCCGCCCGGTCACCGTGTCGTCCACCGAGGCCGGCTTCCCCGGCGCCAACGCGGTCGACGGCGACGCCGGCACGCGCTGGTCGTCCGCCTTCGCCGACCCGCAGTGGATCCAGGTCGACCTGGGCTCGGCGCGCACGCTCACCCGGGCCGAGCTGAGCTGGGAGGCCGCCTACGCCCGCTCGTACCGCATCGAGACCTCCACGAACGGCACGACGTGGACTCCCGCCGTCACGGTCACCGGAACCGGAGCCGGCGGCCAGGCCACCCACGCGCTGACCGGCGACGCCCGCTACATCCGGGTGTACGGCACCGAGCGCGGCACGCCGTACGGCTACTCGCTGTGGGAGTTCCGCGTCTACACCTGCACCTGACACCCTGTTCGCAGCGTGACGACGGGGAGGCGCGGTCATGACGAAGACGCGAGACTGGACGTACGAGGGTGTGCTGGGCCGGCTGACGGCGAGAACCTGGGAGGGCCCCGGCGACCCGTCCCGCATCGTCGTCGTGGCCCACGGCTACGGCGAGCACATCGGCCGGTACGAACGCCTGGCCGCCCGCCTCGCCGCGGACGGCGCCGTCGTCCACGCGGTCGACTACATCGGCCACGGCCGCAGCGAGGGTGAAAGGGTGCTGGTCACCGACTTCGAGGACGTCGTCACCGACCTGCACACCCTCGCCGAGACCGCCGGGCGCGACCATCCCGGCCTCCCCGTCGTCCTGCTGGGCCACTCGATGGGCGGCCTGATCGCCGCCCGCTACGCCCAGCGCTACGGCGACACCCTCGCCGCCCTGGTCCTGTCGAGCCCGGTCGTGGGCCGCTGGGACGCCGTGGCGCAACTGCTCGCCCTCGACGAGATCCCCGACGTGCCGCTCGACATCACCACCCTGTCCCGCGACCCGGCGGTGGGGGAGCGGTACGCCGCCGACCCGCTGGTCTGGCACGGCCCCTTCAAACGCCCCACCCTGCAAGCCTTGGAACGCGGCCTCGACGCCGTCGCGAAGGGCCCATCCCTGGGCGACCTCCCGCTGATGTGGATTCACGGCGAGTCCGACACCCTCGTCCCGATCGAAGGCTCCCGCGCCGGCATCACCCACCTGCGCGGCCCGCACTACGTCGAGCGCACCTACCCGGAGGCCCGCCACGAGCTGTTCAACGAACTGAACGCCGACACCGTCCTCGACGAGGTAGCGACCTTCATCCGCGACGCGGCGCCGCGATGACCAGATGGCGCGGCATGCGCCGGAGTCCCCTCCCGCTCGCCGACAAGCCAGGCGCCGAGACGCACGGCTTTCTCTCCGCGGCCCACCTCCGGTCGACACAGGTGAATAGCCGAGCCTGTTGACACCTGAACGCCGAGTTCCTCGTGCATCTCCCTGGTGGTCATCTCCGCGGTTCTGGACACCGCATGAACGTCGCGCCGTGATCCGTAGTCATTCGTTGTCGACCTGTTCCAGGTCGAGGAGGTAGCCGACGGTGGTCCGGGCGGCGTGGTAGCAGAGGCCGGCGCCGCGGAGAGCCCGGCCGCCCTGCCGATCCGCCTCCAGGACCACGGCGACCCGGGTGCCAACGTCCGCTACCGCACCATCTGGATCGAACCGGTCTGACGAATCGGTCAAGTTCGCGCCGCGGCTGCCGATGGCAGCAATCGTGGAGCAACTTGGTAGCAGACCGCCGCGCAGGCCCCTGTGGCAGTGGTGGCTGGCCTGCGGCACTGTGATCGGCGTCGTCTACCTGGCGGCGCCGGACAACAGCCCCTGGGCCTGGGGTCTGTACAACGCGTTCGGGTTCGCCTCCGCGGGCGCGGTCGTGCTCGGCGTGCGCCGCAACCGGCCGCGCCGGGCCGGGGTCTGGTACTGGTTCGCCGCCGCGCTCGCGCTGTGGGCGGTCGGCGACGTCGTCTACGAGCTCCAGTACTTCTCCTGGGACTGGGAGAGCTTCCCGGCGCCCGCGGACGTGCCCTACCTGGCCGCGTACCCCATGTTCGCCGTCGGCGCGTACCAGATGATCAAGGGTCGTATCTCGGGCCGCGACCGGGCCGGGCTGCTCGACGCGGCCATCGTCTCCACCAGCCTGTCGCTGCTGTCCTGGTCGTTCCTGATGCGCCCGATCGCGATCGACGAGTCGCTGGGCCTGCTCCAGCGGCTGGCCTCGCTCGCCTACCCGGCCGGCGACCTGCTCCTGCTCATCATGGTGGTGCGCCTGCTCACCACGCCGGGCGCGCGCACCGCCAGCTATCGCCTGCTGATCGCCGGCATCTGCGCCACGCTGGTCAGCGACATCGGATACGCGGTCATCAACATGTTCACTCTCTACACCGACGGCCTGCTCGACGCCGGCTGGCTCGCCATGTACCTGCTGTGGGGCGCCGCGGCGCTGCACCCGTCGATGCGGGCGCTGTCCGAGGTGGCGCCGGACCGGGCGGAACGATTCACCAACCGGCGCCTCGCGCTGCTGGCGGTCGCCTCGCTGCTCGCGCCCATCGTGCTGGTGGTGCAGGGCCTGACCGACCCGGCCTCCATCGACTGGGCGGCGATCGCGCTCAGCTCGGTCATCCTCTTCCTGCTGGTGCTCTGGCGGATGGCCGGCCTGATCTCGCGCGTGCAGGATCAGGCGGCGCAGCTGCGGGCGCTGGCGCACAACGACGCGCTCACCGGGGTGCCGAACCGGCGCGCCTGGGACCTGGAGCTCAGCCGCGAGATGGCCAAGGCGGTCCGCAGCGGCGAGCGGGTCGCGGTCGCCCTGATCGACATCGACCACTTCAAGCGGTACAACGACACGCACGGGCACCCCGCCGGGGACCGGCTGCTCAAGGAGGCGGCGGCCGCGTGGCGCGACCAGCTGCGCGCCGGCGACCTGCTGGCCCGCTACGGCGGCGAGGAGTTCGGCGTCCTGCTGATCGGCCAGTCGATCGACACGGCGGTCGCCGTCCTCGACCGGATGCGCGAGGTCACCCCGCAGGGGCAGAGCTTCTCGGCCGGCGTCGCCCTCTGGGACGGCCACGAGATCCCGGAGCAGCTCGTCGCCCGCGCGGACGAGGCGTTGTACGAGGCCAAGCACGAGGGCCGCGACCGCGTGACGGCGGCCCGGGCGGTGGCACCGGCCCGCTAGTGCGTCGGCCGGGCGTTCGGGGGAAGATGGACCCCGATGCTCGCGTCGATGGAGGCCGTACGACGGCTCATGGATCTGCGGCACCGTGGGCGGGCCGAGGACCTCCCGGCGGTGCTCGCCGCGGCCGCGCCCCTGCTCGACGCGGAGGCCGCCACGGTGCTGCTCGTCGACTACGGGCAGGTGGCGCTCCACCCGCTGCGCGGCACCACCGTCGACACGGCGACCACGCTGACGGTGGAGGGCACACCGGCCGGGCGCGCCTTCGTCACCGCCGAGCAGCAGTGGCTCGACGGCAAGCTGTGGCTGCCGCTGCTGCACGGCGCCGAGCGCCTCGGCGTACTCGAATTGCAGGTCAAGGAATATCCCCCGGCCTCCACCCGGCACGATCTCGAGGTGATCGCGGCGCTGGTCGCCGAGCTGATCGCCAGCCGCCGCTTCTACGGCGACGCGGTCGAGCACACCCGGCGGCGCCTGCCCATGCAGCTCCCCGCCGAGATCATCTGGAACCAGCTGCCGCCGCTCACCTTCGCCGTCGACGGCACGATGGTCTCGGCGGTGCTCGAGCCCTGCTACGAGGTGGGCGGCGACGCCTTCGACTACGCGGCCAACGGCGACCTGCTGCACGTCGCGCTCTTCGACACGGTGGGCCACGGCATCAGCGCCAGCGCGCTCACCACGCTCACGCTCAACACGTACCGCAACGCCCGCCGCTCCGGGCTCTCCCTGATCGACACCTGCCGCTCGATCGACAAGTGGATCCACGCGCAGTACCCCGGCGCGTTCGTCACCGCGCTCATCGCCGAGCTGGACATGCCGACCGGCGCCTACCGGCGGATCAGCGCCGGGCATCCCGCCGAGCTCTTCCTGCGCGAGGGGCGCATGCTGCCGCAGCTGCCCACCCCGAACACCCTGCCGCTCGGCCTCGGCCACATGCTCCGCCGCCCGCCGCAGGTCATCGAGGCGCAGTTGCAGCCCGCCGACGCGCTGGTCTTCTACACCGACGGCATCACCGAGGCCCGCGACGAGTCCGGCACCCTGTTCGGCGTCGACCGCCTGGGCGACTTCATGCTGGAGGCCCTGCGCGCGGGCACCCCGGCCCCCGAGGCGATGCGCCGCCTGATCCACACCATCGTCTCGTACGAGAACGGCGAGCTCCGCGACGACGCGACCGCGGCGATGCTCCAGTGGCGCCGCCACGCCCTGGAGGATCTGGGCTGAGGACGCCCGGGTGTCCCGCTCGGTGGCGTTTCGGTGTGAAAAATGAGGTTGGGCAGCTGAGCTGCGCGTCGCCGCTTAGCCTGCGCCCGCGGCCGGGCGCCCCTAGGCTTTCGCCGTGCTCGATGCCACGGCCGCGCGACGGCTGACCAAGCGGACCCTCGTCACCGTCTCCCACGCGATCGAGCAGGCCGCCCTGGCCGCCGCCGAGGACGGCCCGATGGTCGTCTTCGCGCTGTTCCAGCGCATGCCGTACTTCGACCGGGAACGCCAGGTCTACGAGCAGATCGCGCTACGGGCCGCGGCCACCGTCGTCGGCCTGGTCGCCACGGAGCCGCCCGCGCTGCCCGGCGGCGTCCACGCGGTGCTGCTGGACGACAAGGAGGAGCTGGCCCGCGAATGGACCGTCGTCGTGCTGACGCCCCGGTTCGGCGCGGTGCTGGTGGCGCACGACCTGGAACAGGTCCAGCCGGCCGCCCCGACCCTGGAGAGCGGGCGCCTCTTCGAGGGCCGCTCCAGCTTCCGCCGCGACGAGGCCCTGCACGAGGCGCTGCGCCTGCGCACCCAGCTCGGCGACCGCCTGCCACCGGCGGCGCGCACGGCCGTCGACGCGGCGGTGGAACGGGTGCGCGACCTGCCCGCCACCCCCGGCGAGAGCCGCGCCGACGCGGCCCTGCGGTTGTTCGCGGACCAGGCCGAACTGCTCGTCACCCGTCGGCGCGCCGATGCCCCCGCCCTGCGGGAGGAGGCCGAGGTGCAAAGGTGGACCGGCGCGGCCGGCGTCACCGCCTCGGGCGTGCTGCCGGTGGCGATGCTGGCCGTCCGCGTCACCCACGCCGCCGGCGGCCAGGAGGGCCCGATCGGCCGCACCGCGACACGGCAACAGCAGGCGGCGGTCGAACTGCTCGTGGCCCGCCTGCGCCCCGGCGACCGGGCCACGAAGGCGGGCGACGACTTCCTGCTCTACCTGCCGAACCTGAGCCGCGACGACGCGGTGTCCTTCGCGTACGCCGTGGTCGCCGACTTCGCGGCCGCCGCGCCCTTCCTCGACGGGACGGTGACCGTGGCACTGACGGTCACCCGCCGGCGCCCCCTGCCCGAGGACCAGCTGCGGCAGGCCCTCGATTGGGCGCTCACCCAGAACGCCCCGGTGGTGACACTGCCGCCCGACTAGCCGCGCGCGGCCCGTCTCGCTCCTCGGCTCAGGTCTATCGGCCGTTCTCGAAGAACTGCGCGGCCCGCTCGGACGTGCGCTCCACCGCGTTCACCTCGACGCGGGCATGCGGCGCCGCCCGGCCCAGCTGATCAGCGAAGTCCACCAGTCCCGAGCCGGCCAGCACCATCCACGAGCGGCCGTCACGCCGCTCCAGCTTGACCAGCCCTTCACCACCCCAGGCACCGAACGAGTCCAGCTCGCCGAGCGGCACCTCCCAAGCGCCGACCACCGCCCGCAGCCGCAGCTCCCGATCGGTCAGATCAACCCGGAACACCAGCCGACACAGCACATACCACCACAAAACCGGAATCGCGATCAGGGGCACGGCCAGCCGCACCCACCAGGCCAGCTCCCCGAAGTTGACGGCAACGAGCGGCATCGCGATCGTCAAGCCCGCCGCCAGCAGAATCACCAGCTCGATCCGCTGGGACCGATACCGCGCACGAACGTCGTGCTCCATATCGCACCTCCCTCCGCAGGAGGTTCCCCGTTGCGACATCACTCAACCTCGATGAAGCCGCAGGCGCCGCGTTCGGCCGCCACCTGCCGGCACAACTGAGGCGTGGCGCCCCACTCAGGCACGGCGACTCGGCGCTCGACCGAGCACTTGCCCCCTCGTCCGGGCTGCCATCCGTGTGCCGGCGCCGCAGCCTGCTCGGGCTGCGTGCCTGCCTTGAGTGCCCGTAGGCTCGGCTGCCCTTGTTGCCTCCGAGCCGCGTCGAGGTCGTGCCGGCGGTCGGGTGAGGTCGAGCATCCGGTGAGGTGGAGCTCAGGCCGGCGTCTGGTCCGGCGGCAGGTCGACCGAGCTGCGGATCTCGGAGATGTTGCGGTAGGTCGCCGGCGGGTGAAACCGGGCTAGCGGCGCCGCAGGGTGGCCGACGGCAGGACGCCGTAGGCGGCTCGGTAGTGGGCCGTGAAACTGCTGTGGCTGGCGAAACCCCACTGCATGGCGACCGCCGACACCGTGGTGGTGGCCGGGTCCGCTTCGAGGAGTTGGCGGTGGGCCTGTTCGAGGCGCACGCGCCGCAGGTAGGCCGTGGGCGTCATGCCCAGGTGGCGGCGGAAGGCCAGTTGCAGGGCACGGATGGTCACCCGGGCGGCGGCGGCCATGTCGGCGGGGGTGATGTCCTGGTGGGCGTACTCCTCGATGAACGTGATGGCGCGGCGCAGGGTTGCCGGGTGCGCGTCGTGGCGGTCCTCGATCGTCGGGTCCTGGAGGGCGGTGTTGGGGAACGCCGACAGGGTCACCGAGGCGAGGATCTGCACGGCCGAGCCGACCAGCAGCGGCTCGGCCTCGGGGGAGAGGCCGGCCACGTAGTCGCGTACGTGGTCGTAGGTCTTGTTCCAGAGCGACGCCGCCCGCAGTGACACGGGGCGGTAGCCGGTGAAGTGGATGGGGCGGGCCACGCGGCCGGGGGCGGCGTCGGCGACCTGGGCGAAGATGCCGGGCGGGAAGCGGGCGTACTCGCCGTCGTGGTTGTGGCTGTCGGTGTGCAGGTCGCGGTCGGGGTGGTTGCCGACGAAGAGGTCGCCGGGGTTGTGCTCGATCACGTCACGGCCGATGCGGCAGTGGATGTGCCCGGCGATGGCCCGGCCGATCGCGGTGCGGCCCATCGGGCCGAGGTCGGCGCGGTGGCTCATCGCGAAGGTGACATGGTCGAGGAAGAGCGGCCCGAGGTCCATCTGGGCGATGCGCATGCTGGGCCGGCCGCCGGTCACCGTGATCCGGGCGCGGGCGTAGGTGCGGCTCAGCATCTCGTACGCCTTGTCGAGGTCGGTGGTCTCGAAGACGCTGATCATGCTGGGCCGCCTTCGTGGGTGCGACAGGTTGGTTTCGTTTCCTGCCTAGTCGCTTCCGGCCTCGAAGGCAAAGGTGAAAGGTGTGACAGGGCACTTCCGGCTGATCAGACGTGCCGGATTTATGGCGAAGTGTCGGAATCGGCGATGAAAACAGTGACCCTGCGGGACATGGAGACCGGCATCATCACGGTCCGCCTGTCCGGCGATCTGACACGCACCACGTTGACGACGATCCGCTCGGCGATCGGCAAGGCCGCCGCCGAATGCCCTGCCGCAGTCCTGGTCGACCTGTCCGAGGTGCGCCAGACGACGCCGGGCCACCTCACGCCGCTCGCCACCGCGTCCTACAAGGCGCGGGAGATGTGGGGCGTGCCCGTCCTGCTCTACGGCGCCGACCCGGAGATCGCGCGCGACCTGGCCGCGTACCGGAGCTTCGTGGTCCTCGCCGGAAGCCGCGAGCAGGCGCTGGAGGCCGGGCGCTCGACCGTGCCCCGCTGGATGAGGCGGTGCCTCACGCCGTTGCCGTCCCAGGCCCGCGCCGCCCGGGTGTTCATCGACGAGGCGTGCCGGTCGTGGGGCCTGATGGCCCGGTGCGACGACGCCCGGCTAGTCGTGACCGAGCTGGCCGCCAACGCCATCCGGCATGCCCGCACGGAGTTCGACGTCTTCGTCTCCTGCCCGGGCCGCTATCTGCGCGTCGCCGTGCGCGACGGCAGCCCGGCCATGCCCCGCGCCGTCGTGCCGACCATCGAGAGTGGTCGCGGCCTGCATCTGATCGAGGCGGTCAGCACCCACACGGGCGTCACCAGGATCCCGGGCGGCAAGATCGTGTGGGCGCTGCTCAGGGTCTAGCTCAGCGCCTTCTCGAGCTCCGCCTTGGTCATCTTGGAGCGTCCCGCGATGCCGCGCCGGCGGGCCTCCGACATCAGGGTGGCCTTCGAGCGGGGCTTGTCCGACGACTTCCGTCCGGCGGCGGGCTTGCCCAGCTCGCGCCAGCTCGACTCGGTCATCTCGACGCCGAACTTCGCGGCGGCCTTCTTGATGCGGCGGAAGGCCTCGTCGCGCTCCTTGTCGGACACGTCGCGGACCTGGTCGAAGCGGGCGATGGCGTTGCGCACGTGGCGCGCGTCGTTGAGGGGCTCCTTGCGGACACGGGGGAACGCGAAGGTGCTGTCGGGCATCGCGTTGCGCTCCGCGGCGTCCAGTGTCTTCTCAGCCATGCGGTTCCTATGCCGCAAACCCGTGCCGATGAAACGTGACGCGACCTACGTGCGCCGGATCAGCTCGATGTGGTCGTAGATCGCCTGCCGGCCCCGGCGGGCCTCGGGCACGGGCAGGAGCGGGTACGCGTGGATCGCGCCCTCCTGCTCGTGGTAGGTCAGCTTCGTCGCGGGTGGGACCCGGTCGCGCAGCAGCCGGCAGTCGGGCAGCGTGATGTCGCGCGTGCCGACCAGCACCTGCGTCGGCGGCAGGTGCTCCAGGTCGCCGAAGATGGGGCTGACCCGCGGGTCGTCGAGCGGCAGGTCCCCGGCCCACGCGGCGGCGAGCGGCCGCAGCCCGGCCCGGAAGAGCCACGGATCGTGCGGCTCCACCTCGTCGACCCCCGGGTTGGACATGGTCAGGTCGAGCCACGGCGCGATCACCGTCAGCCCGGCGACCAGGCCCGGCAGGGCTTGCGCGGTCAGCAGCGCGAGCCCGCCGCCGGACGAGTCGCCGGCCAGGTAGCAGCGCCGGCCCTGGCCGGTCAGCTCCCGGACCACCGCGGTCACGAAGGCGAGCGCCTCGAGCCCGTCGTGCTCCGGCGAGAGCCCGTAGATCGGCACGTGCACGTCGCAGCCGGTGTGCCGCACGATGTCCGCGACGAGCGCCCAGTGCTGCTTGACGATCTCGCTGGTGTACGCGCCGCCGTGCAGGTAGACGACAGCGGGCCGGTCGCTCGGCGTCCCGACGTGGTGGACCGGGAAACCGCCGATCGTCCGTACGTCATGGGGCAGTCCCAGGCGCGACGGCGGCGCCGACGGGCCCTTGGCGCGGGCGAGGGTCCGGCGCCCGGCCTCCTCGGTGACGAATCGGCGCCGGTAGACCAGG
The DNA here is from genome assembly GCF_016862115.1 of Paractinoplanes deccanensis. Lineage (GTDB taxonomy): Bacteria > Actinomycetota > Actinomycetes > Mycobacteriales > Micromonosporaceae > Actinoplanes > Actinoplanes deccanensis. The sequence goes on from NZ_BOMI01000013.1 coordinate 110,194, forward strand.
CGCGTGAAGAGGGCAACGCCCCGCATCTGCCAGCTCGCCGCCATCGGGCCACCGTACAAGATCCTCAGGAACCCGCAAGATCCTCGCGGGGGAGCGGCCGCACCGCCGGGCCCTGCAGGACCGCGCCGTCGACCGCGAAGCGCGAGCCGTGGCAGGGGCACTCCCAGGCGGTCTCGGCCTCGTTGAAGGTGACGATGCAGCCCAGGTGGGTGCAGCGCGCCGAGAGGGCGTGCACGTCGCCGGCGGCGTCGCGGTGCACGGCGCACTGGCGGCCGCCCACCCGCACGATCGCGCCTTCGCCGGGACCGATGTCGTCGATCGAGTCGGCCCGCGACGGGCGCAGGCGGTCGCCGACGAAATGCGCGGCGACCTTCGCCTGGAGCTTCATCATCGTGCCGGCTTCGCGCGTCACGCCGATCCGGCCCGGGTCGTAGAGGCTCGCCCAGGGCAGCTCCGTGCCGGTGATCGACGCGGCCAGCAGCCGCCCGGCCAGCACGCCGCTGCTCATGCCCCAGCCGCCGAAGCCGGTCGCGACGAAGACCCGGTCGGTGCCGCGGTGGAACCGGCCGATGAAGGGGACCCGGTCGGTGCTGGTGTTGTCCTGGGTGGCCCAGCGGTAGGCAACCTGCGTACCGCTGAATCGCTCCCGCATCCAGGACGCGAGGCGCTCCCACTGCTCGGCCGGCTCGCCCGAGCCCGGGGTGAAGTGCTCGCCGGTCACGATCAGCAGGCGCTGCCCGTCCCGGTAGGGCGCGGTGCGCACCGAGCGCGTGTTCTGCTCCGGGGTGATGAACACGCCGCCCGGATCGGCCGAGGCGGGGATCGGCCCGGCCACCACCAGTTCGCGGCGCGGCTCGAGGCGGGCGAAGAGCAGCGCCCGGTCGAAGACGGGATAGTGGGTGGCGATCACGACCTGCCGCGCGGTGATCGAGTGCCCGAGCTCGGTGGTCACCGTGCACGGGTCGCCGTCGTCGAGGCCCGTCGCGCGGGTCCGCTCGAAGACGCGCCCGCCGCGCCGTACGAGATCGGAGGCCAGCCCGAGCAGGAACTCGCGCGGGTGGAACTGGGCCTGGTTCTCCACGCGGACGGCGCCGGCCACCGGGAAGGGCAGCCCGGTCTCGGTCACGAACGACGCGGCCAGCCCGGCCTCGGACGCCGCCCGCACCTCGGCGTGGATCGCGTCCAGGCCGTCGGGGCTTTCCACATAGGTGTACGCGGGGACGCGCTCCAGATCGCAGTCGATGCCGAGCCGCGCGCTCACCGAGGCGACCCGCTCCACCGCGTCCTGCTGCGACTCTGCGTACAACCGCGCCGCCTCCGCGCCGAACGAGCGGCGCACCTGGTCGTAGACGAGCGTGTGCAGCGCGGACAGCTTCGCCGTGGTGTATCCGGTGACGCCGGCCGCGATCCGGTCCGCCTCCACCAGCACGACCCGGCGGCCCGCCTCGGTCAGCTCCCAGGCCGTGCACAGGCCCGCGATGCCCCCGCCGATCACCACCACATCGGCCTCGGCGTCGCCGTCCAGGGCCGGGTAGGCGGTGGCCGGCGTGGTCTGCATCCAGTACGAGGTCAGCATGCGCGCCCGCGTACCCGTTCGGAGCGCGGCTACGCGGGCGGCGGCTCGAATGGCTAGTGTTACCGGATGACGAGCGCACCGGGTACCGGCCCATGAGCCCGGCTGCGAAGGCCGGGCACGAGTGCTGGTCATACGACGATCAAGAGCTTTTCGACGCGTACGCCCGGAAATGTGTTGATGCGGGCCTGGCGGCCGGTGAGCGGGTCTGGTTCGTGCAGGGCCGCCACTCGGGGGTCACCGCGGGGTCGCTCCCGGGCGGCGACGCGGTGCGGGTCGTCTCGTTCGAGGAGGCCTACTCCGGCGACGGCGTCGTCGACCCGGCCGGGCAGGTGGCCGCCTACACGGCCGTCACCGAGGAGGCCCTCGCCGGCGGCTACACCGGCCTGCGGGTGGTCGCCGACGTGACCGCGCTGGTCCGCACCGACGAGCAGCGCGACGCCTTCGCCCGCTACGAGTACATCATCGGCCGCTACATGCGCCTCGCGCCGATGCGGGCCGTCTGCGCGTACGACCGTGGCGAGCTGGGCGAGCGGGCCGTGGCCGAGCTGGCCTGCCTGCACGAGTCCAGCCACGACGCCGGTGTGACCTTCCAGCTGCACCCGGGCGTGACCAGCGCCGAGGCGATGCTCGACGGCGAGCTCGACATGTCGGCCGAGGAGCTGTTCGGCACGGCCCTGGAGCGCACCGACCTCGACCGGGCCGGCGGCGACGTCGTGGTCGACGGCGCGGGGCTGCGCTTCATCGACCACCGGGCGCTGCTCGCGCTCGAGAAGTACGCGGCATCGCGCCGGACGACCGCCGTGCTGCGCACCCCCACCGGGGCGGTGGCCCGCCTCGCCGGGCTGCTCGAGCTCGCGCACGTGCGGGTGGAGGGTGCCCGATGACCAGGACGGGCGCCGCCGCCGGCTACCACGGCTACTACCACGAGGCCGTCTGCTACGACTCCGACGACGACCTGCTCGCCGTGGCCGTGCCGTTCCTGCTCGGCGGGGTCGCGGCGGGGGAGCCGACCATCGTGACCCTGGGCGAGCGCGCGTCCGCCCTGGTGCGCGCGGTGCTGCCGCGCGACACGCCGGTCATGTTCATGTCCGGCGGTGCCATGTACGCGCGCCCGGCCGGCGCCATCCGCGCGTACCGCAAGCTGCTGGCCGGCCACGTGGCCGCCGGAGCGCCGCAGATCCGCATCATCGGCGAGCTGACGACGGCCATGTTCGGCCCGGCGTGGGACTCGTGGGCACGCTACGAGTCGGCGATCAACCATGCGTACGACGAGTTCCCGCTCTGGAGCATGTGCGCGTACGACACCCGCACCGCGCCGCCGTCCGTCATGGAGGACGTGCTGCGCACCCACCCCCGCACGGCGCAGCCGGACGGCAGCCACGTGCCCAACGAGACGTACGTCGAACCGGTGATGTTCCTCAGCGAGCGCCGTGCCCCCGAGCCCGATCCGCTGCAGCGTGCAGCGCCGCGCGCCGACTTCGCCCAGCCGACGCTCACCGACGCCCGGCAGGCGGTGCGCGACGCCGGCGACGGCAACCTGCCGGGCGACGACGTGGAAGACCTGGTGGTGGCGGTCAGCGAGGCGGTGGCGAACGCCCACCGGCACGGCCGCGCCCCGGCGCGGATGCGGTTGTGGAGCGCCCCCGGTCGCGTCGTGGTGGCGGTGACCGACGCCGGACCGGGGCCCAAGGACCCGTTCGCCGGCCTGCTGCCCACCGGCGACGGGCTCGAGGGCGGGCTCGGGCTGTGGATCGCCCACCAGTCGTGCGACCACGTGGCGATGTACCGCGACGCGGGCGGCTTCACGATCCGCCTCACCGCCGGCCTCTAGGCGTCGCGCCGGTTCCGGGTGCGGCGCGGGCTCGCGGGTTCGCCGGGCTTGTGTGGGTCTGCGGTTAGCCGGGCTCGTTCGGGTCGGCCGTTTCGCCGGGTTTATGCGGGTCGGCCGTTTCGACGGGTTTGTGCGGGTCCGCTGTTTCGCTGGGTTTGTGCGGGTCCGCTGTTTCGCCGGGTTTATGCGGGTCCTCCGGGGACAGCCACGCGTTGGGATCGTCGAGGCAGGTCCGGTCCACCGACCGGGTGAGCGCCTCCACCACCGCCCGCACCGCCGGCCGCGGCTCGTCGCCGCGTGAGACCAGCGACCACGTCCAATAGGGCGACGGCCGGTGGATCGGGCGGGCCACCAGGTCGGGCGGCACGGGCGCGGTCTGGCTCTTCGGGTTGTTGACCACCGGCCGGCCCAGGCGGCGGACGTGGCCGAAGAACGCCTCCCCGGTGACGCCGCCCTCGGGCACGTGCTCCACGCGGGCGCCGGTCTCGGCCGCCATCGCCAGCGCCCACCGGTTCCACGACGACCAGCTCGCCTCGTCCGCGTCGATCAGCACGACCGTGTCGCGGGCGCGTACCGGCTCGCCGCTGGTGCCGGTGCTGATCGCGTAGAGCCGGTCGGCGCCGAGCAGCCGCGCCGCCAGCCTGTCCTGCCGCAGCGTGGTGACCGGCACCCAGCAGATGGCGAGGTCGAGGCCGCCGTCGACGACCCTGGCGGCCTGCGCGTGCGAGGGCAGCACCCACGCGTCGACCAGCAGCTGGGCGACGCCGGCCGCGCGCTCCTCCAGGCCGGCCGGCCGCCAGTTGACATAGCCGAGGCGCACCGGCTGACTGCGGGCCAGGCCCTTGGCGGTACGCCGGAGCTCGTCGGCGTGGTCCAGCAGCGCCTTGGTGCGCGGGAGCAGGGCCTGCCCGGCCGCCGTGAGCCGCACGGTGCGGCGGTCGCGGTCGAAGAGCCGCGTGCCCAGGTCGCGTTCCAGCGCCTTGATCTGCTGCGACAGCGACGGCCCGGCGATGCGCAGCCGCTCGGCCGCACGGGCGTAGCTGAGCTCTTGGGCGACCGCGACGAAGTAGCGCAGCTGGCGTAGCTCCATTGGTAGGGGCAGCCTCTCACGAGGGAGGAAAGCAGTCGTGCCGCCCGGATCTCCGCGACGCACGCTCTGGTCATGACAAACAACAAGGTAGCTGTCGTCACCGGCGCCTCCCAGGGGATCGGCGCCGCCACCGTCGCCGCGTACCGCAAGCTCGGCTGGTCGGTCGTCGCGAACTCCCGCTCGATCGGCCCCTCGGACGATCCCGGCATCCTCACGGTGCCCGGCGACATCGCCGACCCGGCCGTCGGCGCCGAGATCGTCAGGGCCGGCCTCGCCGCGTTCGGCCGCATCGACACCCTGATCAACAACGCCGGCATCTTCATCGCGAAGCCGTTCACGTCCTACACGGCCGAGGACTTCGACGCGGTCACCGCCATCAACCTGCGCGGCTTCGTGGTGGTCACCCAGAAGGCCGTCGAGGCCATGCTCGACCGCGGCGAGGGCGGCCACGTCGTCACGATCACCACGACGCTCACCGACCACCCGGTCAGCGCCCTGGCGTCGGCGTTCGCCTCGCTCACCAAGGGCGGCCTCAACTCGGCGACCAAGTCCCTGGCCATCGAGTACGCGACCCGCGGCATCCGCTTCAACGCGGTCTCCCCGGGCATCATCGCCACCCCCATGCACCCGGCCGAGACCCACGAGTTCCTCTCCGCCCTGCACCCGGTGGGCCGGATGGGCGCCGTCAGCGACATCACCGACGCCATCCTCTACCTGGAGAACGCCCCCTTCGTCACCGGCGAGATCCTCCACGTCGACGGCGGCCAGAGCGCAGGCCACTGATGGACACTCTCCGCACCGTCCTGGACGCCTGGCAGAAGGCGATCGCCGCCCACGACCCCGCCGCCGTGGCAGAGCTCTTCACCGAGGACGCGGTCTTCCAGGGCCTCCAGCCGTACGCCATCGGCCGCCCCGGCATAGCCGCCTACTACGGCAGCCAGCCACCCGGCCTGACCGTCGACTACCGCATCCTGTCCACCCGCCCCTTGGGCGACGACGCCATCCTCGGCTGGCTGGAGGCGGACTTCACAGTCGGCGCGGAGGTGCGAGCCTTGCTCAACCTGACGGTCGTGCTGACACACACCAGCGGGGATTGGCGCATAGCCCACTACCACGTCTCCCCACGCGTCTGATCCGCTTTTCCCGGCCCCTGGCCGGCCTCGCTCCCATCCTCTCTGCTGCCCCGCCTCGTCGTCCTTGACCGCTCTGCCTCCGTCCCCTTCCCCGGCCTTGCGTCTGGTCTCGTTTCCCCGGCCTTGCGTCTGGTTTCGTTTCTTCGAACTTGCGTCTGGTCTTGTTCCTGACCTTGCGCCTGCTGCTATCTCCCGGTCTTGCCTCCGGTCGCCTTTCCTCGTCTTGCGTCTGCTCTTATTTCGTGGTCCTCCGCCGGCCCGTTCCCCATGCTCCTCACCGGCGAGTGCCGCCGGCTCGCCCGTTGTCGCGCCAGGCGTGTCGCCCAGTCGGGTGCGTTGCCCCCAAGCGAAACGAGGGCCCACCGCCGGCCACGCCCGGCTCGTGCTCGCGCCGGGCGTGCCCTTCCCGCGCGTGCTGTCTCCCCGGGCGTGCTGTCTGCTTGAGCGTGTCCTCTGGTCGGGTGTGTCGTCTCCTTGAGCGTGTCCTCCGGCGAGGCGGGTCCGCTGGCCGGGTGTGTCTTCTTCCCGGGCGTGTCCGCATGAATTGAGGGCTCGTGGATGGGGCAGTTGTGGATGGTCGAGCTGCAGACATTTCGGGCTGTGGACGCGCCGCTTGTGGACGCGGCGGAATGGACGAAAGCGGCTGTGGACGAAGTGGGTGTGGACATTTCGGGCTGTGGGTGAAGCGGCTGTGGAGAGGGCGGCGGGCGTGGAGCTGTGGATGCAAGGGGCTGTGCACGGCGGCTGAGGACGAATGCGGCTGTGGATTAGGGCCGGGACGAAGTGGGTGTGGACATTTCGGGCTGTGGGTGAAGCGGCTGTGGAGAGGGCGGCGGGCGAGGAGCTGTGGATGCAAGGGGCTGCGCACGACGGCTGAGGACGAATGCGGCTGTGGATTAGGGCGGGGACGAAGTGGGTGTGGACATTTCGGGCTGTGGGTGAAACGGCTGTGGACAGGGCCGCGGCTGAGGAGCTGTGGATGCAAAGGGCTGCGCACGACGGCTGAGGAGGAGTGCGGCTGTGGATTAGGGCTGGGGACGAAGACGCCTGTGGACGAGGCGCGGGATGAATGCGGCTGTGGACGCAACCGACGGGAACGGCTGTGGATGAGGGCTGGGGCGAGGAGCCATAGGCCGGAAACGTTGTGGATGGACCCTGGCGGGCGTGGGCGGGGCCACTCTGTGACGGCACTCTCGTCCTGACCGTGAACAGGGGGCCGGCGGGTACGTGGTGGTGGTCGAAGGAAGAAGGTGCAGTCATGAATGACTCGATCGCCTATGGGCCGGCGGGGGTCGCCACCCGGGACGAGAGCCACGCGCTCTTCGCGCGCACTATGGGGTTCGTGGCGGGGACCGCGGGTCTCTTCGCCCTCGGCGCCTATCTCGGGCGTGATCTGGGCGGTGGGGCCGCCATCGTCTCGTACATCCTGTCGTTCGGTGCGCTGATCGGGATGCAGTTCACGGCGCGGCGGTCGCGGGAGTGGACCGTGGGTCTGCTCGCGCTGTTCGGGTTGTTCATCGGGCTCGCGGTGGCGCCGACGCTGGCCTTCTACGCCAGCCAGGACCCGCAGGCGCTCTGGGAGGCGGGCGGCGCGACGGCGTTGTTCATCGCGGGCTTCGGCGCGGCCGGATATGCGACGCGCCGGGACCTCAGCCAGGTGGCCCGGTTCGCGTTCTGGGCGCTGCTGGCGCTGATCGGCTTCAGCATCGTGCTGATCTTCGTGAACATCCCGAACGGTGCGCTGATCTACTCGATCCTCGGCCTGGTCATCTTCGCCGCGCTCACCCTGGTGGACTTCCAGCGGCTGCGCCGCAACACCGACATCGACTCGGCGCCGCTGCTGGCCGCGTCGATCTTCCTGGACGCCCTGAACGTCTTCCTGTTCTTCCTCACCATCTTCAGCGGCCGCTCGGACGACCGCTGACCTCGGGCCCGGCGGCCGCTGAGGGGCGTGTGAAGCACGCAACTTCGGCGGCACTGAACATCTTTAGCTACGCCCCGTTGCTTCCGGTGAAGGTGTGTGTCGGATAGGCGACGGGGCGGGCGTGTGGACGCGGCGTTGAGTTATGTGCTGATCGGGGTGGCCGATGGCAGCACGTATGCCGTCGTCGGGCTGGGGATCTCGCTGCTCTATCAGGTCACCGGCATCATCAACTTCGCGCAGGGCGACTTTGTCATGCTGGGCGGGCTCACCTACGCGGTCGCGGCCGGGGCGGGGGTTCCGATGGTCGCCGCGGCGGCGCTGGCGCTGACGGTGACCGCTGCGGTGGGTGCGCTCGTCCAGGTGGCCGTGCTGGCGCCCGCGCGCAAGGCGGGGCAGGACCGGCTGATCATTTTGACCATCGGGGCGTCGATCCTGCTTCAGGGGGTGGCGCTGCTCGTCTTCGGGCCCGATCAGCATTTCGCCGCGCCGTTCCAGGGTGACAGCCAGATCCGGGTCTTCGGCACGTTCCTCTCCACCCAGTACGTCTGGTGCGCCGGCGCCACGCTGCTGGCCGCCGCCGCCGTGTGGGCGCTGCTCTACCGGTCGGGGTGGGGGCGCGCGATGCGGGCCACGGCGGCCGACCGGGAGATGGCGCGGCTCATGGGGCTGTCGCCGATGCGCATGGGGCTGATCGCCATGGTCATCGCGGCGGTGCTCGCCGGCATCGGCGGGATCGTGCTGGCGCCGCTGCAACCGCCGGACCCCACGGTCGGGGTGCCGCTCGGCCTCAAGGGCTTCACCGCCGCCGTCCTCGGCGGGCTCTCCTCGCCGATGGGCGCGATCGCGGGCGGGCTGATCGTGGGTGTCGTCGAGGCGTTCGTGACCGGTTTGGTGAGCAGCGGCTACCGCGACTCCATCGTGTACGGCCTGCTCGTGCTCGTGCTGCTCGCCCGTCCCGCCGGCATCGTCACGCGGCGGCGGACGGAGCGCGTGTGAGCAAGCACCGAACCCCGTGGAAGTACGGCGCCTTCGTCGTACTGCTCCTGCTGGTGCCCGTGATCTTCACTCGCTCCTCGTTCCTCACCATGTCGACCGCCGTGCTCATGGTGCTGCTCGCCATCGGCGCCCTCGGGCTCGTGCCGCTGACCGGCCTCGCCCAGCAGGTGTCGCTCGGCCAGGCCGCCTTCTACGGCATCGGCGGCTACACCTCGGCGATCCTCACCACCCGGCACCACGTCGGCGTGTGGTGGGCGATGCTCGCCGGCGCCGTCGTCGCGGGCGGCGTCGCCTGGCTGCTCGGCCTGATCATCTTCCGGGTGCAGGGGCACTACCTCGCGCTGGCGACCCTCGCGTTCGGGCTGACGCTGGCGGCTCTCGCCAACGAGCTCCCGTTCACCGGGCGCAGCGCGGGCATCGCCGGCCTGCCGCCGCTGCACGGCGGCGACCTGGGCACCTACTACCTCTTCGCCGGCATCCTGCTGGCCGCCATGATCGGCGTGGATCTGCTCATCCATTCGCGGCTCGGCAAGTCGCTGACCGCCGCCGGGGACAGCCCGATCGCCGCGGCCGCGAGCGGCATCGACATCGGCGTGCTGCGGCGTACCGCGTTCGTGGTCGCCGCCGTGCTCGCCTCGGTCGCGGGCAGCGGGTACGCGCACTGGTACCGCTTCGTCGATCCGAGCATGCTCGGCCTGCTCAACTCGGTCGAGCTGCTCATCATCGTGAGCGTCGGCGGGCGGGACCGGGTCTGGGGTGCCCCGCTCGGCGCGTTCGTGGTCATCAGCCTCACCCAGGTGGCGAAGGACCAGGTGGGCGGCGGGAGCGAGCTCACGGCGTACGGCATCGCCCTGATCGTGAGTCTCCTGCTGCTGCCGCACGGGCTGGCCGGATGGAGGAGACGATGAGCGCCGTCCTCGAGGTTCTCGACGTCACGGTGCGGTTCGGCGGGGTGACCGCCCTCGACCGGCTGACGCTGCGCCACGACGGCGGCGGCATCATCGGCCTGATCGGCGCGAACGGTGCGGGCAAGACCACGCTGATCAACGTCCTGTCGGGAACCGTGCGGCCGCGCTCGGGGCGGGCCCTGCTCGACGGGCGTGACCTGACCACGTTGCGCCCGCACCGCATCGCCCGCGCCGGGCTCGCCCGCACCTTCCAGAACCTTCAGCTCTTCGGCTCGCTGAGCGTGCTCGACAACGTCCTCACCGTCAAGGGCGCCACCGCCGACGTCGCGCGCCGGCTGCTCGCCGAGGTCGGCCTCGCCGAGGACCTGACCAAAAGACCCGGCGAGCTTCCGTACGGCCGGCAGCGCCGCCTCGAGCTCGCGCGCGCCCTGGCCCTGGAACCGCGCCTCGTGCTGCTCGACGAGCCGCTCGCCGGCCTGGCCGGAAGCGAGAGCGACGAGCTGCTGGAGCTGTTCCGCCGCGTCCGCGACCGGGGCATCACCGTGCTGCTGGTCGAGCACGACGTGCCGAGCGTCCTGCGGATCAGCGACCGGGTCCTCGTGCTCGAGCAGGGCGCGCTGCTGGCCGACGGCACCCCGGACGAGGTCGCCGCCGATCCGGTCGTCCACGAGGCGTTCCTATGATCGAGCCCCTGTTGCGGATCACCGGGCTGGTCGCCGGATACGGCCGCATCGAGGCCCTGCACGGCGTCGACCTGGTGGTGAACGCCTCCGAGGTGGTCTGCCTGATCGGCCGCAACGGCGCCGGCAAGTCCACGCTGCTCAAGTCGGTCGCCGGCCTGGTCCGCCCGGCACGCGGCGAGATCCTGCTCGACGGCGAGGAGATCACCGACTGGCCGGTGCAGCGCCGGGCCCGCGCGGGCATCGCCACCGTGCCCGAGGGCCGGCACGTCTTCGGCCCGCTGTCGGTGCACGACAACCTGCTGCTCGGCGGGCACGGGCAGCATGGCGGGATGCTCGCCGCCTCGCTCGACGACGTCTACACGAGGTTTCCGCGCCTGGCCGAGCGCCGCCACCAGGCCGCCGGCACGCTCTCCGGCGGCGAGCAGCAGATGCTCGCGATCGGCCGGGCGCTGATGGCGGGCCCGCGGGTGATCCTGCTCGACGAGCCGTCGCTCGGGCTGGCGCCCCGGATCATGGCCGAGGTGGCCGAGATCGTCTCGGCGCTGGCCGGCGCGGAGACCGGCGTGCTCGTCGTGGAGCAGAACGCCGAGGTCGCCTTCCGCATCGCCCGCCGCGGCTATCTGCTGGAGCGCGGCGTCATCAGCGCCTCGGGACCGACGAGGGTCCTGCGCGACAACGCCCGCGTGCGCGCGGCGTACCTCAGTAAGGACTAGCATGCGACGATTCGCCCCTCTTGTCCTCCTGGCGACCCTGCTCGCCGCCTGCGGCACGCCGGCCAAGGCCGCCGACGAGGTCGTCGTGGGCGTGAGCCTCGAGCTCTCCGGGCCCACCGCCTCCATCGGCACGGCGTCCCGCCGCGCGCTGGAGCGCAAGGCCCAGGAGCTCAACGCGAGCGGCGCGCTCGGCGGCCGCCGGATCAAGCTGGTCGTCAAGGACAACCGCACCGACAACAACACGTCCGTCGCCAACATCAACGACCTGATCAAGAACGACCACGCGGACGCCGTCATCACGGGCGGGTGCAGCCAGTGCACGCTGGCGGCCGTCCCGGCGATCACCGAGAACCGGGTGCCCACCATCTCGCTCGCCGCCGCCGGCGCGGTCACCAGCCCGGTCGTCGACCGCCGGTACGTCTTCAAGACCACCCAGACGCCCGGCCAGGACGCCCAGCTGATCACCGACGAGCTGACCCGCTGCGGCACCACGCGGGTCGGCGTGATCGCGGTGAGCAACGTCTACGGCCAGGAGGGCCAGGCGGAGTTCACCCGGCGGGCCCGGGCGGCGGGCATCACGGTCGCCGAGACCGAGCAGTTCGGGCAGGCCGACGCCGACATGACCATCCAGGTCTCCAAGATCGTCGCCGCGCGGCCGCGGGCCGTGGTGGTCTGGGCCGTCTCGCCGGCCGCGCCGATCGTGGTGCGCGAGCTGCGCGACGCCCGCTACCGCGGCGAGATCTACCTCGGTGCGGGCGCCGGGCCCGACGTGCTCGCCGAGGGCGTCCACCTGGCCTTCCCGAAGACGCTCGCGACGCCCGGCCCCTACTCCGGCTTCGCCTCGTTCGCGGCCGACGCGCTCCAGTTGATCGCCGACGCGGTCGTCACCACCGGCGGCACCGATCACGAGAGGCTGCGCGACGCGATCGAGAACGCCCGGCTGGACGGCGCCTCGGGACCGCTGCGGTTCAGCGCCGAGGACCACTCCGGCCTGCGCTCGGAGGCCCTTGGCATCCTCACCGCCCACGAGGGCCGCTGGCAGCTCACGCCGCCCTAGAGACGCACGGCACGGGGGCCGCCGGCGGCTCACGCCGCCCTAGAGACTCACGGCACGGGGGCCGCCGGCGGCTCACGCCGCCCTGACGAGCATGTCCACGAGGGCCGCCGCCTCACGCCACCCGGAGCAGGGCGTCCTTGAGGGTGCGCAGCGCGTAGTGCGCCCGCGACTTGACGGTCCCGATCGGCACGCCCAGCCGCCGTGCCGTCTCCTTCGTGGAGCGGCCCTCGATGTAGAGCTCCGACAGGATCGTGCGGTGCGCCTCGCTCAGCCCGTTGACGGCCCGGCGCAGCGTGTCCGCGGCGACCACGGTCTCGGTCGTGTCGTCGCCGATCGGCAGGCGGCTCATGTCCAGGTTGCCGGTCTCGGCCGGCCGCGCCTTGCGCATGCGCACCGCGTCGATCGCCACCCGCCGCGCCACGGTGAACAGCCAGCGGCGGGCGTTCTCGTGCTCGGCCGGCACGGTGTCCAGGTTCCGCCACGCCCGGATCATCGTCTCCTGGAGCAGGTCCTCGGCGGCGTGCCGCTCCCCGTTGGTGAGGTTGAGCAGAAAGCTGAGCAGCGGCCGGGAATGGGCGGCGTGGAGGGCGACCATCCGCGCCTCGGCGGTGTCGGCCGTCGACGGCGCCATTGTTTCGGTGTTCACGAGAAACCGCCCGCACAAATCGAAATCGACAAAGTTGCGGATCGGACGATAGGGCGGTGTTTCTTGATTCCTAATGGATTGTCACTGGTTGCCCGCGGGTAACAAGGGCTGCTCGGCGGCCGGCACGCGCACGGAAGCGCAGTTCATCGGCGCGTTTTTTCGACTTGATCGCGGGCGGTGACGCAATGGTCACACGGCTTCGCCGAGCCGTCCGGCAAATCCTATTGTCAGATTGCCGATCAGAAAAGGGTTGTCAGGGAAGCGCGAGAATCTGCGCGGGGTCGCCGTCGGTCCAGCTGCCCGGCAGGACGGCGAGTCCGTCGGCCCTCGCGGCGGCGTGCAGGCCGGCCGAGCTCACCGGGCCGGCGATGTGCCAGGGGGTGCCGCGGTGCACGGGGACGATGCGCACGCCGTACGGCATGAGCCTGGTCGTGCCTCGCACCGGAACCGTGGGCAGCACGGCGGGCGGGCTCCCGGACAGCGCGTGCAGCAGCGGCTCGAGCAGGGTGAGCGCGGCGACCAGGCCGGCGAACGGGTTGCCGGGCAGGCTGACCACCCACCGGCCGTCCGGCAGCTCGGCCAGCGCCTGCGGATGGCCCGGCCGGCAGGCGACGCCGCGCACGTGCCAGGCCGCGCCCAGGCGGTCGAGCACGCCGTGCAGGTGGTCGGCGGCGCCCGCGGAGGACGAGCCGGAGACGACGACGACCTCCGTGCGGGCGGCGGCGAGCTCCGACTCCAGCAGCGCCGCGACGTCGCTCACGTGGCGGCGGGCGGGCGGCAGCGCACCGGCCCGGGCGGCGATCGCCGAGACCAGCCCGGTGAAGCTGTCGCGCACCTGGCCGGGCCCGGGCACGCCGGCGCTGATCACCTCGTTGCCGGTGACCAGCAACGTCACGCCGGGCGCGCGGTGGGCCATCAGGCGCTCGACGCCGGCCTGCACGGCCGCGGCGGCGACGGTGGCGTTGACCGGGCGGCCGGCGGGGACGAGCTCATCGCCGGGGCGTACGTCGTCCCCGGCGCGGCGGATGTGGGCGCGGGCACCGAGGACGCCGGTGACCAGCGTGCCGTCGCGGGCGCTGTCCTCGTACGGCAAGATCGCCTCTGCCCCCTCGGGGACGACGGCTCCGGTGGCGATCTCGATGGCGGTGCCGGGGCGCATCGGGCCGGGCTGCGGCGCGCCCGCGAGCAGCTGTGCGGTCACCGTCCAGGGGCCGGGGCCCGTCACCGCGTACCCGTCCATGGCCGCGGTGTCGAAGGCCGGGACGGAGCGGACGGCTCGCAGGGGAGCGGCCAGCACGCGACCGGCGGCCCGCTCCACGGTGACGCTCTCGGCCGGCAGGGGCCGCGGCGTGCCGGCGGCGATCTCGTAGGCCCGTGACCAGGCCGTCGAGTGGTGTGTGGCGGAGACGGCGGTGGACTGCACCGGATCGGTCGGATCGGGCGGGATGTCGGCCAAGACCTCTCCAAGCGCGTGCCACTGTTGTGGCAACCCTACTGGAGCGGCCGCGCCCCACCGGCCGCGGATCGCTCACCGCGGCCGGTCCCTGCGTGCGCGAGCAACCTCTCAGTGCTGATAGGTGGGGTAGCCCAGGCGCTCGACGAGGTTGCCGGTGGCCTTGACGAAGGCCTCCTGCACGTCGTCGTCGAAGTGGTTGACCCAGTCGCCCGGCTCGCCCTTGCGGTAGTGGGAGACCGCGGCGGTGCCCTGCCGGTCGTTCATCCGCGCGAAGCTGTAGCGGTCGAGCAGCACGGCCATCTCGTCCGGCGGGATGTGGATGCCGCAGTGGCGCATCAGGGCGTCGACCTCCTCCGCCTGGCGCTCACCGGTCAGGTCCTCGTACCGGACGATCCGGACCTCCTCCGACTCGGGCGCGTTGACCCACGACTTCAGCGAGTTGAAGCGGCCCTTCTTGGCGAGATCCTCGATGAGGAAGAGCAGGCCCTCCTTTTTGGGCCGCGCCTGGAGCTCCCTGCGCACCTCGAGGACGTCGCCCATCGGCGAATGCGAGTCGCGGTTGGAGAAATAGCTGGAGACGACGAGATCGCGCGGGTCGCGCAGCACATAGAACGTGCGGTGCTTGGCCGGCTTCTCGACCTTGTCGTAGCGGTCGCGGGCGATGAAGAGCGACAGCGCCACCCGGCCCGGCGGGCAGAGGTTGGGGTGGCTCCAGTGGTAATAGCGCGGGTCGTAGGTGAACAGGCCCGAGTACTTGTAGACGATCGGGTCACTGAAGATCGCCTTGACCCATTGGCTGGCGGTCTTGCGTATGGCGCAGTGGTACACATTCGTGAACTCGGAGCGCGCCACCACGGGCACGGTGATCCGCAGCTTGGTGTTGTGCGCCCCGAGCATGGCCCGGCGTGCGAACACCCGCGCCGAATTGGGTGTGTGGTGTTTGGCGAACAGGACAGCGCTGTTGAACATCGTCTGAGCCCGTGTCTTTCGTTGGCAGGGGGAGACGCTTCAGGACAGTGTGTTAGCCACGCAGCTCAAGCTGCGTGGGCGCCTTGGGTACGGGGACTTTACAACAAATTTGATCGAGTTACTACAGATGACACCTGTGCACTTGCTGTAAAACGTGCTATGCCGCGCTTGGTGACTTTCAGGCGTACGGCGCCGGAATGCGCTGCGCCCTCAGGACCGGTTCCCGATAATCATCAGACTTTTGTCGTCGCGGCAGCGTCACGTCGGCCGTCTTGAGCGGCTGATAGGGAACTGTCGCCAGCAGGTGCGTGATGAGATTGAGCCGCCCACTCCGCTTGTCGTTGTTGTCGACCACGTGCCACGGCGCCCATGCGGTGTGGGTGGCCTCGAACATGTCGTCGCGCGCGCGGGAATAGTCGTACCAGCGGCTGTACGAGCGCAGATCCAGGTCGGACAGCTTCCACACCTTGCGGGGGTCGTTGATCCGGCTCTCCAGGCGGCGGGTCTGCTCCTTCTGGCTCACCTCGAGCCAGTACTTGATCAGGATGATGCCGGAGTCCGCCATCGCCTTCTCGACGCCGGGCACGACCTGGAGGAAGCCGCGCGCCTGGTCCTCGGTGCAGAAGCCCATGACCCGCTCGACGCCGGCCCGGTTGTACCAGCTGCGGTCGAAGACGACGACCTCACCGGCGGCGGGCAGGTGCGGCACGTAGCGCTGCATGTACATCTGCGAGCGTTCCCGGTCGGTGGGCGCCGGCAGCGCCACGACCCGGAAGACGCGCGGGCTCACCCGCTCGGTGATCGCCTTGATGGTGCCGCCCTTGCCGGCCGTGTCGCGGCCCTCGAAGACCACGCAGATCTTCGCGCCGGAGTCCTTCACCCACTCCTGCAGGGCGACCAGCTCGGCGTGCAGGTGGCGCAGCTCGTGCTCGTACTCCTTGCGCTTCATCTCTCGACGATGGACCCGCGCCCCGGCGCGACCCTCATCCGCGTGGGGTGGTTTCCGGCCGGGCGCGGCGTGGTCGGATCGGCCATGACCGCCGGTGCCGTGATGCTGATCGCCCTCGCCGTCTTCGCGTGGGGCGTCGCGTCCCGGCGCCTGGAACGCCTCGACCTGACGGCCCCGATGGTCTTCGTCGCGGTCGGCGTGCTGCTGGCGGTCCTCTTCGACGTCGACCAGCACGCCGAGGGCATCATGGCGCTCACCGAGGCCACGCTGGTCTGGGTGCTCTTCTCCGACGCGTCCCGGGTGGGCCCGCGCGAGCTGCGCGGCGACGCCGGCGTGTACGGCCGCCTGCTCGGCCTGGCGCTGCCGCTGACGGTGATCGCGGGAACGTTGCTCGCCTGGTGGCTGCTCGGCCTGCCGAACCCCTGGCCGGCCCTGCTGGTCGGCGCGGCGCTGGCACCGACGGACGCCGCGCTCGGCTCCGTGGTCATCGCCCACCCGAAGGTGCCGGCCCGCATCCGCCGCATCCTCAACGTGGAGAGCGGCGTGAACGACGGCATCGTCACACCGGTCGTGATGGTCGCCCTGGCCGGCGCGGCCTCCGGCGCACCACTGCTCCAGCTCGTCGGCGGCGCGGTCATCGGGGCGGCCATCGGCGCGGTGGGCGGCAGACTGCTGCGTACGGCGGGGGAGAGCTTCGCCGGTCCCGCGGTGCTGGCGCTGGCGCTGCTCGCGTACGCGGGCTCCATCGCGGTCCACGCGAACGGCTTCGTGGCAGCCTTCGCCGCCGGCCTGGCGTTCGGCCACGTCGCGGGCCGCGGCGGCCCACGCGAGGTCTTCTACGTCGAGCAGACGGCCGGCCTGGCGTCCCTGCTGGTGTGGGCGGCGTTCGGCGCGCTGGCGGTGCCGCTGCTCCCGTCCCGCTGGACGTGGCCGATGCTGCTCTACGCGCTGCTCAGCCTGACGGCGGTCCGCATGCTGCCGGTCGCGCTCAGCCTGATCGGCGCCCGCTTCAAGGCGAGCACGGTGCTGTTCGTCGGCTGGTTCGGCCCGCGCGGGCTGGCCTCGATCGTCTTCGCCCTGCTGGCCGTCGAGGAGCTGGGCCCCTCGGCGGACACGGCGGTCGCGGTCATCGTCCTGACGGTCCTCATCAGCGTGGTCGCCCACGGGTTGTCCGCGGGCCCCCTGGCGGCCCGGTACGGCCAGGCCGCACGGGCCGAGCAGGAGCCGGGCCCGGTGGCGGCGGCCCGGCTGCACACTCACCGCTTGGGGCCGCCCTGAGCGCGGCGGCGGCGGATCAGCTTGCTGAGCTCGATGGCGGCGGGCAGCGCGAGCGCCAGCCCCAGGCAGGCCAGCCACTGCCACCCGTCGAGCGGCGCCGAGCCCAGGCCGCTCCGCAGGAAATCGGCCTCCGTCGCCACGATCAGCAGGCCGACCGGGATCAGCGCCACCCCCAGCGCCTTCAGCAGCGGCGGGTTCAGGCCGCTCGCCGGGTCGCGGCGGTTGGCCAGGGCGTTGAAGACCGTGCCGAGGCCCATCACGACGAAGGCCATGGTCACGTTCGGGCCGGAGACCAGCGGGACCAGCGCCGCGAGGAAGAGCACCGCCGCGTACAGCAGCCACAGGCGCACGGCCGTGCGGTTGCTGATCGGCATCTTCGGGTCCCGGGGTGGGCGGTTCATCACCTCGGGGTCGCCCGGGTCCATCGCGATGATCACGACGCCGGGGACGGTGCAGGTGAAAAGCAGGTAGAGGACCATCGTCGGGGTCAGCGCGACGCCCTCGTTCAGGTTGAACGCCGTCGCCGCCACGAAGAGCAGGACCAGCGAGAGCAGTTGCGTCATCTGGTAGCGCACGTACGCCACGATCTTGTCGTAGACGCGGCGGCCGATCTCGATGGCGCGCACCAGGGTGCCGAAGTTGTCGTCCGTCAGGATCATGCGGGCCGCCTGCTTGGTGACCTCGCTGCCGCTGCCCATGGCCACGCCGATGTCGGCCTGCTTGAGCGCCGCGGCGTCGTTGACCGCGTCGCCGGTCATCGCCACGATCAGGCCCTGCGCCTGCATCGAGCGGGCCAGGCGCAGCTTGTCCTCGGGTGACACCCGGCCGAAGACGTGCAGCTCGGGCAGGCGGCTGGTCAGCTCCTGTTCGGAGAGGGCGGACAGTTCGCTCCCGCTGATCGCGCCGGGGCCCAGGCCGAGCGTACGGCCGATCGCCTGGGCGGTGACCGCGTGGTCGCCGGTGATCATGCGGACGTCGATGCCGGCTCGCAGCGCCGTGCGCACCGCGTCCTTGGCCTCGGCGCGCAGCGGGTCGATGATGCCGACCATGCCGACGAAGACGAGGCCGGTGGTGAGCGCCATCGGGTCGTCCAGGGGTTCCCCGTCGACGAGGCGGGCGGCGAACGCCAGCACCCGCAGCCCGTCGGCCGCCATCTTCTCGTTCGCGGCCGCCAGCTCACGGCGTACGTCCTCGATGGGCTCCTGCGGTCCCACCGCCTTGCCGGAGCGGGAGCAGCGGGCGAGCACGACGTCGGGCGCGCCCTTGACCAGCTCGATGACGTGCTCGGTGCCGTCGAGCTCGATGCGGTGGAAGGTGGCCATGAACTTGTAGTCCGAGTCGAACGGCACCTCGGCCAGCCGGGGGTAGGCCCGCCGGGTGCGTTCCGCGTCCACGCCGAGCTTCGCGGCCAGCACGACCAGCGCCGCCTCGGTCGGGTCGCCGACGACCTCGCCCTGGTCACCGACGGTCGCGTCGCTGTCGAGCACCAGCCCGAGCGCGAGCCGGGTGAAGTCGGGCACCGGCGCGCCCGCGACCGACGTGACGCGCCCGGTCTTGGCGTAGCCCTCGCCGGTGACCGAGAACCAGGAGCCGGCCGAGTAGAGGACCGTCACCATCATCTCGTTCATCGTGAGCGTGCCGGTCTTGTCGGTGTTGACCGCGCTGGTCGCGCCGAGCGTCTCCACGTCCGTCAGGTTCTTGACGACCGCCTTCGCGGCGGCGAGGCGTTGCGCGCCCTGGGAGAGCAGCGCCGAGACGAAGGCCGGCATGCCGGTGGGGATGGCCGAGATCGCCATGGCCGTGCCGAGCAGCAGCAGGTCGTCGAGGTCCATGCCGCGGATCGCGCCCACCACCACGATGAACGCGACGGCGGTCCACGCGATCACGCCCAGCACCCGGGTCAGCGAGTCGAGCTCGCGGCGCAGCGGCGACCGGGTGCGGGTGACCGCGGTGAGCATGGTGGCGATGCGGCCCATCTGGGTGTCCATGCCGGTCGCCGTGACCACCATGGTCGCCGTGCCGCGGGTGACCGACGTGTTCTGGAAGAGCATGTTCGCCTGGTCGCCGAGCCCGACGTCGTCCCGGTCGAGCGCGGTGGCGCTCTTGGCGACCGGGGCGCTCTCGCCGGTCAGCGCCGCCTCCTGGGTCTCGCAGGTGGCCGAGCGCAGGATGCGGCCGTCCGCGGGCACCAGGTCGCCGGCCTCGACCTGCACGATGTCGCCGGGCACCACGTCCGGCGCGGGGATCGACGCCACCTCGCCGTCGCGGATCACCCGGGCCCGCGGCACCTGCAACCGGGACAGCGCGTCGACGCTCGCCCGCGCGGCCAGCTCCTGCCGGGCGCCCAGCACCACGTTCAGCAGGATCAGGAAGCCCACGACGAGCGCCGTCGACACCTCGCCGATCAGCGCGCTCACCACGATGACGGCGACGAGCATGAGGTTCATCGGGTCACGCAGCTGCGCCACCGCCACGGCGACGACGGACGGCGGCTTCTCGGCGGCGATCGTGTTGGGCCCGTGCTGTTCCAGCCGGTGCGCCGCCTCGGCGCCGGTCAGGCCGCGCTCCTGGTCGCTGCGGACGGCGGCGACCACCTCATCGGCTCGCTGGTCGTACCAATGGTCGATCGTGCTCGTCATCGCCCTAGGCTGAGCGGACCGCCGCCGCGATGCGTCATCCGGGAGGGATGAGACCCATGCTCGACGTCGCCACGTCTACCGCGACGAGCGCCCGGCCGGGACGTGCCTCTCCGTCATGCGGGGCGGCGAGCGGACGCTGGTCACCCACGCCGGCGCGAATGACACGTTCGCCGATCACGTCGACCGCGACTTCGGCGCGCTCGCCGGCTACCTCTCGCGGGCGCGCCTGGTCCACGCCACGTCGCGCGCCGGAAGCTGCGCCACGCCGGGGTCATCCCTCCGTCGTGAAGGTGATGAACGTGTCCGGCGGGCGGGTGTCGGGGGCCGGGCCGTCGTGGATCTCCCACTTGTCGCCGGCGACCTCGGTGGCGACGCGCGACCAGAAGACCTCGACGCCCGGGTTGTAGCGCTGGAAGCCGATCCGCCAGCGGCCCGGGAGGAGCCGGATCAGCTGGACGGCGGCGGCGCGGCCCACGCCGGTGCGGCGCAACGCGCGTACCACGAAGAAGGCCGTGATCGAGGTGCCGCCGCCCTCGGCCGGCGCCGTCATGACGTAGCCGCCGGTGCGCCCCGCCGCCCTGATCAGCCAGGCCCGGCGCTCGCGCTCCAGCCCGGTCAGGAAGATGTCGAGCTGGCGGTCGTTGAACGTGCCGTCGTCGTTGGGCAGCAGTCCGTACCACTCGGAAAGGTCGTGCCGGAACAGCTGGCCGAGATTGCTGAGCACCGCGCGGTGGCCGCGGCCGACCTGCTCGAGCAGCACCGGCTCGCACGCCGGCCGCGGCGGATTCGGATCTTCCCAAGGCATTGTGCCAGCCTGCCACGGCGCGCCCGGGCCGGTAATTTGCTGGGCGGACCGGCGCGCGGTGGCTACGGTCGGCGTCGTGATCGATGACCTTTTCGCCCTCCACGAGGCGTCGCTGATCGGCTCGTGGCGGCTGCTCGCGTCGGTGGACCCGGCGGGCGAGGTCGTCGCCGACGCGACAGCGGTCACGATGGCGCATTCCCATCCGGCGTTGTGCAATGCCTTGTTGCGTACGCCGGAAGGGCTCGACCGCGTCCGCAAGGTCTTCGGCGACCGGCACCATGCCGTCTGGGTGCGCGACCCGTGGTGGAACGCCAGCTCGTCGCCGGACGCGTCCGGCGCGCTGGCCCGGTTCTACCTCGACCAGGTGCTCGAGGCGGCGGGCTATCGGCGTGACGAGCGCACGGTGCCGATGGTTCTCGACCTGCGCGCCTGGGACGGCGCGCCCGCCGTACCGGTGGCCCGGGTCTCGCCCGGCGACGTGGCCGAGCACAGCGGCGTCGGCCGCGCGATGCTGGCCGACGTGCCGCACACCCACGGCCACGCCACCGAGGGCTGGGAGTCCTGGGCGATCACCATGACCACCGACGCGGTCGCGAACATCTCCTTCGTCACGACCCGCGACGAGTTCCAGCGGCGCGGCCTCGGCCGTGCCGTGATGACGCAGGCCCTGCGGGACGCCCGCGACCGGGGCGAGACGCACGCGACGTTGCAGTCCACCCCCGCGGGCCTGCGCCTCTATCACGGCCTGGGCTTCCGCGACGTCGGCTCCTGGCAGGAGTGGGTCCCGGCCCGCTGAAACTTCGCCTTGGCGGCGTCGGTCACCGGCGTGAAGAAGTTGACGAGGTTGCCGTCGGGGTCGCGCACCAGCAGCGAGCGGTTGCCCCACGGCATCGTGGTGGGTTCCTGGACGGCGCCGGGCGTCGCCGCGTGCACGGCGTCCACGTCCGGGACGAGAAACTCGATGATGACGGAGTGGTTGTCCGCCGCGCGCGCGGCGCCCGGGGCGAAGAGCGGCACCGTGCGCTCGCTGCCGATCGCGAGCGTGGCCACGCCCGTGCCGATCTCGGCGAAGTCCGGGGTGGACCAGGTCGCCGGGATCCCGGTGGCCTTCTCGTAGAAGGCGACGAGACGGTTGATGTCGGCGGTGATGACACGCAGAGAAACGAGGTTCATGGCAGCGACGTTAGAACGAATACCGGACAGCTTCCGCCCGGTATAGCTGCGCTATCTCGCCGGTGGGGTAGGGCACCACGAGCGGAGGGTCGCCTCGTCGCCGGGAAGACGGCACTCCTGGAGCAGGCGTGCGATCGAGGGATGGTCGACGAGGCCGCTCTCGAGAACGACGTGGGCGGTCGCGTATTGCTGGGGCGAGAGGTCGGCCGGCGATGCGCCGTCGGTCAGCGGGCCGTCCGGGAACGCCAGGCTGAGCAGCAGACGCACGGCATAGAAGAAGCGGGTCGGGTCCTCGCCGCCGGCCGCCAGCCGTGCGAGCAGTATGGCGGCGAGGCCCGGCACGGAGCGCACCGGCAGGTCACCGAGCGCGAGCGCAGCGGCCAGCGCCAGATCCTCGTGATGAAACGCCCACCCGTAGACCTCCGTGGAGCCGTGAAAGAGGCAGTCGCACAGCTCCTCGAGCATGTCCGCGTCCGGAGTCTCGACCAGCCGGGCCAGACCCATCAACACCGTCCAGCGGTTGATCCGCCCTGGCTGGTCGCGCCTCCGGGCCACCGCGGCGACCAGGTCCGCGTCGCCCGGATCGCCGATCATCCCCGCGGTCAGGCAGAGGAACGAAGCGACCACCCCGTCGGTCTCGACGGCGAGCCGCGCAGTGACGGCCGGCGTCACCTGCGCCGCGGCCTCGGGAAAGAAGCTGAGCAGATGGGCGCTCAGGCCACGGGCGTCCCGGTCGGGGTTGTCGAGCAGCGCAGGTACGCCGGAGCTCGTGCCCGAGCGTGCGATCCGGCGCGCCGTCGTCGGCGAGCAGCCCGATCAGGTAGGGCACGGCGGCGGCGCCGGCCGGGTAGCGCGACCCTTGATGCAACACCTTCGCCCGGAACTGCCACGCCGCCTCGGCGCGGCGCCCTTCGTCGCGCGAGCGCAGGGCCCGCAGCAGCTCGGGCAGATCGGTGGCCGGCCCGTACGCATGGTTCACGGCCGACCAGTCGAGGTCGAGTGGATCGGAGCGCACGCGGGCACCTTACGCGTGCCTCGGCCGAGCACCCGGGCCGGCAGGACCAGGGCGCTCGCGGCGATCGCCGGCGCGGGGAGCGGCCGGGGACCTCGGTCCCGGATACGGTGGATCATGATCGAGGGAGGGTCATGAGCGAGCAGGAGAATCTCTGGCTGCGCCAGGTGGCGGAGAACCCGGGGCATTCGCAGTGGTACATCAAGCGGTTCGCGGACATGGCGGCGCGCGGGGTGGACCTGCACGGCGAGGCCCGCATGATCGACGCGATGGTGCCGCGCGGGTCGCGGATCCTGGACGCGGGCTGCGGCACCGGACGGGTGGGCGGGCGGCTCGCGGAGCTGGGCCACGAGGTGGTGGGGGTGGATATCGACCCGGAGCTCATCGCCGCGGCACGGCGGGACCACCCCGGCGCGACCTGGATCGTCGGTGACCTGTCAAGCACCGAGATGACCGAGAGATCGGACGTGGTGGTCTGCGCCGGCAACGTGATGACCTTCGTGGCGCCCAGCACCAGGCGAGCGATCCTGCGGAGGTTCCACGGCAGTGTGCGGAGCGACGGCCGAGTGGTGGTCGGCTTCGGGGCGGGCCGGGGATACGAGTTCGACGACTTCCGGGCCGACGCCGCGGCGGCCGGGCTGAGGGAAGATCTCCTGCTGAGCACGTGGGACCTGCGGCCCTTCACCCCGGAAGCCGACTTCCTCGTCGCGGTCCTGTCGCCGGCCAATTGACAATGGCCTATATGGAAGGTGAGGTGAACAACGACATCCTTCGATGAAGCAGGAGGTTCGATGTCGTTCCGACCTCGCTGGGTGGCGGTCGCCGCCGCCCTGGCCCTCATCGTGACGCCGCTGCCCGCGCAGGCGTCGCCGCCGCCGAACCCGCTGACGCTCGCCGCGGGCGAGCCGGCGCTCATCCGCTTCCGCCTTCCGGACGAGGCCATGCTCCAGCGCCTGGTCGCCGCCGGCGAGGACCTGGCCGCCCGGCCGCGCACCCAGGACGGCGCCGTGCTCGTGGACATCGTCGTCGACGACAAGCGGCTCGCCGCGCTCACCGAGCAGGGCGCCGTGCCCGTCCAGGTGATCCAGCGCGCGTCCAGCGGCGCCGCCCGCGCCACCCGGGCGGCCGCCGTCCAGGCCGACACCCTCCAGTTCCTCCAGGCCTACTGGTGGACCTCCACCGGGCGCACCTTCCTCCAGACCCAGGTGTTCACCACTGCCACCGACGACCCGGACGTCGAGATCACGGTCACCTGGCGTACGGCCGACGGCGCCACCGGATCGTTCCCGCTGGTCCGCTTCGAGGACTCGGGTGAATACCAGTACCACTACGCCCTGCCGCAGCCGATGCCGTCGCGTCCCGTGCAGGTGACCGCCACGTCCAGCCTCGGCGGCACGTCCCGGGCGATCACCCCGGCGGTCTGGCCCGGCGCCACGCCGCCCGCGCTGCCCAGCGGCTACCAGAAGGACTTCGTCGACGCGTACATGACGCCCGTCGACATCAAGGCGCGCATCAAGCGGCTGGCCCGCCAGTACCCCACGCTCGTCGACGTCATCAACCTGCCGAACAAGACCCAGGGCTATCGCCGTACGGCCGTCGCCTACCTCGGCGATCCCAACGCGGCCGCGGTGGTCGTCGAGTCCGTCGCCTTCGGTGACCAGGGCATGAACGGCGTCCAGGTCCGCACCGTCGACCCCGGCGTGGCGAACCGGCCACTCTCCGCGACCTACCGGGACCGGGTGCTCACCATCCGTCTCGCCACCGACGCCACCGGCAAGACGATCAGCACCACCGACGACGTCGCCGCGTTCATCTCGGCCCGCTACCCGCAGCGGTTCCGCGCCGTGGTCGAGGAGGGCTCGGCCGGGCTGCCCATGCCGGTCGCCGGCCCCGCGCGCCTCGACGACGGCCTCCAGGGCGCCGAGGTGCCGAAGGGCCCGTGGACCGTGCAGGCCCTCCGCATCGGCAAGGTGCGCGACGGCTCCAGGCCGGGCGTGCTCGCGTACAGCCAGGAACATGCCCGTGAATGGGCGACGCCCCTGGTGACCCTGGAGTTCGCCGAGCGCCTGCTCGCCAACTACGCCACCGACCCGGCCACGCGCGAGCTGGTCGACGCCGTCGACGTCTTCGTGATCCCGACGGTCAACCCCGACGGCGCGAACTACTCCTTCAACGACTTCAACTTCCAGCGCAAGAACCTGGTCAACCACTGCACCGGCGCCACCCGCGACCCCCGCTACCGCAACTCGTGGGGCGTCGACATCAACCGCAACTACACCGTCGGCTCCTACTTCGACGGCTACGTCGGCGCCAGCGCCAACTGCCTTTCCGGGACGTACGCCGGCACGGCCGAGCTCTCCGAGACCGAGTCCCGCAACGTCATCGCCCTCGCCAAGGCCCACCCCAACATCGGCCTGGCGATGAACGTGCACAGCTACGGCGGCTACTTCATGTGGCCCCCGGGCGCCTACAAGGCCGACGGCCGGGTCACCCTGCCCCGCCCGTCGATCGACGAGTCGAAGTTCTTCCTCGACTCGGCCCGCCGCATCGTCGGCGCCATCTCCGCCGAGCGCGGCACCGTGACCTGGCCGTCCTACACGGGCCCGGTCGCCGACGTGCTCTATTCGGCCGCCGGCAACTCCGCCGACCAGCTCTACTACGAGCTGGGCATCGACGCCTGGGACTTCGAGGTCGGCAACGACCGCTGGAACGAGGAGACCCAGCAGTGGGAGGGCGTCGGCTTCCAGCCACCCTTCGAGGAGGCACACGCCGAGGCCCAGGAGTACGCGAACGGCCTGGTCGAACTGGTCCGCGTCGCCCGCGACAAGGCGGCGGCCGAGCAGTGATCGCGCCGGGCGAGGCCGGGCCCTCCGTCCTCGCCCGGCTGTATTAGCCTCGGAACGATGTTCGACGGACGTGGATTCGATGCGGCCGAGCACCTGGTCGACGACTGGCAGGAGGGCTTCGAGCGGCGCGCCGCGCAAGCTCGCGAGTTGGCCACCCGCATGGCGGGCCTGAGCGCCGTCGGCCGCAGCCCCGACGGCCTGATCGAGGTGACCGTGGGCCGCTCCGGCGAGCTGACCGGCATCCGGCTCGACGAGGAGACCCGCCGGCAGCCCACGGCCACCACCGAACGCGAGATCCTCGCCGCCGTGACCGCCGCACGCGCGACCCTGGCCGAGAAGGCGCGGGAGGCGGTCGACGGCACTTTGGGCGCCGACAGCGAGACGGGCCGAGCGATCCTGGCCGGCTATGAAGCCGGCCACGACGGTGGGCGC
>NZ_BOMI01000014.1 GCF_016862115.1 Paractinoplanes deccanensis
CACGACGGTGGGCGCGATGCCGGCCACGACGACGGGCGCCGGCACCGGTGAGCGGCGAATTCTCCGTCCGCCCGGCCGACCTGGTCGCGCACGGCGGGCACGTCGAAGGGGTAGCGGCACAGGTCGGCGAGGCCGCCGCGGCGGGCCGGGCGGTGCGGGCGGGAGCGGGTGCCTACGGTCAGCTCTGCGCCATGGTTCCGGCGATGCTCGACGTCCTGCAGGGCGACCTGGTCGACGGGGTGGCCGACAGTGCCGAGGCGCTGCGAGACACCGCGGCCAAGCTGCGCGCCACGGCCGAGCACTACGACGCCACCGACCGGGCCGGCGCCGACGTCATCACGCGCAGCGGACCGGCTCGGTGACGGCGAATCCCCTGGTCGCCGCGCCGTCGGCGGCCGGGCCCGGCGCGTGGGCCGGTGTCGCCATCGCCGAGGACATCGAGCAGATCGTCCTCGGCGTCAGGAGCGGCTCCTGGATCGACGGTGCCCTCGGCGCCGCCAGTGCCGGCCTCGACGCGCTCGCTCTGATCTCCGACCCCGCCGGGGCGCTTCTTCAGTACGGCATCGCGTGGCTGATGGAGCACGTCACGCCGCTCTCCGAGGCGCTCGACTGGCTCGCCGGCGACCCCGCCCAGATCGCCGCGCACGCCCAGACGTGGCGCAACGTCGCCGGCCGTCTCGCCGACGAGGCCGACGAGCTGATCCGGGCAGTGCGCTGGGACGTCAGCGAATGGGCCGGCGCCGCCGCCGACACGTACCGCGCGCACGCGGGCCGGCGCGCGGACACCTTGCGCGCGCTCGGCCACGCCTCCGAGGGCATGGCCCTGATGACCGAGGGCGCCGGCATGCTGATCGGCACCGTGCGCGTCATGGTCCGCGACGGCATCGCGACGCTGGTGTCCCGCCTGGTCGTCTACGCGGCCGAGCTGGTCGCCTCCCTCGGCGTCGCCACGCCGCTGGTGGTCGAGCAGGTGACCACGCTCTGCGCCTCGTGGGCCGCGCGGATCGGCCGCTGGCTCAAGCAGTTGATCTCCAGCCTGCGCCGACTCGGCACGGCCATGGAACAGCTGGGCGCCAAGATCCGCGATCTCCGGGCGACCCGGCGCGGCGAGACCGACATGGGCAAGCGGTCCGACTGGGCGCAGCGGGACCCGGGCGACCACCCGCGTCCCCCGGCCCGGACACCGGACAGCTACCTGCCGTCGGGCGACCCGATCTACCACAAGAGCACCGGCACAGCCATCGGCTACGACAGCCGGACCATGACGAACTTCGACAAGGTCAAGCCCGAGCCGGGATACCACGACGTCGTCGTGCACGGTGAGAAGAACGGACTGGTGCGGCCTGGTGTGATCGGCGAGGACGGAGCCGACCACCCAGGCAACTTCACCCATCCGAATCAGATCGCCGACGCGGTCCGCAGCAATCCGGACTACACCGGCGGACCTGTCCGGCTCGTGGTGTGCCACAGCGGAACCGTCGACCCCGCCACCGGTTCCCTGCCGGTCGGGCAGGAGGTCGCGAACTCCCTGGGCGTGCCGGTCACCGCGCCGACGAACGCGGTCGGCGTGAACCGGTACCGTGCAGAACCACAGGTGCCGTTCATCCGCGACGGTGGCACCTGGGTGACCTTCAACCCGCAGACCACTGACTGAGGTGCCCATGGTGAAGACAGCTGGGATGTTCGTCGAGCTGAGCCAAGGCATGCATCCCGAGTCGGCGCAGAGCATCCGTGACAACATCGCGGCCGAGGAACTGCCCGACGCTCCCCAGGTGGTCGCCTACCTCAACGCCGGACACCCGCTCATCGACATGATGGATATCGAGGACGACCCGCTCGAGCCGGGCCGCCAGGTCCTGAACGGCAGCTCGATCCTCACCGACGGTGAGTGGCTGTGGCGGCTGGATTTCGGCTACTACGTGCGCCGGCACCGTGTCGTCGTGCCTCCGGAGCTGCTGGCTTCCATCCGCGAGCACGATTACGTCGTTCCGGACGCCAGCGTCGAGAGGCTCACCGAACTGGCGGCGACGGCGGAGAAATTCGCCTTCGGGCCCAACGGCGGCGTTCCCTTCCCGAGCCAGGCGTAGGCGGAGCAGACACAGAAAGAGGCCCGCTACGGACGGATGTAGCGGGCCTCAACCTTCCTTAGCGGAGCGGGCTCTTGGCGACCTCGAGCCGGTCGATGTCCGGCGCGTACACCGTGGTGCTGCTGTCCAGCTCGACCGTGTTGGTGCCGGCCTTCAGCTGGAGCGGGAGCGTCGCCGTGGCCGGCAGCCCCCAGCCGCCGCTGGAGGGCGGGGCGATGGTCACCGGGTTGGTGCCGTTCGCCGAGACCGTGATCGAGCGGGGGTCGCCGCTGACGTACCGCACGTTCACCTGGTAGGTGCCCGAGCGCGGCACCACGACCGTGCGGAACTGCACCGCGCCGCCGTTGTAGAGGTTGCCCACCTTCTTGCCGCCGGAGCACGCCTCGCAGTCCGCGATCGACGCGCCGTAGGCCAGTGAAGCGTTCTCCGCCTCGTATCCGACCACACCCGTGCCGGCCGAGCGCGGCGTCACCTTGTAGAGCTTGGTGCCGTGCGACGGGACCGTGGCCGAGATGCCGCCGTCGCGCACGCCCACCGGCTTGCCCGCCCACACGTCGCGGACGTCCGCGCGGCCGGAGAAGCCGAGGCTGGTCCACTGTGCCGAGACCGTCGCGGGGAAGGCGCCCATGTTGAACAGTGCCACCGTGTACGAGCCGTCCTTGTTGCGCACGCCCCACACCTGGGACGTGCCCGCCGGGGTCACCGGGCGGGCCGGGCGGCCCTGCTGGTTGAGGGCGATGACCTCGCGGTTGGTGAGCAGCTTCAGGCCGTACGGGTCGAGCTTGGTCAGGTCGTCGCCCGTGTAGAGCGGCGCCGCCGAGATGGCCCAGAGCGTGTAGTAGGCGCGGCGCTCGTCCTCGGTGAGGCCGTCCAACTCGCCGTTGCCGACGTCGACGGCGTCCAGGTCGTTCCAGCCACCGGGGCCGGCCCAGGGCTGCCAGGCCGGCACGTCGTCCCAGCGGATCTTCACCGAGTTGTTCCAGGTGACCAGGGTGTCGCAGTAGCACTCGACGTCGGTGTCGATGCGCCAGCCGTTCGCGTTCGCCCGCCAGTCGGCCGCGTAGTTGCGGTCGAGCGACCAGGACAGCAGGAAGCGGATCGGCCGGCCGGTCTTGTCGATGGCCGCGCGCCACGCCTGCACGTCGGCGACGTTGTTGTAGTTGTCGCCGCTCTTGAACGAGCCGGGGCCGACGCCGTCGAGCTTGAGGAAGTCGAAGCCCCAGTCGGCGATCAGCTGCGCCTGCGAGTCGATGTACTGCGACGCGCACGGCTTGCTGAAGTCAATCTTGTACGAGCTGTCCCAGCCGTTCGTGGTGCGCAGGTCACCGTAGACGATGTCGCCCGTGGTGCAGCCCGGCGCGTTCCAGATCGGGGTCCTGCCCTCGCCGTACGCCGTCTTGTTGAGCCCGACCGCGAGGTAGATGCCCGCCTTGAGGCCCTTGCCGTGGATGTAGTCGGCGATCCATTTCATGCCGTGCGGGAACCGGTCCGGCGCGGCGATCTCGCGGCCGTACCCGTCGTAGCTGATGGTGTCCCATTCCTGGAGGCCGCGGGACCAGCCGGCGTCGATGTTGACGTACTGGTAGCCGTACGGCTTGAGCTTGGTCGCCAGGGCGTCGATCTGCGGGAGCAGGCGTTCCTCGGTCAGCCAGCTGCCGCCGCCGCTGGGGTTGACGCCGGCCCGGGTGGTGGACTGCAGGCTCCAGCTGGACCAGCCCATGAGCGGCGTGTCGGCGATGCCGGGTGCGGAGACGGCGGCCCGCTGGGCGGGGGAGGCGTCTCGAGTGGCCGAGGCGGTGGCCTTCGGCGCGGGCTTGGGGGAGGGGCCTTGGGCGTACGCCGGTGGGGCCGCGCCGAGGACGAGGACCGCGCCGGCGAACGCGGCCAGGCGGGATCGAACGGTGGATCGCACAGGTGAAACCTTCCTTGAGGACGATCAAGGGGTGTTCATGCGAGAGGGACCAGCCGGGACTGGATGCTGACCGCGGCGGCCCCGCGCGCCCACTCCTCGAAGGGGAGGGGACGGATGGAGAGCGGGCAGTCGACGGCGGCGCCGAACGCCTGCCGTTCGAAGCCCGCGCGGATGTGCGGTTCGAACAGGTCGTACGCGGACAGGCCCTCACCGGAGACGACGATGCGGGCCGGCCCGACCAGGTTGGCCACGGCCGCGATGCCGAGCCCGATCGCCTCACCGGCGCGGGCGAAGACGGCGCCGACCGTGGGGTCGCCGTCGCGGGCCAGGTCGACGGCGGCCTCGATGGTGGGCGTGCCGGCCGCCGCCACGATGTACGACGTTCCGGCGATCGCCTCGACGCAGCCGCGGCTGCCGCAGTGGCACTGCGGGCCGGAGGCGTCGACGCTGAGGTGGCCGATCTCGCCGGCGACGCCGTGTGAGCCGGACACCGGGCGCCCGTTGACCACGAGGCCGCAGCCGATGCCGACGCCGACGGTGACCAGCGCGAACGAGTCCGCCCCGGCGCCTTCGCCGAACCAGTGCTCGGCCGTGGTGAGTGCCTTGACGTCGTTCTCGACGGTCACGGCGAGCCCGGTGGCGGCCGCCGCGAGCTTGCCGAGCCGCACGTTGTGCCAGCGCAGGAACGGTGAGTATCGCACCAGCCCGGACTCGCGGTCGACGTCGCCGGAGACGGCCAGGCCGAGCCGCCGGGTGCGTTCCCGGTAGTTCTGCGGCCCGTCGAGCAGCTCGGCGACCAGCGCCGCGATCTCGGCGAGCACGTCGTCGACCGAGGAGCTCGCCAGCGGGCGGTGCGCGACGGCGTGGACCTGCGCGGTCAGGTCGCAGACCACCCCGATGAGCTCGTCGCCGGTGAGCTTGACGCCGGCGAAGAACTCCCGGTCGGCGCGCACCATGAGCGGGCTCGCCGGGCGGCCGGCGCCGGGGCCGGTGCGCTCGGTCGCGTCGAGCTCGCTGAGGTATCCGGCGTTGATCAGGGGCCGGGCCGCCTTGGTGACGGCCGCGGACGACAGGCCGAGCTTGCGTGCCAAGGTCACCCGGCTCTGCGGACCCGAGGTGACCAGGGCGGTCAGGATCGCGGCCGCCGCGGGGGAGGCGGCGAGCACGGCGTCGTCATCAACCGGAACCATGCCTCGGAAGTCAACCGCAACCATGCCTCGGAAAGCTAGAACCATTAATTAACTTCGTCAAGTATTGATTTCCGGGCTAGATCGAACTTAGGCTCGGCGGCGCCACGTCACCCCAGTGACATCGACGTGTAACCACGAGGACTCACATGCCCATCTCGTACGAAACCGATCGCCGCCTCTGGCTCCTCCAGGGCGACACCACGGCCTACGCCGTCCGGCTCGACGCCGGCGACGTCCCGCGGCACGTGCACTGGGGTCCGAGCATCACCCTGAGCGAGGCGGTGGCCCTCAGCCACGAGCTGCCCGATCCCGCCGCCAGCAGCTTCGAGCAGGGCCCCGGCGCCGCCGAGCTGGCCGTCGAGGGCGGCGACCACTTCGGGCCGGCCTCCCTCCAGGTCCGCTTCGCCGACGGCACCCGCGGCGTCGAGTGGCGCTTCATCGGGCACGAGGCCCGCGGCGACCACCTGCGCGTCGAGCTGGCCGACCGCTACTACCCGCTGCGCGTCACCCTGCACTACCGCCTCCAGGGCGACGTCCTCGAACGCTGGGCCGACGTCGTCAACCACGGCCCCGACCAGCTCGACGTGCTGCGCGCCGACTCCGCCGCCTGGCACGTGCCGGTCCAGGAAAGCTACCGGCTCAGCCACCTCGTCGGCGCCTGGAACAGCGAGTTCCGGCTGCGCCGGGTCGAGCTGCCGGCCGCCGAGACCGTGCTGACCAGCCGCCGCGGCACCACCAGCCACCACGCCAACCCATGGCTCGCGATCGACGACGGCACGGCCGGCGAGGAGCACGGCGAGGTCTGGAGCACGGTCCTCGCCTGGAGCGGCAGCTGGCGCGTCACCGTGCACCGCGACCCCGGCGGCCGCACCGGCTGGACCGGCGGCTTCGGGCACGAGGGGCTGACCTGGACGCTCGAGGCGGGCGAGACGCTCACCACGCCCACCTTCTCCGGGCTCTACAGCGCCGAGGGCTTCGGCGCCGCGAGTCGCGCCTGGCACGCGTACGTCACCCGCCAGGTCCTGCCCCACCCCGGCGAGGACCGTCCGGTGCTCTACAACTCGTGGGAGGCCACCGGGTTCGACGTCGACGAGGCCGGCCAGATGGCGCTGGCGGCCAGGGCCGCGAGCCTGGGCGCCGAGCTCTTCGTGATGGACGACGGCTGGTTCGGCGCTCGGCTCAGCGACCGCGCCGGGCTCGGCGACTGGCAGCCCAACTCGCGCCGCTTCCCGAACGGCCTGCGCCCGCTCGCCGACGAGGTGCGCCGGCTCGGCATGCGGTTCGGCATCTGGGTCGAGCCCGAGATGGTCAACCCGGACAGCGACCTCTACCGCGCCCACCCCGACTGGGTGCTGCACCAGCCCAACCGGCGCCGCACCGAGATGCGCAACCAGCTGGTGCTCAACTTCGCGCGCCCCGACGTCGAGCAGTGGGCCCACGCGTGGCTCGACCGGCTGGTCGGCGACCTCGGCCTCGACTTCCTCAAGTGGGACTTCAACCGGGCCTTCACCGAGGCCGGGCCCGACCGGGTGTTCCTCGAGCACACCCGGGCCGTCTACCGGGTCATGGACCGGCTCCGCGCCGACCACCCCGGCCTGCGCATCGAGGCGTGCGCGGGCGGCGGCGGGCGCGCCGACCTCGGCATCCTGCGCCGCACCGACCAGATCTGGCCGTCCGACAACACCGACCCGGTCGACCGCATCGGCATCCAGCACGGCTTCGGCCAGTACTTCCCGGCCCGGGTGATGAGCTCCTGGGTCACCGACAACCCGAACGTCACCACCGGGCGGACCACCCCGCTGCGCTTCCGCTTCCACGTGGCCATGGCCGGGGTCCTCGGCCTCGGCGGCGACCTGACCACGTGGAGCGCGGACGAGCTCAAGGAGGCCGCCGAGCACGTCGCCGCGTACAAGCGCATCCGGCCCGTCGTCCAGCACGGCACGGCGTACCGGCTGGAAGGCTCCGGAACCCTCACCGGCGTGCAGTACGTGCGCGACGGCGAGCACGTGATCATCGCCTGGTGCCCGACCAGGCCGTACGGCTACACCCCCGGGCCGCTCCCGCTGCCCGCCGTCAGCGCCGGCGCCGACTACCTCGACCTCGACACCGGCATCACCCACACCGGGGCCGTCCTGCTCCATCGGGGACTGCCCCTCGACCTGCCGCCCGGCGACCACGCGAGTGCCATCGTCCGGCTCCGGCGACTGCCATAGACACCATCCACCGTGGAGTAGTCATGAACCAGTCGCGTCGTACCCTCCTGAAGAGCGCCGTCGCCCTCGGGGCGGTGCCCGTCCTCCCCGCCCTCGCCGCGTGCAGCGGCGGCGACCCGGCCGGCGCGCCGGAGAACAGCAAGGCCACCTCGCTCGGCTCCGGCCTGGCCGACGCCGTGCCGAAGTCGGGCATCCAGGCCATGGTCGACGGCTTCCAGCGCAGCAGCGGCGACACCGTGCGGCTCAACGTGATGCCGCGCCAGCAGCTGATCGACAACGTCAGCACCTATCTGCAGTCCAACCCCGAGGACGTCATCACCTGGTTCGCCGGCTACCGCATGCGCTACTACGCGGGCAAGGGGCTGCTGGCGCCGATCGACGACGTGTGGGAGAAGGTCGGCAAGAACTTCGGCACCGGGCTGGCGGACGCTTCCTCGTACGAGGGCAAGAAGTACCTGGTCCCCAACTACAACTACCCGTGGGTCGTCTTCTACCGCAAAAGCGTGTGGCAGCAGCACGGGTACGAGGTGCCGGCCACCTGGGACGCGCTGCTCGCCCTGTGCGCGCGGATGAAGAAGGACGGCCTCACGCCGATCGCCTTCGGTGACAAGGACGGCTGGCCGGCCATGGGCACGTTCGACTACCTGAACATGCGCACCAACGGCTACCAGTTCCACGTCGACCTCTGCGCGCACAAGGAGTCGTGGGACTCGCCCAAGGTGCAGGCCGTCTTCGACAACTGGAAGCAGCTGCTGCCCTATCAGGACACCGGCGCGCTCGGCGCGACCTGGCAGCAGGCGGCCCGCTCGCTGGCGTCGAAGAAGTCCGGCATGTACCTGATCGGCACGTTCCTGCTGCAGGAGCTCACCGACAAGGCGGTCGTCGACGACCTCGACTTCTTCGCGTTCCCGGAGATCGCGGTCGAGGGCACGGACGCCGTCGAGGCGCCCATCGACGGCTTCGTGATGGCCAAGCGGGCCGAGAAGAACCAGGCCGCCAAGGACTTCCTGGCCTACCTCGGCACGGGCAAGGCGCAGGACGCGTACGCCGCGAAGGACCCCTCCAACCTGCAGACCGCCGCCGACGCCGACCGCTCGACGTTCTCGCCGATCCAGAAGAAGGCCGCCGAGCTGATCGCGAACGCCAAGAGCGTCAGCCAGTTCTTCGACCGCGACGCGCTCCCGGCCATGGCGAACAACGTCATGATCCCCGCCCTGCAGAGCTTCCTGAAGGACGGCAAGATCGACATCAAGGGCCTCGAGACCCAGGCCAAGACGCTGTACGCCTCCGCGTGACGCCATGACCCAGACGACCGCTCCCGCGCCGGTCGCCGCCCCGGCTGCCTCGCCCGCCCCGCGCGCGCGATCCGGCCGGGTGCGGCGGCTCACCGGCACCGACCGCCTCGTGCTCGGCGTGATGATCGGCGTACCGACGCTGATCCAGGCCGTGCTCATCTGGATCCCCACGCTGCTCTCCATCGGGCTGTCCTTCACCCGCTGGAACGGCCTCGCGCTCTCCGACATCCACTCGGCCGGGCTCGCCAACTACCGGTTCGCCGTCGACGAGTACCCGCCGTTCTGGCCGGCCGTCTGGCACAACGTCATCTGGCTGGTCTTCCTGGCCGGGATCGCCACCCCGCTCGGCGTCGTGCTCGCGGTGCTGCTCGACCAGAAGATCCGCTTCACCCGCCTCTACCAGAGCATCTTCTTCACCCCGGTGATGCTCTCGCTGGTGCTCGTCGGCATCGTCTGGCAGCTCGTCTACGCCCGCGACGAGGGCCTGCTCAACAACCTTCTGGGTACGGCGGGCACGCCCTCGGCCGTCGACTGGTTCGGCGATCCGCACGTCAACCTCTGGGCCGCGCTGGTCGCCACCGCCTGGCGCCACGCCGGCTACATCATGGTGCTCTACCTGGCCGGGCTCAAGGGCCTCGACCCGAGCCTGCGCGAGGCCGCGGCCATCGACGGCGCCAACGACCGCCAGACCCTGTTCAAGGTGGTCTTCCCGGCGATGCGGCAGATCAACGTGGTGGTCGTGGTGATCACGCTGATCGAGGCGCTGCGGGCGTTCGACATCGCGTACGTCATCAACCGCGGCACGAACGGCCTGGAGCTGCTCTCGATCCTGGTCATCCAGAACCTCGTCGGCGAGGGCCAGGTGATCGGCGTCGGCTCGGCGCTCGCGGTGCTCCTGCTCGTGGTCTCGCTGGTGCCGATCGTCGCCTACCTCATCCGTACGTTCCGGAGGGCCGACTGATGCGCCGCTCGCGCTACGGCACCCACCTGTTCCTCGTCGTCATGTCGGTGATGTGGCTCGCGCCGCTGCTGTGGACGCTCTACACGTCGCTGCGGCCGAAGCAGACCACCGACAAGTACGGCTACTGGAGCCTGCACGGGCCGCTGACGCTGGACAACTTCACCACCGCGTGGAGCCAGGGCCGGCTGCCCACCTACTTCCTCAACTCCATCTACACCACGGTGCCGGCGGTGCTGCTGACCCTGGCGCTCGCCTCGATGATGGCGTTCGCGGTGAGCCGCTACACCTGGAAGTTCAACCTCACCCTGCTGATCCTGTTCACCGCGGGCAACATGCTGCCGCCCCAGGTGCTCGCGGCGCCGCTGTTCCAGATGTTCAAACACGTGCCGCTGCCGTACTCGCTGAGCACCTCCGGCTCGCTGCTGGACACCTACTACGCGGTGATCGCCGTCGAGGTGGCGTTCCAGCTGGGCTTCTGCACCTTCGTGCTCTCCAACTACATGAAGACGCTGCCGGCCGAGCTCACCGAGGCGGCCCTGGTCGACGGCGCCGGCGTGTGGCGCCAGTTCCGCCGCATCATCATGCCGCTCACCCGCCCGGCCCTCGCGGCGCTCGGCACGCTGCAGGTGATCTGGCTCTACAACGACTTCTTCTGGCCGCTGCTGTTCATCCAGAGCGGCGACCGGCTGCCCATCACCACCGGCGTGAACAGCCTCCAGGGCCAGTTCCTCCAGGACTACAACCTGATCGCCGCGGGCGCCACCATCACGGTCATCCCCACCCTGATCGTCTACCTGGCCCTGCAACGCCACTTCGTGGCCGGCCTGACCCTGGGAGCGTCCAAGGGCTGACCTGCCCTCAGCCGCCGTCCGGCACGGTGCCGGCCCGCCGCCGCAGCGAAGCCGCGGTGGCGTGGTCGACGGCGGTGCGCAGGACCGGCGAACCGTCCACGAGCAACGGACGCCGGTCCGGGCGAACCCCGACATAGGCGAGCGGGCGCTCGACCCGGGCCCCGTCCTCCAGCGTCACGGTGCCGGTGCGCAGGGGCTCCAGCGCGTAGACGCCCACGTGCCGCCCCTCGACCGCGTCGAGCACAGCCAGCTGGGCGGGAACGGCCATCGTGACGACGGCCGTCTCCCGATGACCGGGCAGCGGGGCCAGCGTCGAGGGCGTCCGCCCGGCGCGTGTCGTCCCGGCGCACCAGACCGAGCCGAGGTCCTCCAGCACGCAGGCGAGGCTCACCACGGGCAGCGGTGTGCCGTTCGCCAGCACCTTGGCGGGGCAGGCGTTCGCGCCGTAGCTCACCAGCGGCACCCGGCCGGCCAGTGGAGCCGCGCCGTGCCGCGTCAGCCACGCGTCGACGCACTCCGCGCCGTCGACGGCCCAGCCGCTCGGCGTACCGCCGTGGGGCGTCACCGGCCGGCACCACCCCGCCGGATCCACCACCCAGGAGCCGGCCGGGCGCTCGCCCGGATAGGGATCGATGAGATAGTCCGTGGCCCGGCGCACTTCCCGCATACCGCAAGTAGACACCGGGATAGCATCGGGCCATGTCTGTGGCTACCGAGGACGTCGCGCGATTCGAGGCCTCGCGGCCGCGGCTGGAGGCCATCGCCTACCGCCTGCTCGGGTCGGCCGAGGAGGCGCAGGACGCGGTGCAGGAGACGTTCCTGCGCTGGCAGGCCGCGGACCTCGACCGCATCGAGGTGCCCGAGGCGTGGCTGACCAAGGTGCTCACCAACCTGTGCCTCAACCAGCTCACCTCCGCGCGGGCCCGCCGCGAGACCTACGTGGGGCAGTGGCTGCCCGAGCCGCTGCTCGCCGGTGACCCGATGCTCGGGCCGGCCGAGACCGCCGAGCAGCGCGAGTCCGTCTCGTTCGCGGTGCTGGTCCTGCTGGAACGCCTCACCCCGAACGAGCGGGCCGTCTACGTGCTGCGCGAGGCGTTCGGCTGCCCGCACAGCGAGATCGCCGACATCCTCGGCATCAGCGAGGCCGCCAGCCAGCAGATCTTCCACCGCGCCCGCCGGCACGTGGCCGAGGGCCGCGCGCGCACCCAGGTCGACGATGCCGCCGCCAAGCGGATCGTCGAGGAGTTCCTGGCCGCGGCCACCAGCGGCCGCACCGACGCGCTCGTGCGCCTGCTCACCGGCGACGCGACGAGCATCGGCGACGGCGGCGGCAAGGTGCCGGCCCGCACCCGGCCGTTCGTGGGCGCCGTGGCGGTCGCGAAGTTCCTCCGGGGCCTGTTCCGGCCCGGCGGCGAGGCCAAGCGCGCCCTGGCCGGCGGCGCGCCCGAGATCCACGTGGCGATCGCGAACGGCGACCCGGCCGTGGTGGCCGTGGTCGGCGGCCGGGTCATCGGCGTCATGTGCCTGGAGGTCACCCCGGACGGCATCGCCGCGGTCCGCGCCCAGGTCAACCCCGACAAGCTCGAGCGCGCGACCGCGCAGTGGGCGGCCGCCGACCACGGGGCTCCGCTGTTCGTCGCCTTCGAGTGACCCTCTCCCGGCCGGCTTCCGCCGCCGTTGTCGCGGAGTGACCCTCTCCCGGCCGGCTTCCGCCGCCGTTGTCGCGGAGTGACCTGGATCACGTCGACTCCCTGTCAGGAACTCGCGGGCTGCCCGGTTCAAGAGGCGTACCCAGGCAGAACAGGAGCCACGCCATGCAGCACCGCATCATCGTTCTCGGCGCCGGTTACGCGGGCACCATCGCCGCCGGCCGCCTCGCCCGCCGGCTGCGCCGCGAGGACGCCTCTGTCACCCTGGTGAACGCCGAGCCCGACTTCGTCGAGCGCGTCCGCATGCACCAGGTCGCCGCCGGCCAGGACCTGCGCCCGCGCCCGCTCGACAAGATGTACGCCGGCACCGGCGTGACCCTGCGGATCGCGAAGGTCACCGCCGTCGACCCCGACCGCAAGACCGTCTCGCTCACCGACGGCGAGCTCGAGTACGACACCCTCGTCTACGCCCTCGGCAGCGGCTGGAACTCCCACGACGTGCCCGGCGCGGCCGAGCACGCCTACGAGATCGCTAGCCGCCCCGGTGCCCGGAAGCTGCACACCCGCCTCGCCGCCCTCGGCCCCGGCGCCACGGTCCTCGTCGTCGGCGGCGGCCTCACCGGCATCGAGGCGGTCACCGAGATCGCCGAGTCCCGCCCCGACCTGGACGTCGCCCTGGCCACCAGCGGCGAGCTCGGCGACTGGCTCTCCGCGAAGGGCCGCGCCCACCTGCGCAAGGTCGCCGGCCGCCTCGGCATCACCGTGCACGAGAACGCGCCGGTCACCCGCGTCGCCCCGGACCACGCCGAACTGGCCGACGGCCGCACCATCCCCGCCACCGTGACCGTGTGGACGGGCGGTTTCGCCGTCCACCCGATCGCCGCCGCCACCACGCTGACCCTGGCCCCGACCGGCCAGATCATCGTCGACGACACCATGCGCTCGGTCTCCCACCCCGACGTCTACGCCATCGGCGACGCCGCCCAGGCCATGGGCCCCGGCAACAAGCCCCTGCGCATGAGCTGCGCCACCGGCGGCCCCATGGGCTGGCAGGCCGCCGACGCCATCGTCGCCCGCCTGACCGGCGGCAAGCTCCCCCACGTCCCGCTCCGCTACTTCAACCAGTGCATCTCCCTGGGCCGCCGCGAGGGCCTGATCCAGTACGTGACCGCCGACGACCGTGCCGTCTCGGCGGCCCTGACGGGCCGCTTCGCCGCCGTCTACAAGGAACTGATCTGCAAGGGAGCCGCGTGGTTCTCGTCGAATCCCACGTTCGGCCTCCCGTCGAGCCGCCGCAGCATCACGCAGCCCATCACCGAGATGCACACCCCGGCCCAGCAGCCGGCCCGACAGGACTGAGTGGCCCTCTCCCTCAGCATGCCGGTGCGAGATCGCCGGATGGACGTGGTCGATCCCGGCAGAAGCGTGCAGGGCCGGCATCGAGGAGTGGCGCGCCCCATCGAGGGGCGCGCCACTCCTTCATGGTGGCGAGATTGGCACATCGATTGACTTACTGTCAGTCTGACAAGAACGTACGCTCCATGCATGGATGTAGATGAATGGCAACCGCCCGAGGTGCTTCTCGCGGTGGACCTGGTCATCCTCACGCTGCGGTATGACCGACTGCACGTCCTGCTGATCGAACGAGGTATCGCTCCCTACCGCGGCGCGATGGCGTTGCCCGGCGGCTTCCTCAGCCATCTGCAGGAAGACCTGCTCACCGCGGCGCGGCGAGAGCTCTCCGAGGAAGCCGGTCTCGCCGTCGACAGCCTCCATCTGGAGCAATTGGGCGTTTACGGCGCTCCCGGTCGCGATCCCCGGGGCCGAGTCGTGTCGGTTGCCTATCTCGCCGTGCTGCCTCGCCTGCCCGACCCGGTCGCGGGCACGGATGCCGCCGGTGCCTCCTGGCAGGCGACAGACGGGGTGCTGTCCGGCGCTCTGCCGCTGGCCTTCGACCACCGGCAGATGGTCACCGACGGTGTCGAACGCGCCCGCGCCAAGCTGGAGCATTCCAATCTCGGCACGGCCTTCTGCGGGCCCACCTTCACGCTCTCGGAGTTGCAGCAGGTCTACGAGGCTGTGTGGGGCGTCCGGCTCGACCCGCGCAACTTCTACCGCAAGGTACAGAGCGCCGATGGCTTCGTCGTTCCGGCCGGGCCATCTCGCCGGAACGAGACGGGCCGGCCCGCTCGGCTCTTCCGGACCGGTCCGCGAGAGGTGCTCTACCCGCCGATGGTCAGGTCCGCCGAGGCGGCCGTCCGGAAAGGAGCAATCCGTTGATCGTCATCCTCACCGCCCTCGACCTGGAGTACGAGGCCGTGCGTGACAAGCTCCACGGCCTGCGGCCGCACACTCACCAGCACGGCACTCGTTTCGAAGTCGGCGAGCTTCCCGGCGGAGGCCGAGCCGCGCTGGCGCTCGTCGGCAAGGGCAATCATCCGGCCGCCGTCCTCGCCGAACGTGCCATTGCCGAGTTCTCGCCGGCCGCCGTGCTCTTCGCGGGCGTCGCCGGAGCCCTCTACTCGCACCTCGAGTTGGGCGATGTCGTGGTCGCTACCCATGTGTACGCCTACCACGGTGGCACGAGCGATGACGACGGCCAGCACAGCCGTCCTCGTGCCTGGGAGATCTCGCATCATGCCGATCAGGTCGCCCGGCATCTCGCCAGACGCGTGCCGGAGAAGGTCCGTTTCGGTCCTATCGCCGCCGGCGAGGTCGTGCTCGACTCCGTCACTTCCTACCACGCGCGATGGGTGCACGAGCACTACAACGACGCCGTGGCGATCGAAATGGAAGGCGCGGGCGTCGCCCAGGCCGGGCATCTGAACAGCGCTCTGCCGGTGGTCGTGGTGCGAGGCATCAGCGATCGAGCTGACGGGACCAAGACCACCACCGACCGGCAGCGGTGGCAGGAGAAGGCGGTTGCCAACGCCGCGAACTTCGCTGTCGCGCTGGCGGCCGAGCTCAACCGTTCCCTCCCGAAGAATCCGAGGAGCCCCGTCGTGGACCCGACCACCCCTGCTGTCGTCACGAACAATTCCGCTTCCGGCAACGCTTCGGTCGGTATCCAGGCCGGGCAGGTGTACGGCGCAGTCAACAGCTCGCAGTCGCGTCCCGCAGCGGGGATCGCCGAGCAGCTTTCCGGCTTCCGCGAGGAATTGCGACATGCCCGCCGCGCCGGATTGGTGAGCGAGGACGACTATTCGGCAGCCGAGGCTGAGCTCACCGTCGCCGGCAAATCCCTGGCGAAGACCCCGCCGGACCAGCGGAAGCTGTTGACCGCCCTCAAGCGCCTGGTGGGACTGGTCAGCGATGTGGCCGAACTCGCATCCCGCCTGGCAACGATCATCGGCGCGGTCAAGGGCATGCCATGAACGCGCCGAACGTGACGGCTACAAATACGGCAGCGGACTCCGCCAGCGTCGGTTTGCAAGCCGGCATCGCCGTCGTGCACGAGCTCAACCATTATCACCTCGCGGCGGACGCCACGCCCAAGGAGAAGTACGAGGTAGGACTTCTCTATCTCGAGAACCGCATGCCCCAGCGAGCACGCGAACTGATCAACGAAGCAGTCGTCCTCGGCCACGACTCGAGCGAGGTCCGCTTCCATCAGTTGCTGGCCTTGC
This sequence comes from Paractinoplanes deccanensis, assembly GCF_016862115.1. GTDB lineage: Bacteria > Actinomycetota > Actinomycetes > Mycobacteriales > Micromonosporaceae > Actinoplanes > Actinoplanes deccanensis. The sequence goes on from NZ_BOMI01000014.1 coordinate 15,785, forward strand.
TGAGCGGTCGCACGCTGCAACAGCTGTCTGCCGAGGACTTCCAGACGCTCGAGGCCGCGAGAGACTGCCTGGCCGGCGCCGACGACGAATGGGCGGACGGCGTCCGGGTGATCGAGAGACTGCTCGGCGACATCGAGAGCCGAACCGTTGATCCCGCCGACCTGGCCAGACTCGGAGAGGAACAGAGCCGGAAGATAGCGAAGCATCTGGAGATGTTCCTTACCGGTCCGCTACAGGATCAGGCTTGGTGGCGTCTGATCCCAGAAGCCTTCGACGGCCGTACGGCGCGTGACCGACTCCGCCGCACGTGGAAGTTCTTCGAGCCCGATCCGGTAAGGCCGCGGCGCACTTTTCCGGAGCCTCCCCGAGTGACCATCGGGCTGCGAATCAGGGCGTATGCCGCCGGCGGCGCCTTCGTCACTGTTGTCGGATACATCGGCGTTCTCGCGGCCAGGAGTGCCCAGACGCCGGTGATCGTTGCCTATCTGCTCGCCGTTCTCGGCGGTTTCCTGTGGGCTGTGAACGGCGCCGAGTGGCGGCACAGGAACGAGCGTCGCAATGCGAAGGAGCGCGAACTCCGTTTTCCCGGGCAACGGCGGCGTCCGCCGGTTGGCGGATTTGCCAGCCAGGTCGACCGGTTGTTCAGCAAGTACTTCGGCAGATACGTGCCGAAGAGTGTCGACCGGGCGGTCTGGCTTGCCGAAACTGCCGGCATACGCCGCAGCATTCGGGACGAAGTGGTCGACGCCTATCGGGACACGAAAGTGGACGCCGACGCCGTCGCATGGCTGATCCGCTACCGGGTCGGCGTCGTCAAACGTCAGTGGCAGCAGAACACGCTGTGGGACCATCGGTGGCGCTTCCGGACGCGCGCGTCGACGAAGGTCGCCGTTGTCGTCGGCGTGACTGTCGTGGTGCTGGCGGGATTGCGAGCGCTGGCGGGTGCGATCCCCGTCAGTCCGCTCTATGCCTCGCTCGCTGTCCCGGTTCTGCTGGCGACCGGAGCCTCCGCGGCTGTCGACTGGCTGACGATCACGACGGAACGCCGCCGGTACGAACATGAGGCCAAAGAGAAGGATCTCTTGTACTTGGACAGTCTCGCGGCGTATCGCCGATGGCAGGAGAGGCTGGCCGATACTCCCTCGGATTCCGAGATGGCCGCGTGGCTGGAATGCGACCGGGTTCTGTTGATGAATGAGGCGATCCAGCACTACAAGCTGTTGCCGAGCAACATGATCACGCACGCCTTCATCGAGGCTCCAGCACCGGGATGTGACCGTGCGCGCGTGGTCAACGGCCCTTGGCGGTACTCCCGCTATCAGATCTTGATCTTCCTCCTCACCTCAGAGGGGGTGCGCCAGATGGCCGTCGAGCTCGACTTCCACAATGCGACATTCCACAACCGGCAGCGCACCAACTACCGATTCGACGCGGTCGCGTCCGTGCACGTGACCGAGGGCGATCAGCGGGAAAGGACGTTCGAACTGGCGCTCGTGAGCGGCGAGCCGCTCGAGATACCGGTCGCCGGAGTCGGCGAGGAGAAGCTCGGGACCGGCGAGACCCCGGGGACGGCCGTCCAGCTCACCGTGGACGCCGCGGGCCTGCAGAACACCTTGCACGTCCTCGAAGGGATCGCCGCGGAGGGCAAGGACTGGATCGTCCACGAGGACGAGCGAAGCGGTGAACGGATCAACCGTTTGAAGCGTGCCGTGCACGGCCTGATGGATTGAGAGCGTCCCGCAAACGCTCGGCAGTGCGTGCGGTTCACGGGATGACGTGCTGGTCACTTTGAGGATCCCTCCGGCGCCGGGCGGGAGAAGTATGGAGCCCAGTCGTGGAAGGGAAGAGACGATGACACCTCTAGGTGCGGTGCTCAGGGGCCTCGTGGCCGGCGCCGTCGGGACGCTTGCCATGGACTCGCTCTGGTATTTGCGGTATCGGCGTGGTGGGGGCAAGGACAGCTTCGCCACCTGGGAGTTCTCGGCGGGTGTCAAGACGTGGGAGGAGGCGCCCGCGCCCGCGCAGGTGGGGCGGCGGCTGGTCGAGGGGGTCTTTCAGCGCAAGCTCGACGACCGCTATGCCGCTGTCGTCAACAACATCACCCATTGGGGGTACGGGATGAGCGCCGGCGCGGTCTACGGCGTGCTGGCCGGCTCGCTGCGTAAGCCCCGGAGCGCGTACGGGCCGCCGTTCGGGGCCGCGGTGTGGGGCACCAGCTATGCCGTGTTGCCGGCCGCGGGGCTCTACAAGCAGATCTGGGAGTACGACCGGAAGACGCTCGCCAAGGATCTGAGCGCTCACCTGGTCTTCGGCGCGACGACGGGTGCCGTGTTCCGGGCTCTTAAGGTTATTTAAGGGTTCGAGCAGCGCGAATGCTTGCGGGGACATAGACGTACGCCTTTATTGTTAACCGTCTTGCCAATCCCCCGTAGGCAGAGGTTCTCGACATGAACAAGCGCACGCTGCTCGCCGGCCTGGTCGCCGCCGCCGTGGCCGGGACGCTGGGCGTCGTCGGCATCACGAACGCGAACGCGGCGACCCTCGACCCGTCGCTGCCGCCCGGTGGCAACTTCGACCTGTCGGTGTGGCAGCTCCAGTTGCCGACCGGGTCGCCGGGCAAGCCGGACACGATCTCGCCGGCGCGGCTCAAGGGTGCGAACGGGTACAGCAACCCGGCGTACTTCTGGACCGACAAGAACGACGGGTCGATGACGTTCTGGGCGCCCGAGAAGGGGGTCACCACGCCCAACTCCAAGTACGCGCGCTCGGAGCTGCGCGAGATGAACGCGAACGGCACGGCCGCGGACTGGCCGCTCGCCGGCAACCACACGCTCAGCGCCCAGCTGCGCGTCCCGCAGGTGACCAAGAACGTGGCGGTCGGCCAGGTGCATCTCGGCTCGGGCGGCACCTCGACCAAGCCGCTGCTGGAGCTCTACTACCGGCCCAACGGCGACATCTACCTCGGTACGGAGAACTCGCCGGCCGGCGGCCAGACGCTGCACAAGGTCGGCAACGTGGCGCTCGGCGTGAAGTGGACGTACGTCATCAACGTCTCCGGCAACAAGATCAACCTGACGGTGAACGGGTCGCGGACCAGCTACCCGATCCCGTCGTCGTTCAACCCGTACAAGCAGTACTTCAAGGCCGGCTCGTACAACCAGTCGTCCTCGGAGAGCACCAGCAACGGTGCGAAGGTCAAGTTCTACAGCCTGGTCGTCACGCACGGCTGACGAGGCCGGTGCTCGCGTCTCGCGGCGCGAGCACCGCGCGCTCTACGCCCCGGAGCGGCGCTTGTCGGCCTCCAGATCGGCTTCGCCGACGGCCTCCCCGTCCGAGTCGCGTGCGGGATCGGCCAGATCGGCGTCCGCACCGGAACGGGCCGCGTCCGCCTCGGCGTCCGACGCGCCGACCAGGGGCCCGGTCGCGTCCGGTCCGGCGGTGCCGGCGTCTTCCCTGGTCTGCTCCGCGGCCACCTCGGCGGCGACGGGAAGCCCGGGAACCTGAGGATTCGTCATGACGGCTCCTTTCGTCCCCACCCGGATACCCCGCAAAGGTCAGACGTGAACGGCTCTCGCCTGATTGCCCCGCTCCCCGAACCCGGGCGGGCGGTGGGGGAGGGCGCGGTCAGGTGGCCGGCGGGCGCAGGGGCAGGGTGGCCCAGACGACCTTGCCGTCGTCGGCGGGCAGCGTGCCCCAGCGCTGGGCCACCGCGTCGACCAGGAGCAGGCCGCGTGGTGCGGCGGGGTCGGGGGAGCTCGTCGGGGGCAGCACGGGTGGCTGGGTGCTGCCGTCGCGGACCGCGACCATCAGGTAGCGGCGGCCCCGGGTCAGCCGCAGGTCGGCCATCGTGTTGGCGTGGGTCGCCGCGTTGGTGACCAGCTCGCCGGCGATGAGGCTCGCCGGGCCGGCCAGGTGCTCGAGACCCCAGCGGTCGCAGGCGTCCCTCGCCAGGGCGCGGGCCCGCCGGGCGGCCCCGGTCAGCGGGAGCAGCACCTCGCTCATCGACGGCATGTGCCGGCGCGGCTCGACCGTCAGCGCCTCGTCGACGGTGGCGATCAGCGCCACCCGGCCGTAGCCGGCCTCCAGCAGCCTGGTGGTCCGCGGGTCGGTGGCGACGATCAGCAGCGGGGTGCCCGGCCAGAGAGAAGCCTGGCGGGAGGCCGCCTGGAACACCGCCACGGCGTGCGGGTCGGCGACGACCGCGCGCTCCAGGTCCACCACGACGGCGTCGGGCCGTTCCATCAGGCATTTGAGCAGCGTGGCCCGCACGCGCGGCGCGGTGGCCAGCGTGAGCTCGCCGTGGACGCGGACCAGCAGTCGCGTCCCGGCCGGCTCGACCTCGCAGTGAACGCCGGGCATATCCCGATTGTTACGCGCCCGGAGCCGGCAGCCCACCCCGCACACGCGACGATTGGGCCCAGCCGGAGGCGGTCAGCCCCGCCGAACCCGCCGCCGAGCCGCCCGTCGACCTCGCGGCCGGCGAACTCGAGGCCGCGCCGTCCGTCGGCCTCGCGGCTGAGCCGTCCGCCGAACTCGCGGCTGAGCCGTCCGTCGGCCTCGCGGCCGAGCCGTCCGCCGAACTCGCGGCCGAGCCGTCCGCCGAACTCGCGGCCGAGCCGCCCGTCAGGCCCGCGGCCGTCAAGCCCGACGCCGGCAGGTGCCGCGCCGTAGCGGCGGAGGGGGAGCGCCGCATCATGAGCGGACCCGACACGCCGGCGGCCATGAGCGCCTCCTCGACCAGGCCGCCCGGGTTGACCACGCCGAACGGCAGGCCGCGGTCCCCGGCGGCCGCGCGCGCCTCCAGCAGGCTGCGGATGCCGGCGGCGGAGAGCAGCGAGACCCGTTCGAGGTCGACGACCAGGCCCGCCACGCCGTTCTGGTCGGCGGCGTTGACCATCATGGTGCTCAGCGCGGGGCTCACGTCGGCGTCGATCTCGCCGGTGAGGACGATCCGCACGAGGCCGTCCCCGTCGTCGTGCTTGCACATGGTGAACAACCCGCTCATGCTGACCTTCCGTCCGGCTCCCCCGCGGCTATCGATTCTGCGGCATCCGGACGGGATCCGCCGGTGATGTTCCCTCTTGGGTGCAGCGATCCACCCGGGGTACGAGTTGTCGTCGGCTGGTCCGCGGTCGTTCAGGGGAGTGGTTCACCCATACACGGCTCCCAGCGACTCAGCGTCACCGTCGGGGGAGACCCGCGCCGCCGGACGAGGCGGGCGTCAGGGGGCAAGGCGCGTCAGGAGCAGTGCCGCGTGACCGGCGACAGCCACTCCTTCAGGGCCGGTCCCAACGTGTTGCTCACGTCCCTGTCCGTGCGGATCCCGGCGAAGAACTTCGCGTCGGCCGCCTTGGCGCGCAGCTGATCGGCCGCCTTCTTGCCGTCCGCCTTCAAGCCCGCGTCCCCGCTCGCGCGGGTGGCCTCGTCGACGGCGGCGGCGAAGGCCTCCAGCGACTCCCGCGCCTGCTTCTGGGTGCCGGCGTCGCGGCGCCCGACCATCGTGGTGAGGGACTGGGCGAAGGGCGCCATCTTCTCGCCGTACACCTTGCCCAGCGCGTCGCAGGTGGCCTTGAGCTCGGCCGGCACGCTCGGCGCCGGCGCCGCGGGAGGTGGAGTGCCCGCCGGAGTCCCGGCCACCGTGCCGCAGCCGGACACGACCGCGACGGCGGCGGCGACGAGCAGAACGCGGCGCATGGCTGACCTCCCGATTGGGAGCGCTCCCACTCCCTAGGAGGGCGACGATACGTCACGAAGCGAAGCCTGTCGATGCCCGTACGCCAGATAGACGACCATCCCGAGCGCCAGCCAGGCGAGGAAGCGCAGCCACGTCTCCACCGACAGGTTGGTCATGAGATAGAGGCAGGCGAGCGCCGACAGCACCGGCACGACCGGCGAGAACGGCACGCGGAACGGGCGGCGCAGCCGGGGCCGGGTGCGGCGCAGCACGGGCACCGCGATCGACACGGTCACGAAGGCGAACAGCGTTCCGATGCTCACCAGGTTCGCCAGCGACGACAGCGGCACGAACCCGGCCAGCAACGCCACACCGGCGGTCACCGCGATCGTGGTGCGGTACGGCGTACCCCATCGGGGGTGGATCCTGCCGACGGACGGCGGGAGCAGGCGGTCGCGCGACATCGCGAAACCGATCCGGCCGATCGCCACGATGTCCACCAGGATCACGCTGGTCAGCCCGGCCACGGCCGCGATCGACACGAGGTGCGACGCCCAGCCCGCGCCGACGCTCTCGAAGGCCGAGGCGATCGGCGCGCCCGGGTCGATCTGCCGGTAGTCGACCATGCCGACCACCACGAACGACACCGCCACATAGAGCACCGCCGACACGCCCAGCGTCCCGAACAGCCCCAGGGGCAGGTCCCGGCTGGGCTTGCGGGTCTCCTCGCCCAGGTTCGCCACGGCCTCGAAGCCGGTGTACGCGAAGAAGACCACCGCGGCCGCCGTGAGCACCCCGGTGATGCCGAACGCGGACGGCTCGATGCCGAACAGCAGCTGCGACAGCGGCTGGGTCAGCCCCGGCTCGCTCGCGTCCGTGGGCTGCGACGGCGGCACGAAGGGCGTCAGGTTGGCGGCGTCGAGGAAGAACAGCCCCGCCACGACGACGAAGACGCAGATGCCGACCTTCACCACGACGAGCACGTTGGTGACCCGCGACGACTGCTGGATGCCCACGGTGGCGACCGCGCCCAGCGCCAGCGTGATCAGGATGGCGCCCACGTTGACCACGCTGTCCTCGCCGAACAGGCTGCTCGGCAGGTCGAACAGCGACGCGAGATAGCCGGACCAGCCCCGGGCCACCACGGCCGCGCCGAGCGCGAACTCGAGCACCAGATCCCACCCGATGATCCAGGCGAAGATCTCGCCCATGGTCGCGTACGCGTACGTGTAGGCGCTGCCCGCCGTCGGCACCGAGGACGCGAGCTCGGCGTAACAGAGCGCCGCCAGCAGGCTCGCCACCCCGGCCAGCAGGAACGACACGGTGACCGCCGGCCCCGCGTGGTCGCGCGCCTCGACGCCGGTCAGCGTGAAGATGCCCGTACCGATCACGATCCCGATGCCGAACCCCATGAGGCTCAGCGGGCCGAGGCGCCGCCGCAACCCGCCGCCGGCCTCGCCGCGCGCGAGCACGTCCTCGACAGATTTCGTCCGCAATATCGACATGATGGCCGCACGTCTACCCAGCGGCCTGCGGATTAATCCGTGCCGCTCCGGGCGTTGGAGCAGGGGTGACTCTCCGCTTCGCGATCCTCGGCGACTCCATCGCGTACGGCCAGGGCGCCTCCGCACCCGCCGACACGGCCGCCGCCCGGCTCTCGGCCGACCTGGCCGCGCACGGCGTGCCGAACGAGCCCCGGATCTTCGCCGTCCCCGGCGCCCAGAGCCGCGACCTGCCCGCCCAGGCGGCCCGGGCCGCCGCCTGGCACCCCGGCCTCGCCCTGATCATCATCGGCGCCAACGACCTCACCCGCTTCGTGCCGCCCCAGCAGGCGGTGCCCCGGCTGACCGCGGCCCTGCGGACGCTGCGCGCGGCCGGCGCCGAGGTGGTCGTCGCCCCCGCGCCCGATCTCAGCGTCGTCCCGTGGGTCCCGGCCGAGATGCGTGCCCTGGTCCGCGCCGGCAGCCGGCTGCTGCACGACGCGCAGACCCAGGCGGCCCTGGCCGAGGGCGCCCACGTGGCGGACATCGGCATGTCGTCGGCCGCCGGGTTCGCCGGCGACCACTCGCTGTTCAGCGCCGACCGCTTCCACCCGTCGAGCGCCGGCTACGCGGTCATCGCCGACGCGCTCGCCCCGGCCGTCCGTAAGGCGGCGAAGGTCCTCGCCGGGTGACAATGCGGGCATGCGCCTGTCCGTCCGCGGCACCTCCTCGCTCGTCTTCGACGACGGGTCGCCGGTGCGCGCCGCCTCCGCGATCGCCCCGTTCGGCGACGGCCATCTGATCGCCCAGGACGACGCCACGCACGCGGCCTGGTGCCGGCCGGGGTCGACCGTCCCGGTCCGCGTGCTCGACCCGGTCGACGGCCTGGAGGTCTTCAGCTCCGTGGCGGGCACCAAGCACCTCAAGCCCGACTTCGAGGCGGCCTGCCCGGTGGGGGAGGGCGTGCTGCTGCTCGGGTCGGGCTCGACCCCGGCGCGGATGCGGGCCTCCCTGGTCACGGCCGAGGGCTTCACGCCGGTGGACCTCACCGTGGTGTATCACCGGGTGGCCGCCGCGCTCGGCGTGCCGGTGGAGTCGCTCAACCTGGAGGGGGCCTGCGCGGTCGGCGACCGGTTGCGCTGGTTCCAGCGCGGCAACGCGGTGGCCGGGGCCCCGACGGCCTGCGTCGACGTGGACTTCGCGGCGCTGCTGGCCGCGGTGGCGGGCGGGCCCGCCGATCAGATCACGATCACGGGGGTACGCCGTTACGACCTCGGCGCCGTTGCCGGTGTCGGCCTCGCGGTCACGGACGCGGTGGCGCTCGGCGGGGGCCGCGTGCTGGTCAGCGCGGCCGCCGAGGACACACCGAACGCGTACGACGACGGTCCGGTGGTGGGCGCGGCGCTGGTGCTGCTCGACGACGACGGGGTGCTCGCGACCGCCGCGCTCCCGGCCCCGGACGGCGCCGTACCCAAGGTCGAGGGTCTTGCCGTCAGCGCGGCGACCGCCGGCGGCCTGAGGCTGCTGGCGGTCGTCGACGCGGACGATCCGGTCATCCCCTCGCGGGAGATCGACCTGGAGTTGAGCTGGTGAGCGCTCAGTCGCGGCCCGGGAAGCGCTGGGTGATCTCCTGGAGCAGCCACTCGTTGCCGTCCGGGTCGGCGAACGAGGCGTAGCTGCCGTACGACTTGCGGTCCGGCTCCAGGCCCGGCACGCGGCCGCTGGTGTCGAGGCCGCGCAGGCCGTGCCAGACCTCGCCGACCTCGGCGCCCAGCGAGATGAGCTCCTTACGGGCGGCCTCGATGTCGTCGACGATCAGCATGTTGTCGCGGGCCGAGCCGGGCTCCTGCGCGGTCAGGCCGACGCCGAACTGGATCGACGCGGGCGAGCCGGGCGGCGTGAACTGCACGACGCGCAGGTGGTCGTTGATCGGGAAGTCGGCGTCCAGGCGCCAGCCGAGGCCCTGGTAGAAGGCCTTCGCCCGGTCGACGTCGCTGACCGGGATCACGGTGACCTCGAAGCGGAAATTCATGGCGGACCTCCATCGGATTGGTGTCACCAGACTCGCCCCGCACGGGCACCGGGCGAGCCAGGGACAGTCCCTGGTCCCCGGGATCCCGTGCCTGGGCGGGACCCTGGCGGGCCAACAATCGAGGCATGAGCAGTGTCCCGATCGCCGCGCACGCCCTCCTCTCCGACTGCCACTCGGCCGCCCTCGTCACCGACGCCGGGTCGGTCGACTGGCTCTGTTTCCCGCGCTTCGACAGCCCCTCGGTCTTCGGCCGCCTCCTCGACGAAACCGCAGGTCACTGGTCGTTGACGCCGACCGGCCCGTACGAGGCGAGCCGGCGTTACCTGGACGGCACGCTGGTGCTGGAGACTCAGTTCCGCACCACGAGCGGTGTGGTCCGGCTCACCGAGGCGCTGGCCATGGGCGAGGGCAACCGGGGCCACGAGCTCGGCCGGGGATCGCCGCACCTGCTGATCCGGTCGGTCACCGGCGTCTCCGGCCAGGTCGCCCTGCGCGTCGAATACCGTCCCCGCCCCGAGTACGGGCTCCTGCACCCCCTGCTCGGGCACGCCGACGGCGGCGTCACGGCCCGCGGCGGCGCGGAATGGCTGGTGCTCAGCACCCCCGTACCCCTGGACCTGCACGAGTCGACGGCGACCGCGACCGTCACGGTGAGCGCGGGGGAGACCCTGGCCTTCGCCCTGCACCGGTCGACGCTGGAGGAGACGCCGGCGCACGTGTGGCCGCAGCGGGCCCTGACCGCGAGGCTCGCCGACACGATCGAGGCGTGGCGGTCGTGGTCGGCCCTCCATCAGGCGTACGACGGCCCGTGGCGCGACCTCGTGCGGCACAGCGGCCGGGTGCTCCAGGCCCTCACGTACCGCCCGAGCGGCGCGATCGTCGCCGCACCGACCACATCGCTGCCCGAGAGCCCCGGCGGCGCCCGCAACTGGGACTACCGCTATTCATGGGTGCGCGACGCGAGCTTCACGATGGAGGCCCTGTGGGTCGCCGCCTGCCCCGACGAGGCCGGCGACTTCTTCGCCTTCATGACCACGGCCGCCGCCGGCGCCCCCACACCGCTCCAGATCATGTTCGGCGTCGGCGGCGAGCACGACCTCACCGAACGCACCCTGCCCCACCTGCGAGGATGGCGCGACAGCAGCCCCGTGCGCGTCGGCAACGAGGCCTGGCGCCAGCAACAGACCGACGTGTACGGAGAGCTGCTCGCCGCCGCACACCGCCTCTCCGCCCAGCTCGACACGGTGGACGACGACGTGCGCGCCTTCCTGATCACCCTCGCCGACACCGCCGCCACCCGCTGGCACGAGCCCGACCAGGGCATCTGGGAGGTACGGGGCGAGCCCCGCCACTTCCTCTACTCGAAGGTGATGTGCTGGGTCGCCCTCGACCGCGCCCTCGCGTTGCTGGCCCCCACCGTGTCCTCCGACCACTCCGGCAAATGGCGAGCTGCTCGCGACGAGATCCGGGCGACCGTGCTGCGTGAGGGGTTCTCCGAGCGGGTGGGCGCGTTCACGCAATCGTTCGGCTCCGTGGATTTGGACGCCTCGGTGCTGATGATGCCGATCGTGGGCTTCCTGCCGGCCACCGATCCGCGCATGCGCGCCACCATCGACGCCGTGGCCAGGGACCTGGTCGACCCGCGCGGGCTGGTCTACCGCTACCGCGGCGCCGACGGGCTCGACGGCGACGAGGGCACGTTCCTGCTCTGCACGTTCTGGCTGGCCCACGCCCTCGCCCTGGCCGGCGAGTGTGAACGGGCACGCGAAGTGTTCGGACGGGCAGCCGGCCACCGCAACGACGTGGACCTGCTGGCCGAGGAGGCCGACCCGGGCACGGGCGAGATGCTGGGCAACTTCCCGCAGGCGTTCAGCCACATCGGCCTGGTCAACGCCGCCTGGGCCATCAGCGAGGCGGAACGCCGGGCCTGGGAGCGCGACCACGCGTGACGCCCCTGGTCAGCGTCCCCAGGGTTCTCCCCCAGGGTTTTGCACGGGTTCGCTGAACACCCGGGTTTTGCCATCGTTAGGGACAACAACGGAACGGCGTCTGGGGGGATCCACCGTGGTTGTCCAACTTCGCGCGGACCGCAGCAGGAACCCGCTGCGGATCGGCACTCATGAAATCGATGTGAACGGCACCGGGCAGCGCTACCACGTGCGGGGCAGCGGCCCGGAGGTGTGCGTGGCGATCCCGGGCGGCCCGGGACTGTCCTGGGAGTACCTGCGGATGCCGGCGGTCGAGCGCCGCGTCCGGGTTGTCTACGTGGAGCCGCTCGGCACCGGCGCGTCCGGCCGCCTGCCGTCCCATCCGGACGGTTACACCAGGCCCGTGTACGCGGAGGCACTCGACCGCGTGCTCGACCACCTCGGCCGTGACCGCGTACACCTGCTCGGTCATTGTCACGGCGGCCTGGTCGCGCAGTACTACGCGCTGCGCCGCCCGGACCGCCTGGCCGGCCTGATCCTGCACATGAGCTCGCCGGTCACCGGCCCCGAGCAGTCCGTCGAGACCAGCCAGCAGCTCGACCGCTTCGTGCGGCGCAACCAGTGGAACCCGGCCCTGCCCGCGGTGCTCGACGCCCTGCACGCCATTCAGGACGCCCACGACGACCGCACCCTGACCGCCGCGACCCGCGACGCGCTGCCCGCCCAGTTCGCCCACTACTGGGCACGCCGCGACGAGCTCGCCGGCCTCCGCTCCAAGATCCGCCGCTCCTACCTCGCCGCCCCGGAGCCCATCGACGACCGCGCCGACCTGCCCGGCCTGCGTGTCCCGACCCTGGTCACCGCGGGCATGTACGACATCATCGGCGGCACCCGCTGGGCGCGCGAACTGCACTCGCTCATCCCGTACGCCCGCTTGCTGCTCCTCGCCCGCAGCGGGCACCTGGGCCACATCGAGGAGCCGGAGCGCTTCGCCGAAGGCGTCCTGGACTTCATCGCCGCGACCCCGGCCCGGCAGAGCGGAAAGCTGGCCGCGTAAACGCCTCGGTATCCTGCACCGATGAACGGTGACCCGGTGCGTGAGTTCGAGGACGGCGTCGCGTACTGGAAGACCCGGAAGCGGTGACCGCAGGACCTGCACAACGCCTTCTACGCGAGCCAGCGGGCGATCACGGACGGGACGTTCGGCCCGGCCTGGTGGACGGCGACGCGGCGGCGGCTGCACGACTGGCGCGCCACGCGCGGCGCCAGTTATGCGGAGCTCGACGAGCGCATGCTGAAGTATCACGGCGAGCTGGTCGACGTCTGGGAAACGGTGGTGCGGCCCCGGCTCGAGGACGACATCACGTCCGTCGAGTGGGAGCAGGTGCGCAGGCTGCCGGACCTGGCCGCGCTGATCAAGCCCACGCGGAGCGAGTCGGGAGTGTTCCCGTCGAAGCTGTCGCACTTCATCGCGCCGCGGTTGTTCCCGGTGCTCGACAAGACCGCGCTGCCGGGTGGGCAGCACGACTATGGGAGTTACTTCGCTCTCGTGCAGGACACGTGGCGTGCCACGGACCCGGGCGTCCAGGAGGCGCTGCGCCAACGCCTGACGGCGATCGTGCGGGAACACAGCGGCGGCTCGATGATCGACGACTATCCGGTCGTCAACAAGATCGTCGAGCTGCGGTTGATCGGGCGCCATCACCCGTCGGCGGGCTGATCGCCGGACGCGTGCGGGCGCCTGCCGTGAGTGCGGCGGCGGGCGCGGTTGGAGAGAACGAACGTTCTGTCTGGGGAACTCGCCTGGTTGAGGCGGCCGCGCGAGCGGCTCGTCAGGACACGTACCAGTCGAAGATCTCCCAGCCGGGCGGCGTGGCCATCACGGCCAGCATGAGGACGCTGGCGGCGGTCGCGGCGGCCAGCAGGCGCCAGGACGGGGTGGCGGTGCGGTAGGCGGGGCGGGTCAGCCGCGGCAGGGCCAGCAGCACGCAGGGGACCGCCACGAGGAAGCCGGCGGCCGTCGCGACCACAGCGGGGAAGGCCCATGCCGGCGGGGACTGCTCGGGAAAGAACGTCGCTTCCGTGGTCACGTAGGCGATGACCCCGTACAGGTAGGCGGTCACCACAATGGCCTGAAGCGAGATCAGGATCCAGGGGCCGCGGCGCCGCGCGTTCTCGTGCATCCCGGCACGATAGCGGAACAAGATCAGGCTCGTCGCGGCGCGCTGAAACTGTTTCGCTTTTCTGATTCGTGCTACGGTCGGGAAAAGCTTCCGATTTTTCCTCACTTTTCGTCCGCCTGTGGCGGCTGACTGGTGCAGCGGTCGCCGCAGGCGGAAACCATCGTGCCCGGACTCATGCGAAATCGAGGAAGAAATGATCGTTCCGAGGCAGGCCGTCGTCGACGAGCTGCGGCGGCGCGGGCAGGACGTGCGGGCGGATTTCGTGGAGCGGCAACTGCCCGAGCAGGTCGACTCCACACGCCACGGTGGGTTGCTGGCCACGTTGCACATCAACTTGGACGAGCTCACCGAGTCACCCGAACGCCGCCCAGAAGATTGATCTTTGAAGGCGGAAATTGCTCAATCGATACGCCGGCGGATTCGATTTCCAGCGCCCGGCCGGGCGTTTTGCGCCACGCCGCCATCAAGACGCGGGTCGCGTGGTCGTTCAGCAAGAGGGAACCCGGGTAACGACGCGCAGGCGGGGCGGTGGCGCGGGGACGGCGGCAGCGGGGCAGCGCCGATACGATAGGCGGCCTGCGGACGGGGGATGCTGTGACCGAGGTGGCGCTGCGCGAGGTCGAGGACGCCGATCTCGACGCGATGTTCGAGATCATGCGGGATCCCGAGTCGGTGTGGATGGCGGCCTTCACGGCGGCGGATCCGGACGACCGGGATGCGTTCGAGCGGCACATGGCCAAGATCAGGGCTTCGGACGACGTGATCTATCGGGTTGTCACTGTGGACGGGCGGCTTGCCGGCAACGCGGGGAGCTTTGTCGTCGAGGGTGATACCGAGGTCACGTACTGGATCGATCGGGCCTTCTGGGGGCAGGGGGTCGCCGGGCGGGCGCTGGCGCTGCTGCTGGAGCTGCAACCGGTGCGGCCGGTGTTCGCGCGGGCCGCCAGTGACAACGTGGGGTCGCTCAAAGTGTTGCGGCGGGCGGGGTTCGAGGTTGTCGGCACCGCCGTGGGATATGCGAACGCGCGCAGGGCCGAGATCGAGGAGACGGTCCTCCAGCTTCAGTGAGGGGTGGGCGCCGGGCCGGTCGAGTCGCGGACGATCAGCTGGTGGCCGGTGCGGCGGCGGCGTGGGCGGGCGGCCCGGGGCTTCAGGGCCAGGTCGAGGGCCATGCGGCCCATCTCGTACATGGGCAGGCGCACCGTCGTGAGGCTGGGGGCCAGGTCGGCCGCCACCGAGACGTCGTCGAAGCCGACCACCGACATGCGGGCCGGGACCGCGATGTCGTGTTCGCGCAGTGAGGACAGGACGCCCATCGCCATCGCGTCGTTGAGGGCGATGATCGCCGTGGTGGACGGGTGGTCGCGGAGGACGGCCTCCGTCGCCACGCGGCCGCCCTCGCGGATGAAGTCGGTGTGCAGCACGGGCATCGCCTCGGGGTCGAGGCCGTGGGCGCGCAGCGCGGCCACCACGCCGGTCATGCGGTCGGTGACCGTCGTCAGCGCCGCCGTGCCCGCGACGACGGCTATGTGGCGGTGGCCCAGGCCGATCAGGTGCTCGCCCAGGGCGCGGCCGCCCGCCTCGTTGTCGGGGAGCACGGCGTCGGCGCTCAGGCTGTGGCGGCCGATCACCGCCAGGCGGCCGCCGTTGCGTTCGTAACCGCTGAGGACCGCTCGCGCCTCCGACTCGACGGCCGGGTCGCTGTAGCCGGAGCCGGCCACGATGATGATGCCGACGCGCTGGGCGATGAGGCTGCGGATCTGGCGCAGCTCCTGCTCGGGGTCGCGGCCGGAGTGGCAGATCTGCACCAGCAGGCTCTGCTCGCCGGCGAGCTGGATGACGCCGCCGGCGATCTCGGAGAAGTACGGGTCGTCGACCTGATGCACGACGAGGCCGACCGTGGAGCTGGCGCCACCGGCGAGGGTGCGGGCGTACGGATTGGCCACATAGCCCATCTCGAGCGACACCTGGCGCACCCGGTTGGCGACCTCCTCGCTGACGCCGTCGCGGCCCGACAGGGCGCGTGAGGCGGTCGCGAGGGAGACGCCGGCCCGTTGGGCGACATCGATGAGGCGCAGCCCAGGGCCCGGTTTCGGCATCGTTAACTCCCAGCTCTTGCCAGTGATCTACTGCACAGCTTAGTCTACGCAAGCGCTTTCGGAAGCGCTTTCGTACTCGGTGCAGAGGAGCGTCCGAGGATGCCGATAAACCATTTCCGCTCAACGGCCGCAGCCCTCGGGTCGGCCACGATTCTGGCGCTGACCGGCTGTTCGGGCGACGGCTCAGGCGGCGGCGAGAACACCAGCGATCCCATCGTCGTCGGCATCTCCCTGCCGCTGACCGGCGACTTCTCCGAGCCGGGCAAGGGCGTCCAGGAGGGCTACGAGGCCTGGGCCAAGGTGGTCAACGACAAGGGTGGCCTGCTCGGCCGCCAGGTCGAGCTCAAGATCCTCGACGACCAGTCCAACGCGGACCGGGTCGTCGCCGACTACGAGCAGCTCATCGGCAAGGACCAGGTCGACCTGGTCGTCGGCCCGTTCTCCACCCGGCTCGTGGTGCCCTCGGCCCGCGTCGCCGAGGAGTACGACATGCTCTTCGTCGAGCCGGCCGGCGCCGCCAAGGAGGTCTTCGAGCAGGGCTTCAAGAACCTGTTCTACGCGGCCCCGGCGGTCGCGAACGACCACTACAACCATCTCGCCGAGCACATTCTCGCGCTGCCGCCCGACCAGCGTCCCAAGACGGCCGCGTACGCCGCGATGGACGACCCCTTCGCGCAGGGCACCGCGTACGGCCTGAAGGAGAAGCTCGAAGCCGGCGGCGTGAAGACCGTGGTGAACGAGGTCTACCCGCCGAACACCACCGACTTCAGCGGCATCGCGGCCAAGGTGGCCGCCGCCAAGGCCGACGTGCTCGTGGGCGGCTCGCAGTACCAGGACGGCGTCAACCTGATCGTCGCGCTCCAGCAGCTCGGCTACCAGCCCAAGCTGGCCGCGTTCTCGACCGCGCCGACGAACCCCGAGTTCGCCAAGGCGATCGGCAACAAGACCGAGGGCATCCTCTCGCCGACCGGCTACAGCCAGGACGCGCCGTACGAGAGCAACAAGGAGTTCGTCGAGAAGTTCAAGGCCCAGTTCGGCAAGGAGCCCGAGGAGGACCAGGCCAACGGCTACACCACCGGCCAGGTCGTCGCCGCCGCCGTGACCGCGGTGGGCTGCGCCGAGCAGGGCGAATGCCAGAAGAAGCTGGTCGACTGGCTGCACTCCAACAAGGTGGACACCGTGGTCGGGCCGCTGAGCTGGGACGCGACCGGCAAGCCGCAGGGCGCCCACATGATCCAGCAGTGGGTCGGCAACGACATCAAGATCGTCCTGCCGTCCGACGTCAAGGAAGCCGAGTTCGTCTACCCGAAGCCGGCCTGGTGACGCGATGCTGGTCCTTCAGAGCATCGTGCTCGGCCTGCTGCTGGGCGGCCTGTACGCCCTGCTCGCCGCCGGGCTGACGCTCTACTTCGGCATCATGCGGGTCGTGATGATCGCCCACTCGGCGTTCCTCATCCTGGCCGCCTACCTGGCCTGGTGGATGCACGACCGGTTCGGGCTCGACCCGCTGCTGTCGATGGTGGTCACGGTTCCGCTCTTCTTCGCCGCCGGGGTCGCGTTGCAGCGCCTGCTGCTCACGCGGCTCCGGCCGGCCACCCTCACCATGATGTCGGTGCTGCTCACCTTCGCGATCGCGCTCGGCGTCGAGGGGCTGCTCGGCTACGCCTTCACCGGCACGCAGCGGCGCATCCAGCTCGGCTACGGCTCGGCGAGCCTCGAGCTGTTCGGGGCGCGGATCGCGGTGGTCAAGCTGATCGCGTTCGTCCTGGCCGCGGTCGCGCTCACCAGCCTGTACGTGTTGATGAAGCGCACCCGGTTCGGGTGGGCGCTGCGGGCGACCATCCAGCACCGGGACGCGGCCCGGCTGCTCGGCATCGACACCGAGCGGGTCGCCGGCTACGGCTTCGGCATCGGCCTGGCCACCGCGGCGATCGGCGGTACGGCGCTGTCGCTCGACACCACCATCTACCCGTCGCTGCACTGGCACTGGATCGGCCCGCTGATGGCGATCATCGTGGTCGGCGGCCTGGGCAGCGTGCCCGGCGCGGCCGCCGCGGCGATGGTCCTCGGGATGGCGCAGAGCCTGCTCCAGATCCCGATGGGCACGACGTGGGCGCAGACCGTCTTCTACGTGGCGCTGTTCGCGACGCTCGCGTTCCGGCCGCAGGGATTCTTCGGAGGCCGCCTTGCCCAACGCTTCTAGAAAGATCGTGGCCGTCGGGGCGATCGTGGTGCTCGCGGCGGGGATCCTCGTCTTCCCGAGCCTGGCGCCCAACCCGTACATCCTCTCCTCCGGTGTGCTCGTGCTGAACTACGCCGTGCTGGCGACGTCGTGGAACTTCGTCGGCGGCTTCACCGGCTACATCTCGCTCGGCCATGGCGCGTTGGCAGGCCTCGGCGGGTACGCGACGGGCCTGCTCGCCACGAAGGCGGGTATGCCGTCG
This sequence comes from Paractinoplanes deccanensis, assembly GCF_016862115.1. GTDB lineage: Bacteria > Actinomycetota > Actinomycetes > Mycobacteriales > Micromonosporaceae > Actinoplanes > Actinoplanes deccanensis. The sequence goes on from NZ_BOMI01000014.1 coordinate 33,626, forward strand.
TTCGCGGCCCTGGCGCTGGCCGGGCTGCTCGTGGCGGCGCTCGCCGTACCGCTGGGCATGGCCGCCCTGCGGGTGCGGGGCGCGTCGTTCGTCATCGTGTCGATCGCGCTGGTGCTGATCCTGCTGCTGGTCTTCCAGAGCTGGGCGTCGTTCACCGGCGGCTCGCGCGGGCTGGTGGTGCCGCGCCCGTTCGACCTGACCCGGCCCGAGCACCACCGGGTCTTCTACTTCCTCTTCGCGGGACTGCTCGGCGTGGCGCTGCTGGTCTGGTGGCTGCTCGACCGGTCGCGCTTCGGCCTGGGGCTCAAGTCGATCCGCGAGGACGAGGACAAGGCCGAGGCGCTGGGCACGCCGACCTTCACGTACAAGCTGATCGTCTTTGTGGTCTCGGCGGGCTTCACGGCGCTGGCCGGCGGGCTCTACGCGCTCTGGTTCGGCGACCTCGACCCGGTGTTCCAGTTCTCCATCCTCACCGGGTCGTACGTGGTGCTGATGGCGCTGCTCGGCGGCGTGCGCAACCTGTTCGGCCCGGTGGTCGGCGCGCTCATCGTCGGCTCGGCTCTGGAGTACTTCAAGGTCGAGTACGGCGACACGCCGCTGCACCTGGTCGCGACCGGCCTGCTGCTGGCGCTGGTCGTGATCTTCATGCCGGACGGGATCCTGCCGGCGATCGGCGACCTGTTCCGGCGCTTCGACCGCACCCGGCGCTCGTCGATCCGCGAGGTGACCGCGGCGGAGCTGCGCGACCAGCGGAAGGCGGCGGTATGAGCCTCGAAACGCACGAGCTGCGCAAGGCGTTCGGCGGCGTGACGGCCCTCGACGGCGCGACCGTCTCGTTCCACGAGGGCAAGGTGAACGCCCTGATCGGGCCGAACGGCTCCGGCAAGACGACGTACTTCAACTGCGTCACCGGCATGATCAGGCCGGACTCCGGCCGGGTCACGTACCGGGGGCGCGACCTCACCGGCAAGGCGCCGCACCGCATCGCGCGGGCCGGGCTGGGGCGAACGTTCCAGCTGTGCCGCACGTTCCCGCGGATGACCGCGCTCGAGAACGTGCTCGCCGCCGTACCGCAAGGGGGTCTGCGCTCGGCGAAGGCCAAGGGCGACATCGAACGGGCGATGAGCTGGTTGACGAGGCTCGGCATCGAGCACCTCGCGGAGAGCGAGGCGCGCGACATGTCGTGGGGTCAGCAGAAGCTGCTGGAGCTGGCCGGGGTGCTGATGGCCGAGCCCGAGACGGTGCTGCTCGACGAGCCGGCGGGCGGGGTCAACCCGGCGCTGCTCGACCGCATCGGCGCGCTGATCCGCGAGCTCAACGCCGAGGGGCGCACCTTCGTCATCGTCGAGCACAACATGGACCTGGTCATGAGCATCAGCGACCACATCGTGGTGTTCGACCGGGGACGGCCCATCGCGGAGGGACCGCCGTCGGTCATCCGCTCCGACGAGCGCGTGCTGGGGGCGTACCTTGGCGTCTGAAGTCGAATTCGAGCTGGTCGATGTCGTCGCCGGGTACGGGCGCGCCGCGCCGGTCCTGCGCGGTTTCGGCGTCGCCGTGCCGGCCGGGTCGATCGTCTGCCTGGTCGGGCCGAACGGCGCCGGCAAGTCCACGGTGCTCAAGGTGGCGGGCGGCCTGCTGAAGCCCCGGTCCGGCCGCGTCCTCGTGGCGGGCCGGGAAGTCACCGGCGCGGGACCGCAGCAGATGCTCGCTCACGGGGTGTCGCTCGTGCTCCAGGGGCACAGCGTGTTCCGCGAGATGACCGTCGAGGAGAACGTGTTGCTCGGCGCCTACACCCTGCGTGACTCCCGGCGCATCGCGTCCCGCGTGGCATTCGTCAAAGAGGTCTTCCCGGTGGTGGCCGACCGCTGGGGATCGCTCGCCGGCCTGCTCTCCGGCGGGCAGCAGAAACAGGTGGAGTTCGCCCGGTCGCTGATGGTGGATCCGAAGGTCGTCCTGCTGGACGAGCCCTCGATGGGACTGGACCCCAAGGCGACCAGCACGGTGTTCGAACAGGTCGTGCGGATGCGCGACGCCGGGACGGCTGTGCTGCTCGTGGAGCAGAACGCCCGGCGGGCGCTGGAGACCGCGGACCTCGGGTGCGTGCTCGACCTCGGGCGCGTGCACATCTCCGGGCCGGCCCGGCAGCTCCTGGCCGATCCGCAGCTCGGGGAGCTCTACCTCGGCGGCCGTCCCGCCGAGCCTGTGCCGGATATCTGAAAGGTCGTCCTGGTGAGACGAACTGGAGGAATCGCCGTCGCGCTGGGCCTCGCCCTCGTGGCAGCGGGAACACCTGTCAGCGCGGACGCTCCCGGTCCGCAGAGTGTCCATCCGTCCCTCCGCTCCGACGTGGTCGCGCTCTACGACTTCGACCACCCCGTGCCCGGTGACACGGCCCTCGAGAAGGACCTCGGCCGCTCGGGCACCGAGATCGAACTGATAAACGGCGGCGCCGCCCAGCGGGTGCCCGACGCCGCCTATCCCGGCGCTCGCCGGGCGCTCCAGACGAAGCAGGTCGACCCGGCGGTGACCGGGAACGACGACTGGAAGGCCGGCATCTACGCCCAGCCCGGCGTGCGCACGCTCCGAGCCTTCAACGCGGTCGGCGGCACGACCGTGATGGGCTGGTTCAAGCGCTCCATGGACGGCCCGGCGCTCAACAGCGTCACGGCCGACCCGAACGACTACTTCAACGCGATCGGCCTGGCCGGCGTGCTCACCGGCGACTCCGACGGGCACGGCGTGCGCGCGCTGCTGGAGCTGATCGACGTGAACGGCACGCTCCGGCTGGTCGCGCTCGGGCGGCGCCTCGACGGCGGCAACTCGCAGACCTTCGCCGCCGGCGAGGACTGGAAGACGCTGCTGCCCAAGGACACGTGGGTGCACCTCGCGGCGACGTTCGACTTCAACGCCGGCACGATGGCGCTCTACCGCAACGGCGTACCGGTCGAGGGCTTCTACACCCGTACGGACGACCCGTGGCTGGTCTCCGGCCCGGGCCCGCACGTGACGACCGCCAGCGACCCGCGCGGCATCAAGATCGGCGGCAGCTTCCCGCAGAACACCGTCGAGCGCAACCCCTGCGACTGCCGGATGGACGCGCTCACGTTCCTCGACCGGTCGCTCTCCGCGCGCGAGGTCGCCGCCCAGTACCGCTACTACTTCCGCCACTGAAACGGGGATGATCTCTATGAGACGGTTCCTTCTATCCGCCGCGGTCGTATTGTCCACATTGGTCGCCGCGCCCACCGTGGCGCTCGCGGCCCCCGCCGGCGAGCCGATCGCCGACCCGATCCCGTACGAGCCGGTGACGTCGTCGCTGGGGCTCGAGCTCACCGAGTACGCGTCGTTCCCGCAGTCGTTCACCCAGCCGCCCCTGACCGACCAGCGGCTCAACCGGATCGCCCGGATCAACACGATCCTGGAGCTGCCGGACGGCTCGGGACGCCGTGCGGTGCCGGACCTGAACGGCAACCTGTACCTCGTGAAGGACGGCGTGCCGCACGTCTACCTCGACGTGCGCGCCGAGTTCCAGCCGCAGTTCTTCTCCGGGCGCGGGCTCGGGCAGGGCTTCGGCTACGTGACGTTCCACCCGGACTTCAAGACGAACGGCCTCTTCTACACCATCCACACCGAGCAGGCGTCGCAGACCACGGCGGTGCCCGACTACCAGCAGACGGGCACGCTCTTCCACGGCGTCATCAACGAGTGGAAGGCGGCCGACCCGGCCGCTGACACGTTCGCCGGCACCCGCCGCGAGATCCTGCGCGTCGGCTTCGGCGGCCAGATCCACGGCATCCAGGAGATCAACTTCAACCCCACGGCCCGGCGCGGGTCGGCCGAGTACGGCAAGCTCTACCTCGCGGTCGGTGACGGCGGTCTGGGCGTACGCAACACCGACCCGCAAAACCTCGCCCTGCCGCACGGCAAGCTGCTGCGCATCGACCCGCAGGGCACGAACTCGCCGAACGGCAAGTACGGCATCCCCGCGGACAACCCGTTCGCCGGGCAGACGGGGGCGCTCGGCGAGATCTACGCGCTCGGCTTCCGCGACCCGCACCGGTTCAGCTGGGACAGGGCCACCGGCAAGATGTATCTCGGGCACATCGGCGAGAAGTCGACGGAGGCCATCTACGAGGTGCGCGCCGGCGACAACATGGGCTGGAGCGAGCGCGAGGGCCGGCTGGTCTTCGACCGCGACGCGACGAACGTCTGCGACCGGCTCTACCCGCTGCCGGCGGACGACGCGAAGTACGGCTACACGTACCCCGTGGCGTCGTACGACCACAACCCGGCGCCCGGCTGGAACTGCACGGCCGACGTGGGCGTGGCGGTCGCGGGCGGCTTCGTCTACCGCGGCAACGACATCCCGAAGCTGCGCGGCAAGTACATCTTCGGCGACCTCGTCGCGGGCACGGTCTTCTACACCGAGGCGAGCGAGATGCGGCGCGGCAAGGATCCGGCGACCATCCACCGGCTGCACCTGTTCACCCCGCAGGGCCAGTCCGTACGGATGCAGGAGCTCTCCGGCCCGGGCGCGCCCGGCGATCCGAACCGGGTCGACCTGCGCTTCGGCACCGACGCGCGGGGCGAGCTCTACATCCTCGCCAAGGCCAACGGCAAGATCTGGAAGGTGACGGACGCGAAGTACTTCGCTTCCTCGCCGGTGGGCCACACCCGGGTCGTGAACACCTCGGCCGCGTCGAACTGGGCGCCGGTGACGCCGTCGAAGTGGCGCTTCGAGAACGGCCAGGTCATCCTGGCCTCAGCGGGCGAGGCGCGTCCCGGCCCGCGACGCCCGTTCGAGTACGCGGTGCTGACCAAGGGCCCGGCGTTCTCCAGCGTCGAGATCACGGCCCAGGTACGCCTGGACGAGCCCGTCGAAGTCACCAACCGTGACGTGATCATCGTGTTCGGCTACAAGTCCGACACGGAGTTCTACTACGCGCACCTCTCGACCGACAACACGATCTACCCGCACAACGGCATCTTCAAGGTGAACAACGCCGACCGCGAGCGGATCGACTACCAGTGGAACGGCCGCTCCCGAGGCGCCAACCCGGCCATCGTGGACGCGGAGTGGCACAACGTACGCGTCAAGCACATCCCGGCCACCGGCGAGATCGCCGTCTACGTCGACGGCGACCGCAACCCGCTGATGACCGCCCGCGACACCACCTTCACCTCGGGCCGCGTCGGCTTCGGCTCCTTCGACAACATCGGCCGTACCCGCCACTTCACGGTCGTGGGAACGCCGGCAGCCTGAGCCCCACCGGCTGGACGCCGGCATCTCAGAAGATGCCGGCGTCCACTGTGGATACGTACTTCTCGATCACCTCGTCAGCGGGCGGCGGCTCGACGGTCACCGGCAGGCCGAAGTCCGAGAACTCGATGACGTAGAGGTCGTCGGAGGACTCGCCGAAGCCGCTGCTCACGCGGGTGAGGCGACCCGCCTGGTCGACTTCGGCGGCGAAGTGACCGTCCTTACCCCGCGGTGCGCGGACCGCGACGCCACGGAAGGATCGATCGCCGATTCGGGTGATCTTCGAGCCCTGCTCCACCGTCCCCCGCGGAAGCTGCCACGGGAAACCGGGTTGGAAGGTGTTCGTGGTCTCGATGTTGAAGGCCGTCAGCTTGATCCATTTGTTCAGATCCTGCTCCTGAAGGAGCGTGAGCTCCATCTTGGGCATCCGCGTCGCCTTCATCCATACGTCGTCACCGATGCGCCGGACCGCATAGCTGTCCGCCGTGACGTCGTAGTTTCCCGTGGCGGCATCGACCACCCCGGCAAGCCTCGTGCCAGGCGGACGGCCGCCCGCGATCGTGAACGTGATGCGAGCGGACTGTTCTCCCAGCTTCTCCGCCGCGAAGGCGAGCGCCGCCTTCGGATCGGCCGGCAGTGAGACGCTGACCGCCACCTGGGGCTGCTCCCCGCCGTCCCGAGGATCGGCGCACCCCGCGAGGCCGAGAACCAAAACCAGCAAACCACCCATTGCGCGCCGCATGTCCCCGTACCGTCCCTGCCTTGATCTTGAGCCTGTGAAGTGAACCATGGCCGACGGCATCCGTCGCACTGGTGCATCTATCGGTTTGATTACTTCAAGGGACGTCATGACCGGCAAGGCCACGCTCGTCCTGTCTCGCATCATCGAGGCAGCCCTCATCCTCCTCGGCGTTCTCGTCGTCTCCCTCGATGATCCGTGGGAGTTCGTGTCCCTCGGGTTCTGGGACGTCATCGCGATCGCCTATCTCGCGATCCGCATCAGGCGCCTGCGGCGCAGCCACCGCGACGACAGCACCGAATGGCTCGCCCGCGGCATCGGCGGCCGGTGGGGCCTGACGTTCACCATCTTCACCAGCATGGTCGGCATCGTCGCCGGTCTGGGCATCGTCATCAGCGACGGCGACCAGCAGCTGCTCGCCAAGGTCGCCGGCGTGCCCGCTGTGCTCTTCGCCTGGGGCATCCTGCACTTCGGCTACGCCGAGCGCTACGCGAAGACCTTCTATGCGGCCGACGAGCCGCCGCTCGCCTTCCCCAACACCGACCGGCCGGGCTTCGTCGAGTTCGCCTACTTCTCGTTCACCCTGGGCACCACATTCTCGGTCTCGGACGTCGAGACTCAGACCGCGAAGATCCGCTTGCAGATCCTGTCCCACTCGATCCTGGCGTTCGTCTACAACACCGCCACGATCGGCATCGCCGTCAGCGTCATCACCGGCTGAGATTCCCATCGCCACGGCCACGCCTGCCCCCGCGCGTCCGTGGCGGTGCGGCCGCTTCGCGCGGCGGTGTGGCTGCGGCGGCGTGCACTTCGCGGCGCAGGCGCGGGCGCGGGGCCCGGGTACGGCGTGTGGCTGTGTCGGTGCGGGCGCCTGGCGTGGCGGCGTGACTTTGGTGGCGCGAGTGTCTGGCTTGGTGGCGGCCGGCTGCGATGGCTGAACGCCTGGCGTAGCGGCATGGCCGGACGCCGTCTCGCTGTTTGGCCCGTCGGCACTAGCACGTGAGGACGGGCTCACAGCGCATGGCACTGATCCGGTCGGTCACCTGAAACGATGAGTCTCTACCGTCCGGCCGTCATGTGTATCAAGTCAACATGTGCCGGGCCTGCATCAACATGTACTCGGGTTGAGTCAATATTCGGGCGTGGCGGCGCATGGGGCGGGAGACGCCCCCGGGCCGAATCGCCGGCTCGGAGTTGACCCTTCGGGCCGGCACCGATGGCGTTTCGGTGGCGGCCGCCGCGCATAAGCGCTCAGCTTCCCGCTGGGGCGGGGGAGACCGGCGCCGGTGGCTTCCGGCGGCGGCTTTGGATCGTACCCGTGGCGACGTCGAAGAGCAGGAATGCTGCCAGGGGGATGCCGAAGAGCGGGACCGCCCAGCCGAGAGCGATGACGGCGGGGACGCCGGCGACGATGGCCCACGGCGGGAGTTGCTGCCAGGCGCCGCGGGTGCCCAGGGGAGCGCCGACCGGAGCTCGGCGGTCGGCGCGGGTTGGGCGGCGCTGCCACCACATGCGGTAGCCCCAGACGATGACGCAGAGCAGGCCGATCGCGAGGGCGGCCAGCAGGATCTGGTTGGGGAGGCCGAACAGCAGTCCCATGTGGGCGTTGACGCCCCAGGAGGTGAGCTTGGCGAGCAGCGGCCAGTCGGCGAAGTTCACCCGGTCGGTGACCGTGCCGGCGGTGGCGTCCACGGCGACGCTGTCCTGGCGGACCGGCCACAGGCTGTCGTTCTGGGCGACCTTCCAGGCACTCGTGCCGTCGGCGGGGGCCGTGACTTCGAGGGGGCCGTCGAGGCCGTTGTCGCGGGCCACCTTCAGCACGCCGTCGATGGCCGTGTGATCGGCGGTGCCGGCCACCGCCGCTGTGCCGCCGTGGTGGCCGGTGGGGGTGGCGGCGGCGCCGGTGAGAGAAGTGCTCACCGAGGGGCGGCTGCCGTCCAGGGCGTCGAGGGCTTCGCTGAAGTTGCCGCCGGCGTAGCGGGACCAGGTCAGGCCGGTGACCGACAGGATGAGCAGGCCGGCGGAGAGCCAGACGCCGGTGGCCGCGTGCCAGCCGCGGGTGCGGTGTACGCCTTTCGCGGCGGCCAGGTCGGGAACCAGGAGCCCGCGGACGGTGCGCCCAAATCGGCGGCCGGACGCGGCGGGCCGGTTGCCGGATGCGGCGGGGCGGGTGCTGGGCGGGCGGTTGTCGGACGTGGCGGGCCGGGTGCCGGGCGGGCGGGTGCCGCGCCGTCGGCGCCACCACAGGAGCAGGCCGCCGACGGTGATGACGCCGAGCCAGCTGGCGGCGAACTCGGAGTAGTGCCGGCCGGCGGCGCCGAGGTGCAGGTTGCGGTGCAGGTCGTCGAGCCACGTGCGGACGGGCGTGTAGGAGAACCAGGTTGTCAGGTGGCCGGTGACCTCGCCGCTGTACGGGTTGACGTACACGGTGCGCCGATGGTCCTCGTCGAGCGTGGGCAGCGCGAAATCCACCTGCGTCGTCGCGGAGCCCTCGCCCGGCCGCACCGTGACCAGTGTGCCGCCGGGCGCCGAGGCCCGGGCCGCCGCGATCTGCTCGGCTACGGGCCTCGTGGGGCCGGCGGGATTCGGGACGATGAGCTCGTCGGCGTAGAGAATGCGGTCGATCTGTGGGGAGAAGACGTACGCGAGGCCGGTCAGCGCGGCGACGAGCAGGAACGGGGCCACGAGCACGCCGGCGTAGAAGTGCAGTCGCAGCAGCAGGGGGACGAAGCCGGACGGGGATTGCGCGCGGGAACGGGACGACGGGGGAGCCGAGGGTGGCGCGGCAGTCGACATGCGGGTTGGTCGTTCGCCAATGCGGGGTAGTTCCCGGCGATTCGCGGAACCGATCGCCGGTGTGCGGCGACCATGAGGGCGTGCTTCCTGATCTTTCCGAGTATTGCCTGGACCGTACCGTCGCCGACGCGTCGTTCGAGGGGGTTGCCGTGCCCGGCCTGTCGGCCGAGTTCTATCGGCGCGCCGACGGCGATCGCGTCGCCACGGTCGGGCGTTATTCCTACGCCGGTCGCGAGCTTCTCATGGCTTGGGGGTACGCGGACGAGCAGCACTGCCGGCACTCGGCCGTGCACGACCCCGCGAGCGGCCGCTGGCACCGCGCTACCGACGGCTGCCCCACCGTACGAGTGGAACGATCCGGTGGCGAGGTGATCGGCCTCGCCGTGCGGACACCGGGCGGGGACTGGCTCTCTACCGCAGGCGCAGCGCGACCTGGAACGTAGCGGCGTCCGTCTCGACGTGGAGCGTGGCGCTGCCACCGGCCAGCGGCGCGGTGGCGATGGCCAGCCGGTCGCCCAGCGGCTGCACGGCCACGGGCACGGTGTTGCCGGCGCTGTCGGTGGCGGTGACCGACCACCGGCGTACGGCCTCGGTGCCCTCGTCGACGCAGAGGTGGAGGAGCGTCGTGGCGCCGCTCGGGGTCTCGGGCCGCACCCGTAGCGTCGCGTCGCCGTCGGAGGCGACCAGCGACTTGCGGGCGGGGCAGGGGCTCGCGTCGGCGGCGTGCGGCATCGGCGTGCCCGCGAAGAGCACGACGGCGGCGGCGATCCATGCGATCGCGGCGAGCGCCATGCCGACGATGAGGCCGCGCAGCGAGTGGACCCGCTCGGCGACGCGCCGGCGGGCGCCCACGGTCAGGCCGCCGTCGTGGTGGCGCAGCACGAGCGGCGACCGCGTGCCCGCCCCGCGGCGGAGACACGCGCGGCCGGTGCGAGTCGTCGAACCCTCGTCTGCCATGCCTCACCGCTCTCGTCAGGAACCCGTAACTCTAAAGGGAGTCGTCCAGTGCCCCCGCGAAGTTCCCGGGAACCATCGGGCCCGAACTGACGACCACCTCACGTGCGGTTGGGTGTGCGGGTCGTTCCGGTGGTTGCCGGAGCGGCCGTATTTGTGCTGGTAATGGCCCTGTTGTTCGGTGGGGCGGTGGACGATGCGGTGCTTCCGGGCATTCCCAGCCCGGGCGCGGCGACCGAGTGGGCGCTGCCGCTGGTGACGTTCGCGGCCACCGCGTTCGGCGTCCTGGTGGCGGGAATCACTGTCACGGCGGCCTTTCTGCTGCCCGGCGACGGCCCGAGCGTCTCCGCGTACGGATGGATGCTGTTGCGCCGCACCGCGTGGCCGGCGCTGGGCTGGGCGGTGTCCGCGCTCGCGCTCGTGGTGCTGACCGTCTCGGACGTGCTCGCCGTCCCGGTCGGCCGGCTCACCTCGCCTTCGGTGGTGAGCTTCGCGTTCTCCGTCAACCAGGGCCAGGCGCTGCTGCTGCAGGCCGCGCTGGCGCTCGTCGTGGCCGTGCTGTGCCGGGCCGGGGTGTCGCGCCGGCTGGCCTTCGCCGTGGCGGTGCTCGCCTCGGCGGCGGTGCTGCCGCCGGCGTTCACCGGGCACGCGGCCTCGGCCGGCAACCACCAGATCGCGGTGACCAGCCTCGCGGTGCACGTCCTCGCCGCCTCGCTGTGGGTGGGCGGGCTGGCCGGCATGCTCGCGGTCCGGCGGGTGCGGCGGTTCGCCGAGACGGCCGCGCGCTACAGCCGGCTCGCGCTCGGCTGCTTCGTGGCGACGGCGCTCAGCGGGGTGGCGAACGCGGCGGTGCGGCTCGGCGAGCTGCCGGCGTTGTGGACGACGCGGTACGGCGTACTCGTCCTGATGAAGGTCCTGGCCCTTGTCGCCGTCGGCCTGATCGGCGCGTGGCACCGCTCGCGCACGCTGCCGTTGCTCGCCGGTGGGCAACCCCGGGCGTTCCTGCGCCTCGCCGTGGGCGAACTCGTCGTGCTCGGCGCGGCGGCCGGCCTGGCCGTGGCGTTGTCACGTTCGCCGACGCCGGTCGTGGTGGACGAGCCCGATCCGCTGGTCGAATTGCTCGGCTTTCCCATGCCGGCGCCGCCGACCGCGTTGCGCATGCTCGGTGACCCGCTGCCGGACCTGTTCTTCCTGACCCTCGTGGCCGCCGGGATCGGCTTCTATCTGGCCGGGGTGTGGCGGCTGCGCCGCGAGGGGCACGCCTGGCCGGTGAGCCGGACGGCGTCCTGGGTCGGCGGCATGCTCGTGCTCGGCGCCATCACGGGCCTCGGCGTCGCGCGCTACGCGTACGTCCTGTTCAGCGCGCACATGGTGCAGCACATGGTGTTGTCGATGGTGGTGCCGATCCTGCTCGTCGGCGGCGCCCCGGTCACGCTGGCGTTGCGCGCCCTGCGCCGGCCGCGCGACCCGCAGGTGCGCGGCGCGCGGGAGTGGCTGATGCTCGCGCTGCACAGCCGTTTCGCGCGGCTGCTGAGCCATCCGGTGGTCGCGCTCGCCGTCTACGTGGCGAGCCTGTACGGGCTGTACTTCGGCGGGCTGCTAGGCACCCTGATGCGCTACCACCTCGGCCACCTCGCGATGCTGACCCACTTCGTGCTCGCCGGCTGTCTGCTCTTCTGGGTGCTCATCGGCGTCGACCCGGGCCGGCGGCGCGTGCATCCGGCGCTGCTCACGCTGGTGCACTTCCTCGCGATGGTGGCGCACGCCTTCTTCGGCTTCGTGCTGTTGCAGGCCACGACCGTCATCGGGCAGGACTGGTACACCGCCGTGCATCCGCCCTGGGCCTCGTCGCTCATGGCGGACCAGCGGCTGGGCGCCGGGCTGGCGTGGGCCTTCGGCGAGCTGCCGGCCGCGGCCATCATGCTTCTGCTGGTACGGCAGTGGATCCGCTCCGACGAGCGCGAGCAGGCCCGCCTGGACCGCGCCGCGGACCGCGCCGAGGCGACCGGTGAGGAGGACGACCTGGCCCGGTACAACGCTTTTCTGGCCGCTGCCGCCGCGCGGGGAACTTCCGGGTCGTCTTCGGCGACTAACGAGGACGAAGCCCCTCAAACAGGAAGAAAATGATGCGGACCCTCTCCCGTCGCTCCTTCGCCGTCGTCGCCGCTGCCGCCCTCGTCACCGCCGGCCTGGCCGGCTGCAACGCCGCCGAGGACCCCGACGCCGTCGCGGCGCCCGCCGCCCGGCTCACCGTCAAGGACCCGTGGGTCAAGGCCGCCGGCTCCGGCATGACCGCCGCGTTCGGCACCCTGGTCAACGACACCGGCAAGGACGTGACCGTGCTGAAGGCGGCCACCTCGGTCTCGCCGATGGAGCTGCACGAGATGGCCATGGACAACGGCAAGATGGTGATGCGGCCCAAGACCGACGGCTTCCTTGTCAAGGCCGGCGGCACCCACGAGCTCTCCCCGGGCGGCGACCACCTGATGCTGATGAAGCCGACCGCACCCATCAAGCCGGGCGACGAGCTGACGTTCACCCTGACTCTGGACGACGGCAGCACCGTCGACTTCAGCGCGGTGGCCAAGCCGTTCGCCGGGGCGCAGGAGAGCTACGCGCCGATGGCGGGCATGTGAGCGTGCGCCGCCGGCACCTGCTCGCGGGCGGGGCGCTCGCCGGCGCGGGCGCGGCCGCGGGCGCGCTGGCCTTCCGGGGCGACGAGCCCGCGGCACTCGCGGCCGTGGACACCGGCACCGCGATCGTCCCGTTCCACGGCGTGCGGCAGGCGGGCGTCGCCACCGACCCGCCGGCGCACGCGTCCTTTGTGGCCTTCACGCTGCCCGCCGGGACCGACCGGCGGCAGCTGGGACGGCTCATGCGCCTGCTCTCCGACGACGCCGCGCGGCTGACCCAGGGCGCACCGGCCCTCGGCGACACCGACGCGGCGCTCGCCCTGCTGCCCGCGAGGCTCACCATCACGTTCGGCTTCGGGCCCGGGCTGTACGAGGCCGCGGGCGTCCCCTCGCCCGTGAAGGCGTTGCCGTCGTTCGCGATCGACCGGCTCGAGGCCCGCTGGTCCGGCGGCGACCTGCTGATCCAGATCTGCGCCGACGACGCGCTCACCGTCGCGCACGCCCAGCGGATGCTCGTCAAGGACGCGCGCCCGTTCGGCGCCGTGCGGTGGGTGCAGACGGGATTCCGGCGCTCTCCCGGCGTACAGCCAACGGGTTTCACCCAGCGCAACGTGCTCGGCCAGCTGGACGGGACGGCGAACCCGACCGGCGACGCCCTGGACGCGGCCGTGTGGGCGCCGGACGGCAGCACCACGCTCGTCGTGCGCCGCATCCGCGCCGAGATCGAGAAGTGGGACCTGCTCAGCGTCGCCGACAAGGAGAACGCGGTGGGCCGGCGGATGGACACCGGCGCGCCGTTCAGCGGCGCGAAGGAGCATGACGAGCCGGACTTCGCCGCCCTGGACGCGAACGGGCTGCCGGTGATGCCCGACTACGCGCACGTCACCCGCGCCCACGTCACCGATCCGGCGCTGAAGATCCTGCGCCGCCCGTACAACTACGACGGCGCCCCGAACGCGGTGGGCCACCCGGACAGCGGGCTCGTCTTCGCGTCGTACCAGCGCTCCATCGAGCGGCAGTACGTGCCCATCCAGCAACGACTCGCGGAGAGAGACCTGTTGAACGAATGGATCACCCCGATCGGCTCGGCCGTCTTCGCCGTCCCGCCCGGCTGTGCGCCGGACGGCTGGATCGGCGCGGAGGTGCTCGGATGACGCGCCGCCTGCTGCTGACCCTCGCGGTGGTCGCCGCCGTCCTCCTGCCGGGCGCCCCCGCCTGGGCCCACAATCAGCTGTCGTCCGCGTCGCCCGCCGCCGGCAGCACGGTGGCGGCCTCGCCGTCCACCGTCACGCTGCGCTTCCTCGAGACGCTGAAGCCCGACTTCACCACGATCGTCGTCTCGGACTCGGCCCGCGCCAAGGTGCCCTCCTCGGCGCCCGCCTTGCGGGGAAACACCGGCGTGGTCACCTTGACGAGCCCGCTGGCGAACGGCGTCTACACCGTCGCCTACCGCACCGTGTCGGTCGACGGCCACTCCGTGCAGGGCTCGTACACGTTCATCGTGGACGACCCCGCGAAGCCGGCCGCCCTCGTCGCCGCCGCTCCCGCCTCCGCCGGTGGTGACGGTGGCGTGCCGTTCGGGGTCCTGATCGGCGTCGGCGCCGCCGGTGTCCTGCTGGCCGCGGCGGCAGTGGCCTTCGGGCTCAGGCGCCGTCGCTGAGCATGTGGTTGGCGAGCTCGGTCCGGGAGCGTACGGACAGCTTGCGATAGATGCGGGTCAGGTTGGCCTCGACGGTCTTCACCGACATGAAGAGCTCGGCGGCGGTCTCCTGATTGGAGTGTCCCGCCGCCACCAGCTCGGCCACGCGGCGCTCGGTCGCGGTGAGGCCGCTCGGGGTGTGCCGCAGGCCGGTCCGGTCGGCCTCGAGCCGGGCGCGCTCCGCCCACCGCGGGGCGCCCAGCTCGTCGAAGGCGGCCGCCGCGGCGGTCAGCGCCTCGCCCGCCAGGCCCTTGTAGCCGGCACGGCGGTAGACCTGGCCCAGCGCCAGCCGGGACCGGGCCGCCTCGAACGGGCACTCGGCGCCCGGCCGGTCGGCGATCGCGCGCAGGGTGGCCAGGGCCTCGTCCACGTCGCCGCGGGCGGCCGTGCGCAACGCCTCGCAGCGGTCCGCGGCGATCGCCGCCTCGGGACGGCCGGCGGCGGCCTGGCGGCGCAGCACGGCGATGGCCGCGCCGACGTCGTCCATCGCGCCGGCCTGCAACGCCGCGTCGGCGTAGTCGACGCCCCACAGCAGCGCCTCCAGGTCGGCGATGCCGGTGGCCGCGCACAGGTCCGCCAGCTCGCGCAGCGGCTCCAGCGCCGCCTGCCACTGCCGCGCGGAGGTCTCGACGAAGCCGAGCAACGCCAGGAAACCCCCGCGCCAGTACGGCGACTCGCGGATGCGCGGCTCGGCGGCGGCCCGCCGCGCCCAGTCACGGGCGACGTCCAGGTTGCCGGAGTAGGCGTCGGCCAGCACCCGGGCCATGGCCTCCTGCGATGTGTACGAGGCGGACCAGTCGCGGCTGGCGGCCGTCCAGGCGCCCGTGCGAGCCGCCTCGCCCAGGGCCGCCCGCGCGTCGTCCACCTTGGACCTACGAATCAAGATCATGACGAGGCCGACGTACAGCAGCGACAGCTCGCCGTAGCGGCCGCTGTCGACCGCCCAGGCGATGCCGTCGCGGACGTGCCGCTCGGCGTCCTCGTCGTCCCAGCTCGCGAAGAAGCCCCGGATGAACGCCAGCCACGACACCGACAGCGGCGGCCGCGCGCGCCCGGCCAGGGCCTCGATCTCGCCCAGGGTCCGCTCCGGCGACCCCCAGCCCCAGAGCCGTTCGATCGACACGCGCTCGCTCAGCGAGGCCAGCTCGACCTCCGGCAGGCCCAGCGCCGCGGCCTCGGCGGCGCCCGTGCGGGCCATCTCCAGGGCGCGCTCGCCGTCGCCCTGCAGCCGGCACAGCGCCGCCAGCACGCTCAGCAGCCCGGCGCGGGCCGCGCTCGCGGCCGGCGCCAGCGACAGCGCCCGTTCCGCCAGCGACCGCGCGGTGGCCACGTCGGCGGCGAGGCGGACCCGGCGTACCAGCACCTGTGCCTGCTCCTCCGCGCCGGTGGCCAGCGCGGACCCCTTGTCGAGCGCGGCGCGTGCCGCCGGCTCGTCGCCGGCCTCGCCGTAGACGTCCACCGCGCGTAGCCACCGGTCCAGGCCGCCGTCCGGCGTGGCGAGCGCGGCACTCTCCAGAAGCTCGCCGGCGAGCCGCTGAGCGCCCCGGCTCCGGGAGACGCCCGCGGCGCGTTCCAGCTCGGCAGCGACGGCCTCGTCGGGCGCGGCGACCGCGCGTGACCGGTGCCGGGCGCGCTCCACCGGGTCGTCGAGCGTGTCGGCGAGCGCGCGATGCGCCCGGCGCCGTTGCGCGGCAGTGGCCGCGTCGTAGACGGCCGACGCCATCAGCGGATGGGAGAAGGCGATCACCGACCCGGCGCCGACGCTCGCCACGTCCTCGTCGGCGGCGGCCTCGAGAGCGTCGCGCACGCGCTCGTCCCCGGCTGTCGCCCGCAGCTGGGCCACGGTGAGCCGGCCGGCCGCGGAGACCAGCAGCAGAACCTCGCGAACCGGCGCGTCCAGCCGCTCGACCCGTTCCCGGAGCAGGTCGGCCAGGCTCGGCGGCACGGGCACGACGCCGCCGTGCGACGGCGCCGGAGCAGCCTCCATCGCCCGGGCGATCTCCAGCGCCAGCAGCGGGTTGCCCCCGCAGGCCCGGGCCACGCCGGCGCTCATCGGGGGAGTCCACCGCGGGCCCAGCCGGTCGCGCAGCAGCCGGCCGACCGCCCCGTCCGCCAGCGGCGGCAGCACGAGATCGCGCCGCGGCTCGGCCAGCGACCGGATCAGGTCGGCGCCGCCGTCCGGGTCGGGCCGCGTGGCCACCAGGACACTGAGCCGCCCCGGCTCGACGGCGGCGCCGCGCAGCGCGAACCCCAGACTGCCCAGGCTCGCCCGGTCGAGCCACTGAAGGTCGTCGATTAAGAGCGCCACCGGCTCCGCCGCGCACAACCGCGCCAGCAGACCCCGCACGGCCAGTGGCACGGCCAGCGCGTCGGTCCCGTCCGCGGCGGCCGGCTCGGCACGGTGCAGGGCGACCGCGAGCGCCCGCCGCTGCGGACCCGGCAGGTCACCGTCCGCACCCTCCGGGCACTGGGCGACCAGCTCGGCGAGCCCCGCGAACGGCAACCCCCGCTCGAACGGCGTCGGCGTCACGGACAGCACCCGGCGGCCCCGCTCGCGAGCCGGCCGGACGGCGGCCCGCACCACGCTGCTCTTGCCCGACCCGGGATCGCCGGTGACGACCGCGCTGCCACCCCGCTCCATCAGCTCGGACAGCACCCGCAGCGCCTCGTCGCGGCCGAACAGGCCCGGCTCGGCCGCCACATCCCTCACCCGCCCATCCTTCCACCTCGCTGGAGAGGGTTTTCCCCGATGCCTCGCCGGGGTCCCCCGGCGGACGCTGCCGTCATGCCAGAGACGAGGAACGTGGTGCTGGTCCACGGAGGGGGCGCCGGCGTTCCAGGCGTGGCGGACCCGGCCCGGTTGACACCTGGTCGCCACCGCAGACCTCGTCCGATCCGCAGATCTCGTCCGATCCGCAGATCTCGTCCGAACCGCAGCGAAGGAGGCAGCGCGATGAGCTGGCCGCCCACCTGGTGAAGCTCCCGTGGCCGAACGGCTGATGCCTGCGCAGCCCGCCGGCGTGACCATCTAGACCCACATGACTCAGAAATGAGGAGGTGGGCCGTGCAGCGCCGAGTTCCGTTGGGCGACCGGAAGGTCGCCGGCGCCACCCTGACCGTCAGCACCATGGGCGGCTACAGCATCCACCTCGACGGCACCGACATCGGCTACGTCCACGCCGGCGCGGCCGACGGCGACCAGTGGCACACCTACCGCCGCCACACCGGCCGGCCGGACGAATACCTGGGCCGCTTCGCCATGGAGGAGGCGGTGCGGCGCCTCACCGGAGCCCCCGGCCCGCGGTGACAGCCGCGCCGGGGAGGCGGAACACTGGGCACGCCGCCACGCGAGCCCGCCGCGGCCGGGGCTTCGAGCAGGTCGAACAGCCGGGTCAGCGCGCCAGCCATCCAGATGCCTTCTGGCCGGGCTGTCAAGATGTGGTGGTGGCTGATGCGGCGACCGTGCTGAGGCGGGAATTCGAGGCGGTGGACGGCAGCTTCCTGCTCCAGCTGCGAACCGATCTCGTTTGGGATCGGGTGGCGTTCACGCGCCTGGAGCGGGCGATGCGCGCGGCCTGCGAACGACACGAGGGCCAGGACGGCTTGCCGCGCTGGATGGCCGAGGGGTTCTACGAGGTCTCTCACTTCGTGGCGGAGTGGACGGCACACCCGCACTTTCCTCGGCCGGAGCCCGCCGAGTACTACGAAAATTGCCTGGAGCGGTTGCGGGATCTGGCGGACTGGTTCTTCCGCGGGTTTCACGCCTACCAGGAGCCGCACGTATGGCCCGATCTCTAGACATCTCTCGGGCCGGGGGTCTGGCACAGATCCACTGGAGGCTTGTGGGTGATCGCCGCGGCAGGTGGGTATCGGGTCTGCTGATCGCATGCGATACGGCGATGGCGGCGGCGTTGACCAGGCAGAACGGGAACGCGAGAGCGGGTGGCCGGCCACCGCTCCCGGCTGATCGACAGCGCCCCGCTCGCAGCTGGCAGCGCGTCTACCAGCGACCAACCTACGGCCCGAGCTCAACCCGGTCGAGAAAGTCTGATCGACCCATGAAAGGCAGCCTGGCCAACTTCGCCGCTGCCGTGAAGAACCGCCTCAAACGCATGCAATACCGCACAGGTCTGATCGACGGCTACCTCACCGGAACAGGTCGTCTCCACCAGCACCAACCAGACCATGATCATAAAGGGTGTTCAGTCCGCTGCTGGGCGGCGGCCGGCTGGATCGGCCGCCGCCCGGGGAGCTCGCCTAGAAGTCGTCGTCGAAGGTGACGGCTCCGGTCACGCCTACCTGGTAGGCCGAGACTCGCCGTTCGAAGAAGTTCGACAGCTCCTGGACGTCCTGGAGCTCCATGAACGCGAACGGGTTCCGCGAGCCGTAGAGGGGCTCGATGCCCAGCACGGCGAGGCGGCGGTCGGCGACGTGCTGGAGGTATTCGCGCATGTCGGTGAGGGACATGCCGCTGACGCCCTGTTCGAGCAGGTCCTCGGCGAACTGGACCTCGCACTCGACGGCCTCGGCCAGCATGTCCCGCACCTGCTGTGCCATGTCGGCGTCGAACAGGCCGGGTTCCTCGGCGCGGACCTGGTCGACCACGTCGAAGGCGAAGGCCATGTGCATGGACTCGTCGCGGAAGACCCAGTTGGTGCCGCTCGCCAGGCCGTGCAGCAGACCGCGGGAGCGCAGGTAGTAGACGTACGCGAAGGCGCCGTAGAAGAACAGGCCCTCGATGCACGCGGCGAAGCAGATCAGGTTGAGCAGGAACGCGCGCCGGTCGTCGCGCGTCCGCAGCGTGCGCAGCTCGAAGATCGAGTCGATCCATTTGAAGCAGAACTCGGCCTTGCGGGCGATCGACGGGATGTTCTCCACTGCCGAGAAGGCGGCCGCGCGCTCGTCGAGGTCGGGGACGTACGTGTCGAGCAGGTTGAGGTAGAACTGGACGTGCACGGCCTCCTCGAAGAGCTGCCGCGACAGGTAGAGCCGGCCCTCGGGCGAGTTGACGTGCTGGTAGAGGTTGAGCACCAGGTTGTTCGCCACGATGGTGTCGCCGGTGGCGAAGAAGGCGACCAGCCGCGACACCAGATGCTGCTCGGCGGGTGACAGCTTGCCCAGGTCGGCGAGGTCGGAGTGCAGGTCGACCTCCTCGACGGTCCAGGTGTTCTTGATGGCGTCCTTGAAGCGGTCGAAGAAGTGCGGGTACTTCATCGGCCGCAGGGTCAGGTCCATTCCGGGATCGAGCAGCATTACTGGCAGGCCTCGCAGGACTCGGGGTTCTCCAGGGAGCAGGCCTCGGCGGCGGCGGTGAGCACCGGCACGGTCGCCTGCTGGATGCGCGTCGCGGGGCGCGAGCGCAGGTAGTACGTGGTCTTCAGCCCGGATTTCCAGGCGTGCAGGTACATCGACGAGAGCTTGCCGATCGTCGGCGCGCTCAGGAACAGGTTGAGGGACTGCGACTGGTCGATGTACGGGGCGCGGGCGGCGGCCAGGTCGATGAGGGCACGCTGCGGGAGCTCCCAGGCCGTACGGAAGAGCTCGCGCACGTCCGCCGGCAGCTCGGCGATGCCCTGCACGGAACCCTCGGCCCGCTTGATCTGCTCGCGGATCGGGGCGGTCCACAGGCCGCGGGACTTCAGCTCGCGTACCAGATAGGTGTTGATCTGAAGGAACTCGCCGGACATCGTCTCGCGTTTGAAGAGGTTGGACACCTGCGGTTCGATGCACTCGTAGCAGCCGGCGACGGAGGCGATGGTGGCCGTCGGCGCGACCGCCACGAGCAGCGAGTTGCGCAGGCCGTGCTCGGCGACGCGCGCCCTCAGCTCGGCCCACCGTTCGGTCTGTGCGGGCGTCACACCCCACAGGTCCGGGTGCAGTTTGCCTTCCGCGGCGCGCGTTTCGGCGTACGACGGATGGGGTCCGGACTGCTCCGCGAGGGCGACCGAGGTCTCCAGCGCGGTCAACAGGATCTCCTCTTGTACGCGGGTGGACAGCTCCCGCGCCTCGGCGGAGTCGAACGGCAGCCGCAGCGTGAAGAACGCGTCCTGGAGGCCCATCAGCCCGAGCCCGACCGGGCGCCAGCGCGGGTTGGACGCGGCGGCCTGCGGCGACGGGTAGTAGTTGATGTCGATGACCCGGTCGAGGAAGACGACGGCCGTGCGCACGGTCTCGCGCAGCTTCGGCCAGTCCACTCCGGACGATGCCGTGACGTGGGCGGCGAGGTTGACCGATCCGAGGTTGCACACCGCCGTCTCGTCGTCGCTGTTGACCTCGAGGATCTCGGTGCACAGGTTCGACAGGTGGATGGTGTTGCCGGGGCGGCCGGTCTGGTTCGACAGGGCGTTCGAGCGGTCCTTGAACGTCATCCAGCCGTTGCCCGTCTGCGCCAGGGTGCGCATCATCCGCCCGTACAGGTCCCGGGCCTTGACGCTTTTGACGGCCTTCTTCTCGGCGGCGCGGTAGGCCTCGTCGAACGCCTCGCCGTAGAGGTCGGGCAGGTCCGGCGCGTCGGTCGGGTCGATCAGCGACCAGTCGCCGTCGGACTCGACGCGGCGCATGAACTCGTCCGGGATCCAGTTGGCCAGGTTGAGGTTGTGGGTGCGGCGGGACTCCTCGCCGGTGTTGTCGCGCAGTTCGAGGAACTCCTCGACGTCCGGGTGCCACGGCTCCAGGTAGACGCAGGCCGCGCCCTTGCGCCGGCCGCCCTGGTTGACCGCGGCGACGCCGGCGTCGAGCGTCTTGAGGAACGGGACGATGCCGTTGGACTTGCCGTTGGTGCCCCGGATCAGCGCGCCCCGGCCGCGGATCCGCGTCCACGAGATGCCGATGCCGCCGGAGAACTTCGACAGCTTCGCGACCTGGTGGTAGCGCTCGTAGATGGAGTCGAGCTCGTCGCGCGGCGAGTCGACCAGGAAGCACGACGACATCTGGGTGTGCCGGGTGCCGGAGTTGAACAGCGTCGGCGAGCTCGGCAGGTAGGCCAGCGACGACATGAGCCGGTAGAAGCCGATCGCCTCGGCCGGGTTCGCCGACAGTCCACAAGCGACGCGCAACAGCCAGTACTGCGGCGTCTCGACGACCTCGCGGGAGAGGGGATGCCGCAACAGGTAGCGGTCGGCGACCGTGCGCAGGCCGAAGTATTCGAAGTTGCGGTCCGCGTCCTCGTCGACGGCGTCGTCGAGCTTGCGGGCGTTGCGGGCGACGAACGCGGCCGTCGCGTCGCCGATCAGACCCTGCTGGTGCGCGTACCGGATGGACTGGCTGAAACTGGCGACGCCCTGATGGCGCACCTCTTTCTCGACGAACGCGGCGAGCAGCCGGGCGGCGAGCCGGGAGTACTGCGGCTCCTCGCCGATCAGCTCCGCCGCCGTCTGGATCGACAGCTTGTCGAGCTCGGCCGTGGTGGCGCCGTCGTACAGCCCGCTGATCGTCTTGGTCGCCACCCGCAGTGGATCGACCTCGCTCAGATCGCCGGCGCGGCGCTCGACCGCCCGGACAATCTTGTTGACGTCGACCGTCTCCAGGTCGCCGTTGCGTTTGCGTACCCGCATGACCGTCATGTCCCCTCCTCGTGACTCTTCCGGCCGGCCGAAAACGCGCAGGGGACAGCGGCACACGTCGGTGCCGGCCGTCCCACGCGGCCTTCGACCACCGCACCCCGGTCGGCGTGCGGCGCGCTGGCAGGTCTTCGGACTCGCGGGCGCCGTGCTCGTGCCTACTGGCCGTCGCTTCCCAGGCGCTCATCGCGCCCAGTGCTGTGTGACGGCGGTCGTTCCCACTCACCGCTGCGGGGCAGTCCCGGACTCGCACCGGGTTCCCTCTTGCCTCGGCCACGCCTGACGACGCGGCCGAACCAGCTGCGGGAGACACCATATATGGGTGGCGGTGGAAGATGGCAACACCAGATGCTGTGTCGGGCGTGTCGTCGCTGTGCTCTATCGTGTACCCCGTGCCGCATGATCAAAGCCCGCCGGGCGCCGTCCTGCACGCGTTCGGTGTGGACGGTCCCGCCCGCCCGTTGCCGGGCGGGCAGGGCTCCTCGTGGGCAGACCCTCGCCGTTGCGGCGGCGGCGGTCGCGCGCGCCCTGCTCTTCCGGATGGCCACGACGAACGAGCGCGTCCTCGCGACCGGCGACCCTGTGGACGTACGGGACGAGGTCGGGCGTTACGGCCGCGCGGCAGCCGCTATCGGTCGATGACGCTCGTCAGGTTGACCATGTTGCCGTCCGGGTCGTGCACGTGGGCGACCCGGTGGCCCCACGGCATGTCGTTCGGCGGGCCCAGCACCCGCCCGCCGGCCGCCTCGACCCGCGGCAGCAGGCCGTCGATGTCGCCGACCTCGATGCTCAGCAGCGTTCGCGACGGCGCCGACAGGTCGGTGCCGGCCTCGCTGACGAGCCCGAACTCGGAGTCGCCGAGCTTGAGGCCGACGAAGAAGACCGGCCCGTCGGCCGGGAAGCGGGTGGTCTCGACGGCGCCGAGCAGCCCCTGGTAGAACGCGAGCTGCCGGTCGATCGCGGGCGTGCTGATGATCGCTTGAACGGTGGGCACGGACATCCTCCTGGCCGATGGATTGCACAGTCGGAGGGGATACGGTCCGGCGCGCCGAAACTCATCGGCCGACGATCGGGATCAGCCGGTCCGCGTCGAGGAACGTGCAGATCCCGGTGATCGAGCCACCGCACACGTCGAGGACCACCAGCCCGAACGGCACGTGCACGCCATCGGGGCCGGGACGTGTCTGCCAGAACGCCGGTGACCCGTTCGCCCGGACCGGCGTCAGCCGCGCGCCCGCACACGACGCCTCCGGATCGAGCAGCGCCCGGTGGATCTCGGCCCGGCCGTGCAGCCACCACGCGAACGGCGGCATCGACATCGTGGCGTCCTCGTGCACCAACGACACCAGCGTGGCGATGTCATGACTCTCGAACGCGGCGCAGTAGCGCTCGAGCAGATCCCGCTGGGCCGGATCGTCCGGCCGCCACGGGTCGCCGGGCGCGGGAGGGTTCGCCCGCAACGTCGCCCGAGCCCGCTGCAGCGCGCTGTTGGCCGACGCGGCAGTGGTCTCCAGCAGCCGGGCAACCTCCTCCGCCGTCCAGCACAGCACGTCACGCAGGATCAGCGCGGCCCGCTGCCGCGGCGGCAGGCGCTGCAAGGCGGCCACGAAAGCCAGCCGGACCGTCTCGCGCCGCACGACCACGTCCTCCGCCGGCAGCACCCGGCTGTCCGCGACGGGAAGAACCCACCGCCGCTCGTCCAGCGGGGCGCCGAGGTCGGCGCCGGCGTGAGCGGCCGGACCCAGATCCATGGCGAGGGCGCGCCGCCGCGCGGACCGCAGCAGGTCGAGACACACGTTGGTGGCGATCCGATACAGCCAGGTACGCACCGACCCCCGCCCGGCGTCGTAACGGTCGAGGGACCGCCAGGCCCGGACCAGCGTTTCCTGCACGGCGTCCTCGGCCTCGAACCCCGAGCCGAGCATCCGATAGCAGTAGCCAGTCAGTTCCGTCCGGAACCGTTCCAGATCGGCGCCGGAGGCCGGTGAATCGAGCATCCCACGACGGTACGCATTCAGCATCGGGGCGGTGAGCGTTGCCGGCTGTTCACCGGGTCGGCCCTTCACCGCTGCTTGATCATGCTGTTAGGTTGTTGCACATGTTTGGCAACAACCACCAGGGTGTGGCAGTGGCTGAGGTGTACGTGGCCCAGCGCCGCCGGACGACGCTCTGGGTGGTGGGTCTGGTCGCCGGGGTGGTGGCCACCGGGGTGATCGCGGTGGGGACCGGCGCGATCGGCATCGGGCCCGGGACGGTGGCGCGCATCCTCGGCCACCAGCTGCTGGGCTTCCCGTCCGAGGTGACGTGGACGCCGCCGCAGGAGGCGATCGTCTGGCAGGTGCGGCTGCCGCGCGTGCTGCTCGGCATGCTCGTGGGCGCCGGGCTCGCGGTCTGCGGCGTGGCCCTGCAGGCGATGGTCCGCAACGTGCTCGCCGACCCCTACCTGCTCGGCATCAACTCCGGCGCGTCCAGCGGGGCCGCGGCGGCCATCCTCTTCGGGGCGGGAGCGGGCTTCGGCCAGTACGCGCTGTCGGCCAGCGCGTTCCTCGGCGCGCTCGCCGCGTCGCTGCTCGTCTTCCTCGTCGCCCGCAGCGGCGGCCGGGTCACCTCGATGCGCCTGCTGCTGTCCGGCGTCGCCGTGGGCTACGCGCTCTACGCCCTCACCAGCTTCCTCATCTTCGCCTCCGGGTCGGCCGAGGGCTCCCGGTCGGTGATGTTCTGGCTGCTCGGCTCGCTCGGCCTGGCCCGCTGGGACGCGCTGCTCGCGGTCGCCGCGCTCGTCATCGGCGGCACCGCCGCGTACCTCACCGTCAGTGGCCGCCGGCTCGACGCGCTCGCCGTCGGCGACGAGACCGCGCACACGCTGGGGGTCTCGCCGGACCGGTTCCGGATGCGACTCCTCGTCGTGGTGTCGCTCTGCGTCGGGGTGCTCGTCTCGGCCGCCGGCAGCATCGGCTTCGTCGGCCTGGTCGTGCCGCACCTGGCCCGCCGCGTCGTCGGCGCCACCCACGCCCGGGTCGTGCCGGTGGCCGCGCTGCTCGGCGCGATCCTGCTGGTCTGGGCCGACGTGGTGGCCCGCGTGCTGCTCGCGCCGCAGGAGATCCCGATCGGCATCATCACCGCGCTGCTCGGCGCCCCGTTCCTGCTGATCCTGATTCGCCGCCTGCACGCAACCGGAGCCTGAGATGAAAAAACTCGCCGCCACGTTCATGATCACAACCCTGGCGCTGACCGGGTGCGGTGCCGCAGCCGACGGCAAGGAGACCGCGAGCGGAGGCGACTATCCGTTCACGATCGAGAACTGCGGCGCCGACGTGACGTTCGACAAGGCACCTGAGCGCACGGTGCTGCTCAAGAGCGCGGCCGTTCCCTACCTGCACGATCTCGGCGTGCTCGACCGGGTCACGGCGCGGGCCGGCACATATCCGAAGGAGTACTACGACGCGGAGACCCTGGCCGAGCTGGACAAGATCCCGCTGCTGACCGACAAGACGGACACCAGCGGCCACTTGCAGATCTCCCAGGAGGTCGTGATCAGCCAGCAGCCCGACCTGGTCTTCGGCGAGGTCGACAACCTGTCGCGCGACACCCTCTCCGCGGTCGGCATCCCGCTGCTGGAGGAGCCGGCCATGTGCCCGGACAGCACCATCGCGCCCACCTTCGACGACATCTACCGTCAGCTCGACACGTACGGCAAGGTCTTCAACCGTCCCCAGCAGGCCGCCACGGCCGCCGCAGCGCTCAAGGACCGTGTCGGCAAGGTGGAGAAGGCGGGGAACGGCCGTACCGCGGCGGTGCTCTATCCGACCGTCGGCGGCGGCGTGACCTACGCCTACGGCTTTACCAGCATGGCGCATCCGCAGCTGGAAGCCGCGGGCTTCAAGAACGCTTTCGGCGACAGCAAGGAGCGCGTCTTCGAGGTGACCCTGGAGGAACTGCTCGGCCGCAACCCCAACGTGCTGATCCTGCTGCACAGCGACGGCGACCCGAAGGCGGTCGAGAAGGCGCTGACCGACCTGCCCGGCGCGGAGAAGCTGAAGGCCGTGCGGGACGGCACCGTGATGACGCAGCTGTTCAACTTCACCGAGCCGCCGTCGCCGCTGTCGGTCGACGGCCTCGAGAAGATCGTGCGGCGGTTCCGGTGATCAGCGCGTCCGCCCTCTCGTGGCGCTACGGCGCCGATCCGGTCATCGACGGCGTCGACGTGGTCGCGCGGCCGGGCCGGGTGCTCGGCCTGATCGGGCCGAACGGCAGCGGCAAGACGACGCTGCTGCGGCTCCTCTACGGCGCGCTGCGCAGCCCCACCGGGCAGGTGACCGTCGACGGCGTCGCGGTGCCGGAGCTGAGCCCGCGCGAGACCGCCCGCCGGATCGCCGTGGTGGTGCAGGAGTCCGGCGGTGAGACGGCGATGACCGTGGCCGAGATGGTGCTGCTGGGCCGCGGGCCGCACCTGTCGACGTTCCAGCGCGCCGGCGCCGCCGACCACGAGATCGCCGCGGAGTGCCTGGAACGCGTCGGCGCCGCGCATCTGGCCGGGCGCGCCTTTGCCGGGCTCTCCGGCGGCGAGCGGCAGCGGGTGCTCATCGCCCGCGCGCTCGCCCAGCAGGCCACTCACCTGCTGCTGGACGAGCCCACCAACCACCTCGACATCCGCTACCAGCACGAGATCCTGCACCTGGTCCGCGAGCTGGGCACGTGCTCGGTCGTCGTGCTGCACGACCTGAACCTGGCCGCCCGCTACTGCGACGACCTGGTGCTGCTCGGTGGCGGCGACGTGGTGGCCGCCGGGCCGGCCGGCGAGGTCCTCGACCCGGCGATCCTCGAACCCGTCTACGGCATCGGCATCCGGCGGCTCGACCTGGACGGGACCCTGCACCTGCTTTTCGACCTGGAGGCACGCGTGTGAGCGCGCGGGACCGTCCGTAGGCTGACCGTGTGCCCGAGGTCGATGCCAGCGCCGCGCTGAGGGCCGCCGCACGGTTCGGGCCCTACTTCACCTGGGAGCCGTACGACGGCGGGCCGGGCTGGCGCCCGTACGGCGAGCTGCTCGATGCCGGCGTCGTCGCCGAGCGTGTCGGTGTCGCCCGGGACCTGCTGGCACGCATGGCCGGGGTGGCGACAGGCGACATCCCGGAGCGGGCCGTCGCCTCGGTGACGTTCCTGGGCCTCGCGTCCCGGCTGCTGTCGCCTCCGCTCGCCGCGGCGGCGGCCGGGGGCGCGATGCCCGTGCCCGACCCGGCGAAGCTGTGGTGGCGCGCGGCCGAGGGCGGCCCCATCCCGTTCGCCTATCGGGGTCTGACGGCCGTCGAGGATGGCGCGGCGCTGACGACGGCGCTGGCCGAGCCGGTGCTGGAGGTCTTCCGCCGCCGGTTCGCCCTCTCCGGGCAGGTGCTGTGGGGCAACGTCGCGTCCGCCCTGGGCGGGGCCGCCGGGATGATCGCCGACGCCTCGCCGTCCCACGCCGCGGCGGCCGCCGCCCTGGTCGCCGGCGCGTTGCGGACCCCTCAGCTGGTGGGCACCGCCACGCTGGAGCGCCCCGATCCGTACCGGGACCGGTGGTTTCTGGTTCGCCGCAATTGTTGCCTCTATTACCGCATTCCGGGCGGCGGCACCTGCGGCGACTGCATCCTGACCCCCCAAGAGAGCCGCCGCGCACACTGGCAGGCGGTGCTGAGCCGATCTAGGGTGCGGTGATGACGGCGGGGGAGACCATCCAGCAGAAGTTCACGCTGGTCTACTTCGGCGACGACACGTTCGCGTACGCGGGACGCCACCTGCACGAGGAGTCCCTGCCGGTGCACACGCACAGCTTCATCGAGGTGGCCTTCGTCCTCGGCGGCAGCGGGGTGCACCACAGCGTGGACGGGCGGCGGCGGCTCGGACCGGGCGACGCCGTGCTGCTGCGGCCGGGCGTGTGGCACGGGTACGAGGACTGCGACGACCTGCTGCTCTACAACTGCTGCTTCTCGGCCGAGCTGCTGCGCCGCGAGCTGAGCTGGACCCGCGACGACCCGGTGCTGGGGCACCTGCTCTGGACCGGGCCGTACGTCGAGCAGCGGCGCGGCGTCCTCGCCACCCACCTCGCGCCGGACGTGCGCGACGAGTTCGCCGCCCACCTGGACACCCTGGCCGAGCTGCGGTCCCGGCCCCAGCACCTCTACCGGGGCGACTTGATCGCTCAGCTGACCCTCGCGCTGGGCCACGTCGCCCGGTCGGTCGGCGGCGACACCCGGCCGCAGGCGGTCCACCCGGCCGTCGTCGAGGCGATGCGGCTCATCGAGAGCCGGCCCGCCCACCCGTGGACGCTGACCGAGCTGGCCGACCTGCTGCATCTCGCGCCCGGCTATGTCGTACGGCTGTTCAAGTCGTTCACGGGCCTGCCCCCGATGGCGTACCTGTCCCGCTATCGCGTCGAGCTCGCCGCCGAGATGCTGCTGCACACCGACCGGACCGTCCGCGCGATCGCCGAGCAGGTGGGCTGGCCGGACGCGAACTACTTCGCCCGGCGGTTCCGCGCCCACTACGGGCTCACCGCGTCGGAATACCGGACCCGGTTCACGCCCCGCTACAAGCTGCTGGGCCGCGTTTAGCCGTTGTCCTGGGGCAGCGACGCCTTGTCGGGGAAGACCGAGTGCTGGTCCGACTGGGCGTACGCGTCGGCCGAGGCGTTGAGCAGCTCGATGAAGCCGCCGCTGACCGTGACGCAGTCGGCGGCGTGCTGCAGGGCCGCGCGCTGCATGCTGCGCAGTGAGCGGACGAAGTCGCGGGTGGCCACGGCCGAGTCCGTGTACTGGGTGTAGGGCTCCCAGCCGTCGGCGGAGCGGCCCGCGTGGTTGGCGGTGACGAGGTAGCCCTCGCCGAGGCCCCAGAAGGGCGCGTCGAGGCTCGCCTCGGAGGTGTCGGCCAGGGCGTTGAAGGCGGCCGCCAGGCTCTTGGCCGCGTCGAGGATGTGCTGCTCGTGCACGAGCAGGTCGTCGGGGCGTACGTGGACCAGCTCCCACTCAGGGCCGAAGTTCTCCAGCTTCCACTGCTCCATGTCGCCGGGGGTGGGGATCTTCGGGATCAGCTGGTTGGGTTGGTCCTTGGCACTGTCTTTGCCGCCGTCTTTGCCGCCGTCGCCCGCTGAGGACGAGGACGAGGGTGACGGCGGGGGCGAGGTGTGCAAGGGCTGCGGGGACTGCCAGTTGACCTGGAGGTGCTTCGACGGGTCGACCTCCTGGCCGCCGCCGTCCCCGCCGTCGCCGTTCCCGGGGTCCTGCAGCGGGTTCGGGTCGTACTTCGAGTGATACATCGGCACGCGGCCACTCTCGCCGCCCGGCGGGGGAGTCGCCCAGTCCCCGGGCGGATGTCCCCGGAACGGGACTGATCGGGCACGCGGCGGCGTGCCTAGCGTTTCCCGGGTTCAGGGTCGCCCGGGAGGTGTGAGGCCGTGGCGCAGCATGTGTCGCCGGAGAAGTTCAAGGTCATGATGGACGTCTTCGGCAACTCCATCACCGTTGTCGAGACGCAGCGGCGCCGGGTCGAGGCGGCGCTGGACGGGATCCGCTCGGCCTTCCGCGAGGCCGAGGAGGACTGGAAGTCGCCGGCGGCGCAGACCTTCGGCGAGCTCACCCGCGAGTTCGACACCGACGCGGCAGCGCTGGAGGACCTGCTCGTCGAGATCCTGGCGCGGATGCGCAAGTCGTTCCAGAACTACCACCAGACGGAGCTCCAGAACACCAGGAACCTCCAGCACAACGACGAGAACAGGACGCTCGCCGCGACCCCGCAGGCCAAGCCCCACGAGACGGCGACGGCCACCCTCCGCACCGGCTTCGTCGGCGACGACAAGGTTGCCGCGCTGCGCGACCGGATGGCGGGCTGATGCCGGGAACGCATCTCACCGGCGACACCTACACCGATCCCGCCGCCGACATCCTCATGCACCTCACCGCCCTCTGGACGGTCGGCAAGACCACCATCCCGGGCCACGTGGACGAGCTCGCCGACGCGCTCGGCGCCATCATCGACGCCCTCGACGCGGTCGAGCTCAACTGGGCCGGCGACAGCCAGAAAGAGGCGGTGGACGTCAACAACCGCTGGAAGACCGCGGTGACGTCGCTGTTCGGCACCAAGAAGAACCCGGGGCAGGGCGTCATCAGCCGCATCGCGGGCGGCCTCCAGGGCGCCGCCCTCAACCTGAGCACCACCGAGTCGTCGGTCGTCGACCTGTGGCAGACGTACATCAGCAAACTCGAGGACATGCTGGCCGGCCGGCCACCGGGTGACGCGCCCGGCGGCGACGGCGAGCAGAGCGTCCCGATCAGCGAGGTCTGAGCGTGACCCGGAAACCCTTCCACCGGCCCGCGCGGCCGGACCGTCCCGGCGCGCCCGAGGGCCGCATCACCGTGCCCGCGCCGCCGCCGCTGACCCGCGCGACCGCGTCCAGCTCGTGGCTCACCATGATGCTGCCGCTGCTGTCCACGGTGGCCATGGCGGGCTACCTCATCTCGTACGGGCGTCCCCTGCTCATCATGCTGGGCGTCGGCTTCGTCGTGCTCTCGCTCGTGGCCACGCTCGGCATGCGCTGGCAGGCGCGGCACAACGCCGAGGCGGACCAGCGCCGCCACCACGAGCGCTACCTTCACGTGCTTCACGACGTACGGCTGAAGGCGCGCGAGACGGCCGCCGTGAGCCGCCACCGGGCGACCGTGCACCAGCCGAGCCCGCGCCGGCTCCTGGCGCTGGTGTCCGCGGGCCGCCGGACGTGGGAACGGCGACCCGCCGACAGCGACTTCCTGCGCGTCCGGATCGGCGAGGGCCGCGGGCCGCTGGCCGGCGGCGTCGAGCTGGGCGGCCGGATGGACCCGATGGCCGACTACGACCGTGACCTGCTCGCCGAGGCCGAGGCCGTCGTCGCCGACCACCGCACCGTCGGCGGGCAGCCGGCCTGGATCGACCTGGCCCGCTGCGGCGTGGTCAGCCTGGTCGGCGACGAGCGGGAGACGCGGGCGCTGGCTCGCTCGCTGGTCGTGCAGGTGGCCGCGCTGCACGCGCCCGAGGACGTCACGATCGCCGTGCACACCGGCGGCGCGGACGGCTGGGAGTGGGCGAAGTGGCTGCCGCACACGCACGAGCCCGGCGCCGCCTCGCCGTCCGGGGTGTCCTCGCTCGTGGCCGCGGACTTCGGGCTGCTCGCCGACTTCCTCGAGCGCGAGCGCGACCGGGCCCGCGAGGAGGTCCGCAACCGCCGCGCGTACGGCCCGGCGCCCGTCATGCGGCGGCTCGTGCTGGTCCTCGACGGCTACCGGCCGGGGCTGCCGTGGACCCGCACCCCCATCCTGGAATCGCTGTGGACCGACGCCGGGCCCGAGCTCGGCATCACCGTGGTCTGCCTGGCCGCGTCGCAGGCGGCGGAGCCGACCCGCGTCGACGCCCGCGCCACCGTCGAGGCCGGCGGCTCGCTGCGGCTCAGCGGTCCCTCCGCCGAGAGGTACGCGGCCCTCGAGGCCGCCCGCCCCGATCTGAGCGCGGCCGAGCTGTGCGAGGCCATCGCCCGGCGGCTCGCCCCGCTGCGGCTCGGCGAGGAGCGCGAGCCGGTGCTGAGCCGCATCACCACGCTGCCGGAGATGCTGGGCGTGCCCGACATCGGGCTGCTCGACCCGCGGCGTGACCGCGTGCGGCCGGACGACCCCGACATGCTGCGGGTGCCGCTCGGCCTCGACGGCAACGGCGATCCGGTGCTGCTCGACCTCAAGGAGTCGGCGCAGCAGGGCATGGGCCCGCACGGCCTCGTCGTCGGCGCCACCGGCTCGGGCAAGAGCGAGCTGCTGCGGACGCTGGTGACCGGCCTCGCGGCCAAGCACGCGCCGGAGCACCTGAGCTTGGTGCTCATCGACTTCAAGGGCGGCGCGACCTTCGCCGGCGTCACCGAGCTGCCGCACGTCTCGGGGCTCATCACCAACCTCGCCGACGACCTCGCGATGGTCGACCGGGTGCGGGCGGCGCTGCAGGGCGAGCAGCAGCGGCGGCAGCGGATGCTGCGGGAGGCCGGGAACGTCGACTCGGTCCGCGAATACCAGATCCGGCAGGCGGCCGGCGGCGTGGACGTCGACGGCAAGCCGCTGGAGCCGCTGCCGTACCTGCTCGTCATGGTCGACGAGTTCGGCGAGCTGCTGTCGGTGCGTCCCGACTTCATCGACCTCTTCGTGCAGATCGGGCGGGTCGGCCGCTCGCTCGGCATGCACCTGCTGCTGGCCACGCAACGGCTGGAGGAGAGCCGGCTGCGCGGACTGCAGTCCCACCTGTCCTACCGGCTCTGCCTGCGCACGTTCTCGGCGGCGGAGAGCCGGGCGGTCATCGGCACGCCGGACGCGTACCACCTGCCGCCCGTGCCGGGGTCGGCCTATCTGAAGGTGGACGAGAGCATCTACACGCGGTTCCGCGTCGCGCACGTCTCCGGGGCGTACGCCGGGAACCACCAGGAGGACAGCGCTGCCCGGACGCCGGTGACGCTGGTGCCGTTCACCCTGAGGTCGGCCGCGGTGCCGGTCGAGGAGAAGCCCGCGCGAGCGATCGACCTCGACGGGCGCACGGAACTCCAGGTCGCGGTCGCGCGGTTGCGGGGGACCGGGGAGGCGGTACACCAGGTCTGGCTGCCGCCGCTCGGCGACACGGTGCCGCTCGGCGGCCTGCTCGGCGAGCTCACGCGGGACGCCCACCGGGGGCTGTCGGCCGCGGCGTGGCCGGCGCCGGGCGGGCTGATGGTGCCGGTGGGCCTGCTCGACCTGCCGGGGGAGCAGCGGCAGGACCCGATGGTGGCCGACCTGTCAGGCAAGGACGGCAACGTCGCCGTGGTGGGCGCGCCGCAGTCGGGCAAGAGCGTGCTGCTGCGCAGCCTGCTGACGTCGATGATGCTGACCGGGACGCCGGACGAGGTACAGCTGTCCATCGTGGACTGCGGCGGCGGAGCCCTGCTGTCACTGGCGAAGGCGCCACACGTCACCGGAGCAGCCTCCCGGCTGGAGCCGGACCGGGCGCGGCGGCTGGTGGCCGAGGCACTGCGGCTGGTGGTCGAACGCGAGCAGCTGTTCCGGGACGAGGGCATCGACTCGGTCGCCACCTTCCGGCGCGCCCCGCTGCCGGACGGCACCCGCCGGGCGGACCTCTTCCTGGTGATCGACAACTGGGCGGCGCTCCGCGCCGACCTGCCGGACCTCGAGGAGACCGTGGTGGAGCTGGCCGCCCGGGGACTGGGCGTCGGCGTGCACCTCGTGCTGTCGGCCAACCGGTGGGTGGAGATCCGGGCCAACCTGCGCGACAGCATCGGCGGGCGGGTCGAGCTGCGGCTCAACGACCCGTACGAGTCCGAGGTGGGCCGGGCTTTCTCGCGCCAGCTGCTCGCCGCGCCCCCGGGACGCGGGGTGCTGGCCCCCGGCGTGTTCTTCCAGACCGCGGTGGCGGAGGACGTCGTCGCCGGCCTGGCGGCCGCGTGGACCGGGGCGGCGGCTCCCGCCGTACGGATGCTGCCCTCGCACGTCTCGCCGGACACCCTGCCGGCCGGGGCGATCGGGCTCGACGAGGTCGACCTCGCCCCCGTCTCCGTCACGGCGCAACACTTCCTCGCGTTCGGGGACAGCGGCTCCGGCAAGACGTCGTTCCTGCGCGCCTGGATGCGGTCGGTCACCGAGGTCGCGTCCGACGACGAGGCGCGGTTCATGGTGGTGGATTACCGGCGCGGCCTGCTCGGCGCGGTCCCCGATGGCTACATCGGCGCCTACGCGGGCGATCCGGCCGCCGCCGCGGCGTACGCGGGCCAGCTCACGGAACGGCTCGCCGAGCGCCGGCCGCCGAGCACGGTCACGGCGGCCGAGCTCCAGGCGCGGTCGTGGTGGACCGGGCCGGAGCTCTACCTCGTCGTGGACGACCTCGACATGGTCGCGAGCGACGCGCTGGCGCCGCTGCTGCCGTTCCTCATGCACGCCCGGGACATCGGCTTCCACGTGATCGCGGCCCATCGCAGCGCGGGAGCGTCGCGGGCGCTGCTGGCGGGCTCGTTGGCCGGGAAGGTGGCGGAGATGGGCGCGGACGGGCTCGTGATGTCGGGCGAGGCGCGGGAAGGGGCGCTGCTGGGAGGCGTACGGCCCGGGCCGTTGCCGCCCGGCCGGGGAGTGCTGGTGCGCCGGGGAAAGCCTCCGGTGCTGATCCAAGTGGCCGCGTCCGCCGTGCCGGCCGTGGGGGTGTGAGATGGCCATCGATCCGACCGGCAAAGAGCCGGACACCACCCCGCACAACAACCCCGACCCGTCGGCGCCGAGCCCGCAGCCCAGCCACGACGGCGGCGGCACGACGATCCCCGACAAGCTGCCGGACGGGAACCCGCCGGACTTCGAGGGCATGTACGCCTACGCGGCCCAGTGGATCCAGCTCGGCGACCAGGTGTACGAGTACCTGCTCGCGCTGATGGACGCCGCCTACGCGGGCAGTTGGGAAGGCGAGGGGCGCAAGCGGGCCGACCAGGCGGCCGAGCTGCTCAAGCGGATCCTGACCGACCCCACTCAGGACCCGAGCGGGCAGACGGTGCTGAGCGCCTGCCGGATGCTGTGGAACGTCGGCGAGACCATCAACTGGTACGCGGCCAAGCTCGAGGAACAGCGCGCGAAAGAGCACGCCGAAGCCGTGAAGAACTTCTTCATGGGGATCTTCATGTTCCTGTTCGCGTTCCTGAGCTTCGTGCCGGCGCTGGCCTTCGTGGGCGCGTGGCTCACGCTGGTCACCCGGCTGCTGGTGTGGGTGGCGCAGCTGCTGCGCGCGGGCATCTGGACGACCCGCGCGGTGACCTTCGGCGGCCTGCTGGCGGACGGCGCCCTGGCCGGGGTGATCTCCGAGGTGACCATCAACAAGATCGCGGGGGACATCACCGGCTACGACATCAAAGAGACGCCGCAGTCGCTCGGGCTGGCGGCCGGGTTGGGGGCGGCGTTCGGGTTCGGGTTCGGCTTCAAGGGACTGAAGAAGCCGGGAGAGTCGTTCGGGCTCGGTGGGCTGAAGCCGCCGCTGCCCAAGCCGTCGGGGACGGGCGGGGCGGCGCCCAAGCTGGACCCGGCGGCCATCGACGGGGCGGGGAAGGGGGTGCCGCGGCCGCTGCCGTCGCCCAAGACGAACCTGAGCGGGTCGACCCTGCACGACCTGGAAGGGCCGGTCACGCCGTCGTCGTCCACGACGGTCACGCCTGCGGGTACGCGGCCGGGGACGCCTACGGAGGCGCCTACGCCGTCGTCGTCGGCCTCGGTGACGCCGGCGAGCACTCGGCCCGGCACGCCCTCCGAGGCGCCCACGGTGGATGGTGGCCATCCGGTGACGACCGCGACCACACATCCGGTCAGCGCGGACAACGTGCGGCCGGCCGCCGTTGACGGGACCCATCCCGTCACGCCCGGCGCGACTCGGCCGGTCACCCCGGGCGATGCGCGTCCGGCCACTTCGGGTGACGCGCACGTCGTCGACCCGGTTGGGTCGCATGCGGTCACGCCGGGTGAGTCGCATGCGGTCACGCCTGGTGAGTCGCACGCTGTCACGCCGGGTGAGTCGCATGTGGTCTCGCCGGGTGGTTCGCGGCCGGCGGGTTCGGACAGCTCGGGGCAGGGCGGTGGGGGGCCGGTGCCGGGTGAGGCGGTGTCCCGCCCGGCCGGGCCGGATAGCGCTGGTGCCCGGCCGGTCGCCGGTGAGGGCTCGC
The DNA here is from genome assembly GCF_016862115.1 of Paractinoplanes deccanensis. Classification (GTDB taxonomy): domain Bacteria; phylum Actinomycetota; class Actinomycetes; order Mycobacteriales; family Micromonosporaceae; genus Actinoplanes; species Actinoplanes deccanensis. Next base: position 68,983 of record NZ_BOMI01000014.1, read on the forward strand.
AGGTGCCTGTCCACTCGGCGGGCACGGAGCCGGTGCCCGTGCCGCTCGGTCCCGGCGGCGCTGGTGCGGGCGCGATGCGGCCGGTCGCGGATGCCGGCGTGATGCGGCCTGTCGCGGCGGATGCGGGGGCCGTTCGGCCTGCTGCGGCGGATGGCGGTGCCATGCGGCCCGTCTCGGCGGATGCGGGGACGGTCCGCCCTGATGCCGCCGCTACTCGCCCGGCGGTGGGCGCGGATGCGGGCGGGGTCCGTCCGCCGGTGGGGGCGGATGCCGCGGTGGCTCGTCCGCCGGCGTCCGCCGATGCTGTGGTGGCTCGCCCGGGTTCCGGGACGGATGGAGCGGCGGTCCGTCCCGCGGCTGATGGAACGGTTCCTCGTCCGGCAGGGGATGGGGCGGCTCGTCCGGCAGGGGATGGGGCGGCCCGCCCGGCGGCGGATGGCGTGAGGGCTCGGCCCGTTGCGGATGGCGTGGGGGCTCCGCCGGGTGCTGGGACGGCGAGGCCGGTCGGGGATCACGCGGGCGCGCCGGTGCGGGAGCCGGGTGGGGCACGGCCCGACGGGGGTGGCGGTGCCGAGGGGCCCAAGAAGCCGGAGTGGTCGGCCATTCGCAAGCAGCGGCTCGACGACATCGCCAAGGCGCAGGAGGCGCAGGCCAAGGGGCCGCTGCCGGACGCGGGCCGCAAACTCGGCGGCAAGGACCCGTCCGACGCCACTCCGCTTGAGCCGTGGCAGGTCGTTCGCAAGCAGCGGCTCGACGACATCGCCAACAGTCAGGCGGCTTCGTCCGCTGAGCCGGCACCGGCGCCGGGGCCGGCCGAGCGGCCGGAGACGGCGCCGGACGTGGCGTGGAAGGGCATCCGCAAGGAACGGCTCGACGAGATCGGGACGCGCCATGCCGTGGAGGGGCCGTTCCCGGGCAAGGGCGACCGGCTCGGGGTGACGCCGGGAGTGAGCGACAGCCACCCCGCCCCCAACGTGCGGGAGACCGATCCGGGGCGGCAGGTCTTCCGCACCGACCCCAAGACCGGCGCTCGGGAGCTTGTCACGCTCGAACGGCCCGTCGACATCGGGCCGGGCAGCAAGCTCGGCGGGCCGATGAACGCACCGCACGGCAAGCCGAACGCCGGCGAGCCGGTGGACGCGTACCAGTATCACGAGATCGACCCCGCGACCGGCGCGAGCACACCGACGGAGCTCCGGCCCGGCGAGAAGATCGTCAAGGTGCAACGGGCGGACGGGGTCTCGGGCGGGTCGCACGGCTGGAAGCACGGCGAGAAGGTGCCGGTCGGCAAGCCGGACAAGAACGTGCTCACGTACGACTGGGATGCCAAGCGTTTCGACGTGCAGAGCGTGCCGCAGCGGCCCGACTGGGCGCCGGCGAAGGCCGAACCCGAGCCGAACGGCACCTGGCAGGTGCTGCGCAAGGACGCGAGCGGCAACGTCGACCTGTTGAGCTACGACCGCCCGCCGGTGCGGGTCGCGGACGGCAAGACCGACGGCTACACGTACCACGAGGTCGAAGGCGGCACGGGCTGGCAGGACGGCCAGTTCCTCGGCCGGCCCAAGGTGGAACGAGTCACCAGCGCGGGCGGCCAACGGCTCGACGGCGCGCCGGCGGCGAACGACAAGGGCCTGCTGGTGCGCGACCCCGACACCGGCAACTGGACCCCGGTGCGCGGCGACCAAGCCACCGGCGCCGCGAAGCCGGGCGAGCAGAGCGCGGGCACGTCGTACTTCGAATCGGGTCCCGACGGCGTCAAACCGGCCAAGACCGACATCGAGCCGCTGACGGTCGTCAAGGTCAGCGGCGAGGGCGCCGAGACCACCACGTTCAACCTCTCCCGTCAGGGCGACGCCCCGCGCATGGTCGCCGGCCCGGACGGTGCGCTGCGGCCTGAGATCCCGGAGCGCATCGGCCCCGGCGAGCTGTCCTTCGACCCGAGGTCCGGCCACCTCAACTACCGCGAGACCACGCCCGACACGTCGTCCTCGTCCAGCGGCGGCCAGTACAAGCCCGGCGGCGACTCCGCCGGCGGCGGCTTCTCCACGCGTCCCGCGGGAAGCGGCTCGCAGACGCAGACCGTGACCCGGACGCTCACCTTCACCGAAGCGCCGCCGGCCCGCCCGGGCGAAGGCGCGGGCCCGGCCGCGGACGAGGGCGCGCCTCGCCCGACCGAGCCCGCCCGGACGGAGCCCGCCCGGACGGAGCCCGCCCAGACCCAGTTTGCTCAGTCTGGAACTGTCCCCGAGCCTGCTCGGATGGAGCCTGCTCAGTCTGGGACTGGCCATCTCGAGCCTGCTCGGACGATGCCTGCTCAGTCCGGGACCTTCCGTCCTGAGCATGGCCAGGCCGAGCCCGTCCAGGCCGGGACCACCCAGCGTGCGGCGGAGGAGCCGGGCACCGCGGGGGAGGGCGGCATCGTCACGCGCGATGCGCGAACGCCCAGCGGTTCGGTTGTGGAGCCCGCCCCGGTGCCGTCCACTGTTGCCGAGCCTGGAACCGGCTCTCAGGCCCCAGGAGCGATCGAGCCGGATGCCGCTTCGGTGGCGGTGGTGGAGCCGTCCCCGACGGTGGCGGAGCCGTCGCTGACGGTGGCAGAGCCGTCCCCGACGGTCGCGGCTCCGGCGCCGTCGCACCGGTTCCAAGTGTTGCGGCGCAACGACGGCAATGTGGTCGAACTGGTCACCTTCGAGGGGCGGCCGGGTCGAATCGATGGCGGTGCGGCGCATTTCGAGCTTGAGGGCTCGCATTGGCACGACGGCGGTTATGACGGAGCGCCCGTCAGCGTCGAGCCGGTGACCCGGATCGAGCCGGGCTTCCGGCAGGACGCAGACGCGCCGCCGGATCCGGCGATGACCGGACTGCTGGTGCGCGACAACGCGACCGGCCACTGGTCGGTGGTCCCGCATGCCGCGGTGGAGCCGCCGCGGCCGGGAGAGCCCGAAGGTTACTCCGTGATAAGCCCCGTGCCGCAGGAGTCCATCCTCCAGCCCGCCCGCCCCGGCGCCGACCCCCTGTGGACGGCGAGGATCGAAGGCGACGGCACGCTCCGGCTGGAGGAGTACCACCCGGGCGGCCCGGCGCGCGTGTGGCGCAACGAGAGCGGTGAGCTGGTCATGGCCACCAAGCCCGATGCTCCCGGAACGAAATTGAGCTTCGAGCCATGGACAGGTCAGCTGATCGTAGGCCGCGTCTCGACCGGTGCGCCCGCTCGGGCTGAGAGCGCCGAGGCCGGTGGTCCCGCGGTGGAGGCTCCGCCGGCCGAGGAGGCGGCCGGCTCGGCCACCGATGGTGCGCGGCCGGGTGATGGCGTGTCGCGGGCCGAGGGTGTGTCGCAGGTCCATGGTGTGTTGCCTGTCGATGGTGTGTCGCACACAGTATTGAGCCCTTCGGGGGACACCACCGAGCCTGTGGAAAACGGGACGCCGGTCGAAGGAGCTGGTGACGGGCCGGTGGTGCCGGCCCCGGTTTCGGTGGCTCCGGGGCCGCGCGGGGTGCGGCCGGGGCTGATGGGCGGTGCGCCCAGGGCGATGGGCACGGTGGGGGGCGGGACTCCCTGGGTGTCGTGGGAGATCCGGGCGGCTCTGGACAGTGCGACGCCGACCGCTGATGGTGCCGGGCAGGCTCGGGCCGTGCTGCGGCGGCTCGGTGGCGAGGAGGTTCCGGCGGAGCTGGGCGACCGGTTCGCGGTGGCGCGGCAGCTGGGTGGCGGGCAGTTCCGGGAGATGCCGTCCAGCGTGCTGGGGCGGCTGGAGCCGGGCTCGGTCACGGCCGTGGGGATCGGCACCCGGGACGACATGCGGATCGTCCTGGTGGAACGGCACCTTGACGGGCGGTACGTGCGGATCGGGTTGACCGGCGCGCTCACCGAGTTTCGGATGGAGGGTCGCGGGCTCACGGCGCCGCCGCGCGAGGTGATCCCGCCGACCGTGTGGATCGTGCGAGGCGGCGGCACCCCGCTCGGCCAGCTGCGGGTCGAACCGGCGGCCTCTGTGACGTCCGGCGGTGGCCCACGGTGGCTCACCGGGGCTCTGAACGAACCGGTGGTCCGAGACTTCCTGGGGTCCGCCGGCGTCCTGCCGGGCACGCAGGGTCGTTCGCTCGATCCGCGGGTGGTGGACCTTCTGCGTTACGCGGTCTCGGCCGAGACGGACGGGATTCGGCGCACCCCGGAGGATCGTTTCATCGGGCTGTACGGAACCCTGCGCCGCCTGGCCGAGGATGAGAGCGCGCCGCACTGGCAGGCGGACGGGATGAACGCCGTCGCGGACTCGCTCGAGGCGTCCAACGGGCGCCGCCCCGTGGCCGACCAGCTTGATCTTCGGGCCGACCGGAACCAAGGTCCGCTCTACACCGCCCCCGCGGTGGCCGCGCTGGCGGCCGGGCTGGCCTCGGCCGTGCTCGCCGGGCGCGCCGTGCCCTCCACCCTGGAGCGGGTGCTCGCCGACTACATTCGGCTCGGCGTGCCGTTCCACCGGGAGCAGACTCAACGGGACGCCGAGCAGCGGCTCGTGCACGCACTCCACGAAGCCCGGTCGCAAGCCGGCGAACTGCCTCAGGACCTGCGAGCCCCGCTGACAGCAGCGCTGAACGACGTGCGCCCGCCGGCCCGAGCCCTGCCCACGCCGGGCCCCGCGAGCAGCGCGCCGAGCCGGGCGGTGGCTGCCCCGATCACCGCGGAAGCCCTGCCCGGCCGTGCTGAGGTGGCTCCCGGTCCGGTCAACGTGGCGCCGGACGCGGTGGAGCTGGCGCCGGACCCGGTGGAGCTGGCGCCGGACGCGGTGGAGCTGGCGCCGGATCCGGTGGAGCTGTCGCCGGATCGGCTGGAGGTCGCTCCGAATCGGGTGGATGTTGCACCGTTGCGGGCGGTTGCCAGGCCCGACCGGGTGGAGCGGCCGCGCCGGGCCGATGTGGCGCCCTGGGAAGTGGAGGAGCCGCCGGTGTCGCGGGCCGACGTGGCGCCGTGGGAGGCCGTGCAGCCCTCCGGTTCGGGAGCCGGTGTCGCGCCTCGGGAGGAGGCCGCCGCCGATCCGGGTCGTACGGGGAGGCGGTCGCGGTTCCGGCTTTCCGCGGTGACCGGGTTCGTGCAGCGGCCGTTCCGGGGGCTGACGTCGAGCGGTGCGGGGAGGGTCCCGCCGGTCGGGCGGCCGGCGCCCCCGCGGGCCGCCGGCCGGCCGGGTGTGGCGGATGACGTGGCATGGCGAGAGCGACCGGGTGCGGCGGCCGGCTGGAGTGCGCTGGGCGGGCCGGTCGACGACGTGAACACCGTGCCGCTGCGGCTGGACGAACCGGTGTGGCCGGGGGCGTCGGCGCCCGGCCACGGGCACGGTGGGCACGTGGGGGAGCACATCCGGCCGGTGGCGTCGACGCGGAACGACATTGGCCGGCGGATGCGGCAGGCCGTCCGGGGAAGGACGGGCTTCTTCGCGTCGATCGGGCCGCGGCACGAGTTGTCGCAGGCACTGGCGTGGTGGGAGCGGACCGATTCGGCGGCCGGGGCCGCGATGGATTCGCTGTTCGCATGGGCGTTCAGCGTGGAGCAGCAGCAACCCGATGCCCTCGTGATGTCCTGGAACGACGCCATCGTCGTCCTCACCGGTGCGCACCAGGCGGACATCGGTGGCGACGAGCAGGCGGTGGAGGCGGCCCGCGGGCTACTACAGCGGATCCGGCGGCGCGTGCACCGGCTGTCGATGCTGCACCCGGCAGCGGCGATCCAGCTCGGATACGTAGAGGAGATCGGGAGCCACCTCGAGGCCGGCGGGCCGCCGGCGTTCGACGACGTGACGCCGGAGGAACGGGCGGCGCGCGCCGAGGGCGAACGGCTGCGTGAGACGGCCCGCCGTAACGGGGTCACCCGGCAGCCGGCGGCGACGCACTACGCGATCCTGCCGGTCGGCTTCGCGGAACGCCCGTTCACCGTGCGGGTGCACGACACGGTCGAGTTGCGGACGGTCCGTCCCGGCTTCACGTTGATGACTTTCGAATCACCGTACGACGTGACGTGGTCGGGCCGTGAGGAGGTCCGGCTGATCACCCCGGAGATCCCGCTGACCCGGGTGGGCGACTCCTACACGTTCCGGGGCGCGGAGTCGAACCAGACCCAGCCGATCCGCAGCGAGCCGGCCGCATTCGAGCCGTCCCAGGGCGATCCGGCCGAAACAGCGCCGGCCCACGGCGGGCCAACCGGAAGCGAGCGGGTCCAGCGCGAGCGGGTCCAGCCCGAGCCGGTCCAGCCCGAGCCGGCCCAGCCCGAGCGGCCGGCGACGCAGACCGAGGGTGCCGGTCCGAGCGGCCGGCCCGGGGTCGTCCTGCTCGACCCGTCGGCGGTCGGCGACTTCGTCGGGTGGCTGGTGACCCACATCCGGCGCCAGGAACGACTTGGCGAGGACAACGGGCGGCCGCCGCTGGAAACCGTGCTCGAGGCCGCGCGGTGGTGGCGTGCGCTGCCGCCCGGCAACGCGCTGAACGAGCTCTTCCAGGAGGTGCGCGAGCTCGGTGCGCGGCTCGGCATGCCGGGCGAGGATCCGCTGCTCAGCTGGGACGCGGTCGCGATCGTCCTGGTCGGGGTGCACGCCGCCGCCGGACCGCCGTCGGGACGGGCTCGGGAACGCATCGATCTGGCCATGACCGAGATCGGCCGGCTGCGGTACGAGCTCGAGCCGGCCTTCGACCCCGACGGGCACGCGGCGGAGCAGGTTCGGCGCGCGCAGGAAGCCGTTGCCCGGGTGGAGCAGGGGCTGCGTCCTCGCGATTCGGTCCCGCACACCACCGGCACGGCGCCGGTGTCGCCGCAGATGCGTGCGGCGCTGGCGGGGCTTCCCGCCTATCCGCGGTACGCCCATCCCGCCGACCGCCACGATCGCGTCGAGCGGGTGCTGGCCGCGCTCGGCGCGGCCGAGGGCGAGGGGATCGACGGGCGGTTGGGCGGCTCGTTCACCGGTGCCCGCATCGACGCGCTCAACCTGCTCAGGCCGGGGTCGGTGACACCCGTCCGGGTCGACGTGCCGGGTGAGCCGTCCTCGATCGTGCTGGTCGAGCGCCGTCTCGACGGTGTCTTCGTCCGCGTCGGCACCGAGGACTCGCCGGGCGGCCAGTTCGTCGAGTTCACGCTGGACAGCGCGCCGTTCCCGGAGCGGGTGTTCCTGGTGAACGCGCGCAACCGGCTGGCACAGGTGCCGCTGCGCCCGCTCGCCGGGACGGCGCCGGCCGAGAGCACCCCCGTCGAAAGCGCGCCCGTGAAGGCCGCGCCCGCCCAAAACGTGCCCGCGATGACGCCCAGAACCGAGCCGTCCAGAACCGAGCGGAACAGGAACGCGTCGGCAGCCCGGCCCACGACCGCGACGCAGCTGCCCCCAGCCGACTTCGCCCCAAGGCCCCGGCGCGCGCTGCCCCCCGACCCCGCCACCGTGGCACCCGCGAAAGCAGCACCGGCAGCACCCGCGAAACCGGCGGCACCCGCGAAACCGGCGGCACCCGCGACACCGGCGGCACCCGCGAAACCGGCGGCACCCGCGACACCGGCGGCACCCGCGACACCGGCGGCACCCGCGACACCGGCAGCACCCGCGACACCGGCAGCACCCGCGACACCGGCGCCACCCGCGAGACCGGCGCCACCGGCGAGACCGGCAGCACCGGCCCGCCCCCTGGGCAGCCGCCCGGCCCCGCGCGGCTCCCGCCCCATGCCCGCGCGCCCCGACGGCCAGTCCGACATCGGCCTGGCGCCACGCCGCACCCCCGCCGACGTCGCCGCCCGCTACCCCTGGCTGGCGACGGTCAACCCGCGCGGCACCGCCGACCCGACGCTGGTCAACTGCTTGCTCACCGCCCTCGCCGTCGACATCTCGCTGGCCACCGGCGAGGGGCATGTCGCCGGTGGCCACGACGGCGCGAACGAGCACGAGATCCTCAACTACGCCGGCGCCGGCCATCTCTTCCGGGTGCCCGGCTTCGGCTCGATCGTCGAGTCGCTGACCCAGGCCGGCCGTGGCGCCCGCGGCATCGTCACCGTCGCCTCCGAGTCCGGGGTCACGCATGCCTTCGTCGCCGTGCACGACGCCGACGGCGTGGTCTTCCTCGACGGGCAGACCGGCCGTGAGGCCACCGTCCCGCCCGGCCAGGGGCGGCTGCGGTTCGTGCCCACCGGCGACGTGCCGGTCACCGTCGTGGACGGCGAGCCCGTCCCGGCCGGTGACGTGCTGGTCGGACGGCTCGGTCTCGAGTCGGAGGAGTACGACTTCGTTCTCGACCTCGACCGGGTCGTGTACCCCCGGAACAACGAGGCCGTCATCACGTACAGGACGCTCGAGATGAAGATCGACGGCGGGCGGCTGTGGCGTGACCAGGAGGGCAACTACTACAAGGAGCACGCGCAGATCCCGGCTCATCTCGCGGGCGGTGCCTACGAGGCCCGGCCGCCGATCCTGGAGCTGGTCGGCCCCCCGCTCGCCGTCCTGCCGGGTGAACCGCACACGATGACCGAGGCGGAGCTGTTCCGGCTCCTCGACGACGTGTGGCAGCGGCTGAGCACCGTCCCGGCGGAGGGGGCACGCCTCGACGAGGTCTTCCCCCCGGAGCTGGGATTCCAGTTCCCATGGCGGTCCGAGACGATCCGCGGCACCATCATCAAGCCGATCGTGGGCCGGGGCGGTCCCCGCGGCCGCTACCTGCAATACACCATGGGTCTGCCCGTCTCGGCGCTGTGGAGCCTGCATCAGTGGCTGGCCGACCCGGACCGCACCCCTGTGCAGCAGCAGCGTGAGACCCTCATCGAGGGGCTGGACTTCGGCGCCGCGCTGGCCGCCCGGTTCGCCGGCGCCCCCGAAGGGCTCGGCTACCTGGTGGCCGCCGCGGATCCGGTCGCCCGGACTCTCGCCGGGTACGCGGCCGTGCTTTACGCCCATGTCGCCGGTGCGCTGCTGAACCAGGCGCTGCCCGGCGCCCAGGTGCCCAAGAACCGGGTGGCGGCGCTGATCCGGGCCCCGCTGTCGTCCTGGCGCGCGGACCTGCCGCCGGCCGTCGCCGTCTTCCTGGAAAGTCAGGAGGCCTGGATCTCGGACACGCTGGTCTCGTCCGTGCTCCGGGGCACCCCCGACTACTTCGCGAAGTGGGCGAGGGAGCACGTCCAGCAGGAGGTTCCGGAAACCCTGCTGGAGGTGGAGGCCGGGTTCGACACGGCCGCGAACTACCTCCGGAGCGGGCTGGTGCCGGGGGCCGCGCTGCGGTTCGACCCGTTCTACAACCGGTCGCACCTGGTGGAGTCGGAGCCCTACGGCGACCAGCGGTTGCGCCTGGTCGAGTTGCGGTACTTCCGCGGCACGCAGCAACTGTCGATGCCCGACGCGCAGTCTCGGCCGTTCGTGCGGACCATGTGGAACGAGGTCGCGGAGGCCGTCCGGGCGAACGTGCTCCGGGGCGAGGAGTTCCGCGTCGGTGGGCAGCACGTGAGCGCTCTGCCGGGCGTGGAGGACGTCATGTCCACGCTGATCGGCTTGCTGGAACAACGGCGGATCGGCCGGCAGCGGTTCCAGGACCTCGTCGCCGCGCTCGGCCGGCTGACCGCCGGTGGTGTCCGCCCAGGGCTGCGTTCGCTGCGGGACGACGTGGCCGGCGATCTCCGCCGGCTCGGGGCGAGGGCGGCGGCCGACGCCGTGCGGCGCTGGCCGATGCTGCCGGACGTCCTGCGCCTCGAGTTCGCTCAGCAGTCGAAGGAGTTGCCGGAGCCGGCCCGCGCGGCGATCGCCCGCTACGCGCGCGAGATCGGTCCGGCCGGCCGGCTCGTGGTGCACGTCGAGACCGGCGGCAGCGGCAGCCGTTTCGGCGGCGCGGGCCGGGCCCGGCAGACCGGCACCACCCGCGGCGAGGCGGTGCGGGCCGAGCTTCAGCGGCTGGTGCCCGGCGTGCGCGTCGTGCTCCACAACCGCGGCGACGCCCTGCGCTCCGAGGCGCCCGGCGTCACGCTGTCCGCGGACGACGGCGCGCGCCGGGCCGCGTACCTCTGGCTGAGCCCACCCGCCCTGCCCACCGGCCTGTCGGGACCGGTGGCGGAGGGCGGCGACGGCCTGGCCCACTGGCGCCCCCAGGGTGAGCGGGACGAGGTCTTCGGGCAGCGGTACGGCTGGCTGCGCCGGGTCAACGACGAGGGCGCCGGCACCGGCGACGGCTGGCTCGTCAACTGTGTGCTCACCGCGATCGCCACGCACCTGACGCTGGCCGAGCCGGATCAGGTCTTCGTCGCGCCACCGGTCGACGAGAGCCTGCCTCCGGCCGACGTGGTGACGTATGCCAACGACGGCCGTACGGGCGAGCCCCGCGTCCTCGCCGAGGTCGACAGCTACGGCCAGATCGCCGAGGCGGTCGGCGCCGCCGGTCCGGGCGCGCACGGCTTCGTCGTCGTGGCCGAGCCCGGCGGCGAGCGGGGGCACGTCTTCAACGTCGTGCGCGACGACGACGGTGTGGTGTTCCTCGACGGTCAGACCGGCGACGCCGCGCGGCTGCCGGGCGGCCCGTACCGCAAGTGGTTCATCGCGGTCGGTCCGGTCGACGTGCCGCCGATCGGGCGGCCGGTCGCCGAGGCGGACCTGCCCGCCGTGGTGGGCGCGCACGCCGAAGAGGTCGAGCTGCACAGCGTGGCGCTGGGCGAGATCGGCGAGCGCCTGCCGGAGAAGACGCTCCTGGTGGAGTCGTCCGACGGCCTGGTGCGGGTGGTGGCCGACAACAAGACGCTCTACTACGACCACAACGGCGTGTACTACGGCAGTCTCGAGGCCCGGATCCAGGCCGGCGGCTGGCCCGACCCGCGGGTGGGGTGGGTGAAGGTCTCGATCCCCGAGGTGGTGACCCGGCCGGTGACGTTGCTCGCCGGCGAGCAGGGCGCCGGCCCGAACCTCGTGCGGGCCTGGCGGGACGACGTCCTGGAGCGGCTGCGCCTGGCCGCGCAGGTGCGCGACGTGTACCACGAGTCGCCGACGACCCTGGCCGAGCTGTTCCCCCACCCCGCCTACCGCGTGGCGCAGCACTACCGGAACCTGCGCGTGACCCACCTGCCCGGCGTGCGCGCCGAGGCGCCGTTCTTCGCGCAGTTCACCGAGGACGTGCCCCTCGCCGGGCTGCCGGCCTTCCTGGACCACGTCATCGCGAACAACCGCACCGAGGGCGACAAGTTCCGCTACCTCGCGCAGGCCGTCGACTTCGGCTGGGAGGTGGCGGCGATGCACCTCGAGCGCGTCACCAACGCCGCGGTCGGCGACGATGACGCACGCCTGCTCGCGGCCGACCCGGACGTCGCCGCCCTCGTGGGCGCCATGGCCCTGGTCTTCATCCAGGCCGCCGGCGCCCTGCACCACACGCTGACCGGTCACCGCTTCATGAAGTGGTTCATGGTGGTGGCGGTCCGGCATCCGCTGTGGGCGCTCGGGCAGGCGCTGCACCCGTCCGTCCGGGAGACGCTCTCCCTGCACGCTCCCCGGGTCCGTGAGGCGTTCGGCGACCACTTCGCAGCGGCGGCGGCCGAGGAGGTCGTGGGCGGACGGTCGTCGGCCGGCCTGCTGGCGACCGAGTTGCGCGACGAGGACACCAGGGCACTCATCGGCACGGTGCGGACCCTGCTCGACGAGGTGCTGGCCCCGTCCGCGCAGGGGCCACGGATCACGGCGGGAGCGTTCGGCATCGGCGAGGCCGCCTCCGGCCGGTGGCTCAACGCGCGGGCCGACGGAGGCAACCCGCTGCCACCGACGGTCGCGCTCGAGCTGCGCTCGTACGGGCGGCCCTTCGTCAGCCATTCGTCGCGGTTCAACGGCCACGTCACCGCGGACGAGATGGACCGCAACAGCTCCCGGGTCCGGCAGGCCGCGCTCGACGCCGACGACCTGGCCTACGTCGCGCAGTACCTCGAGGGCCGGGCGAGCGGACAGCTGCGGCGGGCCCTGTTCGGGGATCCGGCCGCACGGGCCACGGCCGCCGGGGCGCTGCGGGACGCCGCGATCGAGCTCGCCCGGCTCGCCCCGGTCCTGCGGGACGCGCTCGGCCGGCTGCTCGATCCGGTCGCCCGGCGGATCGGCGCGGAGCTCGCGCCGTCGCCGGCCGAGATGGCGCTGGTCCGAGCCGAGGCGTCGGCGCTGGCCGGCCACGCGGACCAGGTGGAAGGCGAGGTCGCCGGCGCCGGCTCGCGCCTGTCGCCCCGCCAGAAGGTGCTGTGGATCGAGCGGTGGGCGAGCCTGGGGCAGCAGAACCCGCAGGCCGGTTTCGCCCTGTTGCAGGAGATGCTCGTCAACTGCGGTTACCAGTGACGAGAAAGGCCGCGCCCTCCAGAGGGCGCGGCCTTCAGAGATCGGCCCTCAGAAGTCGCGGCCCAGGCCCCACAGCAGGCCATAGACGCCGTAGACGCCGAGCAGGAGCGGCGGCAGCGCGAGCTGGCAGAGCGTCAGCAGCGGCCGCAGCCGCGACGGGGCCGGGCCCTCGGCGGAGCGCCACAGCAGCGACGGCACGGCGACGCCGATGGCGGCCACCCCGGCCAGCGCCGCGAGCGGCAGCCGCAGCGGCGCCGTGGCCGTCCAGTGGCCGAGCGCCGCGACCAGCCCGGCCGCGCCGGTGAGCGCGGCCACCACCGGGCCGATCGCCTCGGTGGTGAACGCGAAGGTGCCGGCCCGCACCAGCAGCGCGACGACGGCCACCCCCGCCAGCGCCAGCGGGAACGGCGCCGGGTCACGGGTGACCACGACCAGGCCCACCGCCACGATGGCCGAGGCGATCGCCATCAGCAGCACCAGGGTGTGCTGGGCGCGCGTCACGCGGCCGGCGAGCTCGGCGGGGTCGGCCGACGGCTCCAGCGACGGCGACGACATGCGCAGCCAGGTCGCCGCGGTCAGCATGCCGGCGGTGCGCGGCGCGATGCCGAGGAACAGCACGCCCGCCGTGACCGCCGTCGCGGCGGCCGCCGTGGCCGAGGCGCCGAGCGCGAGCACGGCGGTCGTCATCACCCCGGCGATCGCCACCACCAGGGTCACCGCCGCCAGTAACACGCCGGGCACCGCGGACAGGGCGATCAGCAGCCCCACCACGGCGCCGATCTCCGCGTACAGCAGGGTGGGGCCGAGCGTGATCAGCGCGACCACCGTCATGGCCGGCACGACGGCGCAGCCGAGGGCCGCGCGCAGCGGGCCCGGCAACACCCGGGGATGGCCGCCCAGCAGCCGGGCCGTCACCGCGAAGCCGATGCCGGCGACGGCGAGCGCGGCACCCGCCGCCGACCGGCCGTGGTCGGTGAAGCCGAGGAGGGAGAGCGTGACGAGCAGCCAGGCCGCGCCGAGCAGCACCGCCGCCCGGGCCCGCGCGCGCGAGTCCCAGCGCGGGCCCCGCCCGGCGCTGCCGACCTCCTCGACGACCTCCCAGACCCCGCGCACCACCGGCTCGTCGCCCTCGCCGGCGAGCGCGTCGCGCAGGTAGAGCACCGTGCCGTCGGGGATGCCGGCCGCGGCCAGCGACTTCTCCACGGGCAGCGGGGCGCCGCCGGCCGGCGCCACCGTCCACACCGGAGGCAGCTCGTCGTCCCCCGAGGCGCCGAGGAGCTCGGCCAGCCGGTCGCCGTACTCGGCGATCGGCGCGTCCGAGGGCACCGCGAGGTCGGCGCGGCGGTCCGCGCCGACCACGGTCACCAGCGTGCGGGCCGGCAGCTCAGTGCTTCCAGGTCTGGACATTCGCCCACTCGCAGTCGGTGTAGTTCTGCCAGGTGATGCGCATGGCCTGGGCGATCTGGCCGAGCACCCCCTCGGGGCCGAGCAGGCCCTCCGCGGCGATGTTCCACTCGTTCTGCAGGCCCTCGTAGTATTCGCGGGTCTCGCCCTGCCAGCTGTCCAGGATGGGCTGGAGCTCGTTGCGCAGGCGGATCAGCTCGTCCTCGATCTGCTGCGCCATCGCGTTCAGGCGGGTGCCGGCGTCCTCCAGCTCCACGGGCACGCGCAGTTCACGGGCGTCGATGGACATGACGGCTCCTCCTTTAGAAGCGGGACGGGGGAAGGTCGAACCCGGGCCGGCCCGGCATGGGGTGCCCGGAGACCGGCTGCAGGTTGCGGATGTTCTCCTGCTCGGTGTCGATGTAGTTGACGTAGTTGCCGTCGAGGCCCTGGCCGATGTCACGCAGCGCGTCGTTCATCATCCGGGCGTAGACGTCCCAGTCGTTCATCAGCTGCTGGAAGGTGTCCTGGGCGACGCCGTGCCAGGTCTGCTCCAGCTCCAGCACGTAGTTGCGCAGCACGGCGAGCTGCTGCCACACCTGGTCGGCGGTGGCGTAGCTGTCCGTCGACGCCTTCTTGATCAGTTCCGGGGTGAGCCGGAAGCCCGGCATCGTCATGTGTGTCTCCCATTTCCGGACGGGACTTCGAGCCAACAGGGGACCGGGGCGTCGGGACGAGTTCCCGAACCGGCGTCCCCGCTCAGTGCGCGGTCACGTACCCCAGCTCGATGGCCCGCCGGGTCAGCTCGGCCTTGTTGCCCGCGTTGAGCTTGGTGCGGATCCGCTTGACGTACGTGCTGACGGTCGCCTCGGTGAGGCCCATGCGGCGGCTGATCTGCTCGTGCGTGAGACCCTCCGCCACCCAGCGCAGCGTCTCGATCTCGCGGTTGGCCAGATGCGGTTCGCGGGCGGCGCGCTCCGACGAGGTCTGGGCGAGCAGCGGCCCGACCAGCTGGTCACAGACGTGCACACCCCCGTGCCGTACGGTCTGGAGCGCCACCAGCAGCTCGCCCGCCGGCGTGTCCCGGGTGAGCAGCGCCCGCACCCCGCCCTGCAGCGCCGCGAGCAGGCCGGGCGGGTCCTCGGCGCGGACCAGGGCGATCACCCGGCTCTCCGGGGGCAGCAGGGTCCAGAATCGCGGGCCCATCCGGGAGCCGCGCTGCTCGTGCAGGTCGGCGACGAGCAGGTCGGCCGGGTCGGCCCGCAGCCGGCCGGAGGTGATGCTGTCCACCTCGTGCTTGACGACGACGCCGGGGGCGCCGGCCAGGACCCGGGACAGGCCGCCGCGGATGATGGCGTTGCCGGAGACGACGGCCAGCGTACGTATGGAGCTCTTCACGTAGGGGACAACGGGCGCGGCGCGGGAGGGTTCGGACGTCCCCGAACCGGGAGCTGTGATCCGTCCGGCACCGCGGATACAACGGACTGATGACCGGTCCCGCGATGCCCGACTTCACCCGCCTCACCGAGCAGCTCGCCGGCCTCACGCAGGGGATGCGCGAGGCGCACGCCGAGTACGAGACGACGGAGGTGCACGGCGGCTCCCCGGACGGCACGGTGCGCGCCACGATGCGCTCGGGGCGGCTCGCCGGGCTGACCATCGAGCCGCGGGCCCTGGAGCAGGGCGCGGCCCGGCTGGCCGAGCAGGTCCTCGCCGCCGTGCGCGACTGCGAGGACCGTACGGCCGCGCTGCTCACCGCCCGCACCGACGCGATGAACGGCGCCGTCCAGCGGATGATGGACGGTCTCTGAGCTATTCGGCCACGCAGCTGACCCGCACCGCGCCGCCCGCGAGGTGCGGGTAGGTGACGGGGTAGCCGGACGGGTTGCCGCGGTTCGTCAGCTTCACGCCGATCATGCCGTTGTGCACCGGGTACGTGCCCAGGCCCACCCAGCTCGAGTGGTGGTCGCGCTGGTTGACGTAGTGGTCGCCGGACGGGTTCACGTACGTCGTGTTGTAGATCGTGTTGCCGTGCACGACCGCGAAGTGCGCGGCGGTGGCGGCCACGTCGCGGGCGCTGGCGCTGGTCGGCACGTAGAGCGAGAGCGTGCACGACTGCGCGGCGCTGCCCACGCTGAAGCCCCAGACGATCGCCTGGTCGCTGTCGTCGCTGGACGCGCTGCCGGACATCGGCATGTCGGTGAACTGGCCGTTGCAGCCGTTGCCGGTGTAGCTGCCGTTCGCCAGGGTCCACCAGCCGGCGTTGCCCGAGGTGTACCAGCCGTGCTCGGTGTAGACGCTGCCGGCGCTCGAACAGCCGCGGCCGGCGACGCCGCTGTAGGTGACCTTCTTGACGGCGCCCTGGGTGGCGGCGCGGGCGGCGGCGGCAGCGGTGGCGCCGGTGGTGGCGGTGGTGGCCGGGGCCGGGGCCGGCTTGGCGGCGGCGGTCGTGCCGGCCGTGGAGGCCGGGTGCGCCGCGGCGGCCGCCGGGGCCGCGGCCACCTGATTGGCCACAGGTGCGTCGGCTCCCGGAGCGCCGGGCGCGCCCTGGGGGCCCGGTGCTCCCTGCGCGCCGGACTGCGCCTGGGGCGCCCGTACGGGCGTACGGGAAGAACTGGGGTTGACCTTGGAAGGCGCCGATGCGGTGGCGGCGACCGGCTTCTCCGCGGGCGTCTTGGGGCGCAGCAGAATGCCGGCGCCCACGACGATGCCGGCGAGCACCACGATGATCAGGGCGGACGCGGCCACCTGCCCCACCGGCGACCGCTGGGGGCCGCTGCGGACGGTGCGCACGAACGCACCGACGAAGCCGCCGTGCGCGCTGCGCCGCTGACCGGAATCGTGCTGCTCGGACATCACTGCCGTTTCCTTCCCGAGGGTGCCGATCCACCTGTCTACGGACTCGGGCGGCGTCCCGCCACGTACCTGTTCAGGGACGCCGTGCTTTCATGAGGCATGACGTTCGAGATCAGCGACGTGCCCGAGAAGGAGCGATTCGAGGCGCGCGACGAGCAGGGCGAGGTCGCCGGGCTCGTCACCTACCAGCTCAGCGGCAGCATCATCGCCTACACGCACACCGAGGTCGCCCCGAAGTACGAGGGCCACGGCCTCGGCTCGCAGCTCGCCCGCGCGGTGATGGACGACGCCAAGGCCAAGGGGCGCACCGTCGTGCCGATCTGCCCGTTCATCAGCGGCTGGCTGGAGAGCCACCACGACTACGACGCGATCCTCGCCAAGCAGGGCCGCCGGCTCAAGTGACCCGCGCTCACGTGATCGGGTGATGCCGGTCCGTGATTGGCGAAGCGTTCGTAGGCTCGACGCCGATGAAGACGCTATCGAGGGTCGTCGTGGCGCTCACGGCGGCGGTGATCGGCGCCGCGGCCGCCGCCGCGCCGGCACACGCGATCGCCGACGGTGAGGACGTCGCGAACGGGCAGTACCAGTTCGCGGTGAAGCTGACCGACCTGGGCATCCCCACCGCGAACGGCGGCCGCAGGGACAGCTCCTGCTCCGGCGGCCTGATCTCGCCGCACTGGGTGCTCACCGCCGGCCACTGCTTCAAGGACGCGGGCGGCAGGCGGGTCTCCCGCCCCGTCGCCCAGCGCACGATCGCCACCGTCGGCCGCGCCGACCTGAAGAGCAAGGCGGGCATCAACGCCAACGTCATCCAGGTGCGCCAGCACGGCAGCGCCGACGTGGCCCTGGCCCGCCTCGACCGTGCGGTCACCGGCATCACCCCGCTCAAGCTCAACCGCGTCAAGCCGGGCAGCGGCCAGCGGCTGCGCCTCGTCGGCTTCGGCCTGACCGACGGCGACGCCGAGCAGACCACGCCGCGCCTGCAGACCGGCCAGTTCCGGGTCACCACCATCGACAAGGTGGAGCTGGGCGTCGCCGGGGTCGCGCCGGCCGCCAGCACGAGCGCGTGCCCGCACGACTCCGGCGGCCCCTACTTCACCGGCGGCCCCACCGGGCAGGCCACGGTCGTGGCGGTGGTCAGCCGCGGGCCGACCTGCCCGCACACCGGCGCCGACACGGCCACCCGGGTCGACGCGGTCGCGCCGTGGATCCTCTCGGTCATCAAGGCCGACCTCCAGCCCAGCGCGAAGCCCACGACACCGCCGCCGCCCAAGCCGCCCGCGAGCACAGCCCCGCAGGCCGGCGCCCCGGCGTCGTCCGGGGGCGGCCTGCCGCCGTACCTCTGGATCGCCGCGCTCCCGGCCGTGATGCTGGCCGGCGCCGCGGCCCTGTGGCTGCGCAAGCCCCGCCGCGGAGTACACCGCAGGTAGGCAAGCCCCGATATCCTGTCGCGGTGACGGAACCCTTGGACACGGGACGCCCCCACCCCGCCCGGGTGTACGACTACCTGCTCGGCGGCAAGGACAACTTCGCCGCCGACCGCGCCGCCGCGGCCAAGGGCCTCGAGGCCAACCCGAACGCGGCCACCGCGCCCCGCGAGAACAGGGCGTTCCTGCGGCGCACCGTGCGCTTCCTCGCCGCCGAGGCCGGCATCGACCAGTTCCTCGACATCGGCACCGGCCTGCCCACCAGCCCGAACGTGCACGAGGTGGCCCAGGCGGCCGACCCGTCCGCCCGGATCGTCTACGTCGACAACGACCCGATAGTGCTCACCCACGCGCGCGCCCTGCTGACGAGCGAACCGCCGGGCCGTACGGCCTATGTGGGCGCCCGCCTCCAGGAGGCCGAGCACATCCTCGACGCCACCGAGGTCCGCGACACGCTCGACCTGGACCGCCCGGTGGCTCTGCTGCTCTTCGCGATCCTGCACTTCATCGAGGACCATGAGGACCCGTACGGCATCGTCACCCGGCTCATGGACCGCCTCCCGAGCGGCAGCTACCTGGTGGTCTCGCACATCACCGGCGACTACGACCCCGGCTCGTGGGCCCGCTTCGCCGCCGTCATGCGCGACCAGGGCATCCCCACCCGCATCCGCTCCCGCGACGAGGTGACCCGCTTCTTCGACGGCCTCGACCTCGTCGACCCCGGCGTGGTCCCGATCCTGAGCTGGCGCCCCGAGTCCGAGCCCGAGTTCACCGACGCCCAGGTGGCCCTCTACGGCGGGGTGGGCCGCAAGCCCTGAGCATGGGGAGGGAGGTCGCGGTGGCGGTCCGGGCGTTCCTGTCGTACGCGCACCAGAGCGACGACCACGCCGAGTCGGTGCGCCGCCTCTGGATGCTGCTGCGCTCGATGGGCGTGGACGCGAAGCTCGACGTGACCGCGACGGCCCAGCGGCAACAGTGGACCGAGTGGATGAACGAGCAGGTCCGCGAGGCCGACTTCGTTCTGGTGATCGCCTCACCCACGTATCGGGAGCGCGCCGAGAACCGCGGCGACGTGTCGGCGGGCCGGGGCGTGCGGTGGGAGGCGCGCCAGCTTCAGGAACGGTTCTACGCCGACCAGGAGGCGGGACTGCGCGAGATCCTGCCGGTGATCCTTCCCGGGGACGACGTCTCGGGACTGCCGGACTGGCTGTTGCCGGCGAGCGCGACGCACTATCGCCTCCGGGAGATCACCGAGGCGGGGGTGGAGTCGCTCTACCGCGTCCTGACCGCCCAGCCGCTGGACGTCGAACCGCCGCTCGGCGAGATCAGGCGGCTCTCGTCGCGCACCGCGCCGCCCGTCGCCGTGCCGCCGAGGCCGGCGCTGGCGACCGAGCTGACGATCGACGTCGTGGTGGACGGCCCTCGCCTGACCAGCGAGGTGTTCCTGGCCGGGGCGCCGGTGTGCCGGCGCGAGGCCGATCTTCCGCCCGAACTGACGGGGGTGTGGCAGGCGCTGTCCGGGCCCCCGGCGGTGGCGCGGGACAGGCTCACCGCGGCCGGGCTGGCCTTGGCGGAGGCCGTGTTCGACGAGGCCGGGCGGCGCGTGGTCGCGGACGTGGTGGCGGGCCTGCGGCCGGGCGACGAGGTGCAGGCGGTGTGGCGGGCGGAGGGGGCCGCGGCGGGGCTGCCGGTGGAGCTGATCGAGCTGACCACGTCCTCCGGGCGGCGGCTGGGACCGCTGGCGCTGGTCGGCGGGGTGAGCGTGCGCCGCCAGGCGAGGGCCGCGCAGCCTGCGCGCCGGATGCCGGCCTCCGCGGGCCCGTTGCGGATCCTGGCCGCGGTGGCCGCGCCGGAGGAGACCCGCACGGCGAACACGCCACTGGACGTCGAGGCCGAGATGCAGGCACTGCTCGACGCGATGGCCGACCCGGCGACCGGTGTGGGCGGCCAGGTCCGGATCCTCGAGGTGGCGTCGCTTCCGCAGATCAAGGCGGCGCTGGGCGAATCGGACTTCCACGTGCTGCACCTCTCCGCACACGGCTCACCCGACGTGGTGGAACTGGAGGACGAGGACGGCGATCCGAAGCCGGTCAGCTATCGCGAGCTGATGGACGCGGTCAAGGACACCCGTGCTCCCGTACCCCTGATCGTGCTCTCGTCCTGCGCCGGCGCGGCCGGCGGGGAGGCGATGGCCGCCGAGCTGATCGCGGCCGGTGCCGACCGTGTCGTAGCCATGCAGGCGCCGGTCACCGACGAGTACGCCACGCGGCTTCTCGCCGCGTTCTATCGGGAGCTCATCGCCTGCGCCGCGAGTGATGTGGCGGGCGCCCTGGCCAGGGCCAGACGGGAGGTCGAGCGGGCCCGGCGGTCCGACGGGCGCGTGCTGCCGCCGGAGTACGCGGTGGCCACGCTGCTGTGCGCGGACCGGGACACGCCGCTCATCGACACCGGCCTGTCGCCGGTCGAGCTGACCGCGCAGACCGTACCGTCGGGAACGTCGGTGCGGGAGCTTGCCCTCGGCCAGCTCATCGGCCGGCGTGCCCAGCTGCGGGAGGCCACCGCGGCCCTGCGGCGCACCGCGAAGGCCACCGACGAGCACGGCTTCATCAGCGGCGTCCAGCTGGTCGGCGTCGGCGGGATCGGCAAGACCGCGCTGGCCGGCCGCCTGGTCACCCGGCTGCGCGACGACGGCGTGCGGCCGGTGATCCACGAGGGCCGGTGGAACCCGACGGCCCTGTTCGCCGGCCTCGCCGCCGCCCTGGACGGCCCCGACGCCGACCGGCTGGCCTCCGCCGAGGTGCCCGACACCGCGAAGGTCGACCTCGTCGGCAACATCCTCGAGTCGGCGCCGGTGGTGCTGGTGTTCGACGACTTCGAGCGCAACCTGTCACCCGGCGGTGGCGACTTTCTCGACCCCGCCTTCGACGAGCTCTTCACCACCTGGTGCGCGAGGGCGGACACCGGCCTGATCCTGGTGACCAGCCGCTACTCCCTGCCCGGCGAGGATCGTGCGCTGGTGGAGGTGCCCGTCGGCCCGCTCTCCCGCGCCGAGCTGCGCCGCCTTCTGCTGCGGCTGCCGGCCCTGCGCGGCCTGACCGGCGACGACCTGCGCCTGGTGATCCGCACCATCGGCGGCCATCCTCGCCTGATCGAATACGTGGACGCCCTCCTGCGCGGCAAACGGGCCCGCTTCCGCGAGGTGCAGGCCAAGCTCAAGGCCCTGGCCGAACGCGAGGGCATCGACCTGGGAAGGCCCCGCCCACCCGGCGCGGCGGTCGAGGACGCGCTGCTGCTCGGCGGCGCCGACATCCTCCTGGACGAGCTGGTCGGCCTGCTCACCGACTACGAGCGCGAGCTGCTGCTGCAGATCGCGGTCTCGCGCGCCCCGATGACGCTGGAGGATCTCGCGTACGCCTTGCGGGAGCCGCACATCGAGCGCTTGGCGGCCGGCGTGGAACGGCTGTCCGATCTCACCCTGCTGACGCCGGGCCCGGGCATCGTGGCCCATCCGTGGACGGCGGAATTGCTCGAGCGCCGCCCGGACCCCGACCGTGCCGCCCGCCACGCGCGGGCGCTGCAAATGATCAGGCGCACGGGCCGGGGCCCGTGGAGTTACGAGGACGCCGTCGACGGGGTCCGGCACCTGGTTGCCATCGACCGGTGCGCGCTGATCGCGGACTTCGCTCAACAGGTCGTCGCCGCGTTGCCCGGGGTGCTTGCCGCCGCCGCCTACCTCGCCGAGATCCGCCCTTTGATTCCCCGAACCGAGCGTGCGTGGTCCTCGATCGCCAAACTGGAGTACGAGGCCGTCCGCAGCGCCGGTGACCTGGCCGGCGCCCACGCCCTTCTGGTGGAGATTCGCCGATCCGTCGAAGACCGGCGAACGAGCGATCCGGAGGATCCACGGACGGCCGCCGACATGTCGGTGGTGCTTGTGGACCTCGGCGACCTTGCCGTCGTCACCGGAGACGTGAACGCCGCCCTTCTCCACTACCACGAAGCACTCGACCTCGGCCCGCCCGATGACGGCAGCGACGTCACGTGGTGGCAGAACCGTCCCACCGTCGTTCGCGCACGACTGGGAGACATCGCGATGGCGATCGGCGACATGGATGCCGCTCGTGATCATTTCCAAGCGGGCCTGGAGGTTTCGCAGCGGCTGGCGGCGGCCGATCCGGACAACACCGAATGGCAGCGCTACATCTCGATCAGCCGTAACAAGCTTGGCGACGTCGCGGTCGAGATCGGCGATCTGGCCACGGCTCGCGAGCACTTTCAGGCTTGCTTGGAGATCCGGCAGCGGCTCGCGGCCGCTGATCCCGATAAAGACATGTACCAGCGTGATCTGTCGGCCAGCCGCAACCGGCTGGGGATCGTCGCGATGGCCGACGGCGATTTCGCCGCTGCCCGCGAACACTTCGAGGCGTGTTTCGACCTCTCCCGGCGGCTGGCGGACGCTGACCCTGGCGACAGCGGCCGGCAGCGTGACCTGCTGCTCAGCCGCGGCAAGCTCGGGGAGGTCGCGTACGCGCTCGGTGACCTGGCTGCTGCTCGCTCGCACTTTCAGGCGTCCCTGGAGATGGCGATGCGCTTGGTGGCGGCCGACCCGGCCAACAGCAACTGGCAGCGTGACCTGTCCATTGTTCGCGAGCGAGTCGGCATCCTCGCGCGTGTGGCGGGCGATCTGCCTGCCGCTCGGCGGCACTTCCAGGCGGCTGAGCAGATCCGGCAGCGGCTCGCGGGCGCCGATCCGAACAACAGGCTATGGCAGCACGACCTCGCCGCGATCAGGGCGCAGCTCGCCGGCCTGGACACTGCGGATCAATGACGGCTCGGCCTATGCCAGGCTGCCGGCGCGGCGGCCGAAGACCGTTCCGGCGGTCAGGCCGCTCCCGCCCGGGTAGTTGCCGCTGAAGAGGCCGCCCAGCATCTCGCCGCAGACGTACAGGCCCGGGATGGGTGAGTTGTCCGGGCGCAGGACCCGGCCGTGGGGGTCGGCGCGCAGGCCGCCGAAGGTGAACGTGATGCCGCAGGTGACGGGAAAGGCGTAGAACGGCGGCGTCCGCAGCGGCAGCGCCCAGTTGCTCTTCGGGGGCGTGGTGCGCGAGGCCCGTCCGTCCTTCACGGACGGGTCGAAGGGGACGCTCTCGTCGATCGCGGCGTTGAAGACCTCGACCGTCGACGGCAGTTTGCCCGCCTTGAGCATGGTGGCCAGCGAGGCGATCGTGGGGGCCGTGACGACGGTGGTGCCGGGCGCGTCGTACTCCTCGGCTCGCAGCATCGGGCGCGAGGAGGCGTCGAAGATCTGGTACGCGATGCCGCCCGGCTGGCGCAGGATCTCGCCGCCGTAGCGGGCGTACGTGTAGTTGCGGAAGTCGGCGCCCTCGTCGAGGAAGCGCTCCCCGGCCGCGTTGACCACGATGCCGAGCGGGTAGCTCTGCCGGGTCAGGCGGTTGGTCAGCTCGCGGTCGCCGCTCGGCGCCGCGCCCGCGTCCCAGGCGACCGAGTGGCACGAGCCCCAGTCGCCGCCGCGGGCCGCTCCGATCTCCAGGGCCGCCCGCAGCATGTCGCCGGTGTTCAGCGGCGTGCCCCGCACGAGGGCGCGCTCCCACCCGTCGCCGAGATGGTCGCGCCGCCACACCGGGTCGGCCTCGAAGCCGCCCGCCGCCAGGATCACCGACTCGGCCTCGACGGCGCCGCCCTCCCAGCGCACCCCCGTCACCCGGCCGCCTTCGGTCAGCAACGAGGTGCAGCGATGCCCGTAGCGCACCTCGATCCCCGCCGCCTCCGCCGCCCGGGTGTGCTGCTCCATCAGGCCCTTGCCGCCGCCCGTGCTGCCGACCGCCAGCCCGCCCCAGAACACGTGCCGCCCCGCGCCGTCCTCGTACGCCTGCCGCTCGTACATCAATCGGAACCGCAGCCCCAGCCCGTGCAGCCACCGCAGGGCGTCGCCGCTCTCGTCGGACAGCACGCGGGCGAGCGTGGGATCGGTGCGCCCCTCGGTGACCTTGCGCAGATCCTCCACGAACAAGTCCTGGCCGTACGGGGTGAGCACCGTCGACGCGTGCCGGGGATCGGGGTCCAGGATCCGGGCGAGGTCGGGGAGCCCGCCGTGCGCGATCCGGAACGCGCCCGCCGTGTAGTAGCTGTTGCCGCCCGCCTCGCCGGGAAGGCCCCGTTCGAGCACGACCACCTCGCGTCCCCGCGCGGCCGCCGCCTGGGCCGCGCTGAATCCGGCATTGCCGCCACCGACCACCACGACGTGCGCCACACCGCCTCCTGGATCAAACTAGGAGCATCGATGTAACGGTACGTCACAGGGGTGTGGTGAGACCGATGCGGCGATGGGGTCCGTGGATCGCGGCGGCCTTGGCGACCGTCCTGCTGGTCGTCAGCGCGGCCTGGGCGGAGGACGACGAGGGCTTCCTCGACGGGCGGCAGCTGCGGCTGATGGCTCCCGCCGCGCCCGGTGGCGGCTGGGATCAGACGGCCCGCGAGATGCAGGCGGCGCTGCGCGACCTGGCCGGGCGCAGCGAGGTCTACAACGTGACCGGCGCGGGCGGCACGATCGGGCTGAGCCAGTTCGTGCGCAACGACGGCGACCCGACCCAGCTCATGGTGATGGGCCTGATCATGCTGGGCGCGATCGAGAGCAACGACGCGCCGATCGGGCTCGACCGCACCCGGCCGCTGGTCCGGCTGACCACCGACTACGAGGTGATCGTGGTGCCCGCCTCGTCGCCGGTGCGGACCATGCCCGAGCTGGTGGCCCGGATGAGGCAGGACCTCGGGGCGGTGTCGTTCGCGGGCGGCTCGGCCGGCGGGGTCGAGCAGATCCTCGCCGGGCTGGTGGCGGACGCGGTCGGCGCGGACCCCGGCCAGGTCAACTACGTGGCGCACTCCGGGGGCGGGGAGGCGCTCGCGACGCTGCTCTCCGGGCGGGCCACGGCCGGGGTCTCGGGGGTCTCCGAGCTCGCCGCGCAGATCGAGGCGGGCACCGTACGGCCGCTCGCCGTGTCCAGCGCCACGCGGCTGCCGGCGCTGCCCGACGTGCCGACCCTGAAGGAGCAGGGCGTCGACGTGGAGCTGGCCAACTGGCGCGGGGTGGTCGCGCCGCCCGGCATCGGTGCGGACGACGAACGGGCGCTGGAGGAGCTGCTGCTCGAGATGACGCGCGGCGCGCAGTGGCGCGAGACGTTGCAGCGGCGCGGCTGGGGCGACGCGACCCTGGCGGGCCCGGAGTTCGAGCAGTTCATCGACCAGGAGCGGCGGACCGTGACGGACGTCCTGAAGAAGATGGGGCTGGCATGACGGACGAGCGGGTTCGGCAGCCGGACGCCGCGTCGGGGCTGCTCGGCATCGTGATGATCGTCTTCGGGGTCGTGATGCTGGTGGACGCGGCCGGGCTCCGGGGTTCCGATGATCCGGTCGGGCCGGCCGCCGCACCCACGGTGGTCGGTGTCCTGCTCGGGCTCCTGGGGGCCTCGCTCGTGCTTTCGGCGCGCGCGGCGTTGCGTACACATGCCTGGAAAGACCTGCGACGCCTGTGGCGCCTGACGGCCATGGTCATCGCCCTGGTCGCGTTCGCCTTCCTCTTACCGCTGCTGGGGTACGTGGTGAGCTCGGCGGCCCTGTTCACGGTGGCGGCGCTGCTGCTGGGCGCGCCGCGTCCGTGGCGGGTCGTGGCGTACGGGTGGACGCTCGCGGCGCTCGTGTTCCTGGTCTTCGACCGGCTGATCGGGCTGTCGCTGCCGACCGGGCCGTGGGGGTTCTGACGTGGGCGACCTGATCACCGGCTTCGCCGACGCGCTCACCCCCGGCAACCTGCTGTGGGCGCTGGTCGGCGTCACGATCGGCACCGCGGTCGGCGTGCTGCCCGGCATCGGCCCCGCGCTGACGGTGGCGCTGCTGCTGCCCGTCACGTTCCGCCTCGACCCGGCGGCCGCGCTGATCATGTTCGCCGGCATCTACTACGGCGGCATGTACGGCGGCTCCACCACCTCGATCCTGCTGAACACGCCCGGCGAGAGCGCGTCGGTGGCGACCGCCCTGGAGGGCAACAAGATGGCCCGCGCCGGCCGGGCCTCGGCGGCGCTCGCGACGGCGGCCCTCGGCAGCTTCGTGGCCGGCACCGTCGGCACGATCCTGCTCTCGGTGGCCGCCCCGGTCGTCGCGGACATCGCCGTCGGCTTCGGCCCGCCGGAATACGTGGCCCTGATGGCCGTCGCCTTCGTCACGGTCAGCGCCCTGCTCGGCCCGTCCCTGCGCAAGGGCGCGGCCAGCCTGGTGATCGGCGCCGGCATCGGCCTGGTCGGCATCGACACCCTGACCGGCCAGCCGCGCCTGGCCTTCGGCGTCCCGTCGCTGCTCGACGGCATCGACGTGGTGATCGTCGTGGTGGCCCTCTTCGCGCTCGGCGAGACCTTCGCCCACCTGGTCGCCGGCACGGGCGCCGCCCGCGTCGAGCCCGTGCGAGGCGCCGCCGTGCTCTCCCGCGCCGACTTCCGCCGCTCGTGGCCCGCGTGGCTGCGCGGCACCGCACTCGGCTTCCCCATCGGCAGCCTCCCCGCCGGCGGCGCCGAGGTGCCCACGTTCCTCAGCTACAGCCTCGAACGGCGCCTCTCCAAGCACCGGTCCGAGTTCGGCCACGGCGCCATCGAGGGCGTCGCCGGCCCCGAGGCAGCGAACAACGCCGCGGCCGCCGGCGTCCTCGTCCCCCTGCTCACCATCGGCCTGCCCACCTCGGCCACCGCCGCCGTCATCCTCACGGCCTTCCAGTCGTACGGTCTGCAGCCCGGACCGCAGCTGTTCACCGAGTCCGGCGACCTGGTCTGGGCCCTGATCGCGAGCCTCTACATCGGCAACGTCCTGCTGCTCGTGCTCAACCTTCCGCTGGTCCGCGCCTGGGCCCGCCTGCTCACCATCCCCGCGTACGGCATCTACGCCGCGGTCCTGGTCTTCGCCTGCCTGGGCACCTTCGCCACCGGCGGCACGGTCGCCGACCTGCTGGTGCTGACCGCCCTGGGCCTGGTCGGCCTCCTCATGCGCCGCGCCGACGTGCCGGTGGCCCCGGCCATCGTCGGCCTGATCCTGGCCCCGCTCGCCGAGCAGCAACTGCGCCGGGCCCTGTCACTCTCGGACGGCGACTGGTCCACGCTCGTCTCCAGCCCGTGGACGATCGCCCTGTGGACGGTGGCCGTCCTCGCCCTGCTGCTGCCGCTGGTGGGCGTCGTGCGCCGCCGCCGGAACGAACCTGGTCAACTGACGTATGCCGGGGACCGGGAGCCGGGCGACCGTTGAGGGGTGACAACCTACATCTCTGATCAGACCGAGACCCGCTTCGTGGACGGCTTCGCCTACCGGCGCTTCGGAAAGACGGGCGGGGTGCCGCTGGTGCTCTGCATGCGGCTGCGCGGCACCATGGACCACTGGGATCCGGACCTGCTCGACCGGCTCGCGGCGCAGCGGGAGGTGATCGTCTTCGACAACCGGGGGACGAACGCCTCGACCGGGACGCCGCCGGACACCATCGAGGGGCTCGCGGACGGGGCCATCGCGTTCATCCGGGCGCTGGGGCTCACCCAGGTCGACGTGCTGGGCTGGTCGATGGGCGGCATCGTCGCGCAGGGCGTGGCGCTGCGGGCGCCGGAACTCGTCCGCCGGCTGATCGTGGCCGGCAGCTCGGCCGGGGGAGTGCCGAACCTGCCGCCGCCGCCCGCGAAGGTCAACGAGACGCTGGCGCATCCGGTCAACCACGACGAGGACTTCCTCTACCTGTTCTTCCCCGAGACCGAGCGGGCCCGGCAGGCGGGGCTCGCCTCGCTGCGCCGCCTCGACCACCGGCTCGGCGAGAGCAAGGCCGCCGTGCAGCCCGAGACCTTCCGCGCCCAGCTCACGGCCATCGGCACGTTCGCCGGCTTCTGGGACCGCCAGCCCGAGCTCACCCTGCCCGTCCTGGTCGCCAACGGCGCCCACGACGTCATGATCGACGCGTACGCCACGTACGCCATGTCGCAGCGCCTCCCGAACGCGAAGATCGTGCTCTACAGCGACGCCGGGCACGCCTTCCTGTTCCAGCACCCGGAGGACTTCGCCCACGAGGTCAACCACTTCCTCACCGTCTGACCGACCCGGTTCTGCCCGGAGCGCAGGTGTCCTACTCTCTCCCCGTAACCACCCGGGACCGCCGCAGCCGCAGCCCTGCCAGCCGCCCGCGCCGGGCCAGGCCCACGGAACCGGCTCGTTTCGCCGGTGATCAAGCGGGTAGTCGGGCGGCCATGCACGACTACCTCACCGCGCACCGCGCGGACCTGACCGGGCAGCTCATCGAGTGGCTGCGGGTGCCGTCGGTCGCCGGCGTGCCCGAGCACGAGATCGACCTGCTGCGGTCGGCCAACTGGCTCGCCGGGGTGCTGCGCGGGACCGGCTTCCCGGCGGTCGAGGTGTGGGAGGCGCCGGGCGCGCCCGCGGTGTACGCCGAATGGTGCGCGGCTCCGGGCGCGCCGACGGTGCTGGTCTACAGCCACCACGACGTGCGGTCGGCCAAGGACGAGGAGTGGAAGGAGACGGCGCCGTTCGAGCCGGTCGAGCGGGACGGCTACGTCTACGGTCGCGGCAGCTCGGACGCCAAGGGGCAGGTGCTGGCGCACGTGTGGGGCCTCCGCGCGCACGTCGAGCGGCACGGCGCCCCGGCCGTGAACGTCAAGCTGCTGATCGAGGGCGAGGAGGAGACCGGTTCCGCGAGCCTCCAGGACCTCGTCGAGGCGAACCGGGAGCGGCTCGCCGCCGACCTGATCGTCTTTTCGGACACGCTGCTCTGGCATCGCGATCATCCCGCGGTCTGCACGAGCATGCGCGGCATGGTGCTGGCCCAGCTGGAGGTCCGCGGACCGCTGCGTGACATGCACAGCGGGGCCGTGTCCGGGCCCGCGCCCAACCCGGTGATCGAGCTGAGCCGCCTGCTGGGGAAGCTGCACGACGACAAGGGCCGGATCACGCTGCCCGGCTTCTACGACGACGTGGCGGAGCCGTCGGAGAGCCGCCGCGCGGAGCTGGCCGCGCTCCCGTACAGCGACGAGGACTGGCTGGAGCGCTCGCAGACGCGCAGCATCGGCGGCGAGGCGGGCTGGACCGTGCCGGAACGGCTGTGGCTGCGCCCGCAGGCCGAGGTGATCGCCATGATCGGCGGCGACCCGATCGGCCCGTCCCGCGGCGCCGTGCCGTCGCAGGCCGAGGCGACCCTGAGCATCCGCATAGTCCCCGACCAGACGCCCGAGGCGGTCGGCGAGCAGCTGAGACGCTGGGTTGCCGACAACCTGAGCGACCGCATCGACCACGAGCTCACCCTTTCGATCAAGACCGGTCAGCGGCCGTACGCGACCCCGCCCGGCCACCCGGCCGTCGAAGCGCTGGCCGCCGCGATGGAGGACGGCTTCGGCGCACCCGCAGGCCGCATGGGCAACGCCGGCGGCGGCCCCGCCGAACTGCTGGCCCGCCTGATCGGCGCGCCGGTGCTGTTCTTCGGCACGGGCTTGCCCGAGGACCGCTGGCACGACAGCGACGAACGCGCCTCGATCGACGTCCTCCTCTCCGGAGCGGCCACCCTGGCATCGTTCTGGCCGCGCCTCGCCGCCTACGGTGACTCGGGCATCAGCTCCGCGCAGAGGCTCACCCGCAGGTAGGCGTCCGCCCACGCCTCCACCGCCTCGTCACCCGGATCCGGGCCGAGCCGCGCGGCCAGCCCGGTCAGCGCCGCACCCGCCCTGCGCAGCCTCGCCGCGTCCAGCCTTTTCGCCGCGTCGCGCAGCCGGCCGCTCATCGGCGACGGCAGGTGCAGCAGCCCGCGGTGGGCCACCTCGGCGAGCAGCCCGAGCGCTTCGGTGACCGCCTGACCGAGCGGGTCGACGACCGGGGCCGGCCGATGCCGGGGGCCGGGCGCGGTGCCGGCCGCCGCGAGGTCCGGCACGACGACACCGCCGTCCGAGGCGAACCCGATCGGGTCGATCACCACACTGCCGCCGCTGCGTCGGACGCTGCCCGCCACGAACCGCACGTCTGCGCCGAGCGCCGCCACCACGGCGTCCAGCCGCCCCGGCGCGCACGCCGCGTGGACCGCGCTGACCGTGGCGGTCGTCCCGTCCGCGTCGGCGATCACCGCGTCGACACGTTGCGCCCCCGGCGCGTAGGTCACCGACCGCACCTCCGCGATCGGCACGACCCGCACCAGCTCCGCCTCGATCCGCGCCCGCACCGGCCGCGGCGGCAGGGCGTCCAGCTCCGCGGCGAGCGCGGCCAGACCGGGCACGAGCAGCGTAGGTGGCAGATGTCGCCACGCGTCCCGGGTCGTCATCGCCTCGGTGCGGCTCAGCCGGCGCGTGCCCAGCCGCACCGCCCGGCTCGCACTGCGCGATGCCGACTCGGTGATCACGGCTCCGGAGGCCAGCGCCCCCACGGTGACCCCGGCGACCCGCCGCCGGCCGAGCTCGGGCCCCACGTCGTCAGTCGTGTATTGCCGCCGCAGCACGAGAACGGTCGAACTGTCCGCGTGCGCTAGGAACACCTCGACCGTCCGCTCGTCCCCGGCCGCCGTCACCCGCGCCCCGAGCCCGTCGAGCCGCGCCCGCCGCAGCGGCGTCTCCGAAGCCTCGTCCGTGCCGAGCACCCGCGACGCCAGCGAGGCCCCGCCCCGGGTCACACTCCGATGCCGCGCGAACAACTCGGCCACATGGTCGGCGAGCGCCTCCGGCCGATAGCGCGCGCTGCGCTCGCGGTAGGCGCCGAGCTGCCCCACCAGATCGTCGAGGGCGAGCAGCGGCCATCGCATCCGCGCCGCCTCCAGCTCGGCCCGCACCCCGGCCACCTCGGCGTCGAGCCCCGCACCCAGATGCACGGCACCCTCCCGCACCACAGTGCCCGCGAACGCCACGGCCCGCCCCAGCCCCGCACCGCCACCGGTAGGTCCGCCACCGACCTGCACCTGCACATCGGCTTCGCCCGGAGCCCGCTCGTCGGCCTCCCGGAACGCCCACACCGCCAGCGCCAGCACGTCGTCCCGGCTGCCCACGACGGCGTCGCTACGAGCAAACCCCAGATCACGCGGTACGAGAAACCGCACGGTCGCCGTCGGAAGCTCCACAGTAGGAACCGGATCGGCCGGCCGCCCCCGATGCACCCGAGCCACATACCCGGCCCGCAGACTCCGCCGAGCCGAAGCCATCATGCGAGCCCCGACCCGAGCCACCAGCTCCTCATCGGTGAACTCCCCAGGCGACCAGCCCGCATATCCGCCGTCGGGTCCCGCGCCGCCCGCGCCCGCCTTGGCGCCGCCTGGTCTCGCGCCGTCCGCGCCCGCCTTGGCGACGCCTGGTCTCGCGCCGTCCGCGCCCGCCTTGGCGACGCCCAGTTTCGCGCCGTCCGCGCCCGCCTTGGCGACGCCCAGTTTCGCTCCGCCCGCGCCCGCCTTGACGCCGCTCGGCCCAGCGCCCGCCTTGACGCCGCCCGGTTTCGCTCCGCTCGGCACGGCGTCCGGTTGCGCGCCGCCTGGCCCGGCGCCCGGTTGCGCGCCGCCTGGCCCGGCGCCCGGTCTTGTGCCACCCGGCCCGGCGCCCGCGTCTGTGGTGGCGGCGGGCGTTTCCGTCCCTGGGCCGGCCTGCCCGCCGCTGTCGTCCGGGACGCCCGTGCCGTTTGAGGCCGCGTCGCCGTCGGTCTCCGGCGTGCCGGCGGTCGCGGGCTCGCCGTCCGCCTCCCAGGTCTGATAGGCCAGCACCAACCCCAGCACGTGACGGCAGACCCCCGCCGCCCCGCACGAGCAGGTGCCCGCGTCGAGACCACCCGGCGGCAGGTCGGTGGCCGTGCCGTCGGGGAAGACGGCGTGCACCGTCCCGTCCGCGTCCTCGGAGAGCTTGGGCGCCTCCCGTTCCAGCTCGCGCGTGGCCCGCTTGACCAGGCCGCGGTTCGTCAGCTCCGCCAGGGTCGCGGGGGTGAGCGCCCGCAGGTCCGCCCTCATCGCCCCACCTGCTCGGCGACGAACTGGGCGAGCTGCCCGGGCGTCATCGCGCCGACCGGTGCGCCGACGTCGGCGAGCTTCTGGGCGGTCGAGCGGTCGTACGCCGGATTGGCCTGCTCGTCGAGCGCCGCCAGCCCGAGCACCTTGGTGCCCTGCTCGACCAGCTCCCGGACCGTGCGCACGAGCGACTGCTCCGAGCCGCCCTCGTAGAAGTCGCTGATCAGCGCCACGATGGCCCGCCGCGGCTGCTCGATGAGGCCGGCGCCGTAGCGGACCGCCCGGGCGATGTCCGTACCCCCGCCCAGCTGGACTTTCATCAGCAGCTCGACCGGATCGTCCACGTCGCTGGTCAGGTCGACCACGTCGGTGTCGAATGCGACCAGATGGGTCCGCACGCCCGGCAGCCCCCACAGGCACGCCGCCGTCACCGCCGAGTGGATGACGGAATCGGTCATCGAGCCGGACTGGTCGACGAGCAGGATCACCTGCCACTGGTCGACCTGCTTGCGCGTGCGCGAGAAGAAGTGCGGCGTCTCGATGTAGAGCCGGCGCTCGTCCGGCCGGTAGTGGCCGAGGTTGGCCCGCAGTGTGCGGGTGACGTCGAAGTCGCGCGCCTGCTTCCAGCGGCTGGGCCGGCGCGCCCGGGTGCCGGTGAAGGCCGAGCGCACCTCGGTGGCCATGCGCGCCACCAGATCGCGGACGACGGCCTCGACGATGCGCCGGGCCAGCCGCAGCACCTCGGGGTTCATCAGGTGCTTCGTCTGGAGCACGGCCCGCAGCAGCGCCGGGTTGGGCTCGATCGTGCGCAGCACCTCGGGGTCGGTGACCACGTCGGTGATCTCGTAGCGTTCGACCGCGTCGCGTTGCAGCCGCTCGACGGTCTCCTTGGGGAAGAGCCGCGTGATGTCGCCGAGCCAGTCGACGGTGGTGAGCGCCGACGCCCCGCCGCCGCCCGTGCGCACGTCCCGCTTGGCGTGCTCCTCGTCGCGCCCGTAGAGCCATTGCAGCGCCGCGTCCCGCTGCCGCGCCTCGGCGCTCAGCTCACCCATGGCGGCGGCCGGCTCGCCGAGCACCAGCCGCCAGCGTTCGAGATCAGAATCGGTCACGGCACGTCTCCGATCAATGCGTGAGCAGTCGCGGCCCCGGAAGGCGGCCCCGCAGCGGCACCGGCGCCCGCCGCCGATCCGGCGGCGTGGGTGGCGAGCGCGGCATCCGTCGTCGGCGCCGCGTCCGGAGGGGTGCCGAGGATCAGGGCCTCGCGGCGCAGGATGGCGTCGACGCGGTCGTCCAGCCGCATGCCCGCGGCCACGATCGCCGGGTCGGGCCCGGCCGTGCGCAGCAGCGCCCGCCCGCTGCCGGAGAGGCCGCGCCGTGTCAGCACCTGGCCCGCGATGGTCTCGCGTTCGCGGGGCGGGAAGAACTCGAACGCCTGCCGCAGCGCCGGCAGCGAGATGAGGAAGTCGTCCGCCGACAGGCCCGACAGCAGCTCGTCGAGCAGCCCGATCACGTCGGGTGAGTGCAGCACCTCCTCGCGCGCCACCGCGAACAGACCCGCCAGCCAGTCGCCCGCCGACCCCGGCACGAACGCGCCGCGCACCCCGCGCAGCGGGTCGACCGTGGACGGCTCGTCGTGCAGCGCCCAGCAGAACCCGAACGCGGCCCCGCGCAGGTCGGGCGGCGCCTCCCGGTCGGTGGAGATCCGCCCGGCCGTCTCGACGGCCGCCTCCCGGTCGAGGCCGAGCGCCCGCCCCGCGTGCCGCAGCCCGTCGCGGCAGGCCGCCATCGCCCCGATCCGCCCCGCGTCGGCGGGGGAGTTTCCTCCTCGTACGCCTTCGGCCAGCCAGAGGATCCGCCGCACCGCCGCCGCGATGACCGTCGCCAGTGTGGCGCTGCGCGCCGTACCGAAGAGGCCGTCGTGCCGCCACATGGTCAGCACCACCGTCAGCATCCGCCCGAGCGGTCCCAGGTCGCCGGCGCCGCCGACCGCGCCCTCGATGTCGGCGAGCGCCCGGTCGGAGATGTCGTGGGTGCCGGAGAGCGCGGCGTCGAACAGCACCACGGCCAGCGCGTCCACGTCCCGCCCCGCCTGGGCCGCGCGCTCGCCGAGCACCGCCGCGCAGGCGTCCGCCAGCGTCGCCCCGTAAGCCCCTGCCTCGATCACCGCGGTGAGCCGGTCGGGCCCGGGCCGCAGCGTCCAGTGCTCGCGCAGCACCGGGTCGAGCCCCGTGGTGGGGCCGCTGTCGCGCTGGAAGCCGGGCACGCCCAGCAGGCGCACCCGATGCAGGACAGTGCTGCGGTCGCGGTCGGCGGGCCGGGTGAGATCGAGCTCCAGCGCCTCGGCCCCGGCGAGCCCGGCGCGCTCCAGCTCGGCGTCGAAGTTGTGCACCAGTGGCGGCGCCGGCGTCCCGGGGTGGAGGCGGCCGACGCGGTTGCCGCTGAGCGCGGCCACCATCTCGACCACGACCGGATGGCTGCCCGCTTCGAGCGTGCCGCGCCGGGCCCACGGCAGGGGCACGTCGATGGCCTCCTTGACCAGCGCGGACGCGAGCCCGTCGAGCACGTCGGTGCGACCGGGGCGGTGGTGTCCCCGCACGGTGGCCAGCCCCTCGGCCGTCGCCCGCGCCGCGATGAGGTCGGCGGTCGAGACGGGCTGGTGCTTCTCGCGCAGCCGCCCGGCGACCGCCTCGACCAGATGCCGGGCCGCGCCGTCCGGCCCCCGTTCCCACAGCTCCTGGTAGTAGGCGGGCGACGGCATGCCGGACTGGTAGCCGTCGAACGCGTCGAGACGCCGGAACGAGTAGGGCACGAGGAAGCTGCCGCCGAGCGCGCCGTCGGGCATCTCGGGGATGCCGGGCCAGTTCCCGCCGTCCGAGCCGGCGAGGGCTCGCACCAGCGCGGGCCGGTGGAAACCGCCGGTCACGACCACCACGTGCCGGTCACCGGCCGCGGCCGCCGCCGCCGAGACCCACGAGGCCATGTACGCCTCGCGCGTGGTGTCCGACTCGCCGGCCGCTGCCTCGCCGCGTACCAGATCGAAGTAGGTGGCGAGGCGCTCGGCGAGACCCTCCTCGGGCGCGATCTCGAACAGGTGGTCCCAGAGCGCGTCGACGTTGTCCACCTCGAACGCCCGGCACAGCCGCTCCATCACGTCGGCGTAGCGCAGCTCCGCGTCCGCGTACCGGTTGCTGCGCCCGGCGAACGCCGGATGCCAGGCCGGCAGGTCGATGAAGCGCAGCTCGGCCCCGGCCGCCCGGCCGTGGGTCAGCGCCGCCCACTCCGGCGAGTATTCGCAGAACGGCGCCCACGACGCGAGCCGCCGTTCGTCGTCGCGGTAGCTGCTGAACACCGCGATCGGCAGATCGTGGCCGAGCAGCAGCTCGCCGATCCGGCCGTTCACGTCGGCCGGCCCCTCGACCAGCACGTACGCCGGGCGAAGGGTGTCGATGGTGGAGGCGACCAGCCGGGCGCAGGCCGGGCTGTGGTGGCGCACCCCGATGAACGTGACCGGCACGGCTCAGCCCGGCAGCAGGTGACGGGCCTGGTGCAGGGCACGCCACTGGTCGCCGTCCCGCCAGGTGATCTGCTGGGCCAGGTAGCGCCGCAGCTTGGCGAGGTCGTCCGCGTTGTCCTTGGCCGCGGTGCCGGCCAGGCAGGCGACGATGTCCTCGGCGTTGCCGGGCTCGCCGCGCAGGAACCAGCCGCGCAGCCCGACCGCGTGCGCCACCGACACCGCCTCGGCCGTCGACATGACCGCCGACAGCCGGTCCATCGAGTCGCCCCGCGCCGTCTCGCCGCTGCGCAGCTCGCGGAACGTGGTGACCAGCACCTCGAGCACGTCGCGCCGCGGCTCCGCGGTCACGCCGGAACGGGCGAGCAGCCGCGCCGCCTCGTCGGCCACCAGGGTGAGCTCGGTGTCGAAGTCGGCGATCGGGAAGACCGTCTCGAAGTTGAAGCGGCGCTTGAGCGCGGAGCTCATGTCGTTGACGCCGCGGTCGCGCGTGTTCGCCGTGGCGATGATGTTGAAGCCGTCGCGGGCGAACACCATCGATTCGGGCCCGGTCAGCTCGGGGATCGCCAGCACCCGGTCGCTCAGCGGGGAGAGCAGGCAGTCCTGCACCTCCAGCGGGCAGCGGGTGATCTCCTCGAACCGGACCGTGCGCCCCTCGGCCATGCCGCGCAGCAGCGGCGCCGGCACCAGCGACCGGGTGGACGGCCCCTCGGCGACCAGCAGCGCGTAGTTCCACGAGTAGCGGATCTGGTCCTCGGTGGTGGCCGCGCCGCCCTGGATGGTCAGGGTGGAGTCGCCGCTGACCGCCGCCGCGATCAGCTCGGACAGCAGCGACTTGGCCGTGCCGGGCTCGCCGACCAGCATCAGCCCGCGACTGGTGGCCAGCGTGATGAGGGCCCGGTCGATGAGCGACGGATCGCCGACGAACTTGCGGCTCACGCCGAGCGCCGGGTCGCCGACCACGAACCGCCGGGCGGCCTGCACGCTGAGCGCCCAGCCCGGCGGCCGGGCCGCGGTGTCGGCCGCGCGCAGCCGGGCCAGCTCGGCGGCGAAGCGGACCTCGGCCGGCGGCCGCTGCACGCTCTCGGCGGGATCGGTCACGGTGATCTCGGTGAGGCTCACGCGGTCACCTCCGTGAGGTCGCGAATGATCTCGGAGGCGACGACCGGGTCGAGCGTGCCGAGCGCGATCTGGCCGTGCGGGTCGTGGTGCCAGCGGTTTCCGGTGCCGTTGTGCAGCATCACCATCGTGATCTTCTGTTCGGGAAACTCGTCGATGTAGCCGACCGCGATGCCGGGATCGATCTCGACCGCGACCTCGACGCCGGCGGCGACCGCCAGCTCGAAGCGGCCCTGCACGCCGCCGTCCTGCGGAGCCTCGCGCCGCCAGCCGCGCCGCTCGAGCCCGAGCAGCTTGGTGGTGGGCACGGTGACGCCCTCGAAGCGGGCGAGCCGGCTGGTGCCGGCCTCGTCGCCGGTCAGCTCGTAGGTCTGGCGGCCGAGCTGGGGGAACGGCTGAAGGATCTCGTAGTCGGCGAAGAGCTCCGACCACGCGGCGAGATCGTCGCCGAGGTGCAGCGGGTGGGCGACGCCGACGATCGCGTCGTCGGGCAGCGTGGTCTCGTCGTCGTCCACGGTGGAGAGGCTGCGGTCCTCGGCCACCCGGATCGCGCCGAGCGGCTTGCCCTCGGCGTCCCACACCTGCCAGACGAGACGCCGCACGATGTGCCACAGCAGCGGATGCTCCACGAAGAGCTGCCCCCACTCGCCGGCGCTCCACCGGCGGCCGGTCACCATGGCCCGTTCGAGCCGCCGGACCTGGTCGGTGGCGACCGTGCGCACGTCCTTCTTGAGGGCGGAGAACTGCTTGTACGCCGCGGGCGCCAGCTCCGCGTCGTCGCGCGCGCCCGGCTTGGGCAGGGCCTTGAGCCGCTTGCCGGCGCCGTCGGCCACGTACGGCCGGAGCTGCTCGTCGAAGCCGACGGTGAACTCCCGGCCGCCGTAGTCGAGGCGCAGGCTGCCGGACGCGTCGAGCCCGAAGTCGGGCACCAGCCGGTCGGCGAGCTGCTCGGCGCTGAGCCCGAGCCCGGCCGCCACCTCGGCCATCTTGTCGTTGGCCGCGGTCTTGAGGCCCTTGAACTTGGCCCGCTGCGCGATGCCGTGCAGCCGCATGAGCGCCACGTCGCTGCCGATCGCGGCCAGGATGCCGACGCCGGTGACCGCCCGCGCGTGCAGGCCCTCGCCCGGCCAGGCCAGGATCAGCGGGGTCAGTCGCCGGACGGTCTCGTCGTCGCCGATCAGCCCGAGCGCCGAGAGGGCCCAGTTCTCCTTGGCCACTCCGCCGCCGGACTGCCACCGCTGGAACAGGCCCCACCCGAACTCGGCGAGGCTCTCCGGCTCGCACGCCTCGCGGACCGCGGCCAGCCCCGGGTAAGGCTCGCCGAGCCGCGAGATCGCCAGGATCGTGACCAGGTTGGTGACCGCCTCGGCCGGCAGGGCACCGGCGCCGTCGCGCAGCCTCACCGGCGGCAGCAGCCCGGGCACCGCCCACGCCGGGACGGGCGGCATCTTGGCGGGCAGCATCTGCAACGGATCGGTGGCGAGCAGCGCGTCGATCGCCGTGGCGGCCGCGGGCCCGTACGACGCGGCGGCGGCTCGTACCTCGTCGCCGTGGCCGTTGGTGTGCAGGGCGAGCAGCGCCTGTTCCGCCTCGCGCCGCGCCGGCCCCGCCTTGTGCAGCGCCGGCGGCACCAGGGCGCGGGCGGCCTCGGCCGGATGCCGCAGCAGCCACTGCAGGGCGAGACCGCGCACGCTCTTGAGCCGGGCCAGCCACCCGGCCATCATCACGGCGAGCTCGGGCGACACGTACGGCTGGAGCACCGGCCCCGTCTCGGCGGGGGAGTGCCTGGCGAGCTCCATGATCGCCGGTAGCAGGCCGGCGCCGAACCGGGCGGTGGCGACCCGCAGCCAGGAGTCGGCGTCGTACACGTATCGCGGCCGCCAGCGGCCCAGGAGCGGCCGGGCCAGCTCTTCGGGGCCCTCGACGAGGACCTGCTGCCAGTCGCTCCACTCCTCGCGGCCCGAGGCGAGCCGGTGGGCGAGATGCTTCCAGCCCTCCCGGGGCTCGCCGAAGTGCCGGACCGGGGTGTCGCGCCACGCCTCGCGCTCGCCCGGCAGCCAGCTCATCGCGGGCTCGTCGTCGCAGGCGAGGCCGTCGATCACGACCGGCTTGGCGGCCTTGGCGCGGTGCAGCCACGGCGGATCGGCCAGCACCGGCGGCACCGCGGACGCCGGGGCCGGCTCGACCGAGGCGACCTGGGCGGCCATCGTCTCGACCCGGGCGGCGGCCTCGGCGCTCAGCAGCGGCGCGACCTGCCCGGCGAGGCCCGGATGGGACAGCAGGTGGGCGCGGAGCAGGTCGTCGTGCTTGCCGGACTCGGCGAGCAGCCGCAACGCGCGCGCCGGGTAGCGCCCGGCGTTCTCGAGCAGGAACGGCGGCACGTGCTTGACGCCGGCACGCTCGATCAGGCCCCGCGTCACGTCGTCGCCCGGCAACACGGCGATCATGCCGAGGAGGCGGCGCTGCGAGTCGGCGTCGCCCACCTCGTCGTCGAACCACTCGAACAGCGTGGGCGCGGCCGCCGCCCCGAGCCCGTCGACGATCGTGGCGAGGACCGCGATCGACCCCCAGACCGTCCAGCCCCGGGCGATCGGGGCGAGCGCCGCCAGCTGCTCACCGGTGCCGGCGGCCGTGGTCAGCAGCGACGCGAGATAGGAATCGTCCGAGGCCACCGCGCCGTCGACGTCCTCGCGCACCCACGCGGCCTCGGTGGGTGCCAGCACGGAGGCGGCGGCCCGCTCGTACGGATGACGGCCCTCCCGGTGCACGGCGAGCCCGGCGACCGCCTCGGCGTAGACGTCATCGGGCGCGCCGGCCAGCGCGTCGCGCACCCGCAGGAGCAGAAGCATCGGCTGGTCGGCCTGCCAGCCGTGCCGGCGGTCGCTGACGCCCATGGCACGCACCCCGGACGTCGACGCCTGCAGCACCATCGCCTGCACGGCCGCCTCCACCGCGAAGAGCAGGCCGTGCTCGGCGATCCACACGTCGGCGAAAGAGGCCAGCCGCGCGGTCTCCCAGTTGTCGACACCCGCCGCGAGGGCGACCGCCGCCGCGCCGGCCGGCGTGGCCCCCGGCAGGCCGTCGCGCCAGGCGATCGCCGCCGCGCTCAGGTCGCCGGGCGTCCGGCTCGCGGTGAGGATCGCCTGCACCGCGTCGGCCCGCTCGGCGACCTCACCGTCGGCGACCGCCCGGGCCTTGGCGGCGGGCACGAACGGCCCGGCCCCCTGGCTGCCCCGGCGGGCGAAACGGTGCCTGTACCAGCCAGGGGGAAAGACGAAGGTGTCCTCGGAAGTGTGCATGAGCCAGCCTTTTGCTCCGGTGCCAGTTCGAGCTTGGTGCCGGAGAGGCTAGCGGTGGCGTACGACAAAAAGTCAGGCGGCGCTGGTGGCCAGGGCTTTCGCCTTCAGTTGCTCGAACTCGGCCGTCGTGATCGCGCCGGAGTCGAGCAGCCCCTTGGCCGAGGCGATCTCGTCGGCCGGGGTCCGCGCGGCGCCGTTGCCGTTCGAGCCCGCCACCGACCGGATGTACGCCTCCTGCTGGTTACGCATCGCGACCTGCGACGCGGCGGTCCGCTCCGCCATGCCGCCACCGCGCGCGATGAGGTAAACCAGCGTGCCCAGCAGCGGCAGGATGATGATGAACAGCGTCCAGAGGGTCTTGCCCCAGCCGCCGAGGTCCTTGCTCCGGAACAGGTCGCCGAAGATCCAGAACAGGCACATGAACCACGCGATGAAGAGGAAGAACTCGAACATCGCGAGCAGGAAGGAGCCGTTGTCGTCGAACATGGTGGTGCCTTCCGGGAGAGGGGATGAATCCGCGTCCAGTGCACGCCTTCCCACCGCGGACGGCTTCCTCCGCCACGGATTAAATCCGGCCGTTCGATCCGATCGCCGGCCCTTCCATCAGGAGAAAGGCTGACCCGGGTGTGGCTGCTCAGCTGGCGTTTGGCAAGCTCTTAGCCCGTGGAAGCACTTCGCCTCATCCTGCTCTTCATCCACCTGGTGGGTTTCGCGCTGCTGCTCGGCGGCGCCGTCGCCCAGTTCCTCTCGGGGAAGTTCCGGATCAATCCGGCCATCCTGTGGGGCTCGATCATCCAGCTCGTGAGCGGTCTGGGGCTCGCCGCGCCGCTGCGTGGGGGCGGGGACGACGAGCCGAGCCCGATCAAGCTGGGTGTGAAGCTGCTGATCGCGATCCTGATCTTCATCATGGTGTTCATCCCGCGTAAGCGGGAGGCGGTCGCCAAGGGTCACTTCATCGGCATCATCGTGCTGACCCTCGCCAACGCCGCCGTCGCGGTCTTCTGGCGCTGAGAGGCTCGTCACTCCCGCAGCGCTGCCGGGAGAGCCTCTCATGCAATTCATAGGCTCGCTCCTTAGCGTTCGGCTTCGGCCGATCGAATGGGAGCGCCGCCATGACCGCTTCGCCCGGGCCCGACGCCACCGTCGTCATCCCGACGCACACTGAACGGCGCTGGGAGTCGCTGCGGCGTACCGTCGCCTCCGCCCTGGCGCAGGATCTCAAGCCGGCCGAGGTCATCGTCGTGGCCGACCACAATCCCGGTCTTTTCGAGCGCGCCACCAGGGCTTTCCCCGGCGTCACCGTGCTCGAGAACACCGCGATTCGGGGCGCCTCCGGAAATCGCAACACCGGTGCCTTCCACGCCCGCTCGGAGCTGATCGCCTTCCTCGACGACGACACCGTCGCCCACCCGGGCTGGCTGGGCCATCTCGCCTCGGCGTTCACCGATCCCGGGGTGGTGGGCGCGGGCGGCAGCATCCGGCCCGCCTGGCAGCGCCGCCGGCCCCGCTGGATGCCGGACGAGCTGCTCTGGACCGTCGGTGTCTCGTACGCGGGCATGCCCACCACCGCCACCGAGATCCGCAACGTGTGGTCGGCCAGCATGATGGTGCGCCGCGGCGCCTTCCTGGCCGTCGGCGGGTTCCGGGCCGGCTTCGGCAAGCTGGGCGACCGCAACCGGCCGGAGGACACCGAGCTCTGCCTGCGGATCAGCGCCGAGACCGGCGGCCGCTGGATGTACGTGCCGGCGTCCGTCATCGAGCACGACGTGCCGGTGGACCGCAGCACGTTCCGTTTCTTCCTGCGCCGCTGCTACGCCGAGGGGCGCGGCAAGGTGCAGATGTCCGCCCTGCTGCCGCGCGATCGCCAGCTCGCCACCGAGCAGGACTACCTGCGCCGCACCCTGCCGCGTGCGGTGGCCCGCGACATCGTCGCCGCGTCGCGAGGGCACGGCGGTTTCCATGCTCTGCGCGCCGCCACCGTCGTCGCCGCGGTCGTGGCCGCCGGTTTCGGCGGGGGAGTGGAGATGTTGGCGGGAATCGGCAATTAGGCTCCACCGACCGGCTATTCGCCATTAACCCGGGCTCCCTACGGTCCGGGATCATGAGAAAGACGGTCGCTAACCTTCTCGCCACTTCCGGCGTCCTGGCCCTGACGCTCACCCTCGCCGGCACCGCGAACGCCGGTGGGCACGGCGTCTCCCGGCCCACGCTCACCGGTTTCGCCTCGCTCCCGGCCGCCACCTTCGTGCCCGGCAGCGAGCCCTCCGGCGCGCAGGCCTCCGGCAACACGAACGGCTTCCCGCTGCCCTTCGCCGACCAGCCCGTCCAGGGCTTCTCCGGCATCGCCGACAACGGCGACGGCACCTTCGACGTGCTGTCCGACAACGGGTACGGCACGCAGGCGACCTCGGCCGACTTCCTGCTCCGCGTCCAGCGGCTCGCGCCCGTCTTCAGGACGAACAAGGTCGACGTGCTCGGCGGCGTGACCATGAGCGACCCGAACGGGTACGTGTCGTGGAAGCTGACCCGCGAGGACCGCGTGCTCACCGGCGCCGACTTCGACCCCGAGTCGATCGTGAAGGGCGACGACGGCTCCTACTGGATCGGCGACGAGTTCGGCCCGTACCTGCTGAACTTCGACCGTGCCGGCCGCCTGCTGCGCGCCCCGATCGCCCTGGACGGCGTCGTCGCTCCCGAGACGGCCGCCCGTACCGGCGTCACCGCCACCGCCCGCAGCAGCAAGGGCTTCGAGGGCATGGCCGCCTCGCCCGACGGCCGCTACCTCTACCCGCTGCTCGAGGGCACGGTCACCGGCGACCCGGCCGGTCAGCTGCGGCTCAACGAGTTCGACCGCCGCGCCGCCAAGTACACCGGCAAGCGCTTCATCTACCAGCTGGAGAGCCCGGACAACGCGATCGGTGACGCCATCGCCGTCGACAAGGACCGGTTCCTGGTCATCGAGCGCGACGGCGGCCAGGGCGCCACGGCGCTCTTCAAGCGGATCTACATCGCCGACAAGCGCGACCGCAACCGCGACGGCCTGATGGACAAGACGCTGCTGGTCGACCTGATGAACGTGGCCAACCCGGGCAGGATCGCCGGCTTCGGCACGACGTTCACCTTCCCGTTCCAGACCATCGAGGACGTCGTCATCCTGGACGACAAGACGATCGCCGTCCTCAACGACAACAACTTCCCGTTCTCGTCGGGCCGCACCGCCGGGGTCGCCGACAACAACGAGTGGATCACCATCGCGCTGCCGAAGCCGCTCAAGGCCGACAAGCGCCTGCTGAAGTAGTCCAGCCGCCGAGGCGCCGGGCGGACCTCTCAGACCGTCCGGCGCTGGTTGATCCGCACCAGGTTTCCCGCCGGGTCGCGAAAGGCGCAATCCCTCAGGCCGTACGGCTGGTCGATGGGTTCCTGGAGCACGTCGCCCCCGGCGGCCCGCACCCGTTCGAAGGCCGCGTCCACGTCGTCCGTGGCGAAGACGACCCCCTTGAGCAGCCCCTTGGCCAGCAGCTCGGCCATGGCCCGCCGGTCCTCACCGGACGCGTTGGGGTCGGCGACCAGCGGCTCGAGCACGATGCTGACGTCCGGCTGCGACGGCGAGCCGAGGCTCACCCAGCGCATGCCCTCGAAGGCGACGTCGCTGCGGACCTCGAGCTCCAGCGCGTCCCGGTAGAACGCCAGCGCCTCGTCATGGTCGTCGACCGCGATGAAGCTGGTGGAGAGCGTGATGTCCATGCGCCTCACGCTAGGCGTCCGGCGACCGTCCGGGCTTCTCCGTTCCTGACCGGCCTGGTGTAGATCTTCGCCATGCACGGCGGCACCGCCGCCCCGGCGTCGTGCGACCGGCTGCGGTACGCGCTGGGACTCTCGCCGACGAGCTCGGTGAACCGGGTGCTGAACGACCCGAGCGAGGTACAGCCGACCGCGAAGCACACCTCGGTGACCGACAGGTCGCCCCGCCGCAGCAGCGCCTTGGCCCGCTCGATCCGCCGCGTCATGAGATAGCTGTACGGCGTCTCGCCGAACGCCGCCCGAAAGCTCCGCGAGAAGTGCCCGGACGACATCAGCGCCACCCGAGCCAGAGCCGCCACGTCGAGCGGCCGCGCGAAGTCCCGGTCCATCACGTCCCGGGCCCGACGCAGCCGCCGCAGATCCTCCAGCTCCACCCACCCACCATCCCACATCGACGTGTCCGCGCTACCTCGTGCGCCGCGTCACGCGGCTGACGTCACGCGATGGCGGTGATGTCGCCGTCGTCGAAGTAGATCGCCTGGTGCAGCCGGCCACCCAGCGCAGCCGCGTAGCGGCTCAGCACGTCCTGGCCTGAGATCTTCCCCCGCTCGATCTGGGAGATGCGCCCTTTGGTGACG
The DNA here is from genome assembly GCF_016862115.1 of Paractinoplanes deccanensis. GTDB lineage: Bacteria > Actinomycetota > Actinomycetes > Mycobacteriales > Micromonosporaceae > Actinoplanes > Actinoplanes deccanensis. The sequence goes on from NZ_BOMI01000014.1 coordinate 113,249, forward strand.
CCCATCCGGTCCGCGACCTGCTGCTGAGTCAGCCCACGGGCACGGCGCACCTCGGCGAGACGGTGCCCGACCACAGTAGCCAGCAGCTCCTGCTCGCCTTTCTCGAAGGCTTCCTCCTCGCCGGCCTGTTCGACGAACCCGGCGCGGATATCACTCCACCTCGTGTATTTACTCATCGCTGCTGGCCCTCCTCCTCGGCGCGTTCTTTCAGGTAGTTCTCGTAGCGCTGTTCGGCGAGGGGTATGGCGTCGGTGTACCAGTCATTCCAGCGCCCGGCCTTGTCGCCCGCGACGAGCAGGATCGTGGAGCGCCATGGGCCGAAGGCGAACAAGATGCGCACGGTGCGGGGTCGCAACTCTTTCGATTGGCAATGGATGAACCCGTGATCGTGTCAACCAGGGGGCGGCCGAGGCCAGGCCATGATCGCGGCCACTGTGCCCCTTTCGGGTGAGGGGGCGTGGCTAAGCTGGCGCCGTGGTTCCTGTTTCCGTGGCTTGGATCGATCGGCAGTACGACCGCGAGAACGGTGGCCGCTACGCCGAGCACGTGCTGGCGAGCGCCAAGGAGTTCGGTGACTGCTGGGGTGACATCTCGCCCGTCGGGTTCGTCTGTGTGGCGTGGCGGCTGGCCACCGCGCCGCAGCTCGACCCGGGTTATGTGCGGCTGCACCGGCGCGTGCTGTCCGCCGAGTGCCTGCGCAACGAGTGGGACGGGTCGCTGGTCGTCCGGGCCCGGCTGGTCGCTCCGTGGCCCGAGGCGCTGGCCGGTGACCAGGTCTGGCAGCAGGACCGCGGCTGGCGGGGCTGGCCGGAGATGTTCGGGCAGTTCCTCCAGCCGTCCCAGCGCGAGCTGAGCCGGGTGCCCCACGTGCGGTCCACGCTTCAGGTCGACGCGCCCGTGCCTCTCGGGCCGCTGCCGCCGGTGCCGGACGGGCCGGGGCCGGCCATGGTGGAGCTGGCCGAGCGGGCCGTCACCGTGCTGACCCGCGAGATCGGCGACCTGCTGGGGCCGATGGTGGGGAGGCTGGAGGCATGAGGCTGCTGGCTTCGCTGCACGAGCCCGCCGATCTGGCGGACGCCGTCCGCGACCCGCACCGGAGCCTGTCGCGGCACGAGCTTCTCGGCGAGGCGTCCGCGCTGGCCGCCGAGCTCGACGGCGCGCAGACCGTCGCCGTGCATGCCACGCCCACCGTCGGCACGGTCGTCGCGATCACCGCCGCGCTGCTCCGGGGCGTCAAGGCCGTGCCGGTCCCGCCCGATGCCGGTGAGGTGGAGCGCGCCCACATCCTGCGCGATTCCGGCGCCGAGCTGATGCTGACGGACGAGCCCGGCGACACGTACGGCATCGAAAGCCTGCCCATCACCCGCCCGCGCCGGCCCGGCACCCCGCCCGCCGAGCCCGCCGCCGGCGAGGCGGCCCTCGTCCTCTACACCAGCGGCACCACCGGGCCGCCCAAGGGCGTCGTCCTCTCCCGCGCCGCGCTCGCCGCCGATCTCGACGCGCTCGCCGAGGTCTGGCAGTGGACCGCCGGCGACACCCTCGTGCACGGCCTGCCGCTGTTCCACGTCCACGGCCTCGTTCTGGGCGTTCTCGGGCCCCTGCGCCTCGGCTCGCGCCTCGCGCACACGGGCAGACCCACCCCGCAGCTGTACGCCGCCACGCGCGGCACGATGTACTTCGGCGTCCCCACGGTCTGGTCCCGGGTCTGCGCCGCGCCGGCCGAGGCCCGCGAGCTGCGCGCCGCCCGCCTGCTCGTCTCCGGCAGCGCTCCGTTGCCGGTCACCGTCTTCGACGACCTGCGCGCGCTCACCGGGCAGGCACCCATCGAGCGGTACGGCATGACGGAGACCCTCATCACCGTGAGCACCCGCGCCGACGGCGAGCGCCGCCCCGGCCACGTGGGCCTGCCCGTGCCCGGCGTCGAGACCCGCCTGACCGACGTGCGGGACGGCATGGGCCACCTCCAGGTCCGCGGCCGCACCCTCTTCGACGGCTATCTCAACCAGCCGCCCCGCGCGGACGACTGGTATGCCACCGGCGACGTCGCCACGATCGGCCCGGACGGCTGGCACCGCATCGTCGGCCGGGCCTCCACCGACCTGATCAAGTCCGGCGGCTACCGCGTCGGCGCCGGCGAGGTCGAGGACGCCCTGCTCCTGCACCCGGCCGTCCGGGAGGCCGCCGTCGTCGGCGTTCCCCATCCCGACCTGGGCGAGCAGATCACCGCGTACGTCGTGGCCGATCCGGTGCGACCGGAGGACCTGTCGGCGTTCGTGGCCGAGCGCCTGGCCGCCCACAAGCGCCCCCGCGTCGTCCACCTGGTCGACGAGCTACCCCGCAACGCGATGGGCAAGGTGCAGAAGGCCGCCCTCAAACATGGCTGACCCCGTCGTCCTCATCGCCCACCTCGGCGGCGCCGCCGGCGTGTGGCGCCCGGTGCTCGACGAGCTTCCGCCGTCGCTGACCACGTTCACCTACGACCGGCCGGGCCTGGGCGGCGCACCGCCGCGCCCGGCCCCCAACCCGCCGATGTCCTACAACGCGTTCGCCGGCGAGCTGGCGGCGCAGCTCCCCGCGGGCCGGGTGGTGCTGGTCGGCCATTCGTTCGGCGCGCTCATCGCCCGGGCGTTCGCCGGCCGCTACCCGGAGCGGGTGGCCGGCTTCGTCTCGGTGGACGGCTCGATCCCGCAGATGAAGCTCCAGCTCGACGGGGAGCCGGTCGTCGACGGCGGCACCGAGCTCGACCTCATCACCGGCCACGTCGAGATCCTCACCGCGCCGATCCCCGACGTCCCCGCCGTGGTGCTGGTCCGCCGCCGCGACTGGTGGTCGACCGGGAAGCCACCCCACCCGGCCATCGACGACCTGTGGCAGGCGCACCAGCGCATCCTGGCCCAGCAGTGGCGCGCCCCGCTGATCGTCGCCGAGCGCTCCGGCCACCACATCCCCACCGACCAGCCGGCCCTGGTCGCGTACGCGATAGAGCTGGTCGCGAGCGGCCGCCAGGAGCCCGACGAGGCCCGCCTGGCCAAGCTGGGCGGCGCCGTGGCGCAGCGGTGACCGCGGTCAGGCGCGGCGAAGGCTCACCACCACGGTGCTCCGGGTGTAGGTCACGTCGGCGCGGTGACCGGGCGTCACCACGACGCGCGCGAAGCGGCCGGTCACCCGGCGCGCGGCGATGACCGCGCGGCCGGAGCGGCCCTCGACGGTCAGCGTGGTGTCGCGTCCGATCGTCAGGTCGCCGGAGACCTCCACGCGGGCGCCGGCCCGCACGGCGAGGGTGCCGGCGCTGTGCTGGTACGAGCCGCGCACGTGCAGCCCGGCACCGGCCCGCAGTGTGCCGCCGGCGACGGCCAGCGGACCGGAGCCGAACGCGCACGGCGACCCGGCGGCCAGCGTGCCGGCCTTCAGCGTGGTGCCGCCGCGGTAGCTGTTGGCGCCCGTCAGCGTCAGCGTGCCGGCGCCCGTCTTGACCAGCCCGGCGCGGCCGCCGATGTCGTTGCGCCAGGTGTCCTCGCCGTCGAGGGAGACCACCACGTCCCGGTCGAACGAGCCGTAGCCGTCGGCGGCGGCCCACAGGTCGAGCCGCCCCCAGTGCTCCGGCCCGTCGAGCAGCGGGTGGCCCGCGCCGAGCCCGGTCGTGCGCAGGACCTCCCGGCGCTGATCCGGGCTCAGGTACGGCAGCCGCGTCTCGAGCAGCACCTCCGCGCCCCGCGGCACGGTGAGCGGCGTGGCGGCCCGGCGGCGCGGCAGGCCGTACGTCAGCTTGGGCTCGACGATGCGCCTGTTCGCGGCGCGGTCCCCGTACGGATCGGTGCCGTTGACCGGGGTCAGCGGCCCGAAGTAGGCGGCGGCCTGTGCCACGGCGGCGGCCTTGAGAGCCGCGTTGGCCGGGTCGCCGAGGATGGCGGCGGCGAGCGCGGTGGCGAGGATGCGGCCGCCGATGACGTCGACCGGCGAGTGCATGCCGGCGACGATGCGGGTCTCGCTGAGGTCGAACGCGGCGGTGACGAGCTCCTGGAAGCGTGACGGGATCGCGTAGGCGAAGGCGAGCGCGGCGAGGTGGAAGGCGTTGGTGTGGCCGCTCGGGAAGCCGCCGTCGTCGGCCGGGTTGAGGCTGCGCTGGCGCAGCAACTGCGGCACGACGCTGACCGGTGAGGCGTAGACGGGGTAGCCCAGCTCGTCGAGCCTGCCGGTGTCGGCGACCTCGCTGTCCAGCGTCATCCGCCACGGGCGCGGGTACTGGTAGGCGGCCTTCGACGGGTTGCCGGACGACCAGGGGCCGCGGACCGTGTTGACCAGCGTGACGACCTGGCCGAGCGCCGAGGTGGGCGATCCGGCGCCGAGTGCCGAGCCGGGCGGCGCGCCGGCGGGCAGGGTGTCGCTGACGGTGGTGGGCGGCGTCGTGGCGGGCGCGCCGGTGATGCCGGTGACGGCGAGCGCGCCGGTCCGGTACGCGCCGGCGAGCGGCCCGAGCCCGGCGATGACCGCGTAGCTCTGGTGCTGCCGGTCCTGCACGTAGGCGCGGGCGGCCTGCTCGGGTGTGCGGCGCGAGGTGACCCGCACGCAGTAGCGCATGTTGGCGCGCAGCACGGCGGCGTCGAGCACGGTGCCGGTGTTCCAGGCCGTGCCGGTGTGCCAGAGCCGCTCCATGCCGGAGAGAACCCGGATCGCGGCGTTCGTCGCGGCCGTCGTGTTGGCGGTGACGTTGCTCTGATAGTCCGAGACGAAGGGCAGTGGGGCGGCGGCCATGGCCGGCGTCTTCAGGGCGAGGGGCGCGGCGGCGCCGGCGGCCACGGCGGCCCGCAGCAGGGTCCGGCGGCTGATCAGTTCGGATTCGACCACCGCAAGATCGTTGGTGACGTGGGCGAACGGCCGCCGGTCGGCGCGTGAATGGAGCCGGAACGGGACCTAAGAGTTCCCTTAGGTCGCTGTTGACTTTGACGAGGACGCGAGGAAGTCTCACCCGCGATCGCGGGAGGTGCAGCGTGCAGGTGCCGGCTCCGTTCGAATACGAACGCGCCACCACTGTGGACCATGCCATCGGGTTGCTGGAACGTCTGGGCAGCTCGGCGCGGCTCGTGGCCGGCGGGCACAGCCTGCTGCCGATGATGAAGCTGCGGTTGGCCAACTTCGAGTATCTGATCGACATCAATCCGCTCCACGAGGAGCTGGGCTATATCCGTTTCACCGGCGACGAGGTGCGCGTCGGCGCGCTGACCCGGCATCGGGAACTGCTCGAGTCCGACGAGCTCGCGGCGGTGTTCCCGATCTTCCGGGACGCCGAGCGGGTGATCGCCGACCCGGTGGTGCGCAACCGGGGCACGCTGGGCGGCTCGCTGTGCCAGGCCGACCCGTCCGAGGATCTCTCGGCGGTCTGCACCACCCTCGGCGCGAGCTGCGTCATCCGCGGCCCGGGTGGCGCCGAGCGCGTGGTGGGCATGGAGGAGTTCCACGTCGGGCCGTACGAGACGGCGGTCGGTGACGACGAGATGCTCATCGAGGTGCGCGTCCCGGTGCGGCCGGCGGGCGGCAGCGCGTACGAGAAGGTCGAGCGCCGCGCCGGCGACTGGGCCGTGGTGAGCGCCGGGGCCGCGGTGTGGCTCGCCGGGGACGGCACCGTCGCGGACGCCCGGGTGGGCCTCGCCGCCGTGGGGCCCAACACGACCGGCATCCCGGAGATCTCCGCCGCGCTGCGCGGGAACGCCCCGGCCGAGGAGCTGTACGACCAGGCCGGCGCGATCGCGGCGCGCAGCTGCGACCCGGTGACCGACCAGCGGGGCAGCGCCGACTACAAGCGGCACCTCGCCCACGAGCTGACCAGACGAACGCTGCGCAAGGCCGTCGAGCGGGCGAGGAGCGGACACTGATGCAGGTCACGATGACCGTCAACGACGTCGAGGTCACCCGGGAGATCGAGGGGCGCCTGCTGCTCGTGCACTTCCTGCGCGACCACCTGGGCCTGACCGGCACCCACTGGGGCTGCGACACCAGCAATTGCGGTACGTGCGTGGTCTGGCTCGACGGCGAGCCCGTCAAGTCGTGCACCGTGCTCGCCGCGATGGCGGGCGGCCACGAGGTGCGCACCGTCGAGGGCCTGGCCAAGGGCGCCGAGCTGGACCCGATCCAGGAGGGCTTCCGGCAGTGCCACGGCCTGCAGTGCGGCTTCTGCACGCCGGGCATGATGATGACCTGCCGGGCGCTGCTCGACAAGAACCCCGACCCCACCGACGCCGAGATCCGTGAGGCCATCTCGGGCCAGATCTGCCGGTGCACGGGCTACTCGACGATCATCCGCTCGGTGCGCTGGGCCTCCGTCCACGAAGCGGCCGCCAAGCAGGAGGAGGTGGCTCAGGCGTGACCGCCGTGCAGGAGCCGAAGCTCACCACCTTCGACGACAACGACCAGAAGCCCGTCGGCTACGGCCGGATGCTGCGCAAGGAGGACCCGCGGCTGCTGCGCGGCCGGGGCCGCTTCACCGACGACGTGCAGCTGCCCGGCATGCTGCACCTGGCGATCCTGCGCTCGCCGTTCGCGCACGCCCGCATCGTCGGCATCGACACCAGCGCCGCCGAGGCGGCGCCCGGCGTGCGGGCGGTCGTCACCGGCGCCGCGCTGGCCGAGCAGGGCCTGGCGTGGATGCCGACGCTCTCCAATGACGTGCAGGCCGTGCTCGCCACCGACAAGGTGCGCTTCCAGGGCCAGGAGGTCGCGTTCGTCGTCGCCGACGACCGCTACCAGGCGCGCGACGCGCTCGAGCTCATCGACGTCGAGTACGACGTGCTCGAGCCGGTCGTCGACGTCCGCAAGGCGCTCGAGCCGGACGCCCCGCTGATCCGCGACGACCTCGAGGGCAAGACGAACAACCACTGCTTCGACTGGGAGACCGGCGACAAGGACGAGACCGACGCCGTCTTCGCCCGGGCCGACGTGGTGGTCAGCACCGACGTCGTCTACCCCCGCGTGCACCCGGCGCCGATGGAGACCTGCGGCGCGGTGGCCGACTTCGACGCGGTCGAGGGCAAGCTGCGGCTCTGGTCGACCACCCAGGCCCCGCACGCCCACCGCACCCTCTACGCGATCGTCGCCGGCCTGCCCGAGCACAAGATCCAGGTGATCGCGCCGGACATCGGCGGCGGCTTCGGCAACAAGGTGCCGATCTACCCCGGCTACGTCTGCGCGATCGTCGCCTCCATCGTCACCGGCAAGCCGGTCAAGTGGATGGAGGACCGGTCGGAAAACCTGATCAGTACGGGCTTCGCCCGCGACTACATCATGCGCGGCGAGATCGCGGCGACCCGTGACGGCAAGATCCTGGGCATCCGTACCAACGTGCTGGCCGACCACGGCGCGTTCAACGGCACCGCGGCGCCGGTGAAGTACCCGGCCGGTTTCTTCGGCGTCTTCACGGGCAGCTACGACCTGGAGGCCGCGTACTGCAAGATGACAGCGGTCTACACCAACAAGGCGCCCGGCGGCGTCGCGTACGCGTGCAGCTTCCGCATCACCGAGGCCGTCTACCTGGTCGAGCGCATCGTCGACACGCTCGCCTACGAGCTCGGCATGGACCCGGCCGAGCTGCGCCTGAAGAACTTCATCAAGCCCGAGCAGTTCCCGTACACGACCAAGACCGGCTGGGTCTACGACTCGGGCAACTACGAGCCGACGATGCGCCTGGCCATGGACATGGCGGGCTACGCCGACCTGCGCAAGGAGCAGGAGGTCAAGCGGGCCAACGGCGAGCTGATGGGCATCGGCATCGCGTTCTTCACCGAGGCGGTCGGCGCCGGCCCGCGCAAGAACATGGACATCCTCGGGCTCGGCATGGCCGACGGCTGCGAGCTGCGGGTGCACCCCACCGGCAAGGCGGTCGTCCGGCTGTCGGTCAAGACGCAGGGCCAGGGGCACGAGACGACGTTCGCCCAGATCGTGGCCGAGGAGATCGGTATCCCGCCGGCGGACATCGAGGTCGTGCACGGCGACACCGACAACACGCCGTTCGGCCTGGGCACGTACGGCAGCCGTTCGACACCGGTCTCCGGCGCGGCGGCCGCCCTGGTGGCCCGCAAGGTCCGCGACAAGGCCCAGATCATCGCCTCGGCGATGCTCGAGGTGACCGTCGCCGACCTGGAGTGGGAGAAGGGCCGGTTCCAGGTCAAGGGCGATCCCGGCAAGTCGGTGACCATCCAGGACATCGCGATGCGCGCGCACGGCGCCGGCGACCTGCCGGAGGGCATCGAGGGCGGCCTCGAGGCGCAGATCTGCTACAACCCCTCCAACCTCACCTACCCGCACGGCGCGTACATCTGTGTGGTCGACATCGATCCCGGCACGGCGCAGGTGAAGGTGCGGCGCTTCATCGCCGTCGACGACTGCGGCACCCGCATCAACCCGATGATCATCGAGGGCCAGGTGCACGGTGGCCTCACCGACGGCGTCGGCATGGCGCTGATGGAGATGATCGCCTTCGACGAGGACGGCAACTGCCTCGGCGCCTCGCTGATGGACTACCTGATCCCGACGTCGCTCGAGGTGCCCGATTGGGAGACCGGCTACACGGTCACGCCGTCGCCGCACCACCCGATCGGCGCCAAGGGCGTGGGGGAGTCGGCCACCGTCGGATCGCCGCCCGCCATCGTCAACGCGGTCGTGGACGCGCTCAAGCCCTTCGGCGTACGCCACGCGGACATGCCGCTGACCCCGTCGCGCGTCTGGGACGCCATGCGCGGCCAGGCAACGCCTCCGATCTAAGGAACCAGCTGTGCTGATCGCGGAACGCGCGAAAGAACTGACGAACGAGCGCCGCCCGTTCGTGCACGCCACCGTCGTCCGCGCCCAGGAGCCCACCTCGGCGCGGCCCGGCGACGACGCGGTCATCCTCGCCGATGGGTCCATCGAGGGCTTCGTCGGCGGGGTGTGCGCCGAGAGCTCGGTGCGCGCGGCAGCGCTCGACTCGCTGCGCGACGGCAACACGGTCCTGCTGCGCGTGCTGCCCGAGGAGTCGGCGCCGTTCCCCGAGACGCCGGGCGCGCTGGTCGTGGTCAACCCGTGCCACTCCGGCGGGGCGATCGAGATCTTCCTGCGCCCGGTGCTGCCCAAGCCGATCCTCGGGGTGGCGGGCGACACGCCGATCGGCGTGGCCGTGCGGTCGCTGGCGGAGTTCCTCGACTTCGAGGTCGCCTCCTCCTACGATGGCGCCTCCGCGGTCGTGGTCGCGGGCCTCGGGCGCGACGAGGAGCAGCAGATCCACGCCGCCCTGGAGGCCGGCGTCCCGTACATCGGCCTGGTGGCCAGTCGTAAGAGGGGCACGGCCGTGCTCGACGCGATGCGGCTGACCCCCGAGGAGCGCGCTCGCGTGCACGCGCACGCCGGGATCGACATCGGAGCCCGTACCCCCAAGGAAATCGCCCTGTCCCTGCTGGCCGAGATCGTCCGCGAGCTGCGGGGCGGCCTCGCACCGGCCGTCGCCGTCGAGGCGCCGCGGCAGGCCGTCGACCCGGTGTGCGGCATGACCGTCACGATCGACGACAGCACACCGCACGCCGTCGTCGACGGACAAGATCATTGGTTCTGCTGTACGGGCTGCCGCGATCGGTACACGGCTTGAGCGTCACCGGGCTCGTGCTGGCGGCCGGGGCGTCGCTGCGGCTCGGCGAGGCCAAGCAACTGCTCCCGTACCGCGGCCGGACCCTGCTCGACGCCACCCTCGACGTGGCGCGCGCCTGCGGTTTCGACGCGTTGCTGGTGACCGTGGGCGGATCGGCGGACGAGGTGCGCGAGCGCGTCGACCTGACCGGCTGCACGGTGCTCCACAACGCCGAGTTCTCGTCCGGCTGCGGCTCCTCCATCCGCTCCGGAGCCGCAGCCGTGACGACCGATGCGCTGGTGCTGCTGCTGGGCGACCAACCGGGCGTACGAGTCTCGTCCGTGCACCTCCTCCTCGGCGCGCCGGCGCCGGTGGGCGTGTGCCGCTACGACGACGGGCTCGGCCACCCGTTCCTGTTCCGCAGCACCGTCTTTCCCGAGCTGCGCACCCTGCACGGCGACAAGGCGGTGTGGAAGCTGCTGCACTCGGGCCGCTACGACGTGTCCGAGGTCGCGATCCCCGGCCCGGTGCCGCGAGACGTCGACACCCGGGCGGACTACGAGCGCCTGCTGGAGTCCCCGTGAACTCGCCGGAGGACGTGCGGCTCCGTCTCGACGCCGTGGACTACCTCGTCGACGACGGCCTCGCGATGGCGGTGTACCTGTCGCTGCGGATGGGCAAGCCGCTGCTGCTCGAGGGCGAGCCCGGCGTGGGCAAGACGGCGGCGGCCAAGGCGCTCGCCCTCGCCCTGGGGACGCCGTTCATCCGGCTCCAGTGCTACGAGGGGCTCACCGCCGGCGAGGCCCTCTACGAGTGGAACTACCAGCGGCAGCTCCTCGCCATCCGGCTGGCCGAGGCCCGGCAGGAGAAGCTGGCCGACGCCGACCTGTTCACGGCCGAGTTCCTGCAGGACAGACCCATCCTCAAGGCCGTACGCCATGACGGCCCCCAGCCGCCCGTCCTGCTGATCGACGAGATCGACCGGGCGGACGACGAGTTCGAGGCCCTGCTCTTCGAGTTCCTGGGCGAGGGCGCGATCACCGTGCCCGAGCTCGGCACGTTCACCGCCGCCCGGCCGCCGATCGTCGTGCTGACCTCGAACCGCAGCCGCGAACTGCACGACGCGCTCCGCCGGCGCTGTCTCTACCACTGGATCGAGTTCCCGTCGCCGGCCCGCGCCGCGTCGATCGTGCGGCGGGCCGTGCCCGGGGCCGCCGAGCCGCTGATCCGCAGCGCCACCGAGTTCGTCGGCCGGGTGCGGGCGCTGGAGCTCGACAAGGCGCCCGGCCTCGCGGAGGCCATCGACTGGGTGTCGGCGCTGGCCGCCCTCGGCGTCACCGACCTGGCCGAGGACGACGTCCCGCGCACCATCGGCACGATCGCGAAAACCCCCGACGACCGCCTCGCCGTCGCCGCTGCCCTTGTCGCTGCCCGTCAGGAGTCTCGATGAAGATCACCAACGAGTTCACGGTCCACACTTCCATCGAGCGCGCCTGGCAGGTGCTGACGGACCTCCCGGTCATCGCCCCGTGCATGCCCGGCGCCCAGCTGACGGGCGTCGAGGGCGACGTCTACAAGGGCAAGGTGAAGGTGAAGGTGGGCCCGGTCATCTCCGACTTCGCGGGCACCGCCCAGTTCACCGAGAAGGACGACGCGGCCTACCGCGCGGTCATCGACGCCAAGGGCCGCGACGCCCGCTCGGCGGGCAACGCCTCGGCCCTGGTCACGGCGGTGCTCTCGCCGTCCGGCGACAACAGCACCCTGGTCAGCGTCGACACGGACCTGAAGATCAGCGGCAAGCTGGCCCAGTTCGGCAGCGGCATGATCAAGGAGGTGTCGAGCAAGCTGCTGGCCCAGTTCGTCACCAACCTCGAGGCAAAGCTGGCCGCGGATCCCGCCGCTTCCTCCTCCTCCGCCGCTTCCCCCTCCTCCGCCGCTTTCCCCACCTCCGCCGCTTCCGCCGCTTCCCCCACCTCCGCCGCTTCCGCCGCTTCCCCCACCTCCGCCGCTTCTGCCGCGGAGACGGAATCCGGTTCGGAGGCGGCCGACGCGCCGGAGACGGCGGAGTCGCCCGCCACCACCCCCTCGCCCGCGGCGGTCGAGACCGTTCCCGACACCTCTGTCTCGCCGGCCGCGGTGGAGCAGACCCCCGCCCCCTACACCGCCGAGGAGCCGACCGGCGCCGCCCTGAACGGCAACGGCACCGCGCCCGCGGGCGCGGCCACCGCCACCCCCGCTCACGTGCAGGCGTCGTCACCCGCTCCCTCGGCCGCCGCCCTGGCCTCGGCCTCCGCCGCCCCCACCGCTTCGGCGGCACCCGCCACCTCGTCCTCGTCCTCGGTCACCGCCGAGGCCGAGCCTCTCGACCTGCTCGAACTGGCCGGCGGCTCCGTCTACAAGCGCCTCATCCCCGTGGCCGTCGGCGTGGTCGTCGTCGGCGCCGTCATAGCGTGGGTCGTTGCCCGCCGCTGACCCCGGCGCGCCTCCCTCCCCGACACCGTCAGGCGGCCGTGGTCCCTCGGTGCCAGTGCTGCTGCGGGGAGTCGACCGGGCCGCGTTCGCCGTCGCCTTTGTCGAGCGGTTGCGCGGCGCCGGGATGGCCGCCGGCCTCACCGAGACGGGCGACCTCGTGCACGCGCTGGAGGCCAGCCCGCCCGTGTCGGTGAACGCTCTCTATTGGACAGTGCGCGTAGCCCTCGTACGGCGTCAACCGGATCTTGCCGTCTTCGACCGCGTGTTCCACTCGGTTTTCGGCGACGCGCCCCCTCTGCCGTTGACGCGCGCCTCCGTACCGCCAAGCAAGCGTGACGATGTGCACCTCGCCGTGCCCCACGGGGGTGACGACGCCGCCGCCGGTGGCGGCCTGCCGTGGGCGACGCTGCCGCCTGCCGTGGCCGCCGCCGACCCGGCCGAGAGCCCGCTGCACACCCCGGAGCGCCGCCCGAGCGAGCTGGCGGCCCTCGCCGAACGCCCCTTCGAGGAGCTCGACCCGCAACAGCTGGACGACCTGGCCGACGTGCTGCGAGCCACCCTCACCAGGTGGCCGGCGCGCCGCACCCGCCGGCACGCCGTCGACCCGTCCGGCCGCCGGATCGCGCTGCGCGCCACGATCGCGCTGGCACGGCGTACCGCCTGGGAGCCCGTCACCGTCGTCCGGGAACGTCCCGTCCGCCGTCCCCGCCGCGCCGTCCTCCTCTGCGACGTGAGCGAGTCGATGAGCGCACAGGCCGCCGCCTACCTGCACATGATGCGTGCTTTCACCGTCGTCGCGGAGGCCGAGGTCTTCGCCTTCGCCACCTCCCTGACCCGCCTCACCCCGGCCTTGCGCCACTCCTCGGCCCGCGAGGCCATGGCCCGGGCCACCGCCTCGGTAGGCGACCGCTTCGGTGGCACCCGGATAGCCACCAACCTGGCCGCCCTGCTCGACTCCCACCACGGCAACACGCTGCGCGGCGCCCTGGTCCTGATCGCCTCGGACGGCTGGGACAGCGACCCTCCGGAGAAGATGACGGCCGCCATGTCCCGCCTGCGCCGCCGCGCCCACCAGATCGTGTGGCTCAACCCTCGCGCGGGCGCGCCGGGCTTCGCCCCGAGGGTCGCGGGGATGGCCGCCGCCCTCCCGCACTGCGACCACCTGCTACCGGCCGCAACGTTCGCCGACCTGATCGCGGCGATGCGCCACCTCAGCGTTTGACCTTTGCGCGCCTGCACCGTCGTCCCGGTGGCCCCTTGCGGTCCGCTCTTTCGGTCGCCTGTTCAGGTGCGGTTGCGCTTTTTGGCCGCCTGCTTTGGTGGGGTTGCGGTGTCTGTGCTGGCCGGCTGCTTCGGTGCGGTTGCAGCGTCTGTTTTGGTCACCTGCTTGGTGCGCGGGTTGCGGTGCCTGCTTCGGTGCGGTTGCAGCGTCGTCTTCGCCGCCTTCCGGCCTTGCCCGCATTCCCTTTCGCTGTGCTGGTGCATCCACGCTTCAACGTGGCTGGGCTTCCCGAGCTCAGCTCCACAACGTGACGTGTACCGACGGGCGGAAGTGGCCGACGTTGACGCCGGTGCCGCGGATCATGGCCTGGATCGCCCGCGGCGTGGAAGCGAAACGCGCCAGCTCCTGGGCGGCCTGCGGAGCGCCGCGCTCGTCCAGGGTGAGGGCGTGCCAGCCGGCTTCGAGGACGGCGTGCGGGCCGGCGACGCGTACCAGATGGCCCTTGCGCACGTCCGGAGCGACGGCGAACGACAAGGCCGGCGCCAATCCCTTGCCGCGTTTGGCTTCCTCCACGGCGGCGGCGTTGCTCTGGTAGATCTGCTGCTTCTCCTCGGGAATGCCGAGCCGCCGCAGCAGGTCGGGGATCGCGCCGAGGGTGGTGGCGGCGGACGGCCCGAGCAGCCACGTCTGGTCGCGCAACTGGCCGGGGGAGGGGCGCACCACGGCGAGCGGGTGGTCCGGCCCGGCGACCACCTCGATGCGGTAGTTCATGACCGGCCGCGACGTCAGCTCGGGGTCGACCACCGGCGGCGGCGGGCCGATCACGATGTCCACCGTGCGACTGAGCAGCACCGAGGCGAACGACGCCGGATCACGCACGCTCAACTCCACGTCGAGATCGTCCGCCCGCCCCGCGAAGAGCTCGATCAGCCCCGGCGCCGCGTGCTCGGCGAACAGGCTGGACGCGCCGACACGAAGCAGCCGCCGCCCACGCGCCGCGGCGCTCACCTCGAGGACCGTGATGTCCTGGAGCCCGAGCATCTCGTTGGCACGGCTGGCCAGCCGCAGACCACCCGGCGTGAAGGCAAGACCCGACGACGTACGCGAGAACAGCTGATCGCCGAGCTCACGCCGAAGCTGCCCGATGTGCAGCGAGATCGCGGACTCGGAAACGGACAGCTGAGCCGCCGCCAACTTCACCGACCCGAGCCGAACCACAGCGGAATAGGCACGCAGCTGCGTCGGCGTCATCACCGGCGTCCACCACGTCGAGCCATGATCCGTCCCCCTTGCAGTGGTCCCCGTCTCACCGCAATCTATCGCGGCGCTGTCACTCGGGTACGCCCAGCTACACAATGTGGATCAATGTGCGCGACGCCGGCAAGCGATCCGGCGCTCCCACTCCACAGAGATCCTCTACGGCTTGCCGGCGCGCCGGCCAAGCGCGATCCACAGGAGTCCGCCGTCCAGTGTGCCGACAATGCCGCCGGGGGAGGGAGCGCCTGTGGATGACAGGACGGCCTTCCCGGACGATGGAGATCCGCCCGGGCCGCTCCGACGACCCTCCTGTCCCTGTGGATCGCCTCGCCGGCCGACCTGTGGATGGCCCGGTTATCGGCCGGACCTATGGGTGGCCTCATGGCGGCCCGAGTCGTGGACGTCCCGTTGCCGGCCGACCTGTGGATGGCCCCGTTGGCAGCCCTACCTGTGCATGGCCCCCGTCGTCGGCCCACCCGGGGGGACTCGTCCACCGCACTTGGGCCAGCACCTGTGGCCGCCTTTCGCCACCGCCGGCTGTGGCCGCCTTGTCCACTGCCGGCTGTGGATGGAGTCCTCTGCCGCCGCAGCCTGTGTCGCCTTGTCCACTGCCGACTGTGGATGACGTCCTCTGCCGCCGAAGCCAATGGAAGGCGAAACGCCCGGTGAGCGAGGGTGTCCAGGTCGCAGATGTGTCGTTAGTCAGTGGAGCTTCGCCGGAGATGGCCGATTTGCCGCTATCTGCTGATGACGAATAACAGCTCCATCGTCCGTTTCCCTGATCAACGGCTTCTCGATGGTCAAGCCGGACTCACCGTCGACCGGTTTGCGAGGACCTTCATGCCGATCATGCGCCCTTCCCGCCCACCGCGGACGCATCATGCATTCTCCGGCACGGCCGCCGTAGTCGCTGCGCTGGCCGTGGTCGCGGCGCCATTGACGCCCGCGTCTGCGCGGGAGAGCGCGGGCGTCCCGGGAAAGTGCGCCGGCACCCGGACCAACCAGGCGGCCGACTCAACGAAGCGTGGATCAAAGACCGAAACGGATCAGCCCGATTCGCGCTTCACCGCCAACGCTCAGGCCGACCTGGTGAAGATCAACCTGCTAGATGCGGGAGTTCTGCGGCCGGATCTTCCGTCGTTGGTTGATGTGCGCCTCGCCGCCGCGCACGGCAGTGCCGACAGCGCTGCACGCCGGAGCAAGACGACCGCTACGGGCCGTTACGCCGATGCCAAACTTCTCGGCATGCAGCTGCCCGGCCTGCCGCTACCGGGCACCGCCGCCTCCCGCCAAGCGCCGCCGACGCGAGAACCCGCTACCGCCGAGCTTGCCGGCCTCCAGGCGGCGGGGCTCGCCACCGTGCAACTGGGCCGCTCCACCGCCGACGCGCGCTGGCTGGATGCGTACAACTGCGGCGCAACCGGGCCCCTCACCCGGAGTGCCACCATGCTCGCCGGCGTGCAACTGCTCGCCGGCGGCGGCCGGACGCCGGCGCTTCAGGCGCTTCGCCGGGCGGGGGACACACCGCGCAAAACCAGCCTTCTCCGGCTCGGCCCCACGGGTTCGACCCAAAGCGCCACAGACTTGGTACGCCTCGACGGCGGCCGCCGCGGCGTCAGCGCGGCGGCGGGCGTGGCCCTGTCCGACTTGACGCTCTTCGGCGGCACTCCCCAAGAGGTGTCGATCAAGGTCGTAACGCAGCCGACCTTGGCCGTGATCGCCGCAGGTGACCGAAAGCGTTCATCAGTCAAGTATCGGCCCGCGGTTCTCAAGGTCACCGCCGCAGGCAAGCCGGTCACCACGCTGGACACCGCCGACGCCGGCGTGAGCGTCGATCTCTACGGCGGCCTCTCGGCCGGCAAGGCTCCAGCGGTGCTGTCCGCGCGAATCTCGCTGGGCAGCCCTCGCCAGCTGATCGGCGACCGCGACATCCGCGCGGAGGCCGCCGCGCTGCGCGTCGAGGTCGTGCTCGGCCGCGCGCATCTCCTCGACGTCGCCATCGGTTATCTGTACGCGCAGGCGTCCACCCCGCCGATGAAGGCAGCCCAGCTCCATGCTGTGCCCGGAACGCCCGGGATCGCGCGGAACGTCGCTCCGCAAGACCTCCCGCCGGGTGTGGACGAGCCAAGTCCCGACGCCCTTGGCCCGCAGGCCACGCGACACGGGAACGCCTCGCCTCACACCAGCTCGGGCGCCCGGGCCGGCGCCGGCTCGGGCCCTGTGGATGGCGCCGGCTCCAGCGTTGTGGATGGCGCCGGCTCCAGCGTTGTGGATGGCGCCGGCTCCAACGCTGTGGATGGCGCCGGCTCCAGCGCCACAGGTTCCGGCGCTGAGGATGGCGCGGGCTCCGGTGTCGCGGCCGGCGCGGGCTCCGGCGCTATGGACCGCACAAGCTCCAGCGCCTTGGCCCGCGCCGGCACCAACATCATCGCCGCAGCAATCGGCGGTCTGATCCTGCTGGTCCTGGGCGTCGCGGCCGTGACCTTGTCACGCCGCCGCCGACGAGGCTGACCCGAGGGGGAACCCGGGCGGCGGATGGGGAGTGGAGCCCCATCCGCCGCCCGTTTCCTTCGTTACCGGAGATCCACATCCCGAGGGCGACCACCGCAACACGCCCCGTCCGCGCCATTTGCGCAGCGTCCCCGACCGCGCGCCGGCGTCCGTCTCCTCAGGTCTAGCTCCCGAAGACATCGACGTCTTAATATCTATGAAATCTTTTCGCGTTCGTGCGTTCCCGGAAGGGACACCCCATGCGCCGACGCTCTCCCGCCCTCGTGGCCGCCCTCGTCCTCGCCTCCTTCGCAGCCCACCCCGCCGCGCCGGCCGCAGCCTCCCCGGAAGCCGCTTCAAGGAAAGCCGCTTTCCCGCAAGCCGCCGCGCAGGCCGCCCAAGTCAGTGCCGCCGCGCAGGCCGCCCAGACCAACGTCGCCGCCCAGGCCAGTGGCGCCGCCCAGGCCAGTGGCGCAGCCAAGGCCAACGTCGCCGCCCAGGCCAACGTCGCCGCCCAGGCCAACGTCGCCGCCCAGGCCAGTGGCGCCGCCAAGGCCAGTGGCGCCGCCCAGGCCAGTGGCGCCGCCGCCCAAGCCAATGCCGTGACCGCGCAGGCCGCCCGCGCCGCCGCCCAGGTGGCGCTGCTGAACACCGCGACCGTCAACGCTGCCGCGCAGATGGCGTTCCCGCACGCTACGGCCGTCAAGGGCGCCGCTCACGCTGTCCTGCCGAACGCTGCGGCCGTCAACGGCGCCGCTCACGCTGTCCTGCCGAGCGCTGCCCTGGCCGCCGTGGAGGCGACCGACTACTGCCTGGGCGAGTGTTCCGACATCCTGCCGCCCGGGCAGAACGGCGACGCCGACCTGCTTCAGATCCTCGCCTCGCAGGCGTTCGGCACGAAGCCGCCGCACTCCGACGATCAGCTCGCGCCCTACGACGCGCTTGTCCACAGCTACACCGGCCTGACCGGCCAGCAGATCAACACCTTCTTCAACGACAGCTCGTACGGCGTGGCCGCCCCGAACGTCGCCACCACGGTGTCCCCACGCTCCGACGTGACGATAGTGCGCGACAAACAACTTGGTGTCCCGCACATCACCGGCACCACACGCTCCGGAACCATGTACGGCGCCGGGTACGCCGGCGCGCAGGACCGCCTCTTCCTCATGGATCTGCTCCGCCATGTCGCCCGCGGCAAGTTGACCCCGTTCGCCGGCGGCGCCGCGGGCAACCGCGCCCTCGAGCAGAGCGTCTGGCGCAACTCTCCGTACACCGAAGCGGATCTCCAGGCGCAGATCGACACGCTGCGCACCCAGGGCGCCCGCGGGCAGCAGCTCTACGACGACGTGCAGTCGTACATCGCCGGGATCAACAAGTACATCGCCGACTGCATGGCCGCGCGCGACTGCCCCGGCGAATACGTCCTCACCGGTCACCTCGACGCCATCACCAATGCCGGCGGTCCCGAGCCCTTCGTCATGACCGACCTCGTCGCCGTAGCCGGTGTCATCGGCGGCCTCTTCGGCGGTGGCGGCGGCAACGAGATGCGCTCCGCGCTCGTCCGCATCGCCGCGCGCGCCAAGTACGGCACCACCGTCGGTGACCAGGTGTGGCAACAGTTCCGGTCACAGAACGACCCCGAGGCGGTGCTCACGCTGCACAACGGGCAGTCGTTCCCGTACGGGCAGGGCAACCCCTCGGCCGCCGGGGTCGCCATGCCCGACGCCGGCACCGCGACACCCGAACCCCTCGTGTACGACAAGACCGGCTCGGCATCCACAGGCGTGTCGGGCAGCAGCTCGGTCGCCCTGGCTGT
Source organism: Paractinoplanes deccanensis (assembly GCF_016862115.1). Taxonomy (GTDB): domain Bacteria; phylum Actinomycetota; class Actinomycetes; order Mycobacteriales; family Micromonosporaceae; genus Actinoplanes; species Actinoplanes deccanensis. The sequence continues at coordinate 132,092 of NZ_BOMI01000014.1, forward strand.
GGACAACGGCGCCCGCCGCGGCATGTCCAACGCCGCCGTCATCAGCGCCGCCCACTCGTCCACAGGCCATCCGATCGCCGTCTTCGGCCCGCAGACCGGCTACTTCGCGCCGCAGTTGCTCATGCTCCAGGAGCTCCAGGGCCCGGGCATCTCCAGCCGCGGCATCGCCTTCGCCGGCCTCAACCTCTACACGCTGATCGGCCGCGGGCCCGATTACGCATGGAGCGCCACGTCGAGCATCCAGGACATCACCGACACGTACGCCGTGACGCTCTGCGACCCGGCCGGCGGCACCCCCACCGTGGCCTCGGCGCACTACCTGTACCACGGCCAATGCCTGCCGATGGAGGCCCTCTCGCAGTCCAACGCGTGGACGCCCACGACCGCCGACTCCACCCCCGCCGGCTCGTACCGGCTGACCTCGCTGCGCACCAGATACGGCCTGGTCCAGTGGCGCGGCCTCGTCGGCGGCATCCCCACCGCGTTCACCAGCCTCCGCTCGACCTACCGGCACGAGGCCGACTCCGCCGTCGGCTTCCAGATGTTCAACGAGCCCGCCCAGATGGGCACGCCGGCCGCGTTCACCGCCTCCGCGTCCCAGATCGTCTTCGCGTTCAACTGGTTCTACGTCAACAGCAAGGACATCGCGTACGTGACGTCCGGCGCGGAACCGGTCCGCCCGGCCGGCGCCGACCCGAACCTGCCGACGCGCGCGGAACCCGCGTACGAGTGGGTGGGCTGGAACCCCGCCGCGAACACGGCCACCTATCGGCCTTTGTCCGCTCGTCCACAGGCCGTCAACCAGGACTACTTCGTCAGCTGGAACAACAAGCAGGCGGCGGGTTACTCGGCGGCCGACGGCAACTTCAGCTTCAGCGCCGTGCACCGGGGCGACCTGCTCGACAGGCCCATCAAGGCCGCGCTGGCCGCCGGTCAGAAGTACGACCGCGCGGGCCTGGTCAAGGTCGTCGAGTCGGCGGCCACCACCGACCTGCGCGGCGCCGAGGTGCTCGACGACATCCTGCGCGTCATCGACACCGCGCCGGTGACCGACGCGGCGCAGGCTGCCGCGATCGCCAAGCTGCGGGCGTGGCGTGCGGCCGGATCGCACCGCGAGGAGACCGCCGCCGACAGCAAGGTGTACCGCGACGCCGACGCCATCCGCATCCTCGACGCGTGGTGGCCGAAGCTCGTGGTCGCGCAGTTTTCCCCAGGGCTGGGCGACGGCCTGTTCGACGCGCTTGTGGATACGTTGCAGATCAACGAGTCGCCGTCGGGCGGGCAGACCGGCCCGGTCTCCGACCTGCCGAGCTCGGCCAACGAGGCGCAGGCCCACAAGGGCTCGGCCTTCCAGTACGGCTGGTGGGGCTGGGTGTCGAAGGACCTGCGCGCCACGCTCGGCGACGCCGTGCCGAACTGGTCGCGTGCGTACTGCGGCGGAGGCACCGTCACCGCCTGCCGGAGCGCCCTGCTGAGTAGCCTCGGCGCTGCCCTGGCCGAGCCGGCGGCCACCACCTATCCGGGCGACGAGCACTGCGCGGCCGGCGACCAGTGGTGCGCCGACGCGATTCTCCACAGCCCGCTCGGCGGCATCGAGCACGGCCTCGTCTCGTGGCAGAACCGCCCGACTTATCAACAGGTCGTGTCGTTCCCCGCCGCCCGCGGCGACGACGTCAGCAACCTCGCGGCCGGCCGTACGGTCACCGCCTCCAGCACGCAGCTCGGCTACCCGGCCGGCAACGCTGTGGACGGCAACCTTTCCAGCCGGTGGGCCAGTTCCTGGTCCGACAACCAGTGGCTGCGCGTCGACCTTGCTTCGGTGCGCCCGGTCGCCCGCGCCGTCATCCACTGGGAGAGCGCCTACGCCTCCGCGTACCGCATAGAGACCTCCACCGACGGCACCACCTGGACCACCGCCGCCACCGTGACCGGCGCGAACGGCGGCACCGACGTGGTCGCCTTCCCCGCCACGAGTGCCCGCTATGTCCGGCTGGTGAGCCAGACCAGGGCAACGTCCTACGGCATTTCGGTGTACGAGCTACAGCTCTACGCCCACTGACCACCGTCCCGGGCTGCGGGTGCCCGCCGGGCACAGGGCACCCGCAGCCCTTCGGCTACTTGGTGACGACCGACCGGAGCCAGCGGTACGAGTCGCGCGGCGTGCGCTTCTGGCTGTGGAAATCGACGTGCACCAGGCCGAACCGCTGTGCATAACCCTCGGCCCACTCGAAGTTGTCCAGCAGCGACCAGACGAAATAGCCGCGCAGGTCCACCCCGGCGTCGATGGCGTCCCGCGCCGCGGCCAGGTGCGACTCCAGGTATTCGATCCGGAAGGTGTCGGCTATGCCCTCGTCCGTGGAGCAGCCGTTCTCGGTGATGTAGATCGGGGGCAGCGCCTCGCCGTACGTGTCCCGCAGCCCGGTGAGCAGCTCCGTCAGGCCCTTCGGGACCACGGGCCAGCCGAACGCCGTCGCCGGGTAGCCCTCGATCGGCCGTACCTCGAACGGCAGCTCGCCGCCGTCGCTTGCGGCGCCGACGAGGGTGGGGTTGTAGTAGTTCACCCCGAGCGCGTCCACCGGGGTGCGGATCGTGTCGAGGTCGCCGTCCTGGATGTGCGGCGCGAGCCCGGGCAGCAGGAACTCGGGATACGTGCCCAGCAGCACGGGATCGTTGAACAGCCGGTTGTGGAAACCGTCGTACACAGCCGCCGCGGCCCGGTCCGCGTCGTCCTCGCTCGCTGTCCACACCGGTGTGCAGTTGTTGGTTATCCACACCTCCCGCGCCCCGGCCGCCTTCAACGCCTGTACGGCGAGGCCGTGCCCGAGCAGCTGATGGTGCGCCACCGGCAGCGCCCCGAGCTGCAGCGCCCGGCCCGGCGCGTGCGTGCCCCACGCGTACCCCTGCGCCATGTGGACAACCGGCTCGTTCAGCGTGATGAACCTGTGGACACGGTCGCCGAGCCGCGCGGCCACGTGTCCGGCGTACTCGGCGAACCGCAGGGCGGTCTCCCGGCTGAGCCACCCGCCGTCGTCCTCCAGTGCCTGTGGCAGATCCCAGTGGAAGAGCGTCGGCACCGGCTCGATGCCGCGCGCGAGAAGCCCGTCCACAAGCCGCTCGTAGAAGTCGAGCCCCGCGCCGTTGACCGCGCCCGCCCCGGCCGGCTGCACCCGCGGCCACGCGATCGAGAACCGGTACGCCCCCACACCGAGGTCCGCGAGCAGCGCCACGTCCTCCGCCCACCGGTGGTAGTGGTCGCACGCGACGTCGCCCGTGTCGCCGTTCTTAATACGCCCCGGAGTGTGCGAGAAGGTGTCCCAGATGGACGGTCCGCGCCCGTCCTCGTGCACAGCGCCCTCGATCTGGTACGACGCTGTGGAAACCCCGTACAGGAAACGCTCCATCGCCTCAGGCTATAGCCTGCGCCGCGCGTGCCCGTGTCTGTGGATCGTCCTCGGCGAGCAGCCCCAGCAGGATGTGCACCGCCTCCTCCTGATCATCGCGTCCGGCGTAGAGACGGCCGATCACTTGACCGATCGTCGACCTGACAACCGGGGAAGGGTCCTTTACCAGAGGAATCAAGAGGTGCGCGATGCTCCGGGCCGTCGACGGGCCCTCCGGAGCGTCGTCGCGCGCGTCTTCCCGGGTCGCCGACCAGCCGAGCCGGATCACCGCCTCTCGCCGGATCCACTCGTCCGGGTCCCGCAGCCCTTCGATGACGAGTTCGAGCGCGCCCGAGTCGCCCGGCAGGCCGGAGAACGCCTCACGCCGCAGCGACGCATCCGGATCGCTCAGCGCCTGCCGCATCAGGTCCTCGAGGCCGGGTCGGTAGACCTCACCCAGCGAGCTCAAGCCCGCCTCCAGCGCGATCGGCCACGGATCCTCATGGGCGAAAAGCTCGTCGAGCGTCAGCACGACCACACTCTGACCCACCGCCCCACCAGCGGCAACCCCGTCTCGATCATGATGAGGGGGATGCCTCGCCTTCTCGCCGCCGCCTCCGCGCTCGCCGTGGCAGCCGGCGCCACCACCATGACGATCTCGCTCGTCGCCACGCCCGGCTCCTGGCTGGCGGGCTATGTCAGCGAAACGGGCACGTCCGGCATGCCGCACGCGATTCCGTACCGCTGTGGATTACTCCTGCTGGCTCTCGGCGTCGCCCTCCTGGGCCTGGCGCTGCGCCGCCCGCTCACCACGCCCGGTTTGTCCGCCGCGGCCGTGCTCGCCGGCATCTCCGGCGCCGTGCCGTGCACCAACCAGTGCCCGCTTCCGCCCTACGAGCTCACCACGCCGGCCGATGTCGTCCACGCCGCCGCCACCATCCTGGGCATGCTCACCCTCGCTGCCACCATGGCTTCTCTCTGGTACGCCCACGAGCGCCCCGCCGTCCGCCGCCTGGCAGCCCTCGGCGTCTGCCTGACCGTCCCCCTGGGCGCCGCCCTCGGCCTGACCATGCTCTTCGCGGGCCGCGGCCCCCTGGCGGCGACACTCGAACGCCTCTTGCTCCTGGAGGCCGTCATCTGGCTGATATCCACAGCTGCGGCAGCCGCCTTCCCGGCATCCACATCCTCGGGTCCCCGCCTCATCCACAGCCCGCCCCAGGCCTCCTGACCCGCACGGTGGGCGGCGGGGCTGACGCGGGCGCCGTCCTCTGGCAGACTGGTTGCAATCTGCAAGCGGTTCGGTCTGGTGGGAGGGACGGCATGGGCAAGCTGATCTACTCGATGATCACGTCCGTGGATGGCTACGTGTGCGACGAGGACGGCAACTTCGGGTGGGGTGTGCCCGACGAGGAGTCGCACCGGTTCATCGGGGAGCGCTCGAAAAGCGTCGGCACCTATCTCATGGGCCGCCGGATGTACGAGGTCATGTCCTACTGGGAGACCGCGCACGAGCTCGCCGGCGAGCCCGCGGTCGTGCACGAGTTCGCGCGCGTCTGGCAGGCCGCCGACAAGGTGGTCTACTCGACGACGCTGACCGGTGTCACCACGGGCCGCACGCGCCTGGAGCGCACGTTCGAGCCGGAGGCCGTACGCAAGCTCAAAGAAAGCGACGACCGCGACATCACCATCGAAGGGCCGACGCTCGCCGCGCAAGCGGTGAAGGCGGGGCTGGTCGACGAATACCAGCTCATCGTGGCGCCCGCGCTGGCCGGCGGCGGCACGCCGTTCTTCCCCCAGGGCGTCCGCGCCGAGCTCGAGCTCATCGAGGACCGCAGCTTCCCCAACGGCATGGCTTTCCTGCGATACGCCGTGAAATGAGGAGCGCCCCAGAACAAGACACGCCCGGTGACGGCGTGGCCGTCACCGGGCGTACCCCCGATAGGAACAAAGCTCAGTTGGTGCGGGCGCTGCTCGGGCTCGCGGGGGTGTTGGACGTCTTGCCGCCGTCGGGCTTGATGGCGAACCACTTGCCGTTCAGGCCCTGGCCGTTGAGGTCGCCGGGCTTGGCGTCGGCGACGAAGTAGTAGACGGGCCAGCCGTTGATCGTCACCTGGCAGGTGCCGTCGGCGCGCTCGACGTAGCCGACGATCTGCGGGTCGACGCCGTCCGGGAAGATCTTGCCGGGCGACTTGATGAGCAGGGGCGGCCAGGCGGTGGCGCAGTCGCCGTTGCAGGTGGACTTCGGCGGCTTGTTCGAGTCGTTGTCGAAGCGGTAGAGCGTGCGGCCGGCGCCGTCGGTCACGTACGTGCCGATCTCGTCGGACTCGGTCGTGTTGAGCTCGACCACCTTGCTGCCCGCGGTGCGGGACTTCGGCGGCGTGATGTCCTCCTGGGACGGGCCGCTGAAGATCTTCACCCATTTCTGGGTCTTCGCCACGGTCGGGGAGGGCGCGGGCGTCGTCTCGTCGGCCTCGGCCTCATCGGAGCCACCGGCAGCCCCCGCGTCGGACGCAGCGTCCTCGGAAGGAGCCTCCTCGGAAGGGGCGGCAGCGGAAGTGGAAGGAGCAACACCCTCAGGCTGCTCGTCCGCCTGGGGAAGGCCGGCGCCGGCCAGGTCTTCTTGCTGCGGGTCCGGTCCCTGAGGGTTCAACGGCGCCTCGGACCCCTGCACCGCCACCGGTACGGCGTCCGCTGCCGCGGTGCCGCCGCCCTGGTTGCCACAGGCCGCCACGCTCGCCAAGCCGGCGATCATGGCCGCGACGTAGATCGTCCTGCTTCGCTTCATCATGGCCATCTCCCAGTCGCTGAGAACCTTCGATGCCATCCACACGCCACCGGGACGCCGACCGGTTCACCGGGTTGTGCCACATTCCCAAAAATCTTGATCCGGGTACGCCACGCGGCGCGTACTCCCGGTAGCCGCGGCACAGTACTTTCATCGATGTCGACGTTCGGTGCACAGCGGCCGTCCGTCGGCGGAGACCCGTACGAGGCGGCGAGCGACTGTGCCGCGGGGAGAGAGACGGATGCCGTCCAGCAGATCCAGACCACACCGGGAGGTGGCCGATGAAGCACTGGTCAGATCGTTGTTCTCCGAACACGGCCGGGCCATGCTCGCGTACGCCACGCAGCTGACCAGGGACCGCGCGGCCGCCGAGGACGTGGTCCAGGAGGCGCTCGTGCGCGCCTGGCGGCATCCGGACAGCCTCAACAACGGCAAGGGCTCGGTACGCGGGTGGCTGCTCACCGTCGTACGAAACATCGTGCTGGACCAGATCCGGGCCCGGAACCGGCGTCCCCCCGAGGTGGGCGAAAGCCCGCCGGACGCCGCGGTGGAGGGTGACCACGCCGATCAGGTCGTCACGTCGATGGTCGTGGTCGACGCGCTGAGCAGGCTCTCCAACGAGCACCGTGAAGTGCTCGAACAGGTCTACCTCCAGGGCAACACGGTGGCCGAGGCCGCCGAGGCGCTCGGCATACCGCCGGGCACGGTGAAATCTCGCTCCTTCTACGCGTTGCGGGCCCTACGCGAGGTCGGCAAAGAACGGTTGGCATCATGACGGCGCCGGAGAGCGCGAACCCCCCGACCAACGACCACGTCGACCTGGCCGGATATCTGATGGAGATGCTCTCGCCCGAGGAGAAGGCGGCGGCCGACGAGCACCTCGCCGGGTGCGCCGCGTGCCGCGACGAGATCGAGTCGCTGCGCGAGTGGTCCGAGCAACTCGGCGAGATCCCCGAGGCGATGCTGCTCGACGGCCCGCCCGACGACGCCGACCTGCTGTTGCAGCGCACCCTTCGGCAGGTACGCCAGGAGTCCGCCGGCCGGCGCCACCGGCGCTGGGCCTCGGTGACCTCGATCGCCGCGGTCGCGGTGGGTCTCGCGGTGGCCGGTGGGCTGGTGGTGGGCAGGCAGACGGCGCCGGAGCCGGATCCGGTCGCGCAGGCGACCGCGTCTGTGGCGCCTGGCGCCCGTACGGGATCAGGAACGGACCCCGCGACCGGGGCGCGCATGGAGGCGACCGTGGTGCCGGCGGCCGGCTGGGTGCGGGTGAGCGCGACGGTCGGCGGCATCCCGGCGGGGGAGAAGTGCGTGCTCGAGGTGGTCGGCAAGGACGGCACCCCGGCGGTCGCGGGCAGCTGGCTGGTCTCCCCGGCCGGCGAGACGGGCGGCACGAGCCTGAACGGGAGCGCGCTGATCGATCCGGCGGATGTCGCCTCCGTACGGGTGGTGAACACGACCGGAAAGCAGTTCGTGACGGTGCCCGTCTAGGGCTAACGCAGAGCGATCATCGCCTCGGCGAGCGCGTCGGTGGCGTGGAAGACGTCGACGGCGTTGTGCTGGAGGGGTCCGCCCGGCTCGGTGAGACGGGCCGCGCGGGCCCCACCGGCGTAGAACGGCGCGAAACCCATGTCCCGGATGATCGTGGTGGCGGCCTGGCGCGCGTCCTTGTGGTCGGTGCAGACGAACTCGGCCAGCAGCGGATCGTGCCCGCGGCGGTAGCTGAGCACCTCCATGGGGAGCGTGTTGAGCGCCTTCGCCCAGTGCGCCTCGGGCGCCCACGAGATCAGCTGCTCGAAGCCGCTCGAGGCGCCGTCGAGAACGGGCACCGTGGGATTCGTGGCGTCAATGACGATCTTGCCGTTCAGCTCGCCGCCGGCCAGGTCGATCGCCTCGTGCGCGGTCTCCCAGTTGGGGGCGAAGAGCACCACGTCGGCGAAGGACACCGCCTCCGCGACCGGCATGGCGGTGCCGTGGCCGCCGAGATGGTCGACCACGCCGCCGAGCCGCTCCGGATGCCGTGACGCGACCGCCACGTCGTGACCGCTCTCCGCGCACCACTCGGCGAGCGTAGCGCCGAGCTGACCTGCCCCGATGACGCCGATGTGCATGCCATCAGGGTGCCTCGTCGCGGCCTCGCACGAGGCGGGAACCGCCATTTTCGGCCGCGGCCGGCGGTGATGCGCCGGCCGCGGCCTCTCTTGGTCAGCGAGGCGGCCGTTTCTTGGTCAGCGAGGCGGCCTCTCTTGGTCAGCGA